>CALPYF020000017.1 GCA_943327755.2 Deinococcus hopiensis KR-140
ACGTCCACGACACGCTGCAGCGTGTCGTGGCGCAGGAAGGGCACGCAGGCTTTGAAATGGCGGGTGAGTTCAGTACGCTGGAGATCGGCGGGTTCTGGGATGGTCACACACCCAAAACACCGCCGTTTGTCGTGCCGATTCGCGACCGACCATACGTTCAGGAATTTTGCGTCCAGCACAGCCTCAACCTGAAGATGTCCGGTACAGAGCTCCATCAGTAAAAAACTGAAGTTGCTTTGCGTTTAGAGTGGCGCGCTGGAACACGCCCAGCATGAGACTTGATTTAGTCCTACAACCCAGACTTATACCTGAATCATCAACTCGACTCTCCCATTATCGACGGTACCTATTTGAGAAATAGAACAACTAGAAGACCCTTCGCCATTCGGTGCGGGAGAAATGATTATAATGCAAAAAATAAAAAAGGTGGAGCGCCAATCAATCTGCACCTTCGACTTATCATTTTTTCACTTCATGAAATAGAATCTGCCCATTGTAACTTATGTTCATGCTGTATCCGCAATCTTGAGTTGACACCATGGTGAAGTATTTCTGATTGATGTTCGAAACCTTCATGACGAAGCGACGGGGGTCCTCAGTTGCCGGGTTCAGACAGGCATCCGGAAAATTAGGAGGCGTCAGCGCATACGCGGGCTCATATAGGTTCCAAGTATTCACTTTATCGATTAGAATTGGCCAATCACCTTGCGCATCCAGAATATAGAGATGGCCATTTGCGAAGTTAATTGGATATCCAGTGAAACCGCCCGCTCCACTATCGATTAAATAATTATAATAGGATATAATTGTATTGCCGCCGGGACAATAGATGAAAACTCCCCTTCTGCTGACTGCAATCGGAAGATTCAGCGCACAATGAACATCAGAATAGCTCCAAGTTTTCCCTAAATGACTGACAAACGTTCTTGTTTTAGAGTTTATGTACAATGTGCCCTCCGGATACTCAATTCGGAGAAACATTTTGGTAGGGAAACTCGAAGCGAAAACCCGAACGCCTGCCTGCACTGCCGCAGGTGACATCAGGACATCCACAGGTTGACTTTGAGGCGTCGAGGCCACCACCAGGTGAAGGCCAATCCCGAGACCAATTGCCGGATCCATGCGAACCCTCCTTTGCTGTCTCAGCGGCATTTAGGGACAACAACCAATGGTAGCCGTCAGGATTGCTACATGCTGCCTCATATAGGTGTGAGCCGTTAGTGGCTCTGCACCCGACCGCCTGACAACTTGTATGAGACGTACAGCCTCCGCAGAACGGCTGGAGCTTCACCACCACACTCCTGGCCGCCATGCTCGTGACCTCGCTGCTGGCGACACTGCTCGTCATTCTGGTAGGCCGCTCACCCGTGCCGCACTGCTGTTCACACCCAGCGTCAGCACGTACATGGCCTACGCCCGGCAGCTGTAATCCCGCCTCCCACCGTCCTTTCCACCCGTCCGCTATCCTGTGTCGGATGTCGGTCGTGCCTCACCCTGCTCCTGAAATGTCTTCTTCCGCGCCGTTCGTGGTGGCGGCGCTGTATCAGTTCCGGGCGGTGGCGGACCCGGCGGGTCTGCGAGAGCGGCTGCTGGCGCTCGGTGAGGCCGGGGGACTGTGTGGAACGTTGATCGTGGCGTCCGAGGGGATCAACGGGACGGTCGCAGGGAGCCGCGCGGGGATCGACGCGCTGCACGCGGCGCTGCTCGCGGAGGGCTTCGCGGGGCTGGAGTACAAGGAGTCCGGCGCGTCGGCGCAGCCTTTCAGGCGGTTCAAGGTGCGCCTGAAGCGGGAGATCGTGACGCTGGGTGTGCCGGTCGCGCCGGAGCGGGAGGTCGGGCAGTACGTCGAGCCGGGCGACTGGAACGCGCTGATCGAGTCGGAGGACGTGGTCGTGATCGATACGCGCAACCGCTACGAGGTGAAGGCCGGGACGTTCCGGGGCGCGGTGGATCCGGGGATCGAGTCGTTCCGGGAGTTCCCGGCGTGGCTGGACGAGCACGCCGACGAACTGCGGGGGAAACGCGTGGCGATGTTCTGCACGGGCGGCATCCGCTGCGAGAAGAGCACGAGTCTGCTGCGTCAGCGCGGGTACCGGGACGTGTTTCACCTGCGGGGCGGGATTCTGCAGTACCTGGAGGACGTGCCGCAAGAGCAGAGCCGCTGGGACGGCGAGTGTTTCGTGTTCGACGGGCGCGTGACGGTCGGGCATGGCCTGCGCGAGGGCGCGGCGGTGATGTGTCACTCGTGCGGCTGGCCGCTGGGTGAGGCCGAGCGGGCGCACGCGCTGTTCGAGGAGGGCGTGAGTTGCGAGCACTGCCACGCGCGGACCACGCCGGAGCAGAAGGCGGCCTTCCGGGAGCGGCAGCGGCACTTCGACCGCCAGGAGCAGGAGGGGTGCGGGGCGTGACGGGGGCTTGAAGCGGCTTCCGTCTGTTTCGCCGTCCACCCGCAGAGGCCCCGGGGGGCCCACTCCACGCCTGGAACCCGCTTCGCTCCCTCTCTACGTGGCCGCTCTCCAGGTTGCCTCCGCCTGGACGCACCCGGCGTATCAAGCCCGTCAATCGGAGTCCGTTTGAACCGGCGCGGCGCGCTGGTCGTCCTGGCGGGCCTGGGGGTGGGCGGCGCGCTGCTGCTAGCCCAGCCCCGCCCGGCCACGCCCGCGCCCGGCAGTGCGGAGGTGCGCTTCGTGCAGGACATGCGCGTCCACCACGATCAGGCGGTCACGATGAGCGTCCTCGTTCTGAAGGTCGCGCGGGACCGTTCGGTGCGCTCCCTGGCGCTCGATATCCAGCTGGGTCAGGAGGAGCAGAACCGGCAGATGGCGGCGTGGCTGCGCCGCTGGAACGCCCCAGACGGCGCGCCGCCCGGCGCGATGCACGCGGGCATGATGGGCCTCGCCACACCCGATGAACTCCTCTCGCTGAAGACCCTGCCGGTCCGCGAGGCCGAAACGCAGTTCCTGCGCCTGATGCGCCGCCACCACCAGGGCGCACTGCTCATGGCGCGGCCCCTCACAGGCAGCCGTCAGCCGCTCGTCGCTGGCCTTGCCCGGCAGGTGACCGCCACGCAGACCGGCGAGATCCGCACCCTGGACAGCCTCCTAAAGGCACGGGGCGCACAGGCCCTGCCCGCGCCGCACGGCATGCACTGAAGGACAGTTGAAGGGTCTTAAGTGTTTCACGGTCGAAGATTCAGACCGTTACGTCCTGGACTCTTCGACCCTCGGACCCTCAGACCGCTTCTTCCGGGATGGGCGCGGGGAAGATCAGGGCGCTGAGCGCGACGCCGCCGAGGGCGGTCATGACGGCCACGCCGAGCCACAGTTCGAGGCTGAGGCTGGTCTGGCCGCGCCACACGGCGTCCCCGAGGTACGGCACCCAGACGCTGAGGGGCAGCAGGAAAGCGAAGGCGCGCAGGTGCCAGGGGCGGGCGGGGCTGGGGCGCAGGAGGGCGTGCCACACGTCGATCAGGAGGCCAGTGGCGACCGCCAGCAGCGGCACGCGGAGGTTGCCGGGGAGGATCATGAGGGTCATGCCGAGGTTCGTGACGCCGTACATGACGGCGACTGCCCCGAACGGCAGGCTGAAGCGGCGCAGCAGGAGCAGGGGCGGAGCGGCCATGATGACGGCGGTCAGGAGGATCGTGCCCAGTTCCCCGCGCGTCTGCACGTAGCCCATGCCCTGCGGCACGGTCAGGAGGCCCCAGAGGTACATGTGCATGAATGCGGTCATGGCGAGCAGGCTGGTGGCACTCAGCGTGGCGACCCAGCGGACGGCGGGGCGCGCGGCGCGGGGTTCGGGGCTGCGCCACGCGGCGTTCAGGGGAGACGCGGCGATCAGCATCGCGCCGAGGAACAGCAGGAGGTGCGTGGGGGACAGCAGCGCCTCGATGCCGACCTCAATGCCCAGCACGGTGTGCCACGTCAGGTCGCCGAGGCCGCCCAGCGCGAAGATCGGCACGCCGAGCGCGGCAAGGTGGTACCCGTCCGGGAAGGCCCTCAGACCGCGCCGCCCCTCGCGCCAGCCCTGCGCCGCGAGGAACAGGCACCACCCGGCGACCGCCAGGAAGCCGCTGTAGAACGCGGCGTGCCAGGGCGTGAAGAAGGTCTCCAGCGTCTCCCCGAACTGGTTGTGTGCCCAGCCGTCCGTGAACACGCCCGCGATCAGCCACCACGCCAGGACGATGGTCACGAGGTTCTGGCGGGTCGTGGCTCGCCCGGCGCGGGTGGCCGGGGCGAGCGTGGTGGGCGCCGTGGTCATGCGGGCAGTGTACCCAGGTTCCTGGCGGGGCCGTCGCAGCATCCGGCGGGTGAGCACCCTGCCCCTTGAAGGCAGAGGCGACCCGCAGGGCCCCGAGCCAGAAGAGGGACCCGGCGAATGCTGAGAGACCTGTTAGCCACCCGGCACATCACCGGTCAGTCGACGACACCCCGGGACGATGCGCAGACCAGCAGGCCCAGTGCCGGTTCAGCGCAGCGTCGTGCCGAGCTGCACGAGCCACAGTCGGCTGGGCGCCCCCGTGGTGTTGTCCCCGATACCGAAATCGTTGTCGTTCGTCAGGGCCACGACGCTGGGCGTGACGACGGCCACCCCCTCCAGCTTGTCGTCGGTGATGCCCGCGTCGGTGGACTGGAACATCAGGGTGCGGGTGCTGGTCTTCACGCCCAGCGCGTTCAGGTCCGGGGCGGCCTCCAGCGTGAGGGTGGGCTCGTCGCTCCGGTTCAGGATGTTCGTGGCGGCGCTGAAATCCTCCACGTACAGCCGCACAAGCCCGCTGGCCCGCTCCAGCAGGAGCAGCTTCTCCCCGCTGATCCAGGTGGTGTCGCTGACTTTCAGGTCAGCCTGTTTCTTGCTGGCGGGATACTCGCTGATGGGACTGCCCAGCGTGAGGTACTCGCCGGTCACGCGGGCGTTCAGTGGATCGGTCACGTCGAGTTTCAGGGTACGCAGCACGCGGCTCGCGGCGAGCGCAGCAGTCTTCGTGTCGCCCATGGGACTTTGGAGGGTCACCCACGCGGTCTTCCCGTCCGCACTGAGGCTGAGGTTCTCGAAGCCCCGGTTCACGCGGCGGTTCAGGTACACACCGGGCAGGATGGGCCGCACCGGGTACGCGGCGCCGTCCAGCGTCTTGCCCTGCGGCGTGTAGCGCACGAGCACTTCGCCCTGCGCACTGAGCACGGCAACGCTGGGACTACAGGTGATCCGGATATTCGAGGATGGCTTGTCGCCCGAAAGGTGGCACACTGAAACCGATGCGCCCAGAGCTTCATAACCTGTTGCTTACCCTCGATAGCCCTCACGACGAGGAATGGGAGCGTCCGCCGGGCTTCGACGTTCTCAACGAACTGCGCAAGGTCAAGAAGGTGGCAGAAAAGCTCGGGCAGACACTTGGTCTGAAGTTCGCTTTAGATGATCAAGTTCAGGATGCGTCTCACTTTGCGAGTCTCTATGGGGCTGTATTCGAATCAGCCACAGTCGGTCTGAGGTTTTCAGCCTTCGGCAACATGGTGCTTGCCTTTACAGGCAACGTACGAGCCTTCTCCAGTGAAGGCCTTCCTGCTGATCTCACGCCTTGGTTGGAGGCGCAGGGTTATGTCGTCATTCGTCCTGAAGATATAGATGCTCCGTATGACGGAGTTAACCAGCATTTACCCGGGTGGGACGGCACCACCTGGTTTGGGCGGTACTTCGACTACCTCTAAGGCTTAAATACATACCTGAGCAGCCGTACCCTTCGGTGGGACATCATTATTGCGCCACCAGTCGGAGTAAAAGCACAATGCAGGCGAGCTGAACCATGCCCAGGAAATTCTGTGCTTTGACTTCGTCTCGGGTGCGGACCCGCCGGAAGCTCTGCAGCCACGCGATGGTGCGCTCCACCTTCCAACGCCGCCGGTAGCGGCGCAGTGGCCGACCATCCTGGGTCTTCTTTCGATTCTTGCGATTGGGCGCGATCATTTCGATCCCGAGCACTGCCAGGTCCGCATCCAGACCATCGCTGTCATAGGCCTTGTCCCCGATCAGGCGTTCGGGGAAATCCATACCAAAAGAGGCGTCCAGTGTGTCCTGAACGAGCGTTACCTCGGCTGGACTGGCGCTACAGGTGTGCACCGCGAGCGGCACGCCGCTCGCATCGACCATGATCATGATCTTGGTGCCTTTGCCTTTCTTGGTGGGGCCGACATCCAAGCCCCCTTTTTTGCGGCACTGAAGGTGCCGTCAATAAACGCTTCGCGCAGGTCGAGGAGCTGTTGCTCCTCGCTGAGTTCGTAGAGTGCAGCCAGGATGGCTGGGAAGACCTGTCGTTCGTTCCATTCCTGGAAGCGGTCATGGCAGGTGGTCTTGGGTGGGTAGTCACCCTTCGGAAGGGCGTCCCACTGCGCGCCTGTACGCAGCACCCAGAGGATGCCGTCCAGAACGTCACGATCGGGCCGGCGTGGCCGGCCGCGTTTGGTGTGCTTGGTGAGTGGGGGAATCAGCGGTGCCAGCACGGCCCAGTGGTCATCGTTCAGCCGCATCACAGCAGTGTGCCGCCCGACCGGGCGGCACACTGTCACCGAATTTCCGGATCACCTCTAGTCTCCTCGGCGACCAGCAGGCGGCCATCCGGGAAACGGGCCAGCGCCTCGGTGTCCATGCCGTTCACGTTGAACGGCAGCGGCGTGGTCGCCCCCGCGCTCGCGAAGGGCAGTTCCTCCCCTGGGACGTTCGTCAGACCGGTGATCCCCTTGCCCGCAGGGTCATGCAGGGCCTGGTACCCCGTCGGCACGATCCGGTCGCCGTCCAGCCGGAAGTGCACGAGTGCCGGGGAGAAGTCCGGCATGGGGAAGATTTTTCCGTCCGTCTTTCCCGCAGCGTCCAGGTGATCCTCGTTCGGCCCACGGTCCGTGATCCCCAGGAACGACCCGTCGGGCAGCAGGGTCAGGCCGCTGCCGATGGCGGGCAGGTCCGTGCGCCGCAGCCCATTACCCTTCGCCTGCTCAACCTGCCGGTCCGAGTACCCCATGGCCGTCAGGCTGGTCGCGGGCAGACTCGCAGCGCGCAGCACCCTGACCTTGCCGTCAGGCGTGGGCGTGGTGGGCAGATCGTTCCCGGTCGTTACCTGGGCACAGGCACTCAGCGTGCCCAGCAGCGTGAGAAGACCGATGCGTCCCGCAGTCGTGAGTGACATGAGCGCTCCGGTAGGACCGGCCTGTCAGCGCAGCTTCAGGATGCCAAGAGTGCCCGGGTCACTCGCGGGTCTCGTTGACATCAATCGTGCCGGTGAAATCCTTGTACTCCAGCACCAGCTCGTAGGTGCCCTGGCGCCCCTTGCCCATCGCGGCCAGCCCCCACGTCCCTTTCGGGCAGACCTGCCCGGCCACCTGGGTACCGCCGGGATCCAGAAGCCGCACGGTGACACTCCCTTTGCGGACGTCGCAGGTGCCGCGCACACCGACACTCTGGTTGTCGTCGTAGGTCATGAAACCGTACCGGCTCTCCCCGGTGGCGTTCAGCATGTAAGTCGGGGTCAGGGTGACATAGCCGAATCTCAGTCCGAACGTGAAGTACATCAGCGTCAGGACGAGGGCCAGGGCAGCAAGCAGCAACCGCATTCACCCGAGTGTACCCTCTGTGCGGCCGACGTGAGGCCACACCCCCAGTGGCCACGCGGAGGCCCGTGGATCAGGTGGGCGGGGCGGCCCAGGCCCGCGTCAGTGCAGCCGTGCCCAATCGCAGCTGTTCCGGCGTCAGGTGGGCAAACCCCAGCAGGATGGCCGGGGGGTGTACGCCCTGCGCGAGGGGTGCGACGCCACTGACGGCTGCGCCCTGGGCAGCCGCCCCGGCCAGCGCCTGCGCTTCCGTCCACCCCGCAGGCAGCGGCAGGTAGAGGTGCAGGCCGCCGGGTGCCGGGTGGGGCGTCCAGCCGGGCAGGTGCTCGGCGAGGGCCTGCACGAGCACGTCGCGGCGGTGCGTGAGGGCGGCGCGGGCGCGGCGCAGGTGGCGGCTGTACGCGCCGCTGCCGAGGACGTCCGCGAGGGCCAGGGCGTCCAGGCGGCCCGGGACGCGGTCGGTGAGGGGGCGGGTGGCGGCCAGGACGCGCACGACGTCGGGCGGGGCGGCCAGGAAGCCGCTGCGGGTGACGGGTGCGAGGCTCTTGCTGAACGAGCCGAGCAGGATCACGCGGTCGGGCGCGACGCCCTGCAGGACGGCGGGTGGGCGGGCGGCGTGGTACAGGTCGGCGGCGTAGTCGTCTTCCAGGATGAACGCGCCGCTGCCTCGCGCCCAGGTGATCAGCGCCTGCCTACGCGTGGCGGGCAGCGCGGCGCCCGTGGGGTACTGGCAGCCGGGCGTGACGTACAGCAGCGTGGCCTGCGCGGGTAGGCGGTCCGGCCGGACGCCCCGGTCGTCCACGGGGACGGGCTGCACCTGCGCGCCGGTGGCGGCCAGCGCGGCGCGCGCGCCGGGGTAGGTGGGGTCCTCGACGGCTGCGAGCCGTCCGGGCTCCAGGAAGACGCGGGCCAGGGCGTCCAGCGCGCCCTGCGTGCCGCCGGTCAGGAGGATCATGTCGGGCGTGACCTGCGCGCCGCGTTCGGCGTTCAGGTGAGCGGCCAGTGCGCGGCGGGTCTCCAGGGGGCCCAGGAGATCGTCGGGCTGTCCAGCGCGCAGGGCCTGTGCGGCGCGGCGGGCCAGCGCCTGCGTCCACGCGGCTTCCGGGTACAGCTCGGGGACGGGCTGCCCGACGCGGAAGTCCACGAGGTACTCGCCGCCCGCGTCCTCGATCTGTCCGGCCAGGGCGCGCCCGGCCCAGGCGCTCAGGGGCAGCGCGACGGTCGGGGTAGCGGGTGGCGGGTGCGCGGGGACGCTGACGCGAGTGCCGCTGCGGCCCTGCGCCTGCACGTACCCTTCGAGTTCCAGTTGCGCCAGGGCGTCCACCAGCGTGTTGCGCGCCACGCCCAGGTGCTCCGCGAGGCGGCGGTGGCCGGGCAGGCGGGTGCCTTCGGGCAGCAGACCGCGCGTGATCGCGGCTCGCAGCGTGCGGGTGACCTGCGCGTGGCGAGTCTCGCCGGGCTGCGCGGGCGGGAGGGTCAGGGCGTCCAGCCAGCCGGGCGCTGAGTGATCCGGGCTCAGCGGAATTCCCGTTCCAGCCACGCGCGCTGCCCACCCTCGGCCTCCAGGGCCTGCCCGGCGTTGTCCAGGAAGCGGTCGCGGGCGGCCTGCGCCTGCTCGGGGGTCAGGCCGTGCGCGGCGGGGTCACGCAGCAGCTCGCGCAGCAGCGGGAACACGGGCACGCCCGCGTGAAGGGTCCCGTTCACGGTCACGTCGGCGGGCCACTTCAGCAGCCAGTCCAGCGCGTACGGGGCGGGCTCCAGCACACACCCGCCGGGGTACGGGATGCGGCCGGGGGTGGGGAAGGTCACGGCGTCGGTCATGCCCCCAGCATGCGCCGCGCGGGGCGGCGTGAACAGGAGGCGCGGCAACCATCCGTGCCGCACCTGCGTACGGTGAGGTATGTCACTCGGCCCCCTTGAACTCGTGATGCTGCTTCTGGCCACCCTGTTCATCGCGCTGCTGGTGGCGCTGCCGCTGATGTGGTTGATGCGTGGCGCCCGGAAACGCGCTGAGCTTCAGCGGCAGGTGGATGACCTGCGCGACCGCCTGGATCACCTCGAACGGCCCTGAAGGCAACGGGAGCGGCGGGCCTCTCCCCTGTCGGAGTGACCCGCCGCCCCTCGTGTCGGGTGTTTACCCGACGGCGGGCGAGGTCTCCAGGGCGCTGAGGACCGCGCGGGTGAAGGTCTGCGTGTCGGCCTGGCCGCCCAGGTCGCGGGTGGGGTGTTCGCGCAGGGCCAGGGCGACGGCGCGGTCGATCTGGTTGGCGCCCTCGGGGCGTTTGAGGCCGTGGCGCAGGAGCATTCCGGCGCTCATGATCGCGGCGGCGGGGTTGGCGACGCCCTTCCCGGCGATGTCGGGGGCGCTGCCGTGGATGGGTTCGAACAGGCCCGCGCCGTCGCCCAGGCTGGCGCTGGGCATCAGGCCCAGGCTGCCGGGGATCACGGCGGCCAGGTCGCTGAGGATGTCGCCGAACAGGTTCTCGGTGACGATCACGTCGTAGCGGCTGGGGTCGGACACGATCAGCATGGCGACGCTGTCCACGTACTCGTGGTTCAGGTGAACGCCGCGGTACTCGCGGTCGCGCAGGGCGGTGACGTCGCGGCGCCACAGTTCGCTGACTTCCAGCACGTTGGCCTTGTCCACGCTGGTCACGCGGCCCTTGCGCTGCTCGGCGGCCCAGAAGGCCACGCGGGCGACGCGTTCGACCTCGGGGGTGGTGTAGCGCATGGTGTTGTACGCGGTGTCCCCGTCGATCTTGCGGTCCCCGTCGAAGTACACGCCGCCCAGCAGTTCACGCACGATCAGGATGTCCACGCCGCGCGCCAGTTCGGCCTTCAGGGGCGAGAGGTGTTCCAGGCCGGGCTGGACGCGCACGGGGCGCAGGTTCGCGTAGCAGCCGAGCGCCTTGCGCAGCGCGAGCAGGCCGCTCTCGGGGCGCAGGTGCCGGGGCAGGAGGTTCCAGGCGCTGTCCTGCGCGCCGCCCACCGTGCCCAGCAGCACCGCGTCGGCGTCTTTCAGGGCGTCGCGGGTGACCTGCGGGAACGGGTCGCCGTGCGTGTCGTAGGCGATCCCACCGATCAGGTGCTCCTCGATGGTGACGTCGGGCGCGACCTCGCGAAGGACGGCGACGGCGGCGGCGGTCACTTCAGGGCCGATCCCGTCGCCGGGCAGGGTGACGATCTTAGGCATGCTGTTCCTCCTGTCCGGGGTGGCCGTGACCGGCCTGAGTGGAATAGGCGTTCAGGGTCTCGGCTTCCAGCGCCGCCTGATCGTTCGCCTTCATGTACTCCAGCCAGCCCCCGGCCTTCTGCACGTCCAGCGCGAACTGCGGAACGGGCACGAACGTGAGGCTCTGCCCGGTGCGGGTGTTCGTGATCGTGCCGCCCATCAGGTCCAGGTCGGCCGGATCGCCGTCCTGGAAGGCTTCCACGATCCCGTCGCATTCCAGCGCCAGGAAGCCGTTGTTGATGGAGTTGCGGTAGTAGATCCGCGCGAAGTTCGGGGCGATCACGGCCGCCACACCCGCGCCGCGCAGCGCCCAGACGGCGTGCTCGCGGCTGCTGCCGCACCCGAAGTCCGCGCCGGCCACGATGATGTCGCCGGGCTGCACGCGCCGCACGAAGTCCTTATCGTAGTCCTCCATGGCGTACTTCGCGAGTTCGCTCTCCACGTCGGTGGTCAGGTGGCGGGCGGGAATGATCTCGTCGGTGTTGATGTGATCACGGGCAAACACGTGCACGGTGGGCATAGTCGTTCCTCCGGTTGAAATTCAGTTCAGGTGCGAGTAGGCGCGGAGTTCGTCCGGCACCTCCTCGTCGTACAGGTCGCGCCACGCCTGACCGTCGAAGGTCACCTCGGATTCCATGAAGGTCTGCGCAAGGGGGTCCGGGTCGGTCAGGGCGTCCAGGGGAATGTCGAGGCGCACGGCGGTCGGGACGGGCAGGTCGGTGCCCTCGGGGATGACAAGTTCCTCGGCGTACACGTTCTCCAGCATCTGCCGGGTCCACTTGGCCCAGTCGTCGGGGGTGCCGGCGCCGGTCGTGTCGCGCAGTTCGGTGCGCAGGCGATCGGCGTGCTCGTCGGGGATCTCGTTCTCGTCCCATTCGACGCGGCCGTCGGCGTACACGGTGACGGGCACGGTCTCCAGGTCGAAGATGTCGGCGAGTTCGGCGGGCAGGCCGCCCTCGAAGGTCTGCCCGTCGGCGTACGACACCCATTCCTCGCCGTCCAGGGTGTAGGCGGCGCTGCCCTCCTGCGGGACGACCTCCACGTTGCCGAGCACCGCGAAGGCGCGGCTGAACGGCGTCTGGAGGGGCGCGGGTTGCGTCAGGTCGAACACGACGCGCTTGGCGACCGGGCTCTCGTCCCCGGCGTCCGGGGCGAGTTCGAGGTGGATTTCCTGCCACTCGGCGTCGGTCTCGCCGTGGTACTCGCGGGCGAGTTCCTCGATGGCTTCGAGCAGCTCGGCGGGTGGTTCGGGGTCAATGTCGGTGCGGCCCTCGCGGTACTGCTCGACGGTCAGCGAGGCGACGGTCTCGCCGGTCAGGCGCGCGGCGGGGTGGGTCAGGAGGCGGCGCACGGCGGTGTTCGGGTCGGCGTTCGCGGGGAAGGTCTCCCAGCGCTGCCCGTCGAAGGAGTGCTGCACGCCGCGCAGGCGGACGTGCCCGCCGTCCACGCGGATGTCCCCCTCGTGCGGCTGCCCGCCGGTCGTGAGTTCCCCCGCCACGTGCCGGTGCGGCGCGACGGGAAGGGCGGCGACGTCCTCGGCGGTGGTCAGCGTGCCGTCCACGCGGCCGTGCAGCACGAGCTGCGTGCGGAACTGGCTGTCCCACGCGGCGCCGTACGGCAGCGCGAGGCGCAGGGCCTGTTCGATCTTCCCGCGCAGCGCGGCGTCGTCGGGCACCTGCGTGAACGTCAGCGTGCCGTCGGCGTCCAGCTGCGCCTCGAAGGGATGGACGGTGGGCATCAGACCCAGTTGTTTGCGGCGTTTGGCTTCACCCATGGTGCACCCAGCTTACTCGCGTGACGCGAGCAGCAGCCCGCCGAAGCCCAGCATCAGGGTGCCGGCCACGCGGTCCACGGCCCGGCGGGCGCGCAGGTAGGCGCGCTGCATGGGCGCGGTGGACATGCCCGCAGCGACCAGCGCGAACCAGCCCAGGCTGAGACCCACGATCACGGCGAACGCCGCGAGTTTCAGGCCGGTGCCCGCGTGCGCCCCGAGGACGCCGCTGAACACGCTGCCGAAGAACACGGCGGCCTTGGGGTTGCTGATATTCGTCAGGAACCCGGCACGCAGCGCGGCGAGGTCGCTGATCGGCGCCTGGATGGGCGCGGACTGCGAGTCGGGCCGGGCGCTGCTGCGCCAGAGGTTCACGCCCATCCACAGCAGGTACGCGCCGCCCGCGACCTTCACCGCGCCGTGAATCCAGGGGAACGCCTGGAACAGCAGCCCGATGCCCAGCAGGGCCAGCGCCGCCCAGCACGCGATGCCCAGCACCACACCCAGTCCGGCCAGCAGGGCCGCGCGGCGGGTGCGGGCCAGGGCGGTCTGGCTGACGAGCAGCACGTCCGGCCCGGGAATGACGAGCACCACCGTGTGGATGGCCGCGACGGCCAGCAGAATGTTCAGGTCCACGCCTCTCTCCTCCTCTCGTCCGTTGCTCAGTCCGCGGCGTTGATGGTGTCGTTGTACGCGCGCGGGTCGCTGATGAAGCCCGCGACGGCGCTCGCGGCGACAGTGGCCGGGCTGGCGAGGTAGATCTGCGCACTGGGATCACCCATGCGGCCCACGAAATTGCGGTTGCTGGAGCTGATGCACACGTCGTCCGGCCCCAGAACCCCGGAGTGCATGCCCAGGCACGCACCGCAGCTGGGGTAGCTGACGCTCGCCCCGGCGTCCACGAAGATCTCCAGCAGCCCCTCCTGGGCGGCCTGTTTCCAGATGGCCTGCGTGGCGGGCACGACGATCATCTGCACGCCCTCGGCGACCTTGCGACCCTTGAGGATGCGGGCCACGTCGCGCAGGTCGCTGATGCGGCCGTTCGTGCAGCTGCCCACGTACGCGTGCGACACGGCGATGCGGTCACTGCCCGCCACGCGGCCGTTGCTGGGGATGTGCGGGTACGCCACGGTCGGCTCGACCGCCGAGGCGTCCACCTCGACGATCACCTTGAAGCTGGCGTCCGCGTCGGACTGGTACTCGGTGTACTGGTCGGGCGTGACGCCGCGGGCGCTCATGTACGCGCGGGTAGTGTCGTCCACGGCGACGATGCCGGTCTTGCCCCCTGCCTCGATGGCCATGTTCGTCAGGGTGAAGCGGCCCTCCATGTCGAGGTTATCGACGTAGTCCCCGACCCATTCCATGACCATGTAGTTCGCGCCGTCCGCGCCGATGCGCTTGATGACTTCCAGCACGATGTCCTTGGGCGTCACGCCCGGCTGGGCCTGCCCGGTCACGCGGATCAGCATGGTCTCGGGCACCTTGAACCACACCTTCCCGGCATAGATGGCGCCCGCGAGGTCCGTGCTGCCCACACCGGTCGCGAAGGTGCCTAGCGCGCCCGCGTTACAGGTGTGGCTGTCGCCGCTGACGAGCGTCTGGCCGGGCTTCATCAGGCCGGTGTTCTCCAGCACGACGTGCGCGATGCCGCCGCGGCCCACGTCGAAGAAGTGCTTGATGCCCTTCTCGTGCACCCAGCTCTTGAGTTTCTGGTACATCTTCGCGGCCTTGATGTTCATGGCGGGCACCGAGTGGTCGGGCACCGCGACGATCTGATCCGGGTTGAACACCTGATCCATGCCGCGTTCCTCGAGCATGCGTAGCGCGGCGGGCGTGGTGATCTCATGGCACAGCACCCAGTCGGTGCGGCACTCGATGAGCTGCCCGGGCACCACGTGGTCGTGACCGCTGTGCGCGGCGAGGATCTTCTCTGCAATCGTCATTCCCATGATGAAACCTCCCCCAGGAAAAACACGCCCCCGGTCGCTGCTCGCTTCCGGGGGCGTGTGGGTGAACGCTGGGCTGCGCTCAACGCCCCCAGCGAAGAAGAAGCACCGCAGTGGGCGCGTTCCGGCGTCGTGGTGGGTTGAACATGCCCGGAGTCTACGGGAGCGGCGCGGCGCAGGTCACGCAGGTGTGTAGACGGGCACGGCGGGCACTGTCAGATCCTGACAGGACGGCGCGAACCGGCACCTCAAGGCGCCCCCGCGCCGCACGGGCAACGAAACGCCCTGCCGGACGCGTCCGGGGTCACCTCGCCCCGCCTGTCGTGCTGGCCGTCCGGCAGCGCGGCCCGGGCCGGTGAACGCCGTGTGGGCGCACGCCGGTCAGGGAATCATCACTTTGGCGTATGAATCGGGTCAGGGGCGCTGCGTATGCTTATGGCATGAATGTCACCCGTCACTTCAGTGATACGCGGACGGACGAGGGCCGCGTGAGAATTCTCGTGCAGTCCGGTCAGTTCGTCCTAGACGCTGAAGGGCCGGGCTGGCAGCGCCGCAGCGTCCACGCGAACCTGGGGGACGTCACGCTGGAACTGGCGTGGCTGCCGGGTCTCGGGGCCGGTCTATACAGCGCCGCGTTGGACGATATCGCCCGGCAGGTGCAGCTGGACGGTGGCGCGCGCAGTGGTGCCGACCTGCCCGGCGCGGCGTGACCGTCTGATCTTCGTCCTTGCAGAGAGCGGCCTGCCACCTACTCGACGAACCAGATCACGAGCCGCGCCTCGTTTCCCTGGCCTTCCAGGGCGTACGCGAAGGCGGCCCAGGCGAGCACGCGGGCGTGGTGCGCCTCAGGCAGGTGCGCGGTCAGGGTCGCGAGGTCGGCGGCGCTGAGCACGGTGCGGCCGGTGATCTCGCCGTCCTCGAACAGTGCCTCGGCGCTGACCTGCACGCTCAGGTCGTCCGGGTGGCCCAGGTCGTTGAGATGGGCCGCCTGAAGCGCATGGTGCAGTTCAGCGGCTGGCTCAAGCAGGAAGCGGGCCTCGCCGCTCCAGTCGGTCTGAGGGCTCTCGCCTAGGGGGTGGGGGCGGGTTTCGCAGAAGATAAACGCCAGGGCAGGCACAGCGCGCCACCTCGGGACGCACCCGCCAGCAGATCACGCGGGCATGAGGGTGAGGCCAGTGGGTCTCCCCCCCCTCCTCATCTTTCTGGTGACCTGGATGGGGGTGGTGAAGGGGTATCGGCGGGCCGACAGCGGGCCGGAGGGCTTCCGACCGGCTGGACAGAGCAGCGGCCCGGCCTCTCACGTGGGGGCCGGGCCGCCTGGGGTGGGGACAGGTCAGCCCGCGGAGCCGACGGCGCGGTCCCCTTCGGGGTTCTCGGGCGCGCGGTTCAGGATGGCCTGCGCGTCGGGCCAGTCGATGATCTGGAAGCGGCTGTTGCGGATGGCGGGCGTGAAGCCGGCGTCCACGGCGATGCGGATCAGTTCGCGCACGGTCGCTTGGTGGCGGTCGTGTCCGGCGGCGGCCGAGACGACGTTCTCCTCCAGCATGGTGGATCCGAGGTCGTTGGCGCCGTAGTACAGCGCGGCCTGCCCCACCTTGAAGCCCTGCGCGGGCCAGGAGGCCTGGATGTTGGGGATGTTGTCCAGCGCGATGCGGGCGATGGCGAGCTGCTGGAGGTACTCGTGCGCGGTCGCGCCGGGGGCCTTGCCGTGCAGGCGGGTGTGTTCGGTCTGGAGGGTCCACATAGCGAAGCCGGAGAAGCCGTTGCCGTCGTAGTCACGGTTGGCCTTGTCCTGCTGCTCGCGGATCTTCAGGAGGTGGCTGGCGCGTTGCGCGTAGGTCTCGCCGAAGCCGATGACCATGGTGGCGATGGTGTACAGGCCCTTGCGCTGCGCGGCGTCGATGATGCGGAACCAGTCCTCGCTGCGGATGCGCGCGGGGGCAGCCTTGGCCCGCACGTCGTCCTCCAGGATCTCGCCACCCGCGCCGGGCAGCCCGTCGAGACCCGCCTCGATCAGCGTGTCGAGCAGGTCGTCGAGGCTCAGGCCGAAGGTCTTCTCCATGAACAGCACTTCTTCCGGGGAGAAGGCGTCGATGCGGATGGTGGGGTGGTGCGCCTTGACGTGCCGCAGCAGGCCCGTGTAGTAGTCCAGGCCCAGCTCGGGGTTCACGCCGCCCTGCAGCAGGATGCGGGTGCCGCCCACCGCTTCGAGTTCGCGGATCTTGTGGCTGATCTGCTCGTAGTCCAGGGTGTAGCTGTCCTGCTGGCGGCGGGTGCGGTAGAAGGCGCAGAAGTTGCAGCCGACGTTGCAGATGTTGGTGTAGTTGATGTTCCGGTCGATCAGGAACGTGACGGTGTCCGGGTCGCGCCGCGTGAGGCGCAGGTGGTGGGCGACGGCGGCGACGTCCGGGAGGGGCTGGTGGTACAGCGCCTCGATCTCGGCGTGGGTCAGGCGGTCGCCGCGTGCGGCGCGGGGCAGCAGGTCGCCCGCTGCGGGGGTGGGGGCGGGTGCGGTCATGTCCGGAGCGTAGCACCGCGCCCGGCGGGCATTGGTCTCCCCTTTCACCGAACCGGGCCGGTTAGGAAACGCGCCGGGCCCGGGGTGGTCCCGTGGCCCGGCGCGCCGTGTCGCTTTACTCAGGGTTGCCCGATGGGGGCGCGCAGGCGGCCCGGTCCGGCGAACGCCACGGCGAGGCTGGCGGCGAGCAGCACGAGTGGGAATTCCAGGCCGTTCGGGTTGAAAAACCCGGCCTTCAGGTGCACCAGCGCGATGGCCACGAGCATGTTCACGGCGAGCAGCACCCCGGCGGCGCGGCTGTACACGCCGAGGATCAGCAGCAGGCCGCCCAGCAGTTCCACGGTGGCGACCACGGGGGCGCTGATGCCGGGGACGGGCACGCCCATCTGCGTGAAGGCCTGGGTGGTGCCAGGAAGGGTGTACGTGAAGAATTTCTGCGCGCCGTGCATGACGAACACGAGGCCGGTGGCGAGGCGCAGCAGCAGCAGGGCGAGGTCGGGGTTCAGGGCGGGGGCGGTGCGGGTGGTCATGGGGTGTCCTCCGGGGGGGCGAGCAGGGTCAGCAGGTCGCGCAGTTGCGTGTCGGTCAGGTGCGCGAACTGCCGGGCGTGCAGCTCGGTCAGGGGCGGGTCGAGGCGGGTCAGCAGCTCGCGTCCGGCGTCGGTGAGGCGGGTGGCGACGATGCGGCGGTCCGGGCGGTCGCGCTCGCGGGTGACGAGTCCGGCCTTCTGGAGGCGGTCGAGGAGGCGGGTGACGTCGGGGTCGTGGTCGAGGAGGCGCTCACTGATCTCGCTGCAGGTCAGACCGCCCTCGCCGGCGCCGCGCAGGATGCGCAGCACGTTGAACTGCGGAGCGCTGAGGCCGTGGGCACGGAACAGGTCGGCGCCCTGGCGCTGCTGGTGCAGCGCCAGGCGTTGCAGGGCGAGGTAGGCGCGGTGGTGCAGGCTGCCGGGCGCGCCGGGGCTGGGGGTATCGGGCATGGGTTCAGGGTAGCGGTCCGGGCAGGGCCAGTCGGCGCTGGACATAAATTAATCGTTGCAACGATATTCTGTCAAACGATCTTCCCATGTCAGTCGCCACAGGACTTCATGTGCCCTGAAGGCGCGGGGGCAGCCCTGGACGTGCCACGCGGACGCAGACGTATAGTGCAGCACGTTGAGGCTGGGGGCCGGAAGCGCTTCCACGCCGGGAGGACAACCATGAAACTAGGCATGATCGGACTGGGCAAGATGGGCGGCAACATGGTTCTTCGCCTCACCCAGGGTGGCATCGAGGTCACCGGCTACGACCGCAGCGAGGAATCCGTCGCACAGATCGAACGTCAGGGCGCCCGCGGGGCCCGCAGCATGGACGACCTGATCGCCTCGCTGGGTGAACCCGGCACGCGCGCCGTGTGGGTCATGGTGCCCGCCGGGAAGATCACCCAGAGCGTCATTGACGACCTCGCGGGGCGCCTTTCGCCCGGCGACATCGTCATCGACGGCGGGAACAGCAACTACAAGGACAGCATCCGCCGCGCCGAGGAACTCGCCGAAAAGGGCATCCACTTCGTGGACGTCGGCACGTCCGGCGGCGTGTGGGGCCTCAAGGAAGGCTACGCCATGATGATCGGCGGCGCCGAGGAGGCCGTCGAGCGCCTGCGTCCCGCCTTCGAGGCGCTCGCGCCCGCCGCGGACCGCGGCTGGGGCCGCATGGGTCCGGCGGGCAGCGGGCACTACGTGAAGATGGTCCACAACGGCATCGAGTACGGCATGATGCAGGCCTACGCCGAGGGCTTCGAGCTGATGAAGGCGCACCAGGACTTCAACCTCGACATGGCGCAGATCGCCGAACTATGGCGGCACGGCAGCGTCGTGCGCTCCTGGCTGCTCGACCTGACCGCCGAGGCCCTGCAGAACAAGGCCGAGTTCGAGAAGCTCTCGGACTACGTGGCGGACAGTGGCGAGGGCCGCTGGACGATCATCGACTCCATCGAACTGGGCGTGCCGACCCCCGTGATCACCCTGGCGACGCAGATGCGCTTCCGCAGCCAGCAGGAGGTCAGCTACGCCGGGCAGATGCTCTCGGCGATGCGCCGCGCGTTCGGCGGGCACGCCGTGAAGACCATCGAGTCCCCCCGTCAGGAGGGCCTGGTGCCCGAGGTGGCGCCCGGCGATCACCCCAAGGTGGCCGCGCCGGAGAACATCGGCCAGACCGCCAGCGCGGGCGAGGGCAGCGCCGCCGAGCAGCTGGGTGAGACCGGCCAGCAGCGCGTGAAGGGTGACGCATGACCCGCAGTACGAAGAAGGACAGCGCGAAGAAGAAACCTGCGGCCAGGCAGGCGACCGGCGAGACCTCCGCGAAGCCCACCCGCGCCCGTGGCGTGAAGGCCAGCGAGGTGCAGGAGAATGTGACTCGCAAGGCCGCCGCGCAGAAGGTCGGCGTGGCCGACGCGGCCCCGAAGGTGAAGAAGGCCGCCCCGAACAAGGCCAGTCCGAAACGCGCGGCGGGCGCGCCCGGCGAGGACGGCACGAACCCCTTCCGCGCCCTGATGCGCCGCAACCGTGCGCCGGAACCCGCCACGCTGGTGATCTTCGGCGCGACCGGCGACCTCTCGCGCCGCAAGCTGCTGCCCGCCGTGTTCGGGCTGTGGCAGGACGGCCTGCTGGGCAGTGCGTTCAACATCGTCGGGGTGGGCCGTCAGGAGATGACGGACGAGCAGTTCAAGGACTACGCCATCCAGGCCCTGAAGGACAGCAAGGAGACGGATGCCATCCAGCCGGGCAGCCTGGAGAAGTTCCGCGAACTGCTGTACTACGAGTTCGGGGATTTCGCCGGGGACGAGGTGTACGCCAAGCTGGGCCGTGAACTCGACCGGGCCGAGGAGGCGCACGGGGGCCGCAAGAACGCCCTGTTCTACCTGAGCACCCCGCCGAGTCTGTTCGAGCCGATCAGCAACGGCCTGGGCCGCCTGGGCCTCTCGGACGAGTCCGAGGGCTGGCGCCGCCTGGTGATCGAGAAGCCCTTCGGGCGGGACCTCGCCTCCGCGCGGGCGCTGAACGACGCGATCCACCACGTCTGGAACGAGTCGCAGGTGTACCGCATCGACCACTACCTGGGCAAGGAGACGGTGCAGAACCTCATGGCGATCCGCTTCGGGAACGCCATCTTCGAGCCGCTGTGGAACCGCGGGTATGTGGATCACGTGCAGATCACCGCGTCCGAGGACCTCGGCCTGGAGGGCCGCGCCGGGTATTACGAGGAGGCGGGCGTGGTGCGCGACATGCTGCAGAACCACCTGATGCAGCTGTTCGCCCTGACCGCCATGGAACCCCCGGCGGCCTTCGACGCGGACGCCATCCGCGACGAGAAGGTCAAGGTGCTGCGCGCCGTGAAGGAAATCCCGGCCGGTCGCGTGCCGGAAGTCGCCGTGCGCGGCCAGTACGGCGCGGGCACCCTGTACGGCGAGAAGGTCCCCGGGTACCGCGACGAGCCCGGCGTGCGTGAGGGCAGCGTGACGCCCACGTACGTGGCGCTGAAGCTGGAAGTGGACAACTGGCGCTGGCAGGGCGTGCCGTTCTTCCTGCGCACCGGCAAACGGCTGCCGAAGAAGGTCACGGAGATCGCCGTGGTGTTCAAGCGGCCCCCGCTGGGCATCTTCCCCGGCGGCCTGGAACGCAACGTGCTCGCCTTCCGCATCCAGCCGGACGAGGGCGTCAGCCTGAAATTCAGCAGTAAAACGCCGGGGCAGGAGATGGTGCTGCGCGAGGTCGTCATGGACTTCCGCTACGACGCGTTCGGCGCGCAGCTCGAGAGCCCGTACTCCCGCCTGCTGCTCGACGCGATGGTGGGCGACGCGACCCTCTTCCCGCGCGAGGACGAGGTGGACCTGGCGTGGCAGATCGTCAGCGGCATCCTGAGCGTGTGGGACACCGACCCCGCCCGCAAACCGAAGAGGGGCGAGGGCCCGGACTTCCCGAACTACACGTCCGGCACCTGGGGCCCCGACGCGGCCGACGACCTGATGGGCGACGACCGCCGCTGGCGGCGCCTGTGACCCGGGAGGTGAGGGCGTGACCTACGCGACGGACCTGAAACCGCTGGGGCCGGTGGACACCACCGTCCGCAAGGCCCAGGCGACTCTGGATGAACTGTGGGCGCAGACGGACGTCGAGACGCGCGCCTACACCGGCAACATGATCGCCCTGACCGTGAAGCGCCACCTGGGCCGCGTGCAGGAGGCCCTCGCGGGCCTGGAGGGCCGGTACGCGGGGCGGCAGATCATCGGTGTGATGGACGGCACGGACGACCTGACCGTGCACGCCGCGCTCGTGCCGCAGTCGGGCGGGCTGTACGTGGAACGCCTGACGCTGGAGGCCAGCCCCGAGCAGCTGCAGGGCGCGATCCTGCCGCTGATCCGCCCGGCGACCGTGAACCACGTGTGGTGGGGCGCGGACAGCCGCCCCGAGGGAACGCTGCTGGCCGAACTGACCGAGATCGCCGATCAGGTGATCGTGGACAGCCTGACGCTGGACGTGCCCCCGTCCCGGCACTACGCGCTGGCCGACCTGGGCTGGAGCCGCTCGGCCGGGTGGCGCGAGGCGCTGGCGCAGCTGTTCGACTCGCCGGACGCGGCGCGGCAGCTCGGGCGCGTGACGCACCTGACCGTCCGGCACGCCGGGAAGAAGGACCTGCCCGCGCGGCTGTTCGCGGGATTCATCGCGAGCACGCTGGGCTGGACAGACCTGAGCACCGTGGACTTCCGGCTGGGCCGCTGCGGGCGCGAGAACGGCGACCTGTGCGGCGTGGAACTGCGCGGCGAGGGCGTGACCTTCAGCCTGAAGGCCGAGCAGGGCGACATCGCCCTGGCCGCCTGCCACTGGGACGGCACGCAGCGCGTCAGCGAGGTCACGGTGCCCAGCATGACCCTCGCGCAGGGGCTGGCGCGCGTGATGGCCCGCCCCGAACGCGGCGAGGTCTTCGAACGCGCCTGGACCCTGGCAAAACAGACGCTGTAACCGCCCAGCAGGAGGGGCCGCACCCGGACCGTGGTGCGGCCTCTCCCCTTTCCGGTGCGGGCGGCGCGGCATACTGCGCGGCGATGAGCGCCTCGCCCCATGACCGGCTGCACGACCTCGCCCTGAGCCTGGGGGCGGACGCGGTCGGGTGGGCTCCGGCGCAGGTGCCGCGCGCGGCGGTGGACGAGTACGCGGGGTGGCTGGCGGCGGGGCGGCACGCGGGCATGGGTTACCTGGAGCGGCAACTGCCGGTGCGGGCCGATCCCTCGCAGCGCCTGGAGGGTGTGCAGAGCGTGCTCGTGCTGGGCGTGTCGCACGCGTTCGCGCCGCCGCCCGTGCCAGAGGGGGGCGTGCGGGTGGGCCGCGTGGCGCGCTACGCGTGGACGCCGGACTACCACGATCAGCTGCAGCCGGTCCTGTCGCAGCTGGAGGCGGAGGCGGCGCGGCTGGGCGTGCGGGCGCGCGGGTACGTGGATCACGGGCCGGTCATGGAGCGGCTGTTCGCGTCCGGCGCGTTCCTGGGCTGGCGTGGGAAGTCCGGGATGCTGGTCAGCACGCAGCTGGGCGCCTTCGTGACGCTGGCGGTCCTGCTGACCGACCTGCCGCACCCCGGCGAGGCGGAGGCGCACCCGGACCGCTGTGGGCGCTGCACGCGCTGCGTGACGGCCTGCCCCACCGCCGCGATCGGCCCGGACCGCGCGATCGACGCGCGGCGCTGCGTGTCGTACCTGACCATTGAGCACCGCGGACCGGTCCCGCCCGAGCTGCGGCCCGGGATGGGCGAGTGGCTGTTCGGCTGTGACGTGTGCAGCGAGGTCTGCCCCTGGACCCTGAAGGCGGGCCCGCTGGCGCAGCTGCTGAAACCCGACCCGGAACTGGCCCACCCGGACCTGACCCGTTTTTTCGGGGTCAGCGAGCGGGAGTTCGAGCGGCAGTGGGCGGGCACGGCGTTCCTGCGCCCCCGGCGCAAGGGCATGGCCCGCAACGCGCTGACGGTCCTGGGGAACACCCGCGCGCCGCAGGGCTGGCCGCTGCTCCTGGCGGGCGCGCAGGATCCCGCATGGGAGGTGCGGGAGGCGGCCGCCTGGGCGCTGGGGCAGTGGGGCGAGACCGGGCATCTGGCGCCGCTGCTGGACGACCCGCACGAGGCGGTGCGCGAGGCGGCCGGACACGCCCTGGGCACCACCCCCACACGTCCCTGACCTTCGGGCGGCCTTCATCAATCCGCGTGCGGGCAGACGCCGCCACGCGGCCCGGGCGCGGCCCGCTACCATGTGGGCGTGCGTTCCGGTGCCCTCCTGCTTCCCTGCCTGCTGCTGACCCTGTCGGCGTCCCCCTCTGCGGCCCAGTCGGTCGGCACGCCGGTCCTGACGCCCACCGTGACCGCCCGTTACCCCCATGACCGCGCGGCGTTCACGGAAGGGCTGCAGTACCTCGGCAGCGGCACGCTGCTGGAAAGCACCGGCATCGAGGGGCAGTCCGGGGTGCGGCGCGTGGACCTGAAGACCGGGAAGGTGCTCGCGCGGGTCGCCACCCCCATCGCGGGCGCGTTCGGTGAGGGCGTCACGGCCCTGAACGGCGTGGCGTACCACCTCACCTGGGAGGACGGCGTGGCCGTCACCTTCGACGCCGCGACCCTCAAGGAGACCGGACGCTACCGCTACAGCGGCGAGGGCTGGGGCCTGACCACCGACGGCAAGGCGCTGATCATGAGCAACGGCTCGCCGACGCTGGTGTGGCGCGACCCGAAAACCTTCCGGGTCAAGCGGAGCGTGCAGGTCACGGACGGCGGGCAGCCCGTGAAGAACCTGAACGAACTGGAGTACGTGCAGGGCAGCGTGTACGCGAACGTGTGGCTGACCGACCGCGTCGCGCGGATCGACCCGCAGACCGGGAAGGTCACCGCCTGGATCGACGTCTCTGCCCTGACCCGCGAGGTCAGCGCGGCCGCCGCGAAGGCCGGGCACACCCTGACCTTCGACGACGTGCCCAACGGTATCGCGTTCGTGCCTGAGCGCGGCACGCTGCTGCTGACCGGCAAGCGCTGGCCGACCCTGTTCGAGGTGAAACTGCCCGGTGTGAAACCCGAGGACCCTGCCACGACCGGCCGCGCCCGCACCGGTCGCTGAACTACGGCATGTACAGGGGGGCGAGCCACGTGGCCGCCCCCCCTTTGCCCTGCCCCGCGGTCAGGGCAGGCGCGCCTGCACCGCCTGCCAGATCGCGTCCGACAGGTCGTCGGCCGGGCGGGTCGCGTCCAGCACCAGGAAGCGCGCGGGCGTCTGCTCCGCGAGGTGCAGGAACCCGGCGCGCACCCGGCGGTGGAAGTCCAGATCCGCCTGCTCCAGCCGGTCGGGCTGCCCGCGCCGCGCGGCGCGTTCCAGACCCACGACCGGGTCGAGGTCGAGCAGCACCGTCAGGTCCGGCGTGAGGCCGTCCGTGGCGGCCAGCGTGATCTCCCGCAGGAGGTTCACGGGCAGGCCGCGCCCCGCACCCTGGTACGCGAGGCTGGAGTCCGCGTAGCGGTCGCACACGACGACCTCGCCCCGGTTCAGCGCCGGTCGGATCTCGTTCGCCACGAGTTGCGCGCGGCTTGCGGAGTACAGCAGGAATTCCGGCAGCGGGTCGATGGTCAGCGCGGGGTCGAGCAGCACCTCGCGCACCCGCGTGCCCAGGGGCGTCCCGCCGGGCTCGCGGGTCAGGCGGTGCGGCGTGCCGTGGGTGTCCAGGCGCGCGGCCAGCCGGGCGAGCTGCGTGCTCTTCCCGGCGCCCTCGGGCCCCTCGAAGCTGACGAACAGGCCCGGGTGCAGCGGCGTCACAGGCCGGTGGGGTGATGCAGGAACTGCCACGCCAGCCCGAACTCGTCTTCCAGGCGGGCGGCCAGGGCGCGCACGCCGAACACCTCGGTCTCGTAGTGCCCGGCGTAGATCACGTTCACGCCGTACTCGAAGGCGTCATGGAAGTGCTTGTGCTCGGGCTCGCCGGTCAGCAGGGTATCCAGCCCCATCGCGGCGGCCTCGGCGATGCTGCCCGCGCCGCTGCCGCTCAGGACCCCCAGTCGCCGCACGGTCGGGGAGCGCCCGCCCCCGTGCACGAGGCAGATCTCACCGGTGAGTTTCTGCACGCGGTCCGCGAAGTCCTGCAGGGACTGCTCGAAGGGCAGCTCGCCGGCAATGCCGATCTTGCCGCCCGCCCACTCGCCGAACGGTTCGGTGTTCTGCAGGGTCAGCGCCTGCGCGATCATCGCGTTGTTCCCCACGACCGGGTGCGCGTCCAGCGGGATGTGCGACACGTACAGGTTCAGGTCCGCCATGAGCGCCGTGCGGACCCGTTCACGGTGCGGGCCGCTCAGGGCCAGCGGATCACCCCAGAACAGCCCGTGGTGCGTGATGAGCAGGTCCGCGCCACTGTCCGCCGCGTGCTGGATGGTCTTCAGGCTGCTGTCCACTGCGACTGCCACGCGCCGCACCGTGCCGGTACCCTCGATCTGCAGGCCGTTCAGGCTGGGATCCTTGAAGGCCCCCACGTTCAGGTACTCGTTCAGCCAGCGGATCAGGGTGTCACGCGGCACCTCGCCGCGCGTGGGAGTCAGGGGGACATACGACATGACAGGCATTCTAGGCCCGCCGCCGTAGGCGCGCAGGGTGCCGTCACACACGCAGGAACGCGCCGGACAAAGCAAAAACCCCGACCCGGTGGGAGTCGGAGTTCTCTTGGTGGCGATGCCCGGACTTGAACCGGGGACCTAACGATTATGAGTCGTTCGCTCTAACCAGCTGAGCTACATCGCCTTGAAAAAGCCCCGCGTGCGTGCGGGGCACCTTCTGGTGGAGCTGAGGGGATTCGAACCCCTGACCTTCTGAATGCCATTCAGACGCGCTCCCAACTGCGCCACAGCCCCTCGCTTGCCTTGCTGCCCCGTTTGAGGCTCAGCTATGCTAGCAGCGACCTCCCGGACTGTCAACACGGTACCAATCGGCTTCCCATCAGCGGGGCTGGAGCTGCTGCGCGGCCAGCTGCACGTACCCCTCGATCAGGTGGATGATCACGGGGTTATGGGTGTGCACGCCGTGCGCCTCGCCGACGCCGCCCTCGTCGATGAAGTGAGCGACCAGGGCGGCCTCGCCGTCGCGGGCGAGCAGGAACGCGCGCTGGCCGGGCGCGGCGATGGCCGGCAGGTTCGCCAGGGGCGTGCGGTAGAGGTCCACGCCGCGCGGGCTGAGGCGCTCGAGGCGGTCGGCGAAGGTGGCTTCACCGGCCATGTACAGGCTGCGGCGGGCGTTCAGGGTGAGGTCCTCGCACAGGCTGCGGATGGCGGCCTCGCCGTACAGGTGGTACACCGCTTCCGGTGCGGGGTCCGGCGCGAGACGGGACAGGTCACGGTCCAGGGCGCCCAGGCGGTCGTCGAAGGCGCGCCGGGCGCGGGCGAGGTACTCGCGGGCGCTGAGCGGCGCGTACTCCAGGGGGTTCTGCCCGACCTTGGCGGCCAGGCCGCGGCCCTCGAGCCGTTCGAGGGTCTCGTAGATCTTGGGCCGGGGAATGCCGGCCTGCCGGGCCACGCGGGCCGGGACGGCGCGGCCCAGGGCCAGCAGGGCGGTGTAGGCACGGGCCTCGTACTCGGTCAGCCCGAGCGCTTGCAGGTGGATCACGGCGCTCATTACGCCTCAGCATACGGGATGCGCCGCTGCACCTGCCCGGACCGCCGACGGGCCAGGGTCGGAGCGGCACAGCAGTGTCCCCCCACCCGGGGCGGCGCCGGATGGGGGGAGGCGGGAGGTCCTGGCCCGGTTACTTGTTCTGCGAGAGGCGTTCGAGCACGAGACGGCTGACGGTCTTGAGGGTCTCGAACACGCCGACGCCCTTGTCCGACACGGCCTCGAAGATCATGAGTTCCTGCTTGGGATCGACCACGGCGCGGATCATGGACAGCGGCAGCGCGTCGGGCAGGTCGCGCTTGTTCACCTGCAGCACGATCGGCACGTCGCGGACGTCGATGCCGTGCTCCTGAAGGTTCTCGCGGAGGTTGCGCATGCTCTCGGCGTTGGCGCGCAGGCGGTTGGGGGCGCTGTCGGCCACGAACACGATGCCGTCCACGCCGCGCAGGATCAGCTTGCGGCTGGCGTTGTAGAACACCTGTCCGGGCACGGTGTACAGGTGGAAGCGGGTCTTGAAGCCCTGCACGGTGCCCAGGTCCAGGGGCAGGAAGTCGAAGAACAGGGTGCGTTCGTCCTCGGTGGCCAGGGAGACCATCTCGCCGCGCAGGTGGCCGGGCACCTTGGAGAAGACGTGCTTGAGGTTGGTGGTCTTGCCGCTCATGCCGGGGCCGTAGTAGACGATCTTGCAGTTGATTTCGCGCGCCGCGAAGTTGATGGTGCTCATGGGACTCCTGTGGTGGTGGAATGCAGGCGGACGGTGAGGGTCACCGCGTTCAGTCCGTGTGGGGGCGCTCAGCCCAGCAGGTCGTCAAGCAGCGAGGTCGCGCCCGCGCTGAAGTCCTCACCCAGCTGCACCGGGGGGATGTCCTTGAGTTCGTCGAGGATCGCGGCGATCTGCGCGATGCTCTTCTTGGCGTACACCTTCACCTTGCCCAGCGGCACACTCGCGTCGAAGATCAGCGTGAGCAGCGAGTCCGTCCCGACCGATTCGACGTACAGGGTGCCGTTTTCCCCCTGGTGGATCTGTTCGCTGAAGGTCCGTTCGCCCAGCATGTTCGCCAGCGCGGCGGTCGCGGCGGCGTTGCTGGCGACCAGCGTGGCGACGCTGTCGAGCGCGGGCGGACGGGGCGCCCACAGGGCCTCCTTGTGCGACAGGACGAAGCCCTTGCGGTCGACCAGCAGGCCGTAGCGGACGCCGGTGGTGTCGAGGAGTTCCTGAATGAGGCCGTCGACGCGTTCGAAGGCGTCCCCGTACAGCGCCAGTGAAGGTTCGATCATATGATTCAAGTATAAAAACACATTTCATACAAGCTCGTCACTGCGCCTGAATGCCGATTATGAAGCTGACGGGACGCTCACCAGCGCGCGCGCAGGGGGGCGCTACACTCCCCGGCGTGACCGCGCCCCGCCTCCGCCCCGCCCGCCGCACGCCCACCCTGATCCTGAGTGCCGCCCTGCTGGGCTCGTCCCTGCTGGGTCTGGCGGGCGCGCGCCCCGTGGCGATCGGGGGCGTGGTGCAGTCGGCGGCGGTGGGGACGCAGGCGCTGCCCGGTGGGGAGATGCTGCCCGTGTGGACCCTGCCGCGCCTGGGCGTGACCGTCCGGAACGACCCGTCGGACCTGCGCCTGCTGCTGGGCACGCGGGAACTGCGTTACGCCCCCGCGACCGGCTGGCGGGCCGTGGGCTTCACGCCAGGCGTGAAACTGCCCGTGCCGCAGCTGAGCGGCGGCAGTCTGTTCGTGCCCCTGGCCGCCCTGAATGCGCTGGGCCTTCAGCTACTCGCTGACACGCCCGCCCTGCTGGACTTCGCCGCGCCCGCCAGCGTGCCCGCCGCGACCCTGCCGCCCTCGCCGGATCTGGCACAGACACCGGCGCCGGGCGGGGCCAGCGGCACGACCCCGGCGCCGGTGCCCGCCCCCTCTCCCCTGCCCCAACCCCAGCCGCAGCCGACCTTCGCGGTGAATCTGGACACCGTCCGCGTGAGCCGCACCCTGCACCGCACGGTGGAGGTGCAGCGGGTCGTGCTGGAACTCAGCGGCGCGGCCCAGAGCAGCGTCACGCGCCTCCAGAACGGCCTGACCGTCACCCTGAGTGGCGTGTCCGTCACGCCGGGCACGCAGACCCTCGAATCGGGCGACACCCTGACCCTCACGCAGACGCTGCAGGGCGCGTCGGTGGGCCTCACGACCGGGGGCGGGCGCAGCGAGATCTTCACGCTGAACAACCCTGAACGCCTCGTGATCGACACGACCACCTACCTCGACAGCAGCGTGCCGCCGCCCGTGGACCCGGACGCCCTGCCGGACGGCGTGACGTACCGGCAGCTGGGGAGCCTGCACCTGCTGAGTTTCGACCCGGCGGTCTACCAGCCGCGTGTGGTGAGTGCCGCGACCGGGCAGGCCAGCGGGGTGGCCGACCTGGTCAGGCGCGTGGGCGGCGTGGCGGGCGTGAATGGCGGGTACTTCGACCCGGGCACGCACCTGCCGGTGGATCTGGTCGCCACGGGCGGCCTGATGACCGCGCCCAGCCTGGAAAAACGCGCCACGCTGGGCTTCACCGCGCAGGGCGACACCCTCTTCGGGTATCCCCGGCCCCGGTACGTCCTGAGCGGCGCGGGCTTCAGCGTGACCGTGAACAGCGTGCGTGCCAAGGCCGACCCGACCCTGCTCACCGCGTTCGTGGGCGACGGCCGCACCCGCGTCGGCGCCGACCGCCTGACGACCCTGCTCGTGACGCCCGGCGCGGCCGCGGTGGGGTCGGCCCTGACGGGCGTGGTGACCCCACCGGCGGGCACGCTGGCCTTCACCTTCGACCCGGCGCGGTTCCCGCAGCTGCCCCGCACGGCGGGCGCGCCCCTGAGCGCCACGCTGAACTGGCGCGCGGACGACGGCTGGAACGCCGCCACGGACGCCCTGAGCGCCGGGCCGCTGCTCGTGCAGGGGGGCCGCGTGGCCCTCGACCCGGCCCGGGAGGGCTTCAACACCGCCGCGAGCATCTGGCGGCCCACCCGGCAGGTGGCGTTCGGGACGCTGGCGGGTCAGCCCACCATCGCGTTCCTGGAACACGGCAGCCCCGAGGCCTTCGCCGCCGCGCTGGCCAAGGCGGGCGTGCGGGACGCCGTGCGGCTGGACAGCGGCAGCAGCGCCACCGCGTTCGTCACCGGCGGGTACGCGAACCTGGGCGGGTATCTGAACACTGTCTGGAGCCGCCCCGTCCCGAACGCGATCGTGCTCGTGCCGCGCGCCGACGCCTCGCCCGCCGCGCGCCGCTGACCCGTCAGTCGGTCGGCGTGGCGCCCCGTCGCCCGCGTTCGCGCAGGGCGTCCTCGTAGAACAGTTTCGTGTGGTGCATGCGGATCAGCCCGGCGCCGTACAGCGCGTCGAACTCGGCCTTCGGGACGAACCGGACCTCCAGCACCTCGTCGGGCACGGTCGGCGTGAAGGTCGAGCCGGGCCGCGCCTCGGCCAGCCACGCGTGCCGCAGCACCGGCTCGCCGTCCGGGAAGTGCCCCAGGTACGCCGCGAGGAACGTCAGCAGGCCCGCGCGGACGCCCGCCTCCTCCCAGGCCTCGCGCACCGCCGTGTCCTGGGGGTTCTCTCCGGATTCGACCGTGCCGCTGGGGATGTGCCACAGCCCGGCCTTCTGCAATTGCCCCGGCACGCCCCGCTCCCGCACGAGCAGGATGTCGCCCGCCTCGTTCAGGACGACCACACCCGCCGCGCGGTGCTCCACGGGGGTATGCAACTCCGGGCCGAACTGCATCAACCCGCCCCCGTCACGACCAGCCCATCCGCTCGCGCAGGGCCGTGATCTGCGCCACGTGATGCCGCCCATGCCACGCGTACATGGCCAGCAGCGTATCCACGCTGTACGTGCGGCCCTGCGCCGGGTGCGTCCAGGGCCGCGCCCAGTCGTCCCCCTGCGGGTCCAGGGACGCGAACAGCATCCCCAGCCGCGAGTGCAGCGCGTCGATGAGGTTCAGGCTCACTTCGGGCACCAGCTCGTGGTCGGCCAGGGTCGCCCAGCGGTCCTCCTCGTACGGCTTGACCACCGGGTTGTCCTCGGTCAGCGCGAGCTTCAGGCGGATGAAGGCGTTCATGTGGCTCTCGGCGACGTGATGCACGACCTGCCGCACCGTCCAGCCCCCATCGCGGTACGGGGTGGCCAGCTGCGCCTCCGAGAGGCCCTGCACCGCCTCGAACAGGTCCGCGGGCAGCGCGAACACTTGCCCCAGCGCCTCCACCCGCCCGGGCGGCGTGAGAGTCAGGGGCGTGGGCATCGGCCCGATCGGGTAGCGCGGGTCGGCCGTCACAGCGCGCCCTCTCCGGCGGCGCGGTCCGCCGCTTCCTGAGGAGCGTCCTTCTTCGTCCAGCGGGTCGCGTCGCGCCGCTCGATCTTCGCCATCATCCGCTCGAAGCCGCGCTCCAGATCCAGGCCGCGCTCGTTCGCCATGCAGATCGTGACGAACAGCAGGTCCGCGAGTTCCATCTCCAGATCCCCGGCGTCCTCGCCCGCCTTGGGCGTCTTGCCGTTCTGATGCGCGATGACGCGGGCGATCTCGCCGGTCTCCTCGGTCAGGCGGGCCAGCATCAGCAGCGGCGGGAAGTACCCCTCCTTGAACTGGGAGATGAAGGCGTCCACGCGCGCGCTCGCTTCCTGAAAGGTGAGGCTCATGCGGCCCAGCATACGGCGCGCGCCGCACGCCACCGGGGGCCACCCCGATGGAAGCGGCCCCCGGCACGTCTGCGGCGGTCAGCGGATGTACAGGTAGGTTTCCTGCACGTCGCGGTCCTGCACGGCGTACGGCTGGAGGTACGCGGTGCTGGTCGCGTTCCAGCGGCCCTCGTCGTACGTGCCGCGCAGCACCAGATCACTGGTGGGCCGCACGCGAGTGAAGATCGCGCGGACGCGCTGCAGGCCACGCGGGGTGGAGACGTTGTACGTCACGCCGTCCTGCGCGCGGGGGAACACGGTCGTCCCGGCGGGCACGTACACGTTGCGCGCGATGGTGCTCGCCTCGCTGCCCTGCAGGGCGATCAGGGTGACGTACCCGGCCGCGCGGGTGCTCACCACGAAGCGCACCGATTCGCCCACGGCGTAGGTGCTGCCCTCGCCCCGGTCGGGACGCAGGGACGTGATCAGGTTGCTGCCCGACCCCTGGAGACCCAGGTTGGGACGGACGGTGACGGAGCAGGCGCTGAGGCCCAGGGCCAGGGTGCCGAGCAGAAGTGCAGTGCGCATGTCCTCACCCTATGACGCGAAACTGACCGGAAGCTGAGTGCCCCTTTCACGAAGTGGTGCCCCCCGCCGGGCGTAGGATGCAGCATGAGTCCCGCCCGACGGCTGCTGCCCCTGCTTCTGCTGGCCCTGCTCGGCGTCTCGGCCGCGCTGCCTGCCCGCCCCGCCACGCCGGACGGGCCCTACACCACCAACCGCTTCTTCGCCGACCTGAGCGGCGGCGGGGTGACGCGCGTAACGCTGAACAGCGCCGGACTGGCCAACGTCACCCTGACCGACGCAGGCGGCACGCGCGTCCGCTCGCTGGTCGTCCCGCCGGACGGCGCGACCCTGAAACGCATCCGCGACGCCGGAGTGCCCCTGAACGTCACGGGCAGCGGCAGCACCCTGGGCTGGCTGGGGCAGCTGCTGCCCCTCGTGCTGACTGGGCTGATCCTGGTGGTGCTGTGGCGCTCCATGCGTGGCGCGCAGGGCGGCGCGAACCCCACGAACTTCGGGCGGTCGCGGGCGGCAGTGATCAGCGAGGGCCAGATCAAACTCACCTTCGGTGACGTCGCCGGTTGCGACGAGGCCAAAGCCGACCTCCAGGAAGTCGTCGACTTCCTCCGCCACCCCGACCGCTACCACCAGCTCGGCGCCCGCATCCCCCACGGCGTCCTGCTCGTCGGTCCTCCCGGCAGCGGGAAGACCCTCCTCGCCAAAGCGGTCGCGGGCGAGGCGCGTGTCCCCTACTTCAGCATCAGCGGCAGTGACTTCGTCGAGATGTTCGTCGGTGTCGGCGCCGCCCGCGTCCGCGACCTCTTCGAACAGGCCCGCAAGAACGCCCCCTGCATCGTCTTCATCGACGAGATCGACGCCGTCGGCCGCAAACGCGGCATGAACATGCAGGGCGGCAACGACGAACGCGAACAGACCCTCAACCAGCTGCTCGTCGAGATGGACGGCTTCGGCAGTGGGCAGGAGGTCATCATCCTCGCCGCCACCAACCGCCCCGACGTCCTCGACGCCGCCCTGCTGCGCCCGGGCCGCTTCGACCGGCAGGTCGTGGTGGACGCCCCGGACGTGCGGGGCCGCGAGATGATCCTGCGCATCCACGCCCGCAAGAAACCGCTGGACCCCAGCGTGGACCTGAGCGTGATCGCGCGGCGCACCGCCGGGATGGTCGGGGCGGATCTGGAGAACCTGCTGAACGAGGCGGCGCTGCTCGCCGCGCGCTCGGGGCGCACCCGGATCACGGGGCGGGACGTGGACGAGGCGCGCGACCGGGTGCTGATGGGCCCCGAGCGGCGCAGCATGGTCGTGCGCGAGGCCGACCGGAAGGTCACCGCCTACCACGAAGTCGGCCACGCCCTCGCCGCCCAGCTCCTCCCACACGCCAACCGCGTCGCGAAACTCACCGTCGTCCCCCGCGGCCGCGCCGCCGGGTACATGATGCCCGACGCCGACGACCGCCTCCACATCACCCGACCCGCCCTCGAAGACATGATCGCCGTCGCCCTCGCCGGACGCGCCGCCGAAGACATCATCTTCCACGAAATCACCACCGGCGCCCAAAACGACTTCCAACAAGCCACCAGCATCGCCCGCCGCATGGTCACCGAATGGGGCATGAGCCCCACCATCGGCAAAGTCGCCCACGCCACCGACCAGGGCACCTACCTCGGCGGCGGCCCCCAGATGCTCCCCATGAGCGAACACACCGCCGCGCAGATCGACCACGAAATCAAAACCCTCATCGACGCCGCCTACACCCGCGCCACCACACTCATCGGCGAACACCTCAGCCGCGTCCACGAGATCGTCAGCGTCCTCCTCACCCGCGAAACCCTCACCGGAGAAGAATTCGCGGCGCTCCTCAACGGCGAGACGCTCGAACCGCTTCCCCCGGCCACGCCCAGCACGCCGCCCAGCCTAGCTGGGTGAGGTCGTCATGGGTAAGACTGTTCGGCAGTGACGGTGGAAGGGGTGCGCCTGGCAGCGGGCCTCCCCACCCCCCAGCCCCCTACCCCAGGGGGGCAGGGGGAGCAGCGTTGCACTGGGCAGGTATTTCTCCGGCTTTTTGGGTGGGTGACTGGCGGGTTCGGCCACGTATGGGTCTGCAGACCTCCGGTGTCGCTGCGGGCGCCCCGCGCGCTGCGCGCACGACGGGCTCGTCTGCCACGGCGCCAACATGGCCAGCCAACTTGGTGCGTGCCGGAAGGTTCTACTTTTTTAGCTCCAGCAGAAGCATGCTTTTCAAAGTCGATCAGCGGATCGCTTCAAGCTGTCCTGCCACTGACCGCAGACCCCCACCGGCCGTCGTGCGCGCAGCGCGCGGGCCTTGCGGGGGGCGGAGGATGGCGTCGAGGCCGGACCCGTCACCGCCCACCACAATCACGCCGCATGAGTAAAAACTCTTGCCCAGTGCAACGTAAGCCCCCCCTGCCCCTCTGGGGTAGGGGGTTGGGGGGTGGGGCAGCCCGCCGCAGGCGCAACCATTCCAACAGGGAGGCCCGCAGGACCAGGGAAACTACCCGAAGTACCCGAGCAGATCGATCAGCGTGCGCGCGTAGTCGTTGGGTTTCAGGCCGCGTTTGTCGAGTTTGACGCTGGGTGGGAACGTGACGACTTCGGTCTTGTAGGGGAAGGCGCGCAGGCCGTGGGCGTCGTAGTCGAGGGTTTTGTAGGCGAAGGTGATCTGGATCTGGGTCATGGTTTCGCCGATGCTGAGGACGCGGCGGGCGGCGGCGGTGAGGCGGAGTTTGGCGAGGTCGATGAAGTTCTGTACTTCGGGGGTGGGGGGGCCGTATTTTTTGCGGAGGTCGCGTTCGACGCGGCTGATGGCCTGGAGGGTGCGGCTGTCTGAGAGGCGGCCGTAGGTGGCGATGCGGGCTTCCTCGTCGTTCTCGAAGTACTCGGGTGAGAGGCGGGCGTCGATGGGCAGGTCGATGCTGATGGTGGCGGGCGCCTCAATCTTCTCGCCCTTGAGCTTGGCGACCGCCTCGGCGAGCAGTTCGGTGTACACGTCGATGGAGACGGCCTGCACGTGCCCGTGCTGCTCCTCGCCCAGGATGTTGCCCACGCCACGGATCTCCATGTCCTTCTCGGCGAGCAGGTGGCCCGAGCCGAGGTCCTGGAGGTCGGCGATCGCCCACAGGCGGCGCTGGGCGTTCTCGGTCATGCGGGGTGGGTAGAACAGGTAGGCATAGGCGGTCTGGGCGCGGCGACCCACGCGGCCCCGCAGCTGGTAAAGCTGGGCGAGGCCGAGGCGGTCGCTGCGTTCGATCAGGATGGTGTTCGCTTCGGGGATGTCGAGGCCGGTTTCGACGATGGTGGTGGCCAGCAGCACGTCGAAGGCGCCCTGCTCGAAGCCGAGCATGATTTCTTCGAGTTCTTCCTCGTTCATGCGGCCGTGCGCGACGCCGATGCGGGCCTCGGGCACGAGGTTACGCAGGTACAGGCTGCGGGCGCCGATGCTGGCGATGCGGTCGTGGATGTAGAAGACCTTGCCGCCGCGTTCGATCTCGCTAAGGATGGCGTCGCGCACCGTGATCGGATCGAAGGGCGCCAGGACGGTCTGGATGGGCTTGCGGCCCTTGGGGGGCGTCTGGATGCTGCTCATGTCGCGCAGGCCGACCATGCTCATGTAGAGGGTGCGGGGGATGGGCGTGGCGGACAGGGCGAGGGTGTCGACGGCGCGGGCGTCCTCGGGGATGTCGAGCTTGCCGTCCTTGGGCACGTCGGGGAGGCCGCGCAGGGCGCGGAGTTTTTCTTTCTGGCCGACGCCGAAGCGGTGTTCCTCGTCGACGATGATCAGGCCCAGGTCGCGGAACTGCACGTCGCCGCTGAGGAGGCGGTGGGTACCGATCAGGATGTCCACCTTGCCCTGGGCGGCGTCGGCGAGGATGCTCCGGGCCTGCTGGGGGGTGGTGAAGCGGGAGAGGCCCTCGACGCGCACGGGGAGGCCCTTGAAGCGTTCGACGAAAGTGCTGGTGTGCTGTTCGGCGAGCAGGGTGGTGGGGACGAGCACGGCGACCTGTTTGCCGTGGCCGACGACGCGGTGCGCGGCGCGCAGGGCGACCTCGGTCTTGCCGAAGCCCACGTCGCCGGAGATCAGGCGGTCGGCGGGGTTGGCTTTTTCCAAGTCGCGCATGGTTTCTTTCAGCGCGGTCTTCTGGTCGGCGGTGAGTTCGAACTTGAAGTTCGCCTCGACCTGACTGTCCCATTCAGGTTGCGCGGGGAAGGCGTTGCCGGGCGTGACCTGCCGCGCAGCGTACTGCACGAGCAGCTTGGCGGCGACCGCCTCAGCGTTCTTGCGGGCCTTCTCCTTGGCTTTCGCCCAGTCCTTTTTGTCGAAGGAACTCAAGCTGGGTGGGTCGTCGGTGGTGCCCGGGTGGCGGCGCAGGACGGGCAGCTGCTCGATGGGGACGCTGAGGCGCGCGCCGCCCCGGTACGTGAGGTTCAGGTAGTCACGGGTGACGCCCAGCACCTTGCGGGTCTCCAGGCCCTCGAACTGTCCGATGCCGTGCTCGGGGTGAATGAGGTAATCCCCGACGTGCAGGCCCAGCGCGTCCGTGACGGGCTTGCCGCTGAGGCGCTTGCCGCGCAGGGCACTGCCGCCCTGGAAGCCGTAGATCAGATCCTCGGTGAGGACAACCGTCCTATGTTCGGGGATGACGAAGCCGCCCTCCCCTGCCGCGCGCAGGAAGCCCAGGCCTCCCTCGGGCACGCGGGGAATCTTCAGCCAGGGGATCTCGTGGGTGTTCAGCAGCTTGTCGGCCAGGTACGCGGCGGTGCGGTCGTGCCGCACGAGGATCATCACGCGGTAGTCCGCCTCGCGCCACTCGGTCACGTCGCGTTCCAGGTCGCTCAGGCGCGCGCGGTAGAACGGGAGGGTGGTCAGGCCGGTATCCAGATCCGGCAGGTCCAGCGGCGAGCGGCCGAAGCTGGTCACCTCACGCCCGTCCAGTTTCGGCCAGAAGGTGTCGATCAGCACGCCTAGCGCCGACGCGTAAAACTCTGGCGAATCCAGGAACACCCTCCCCGGCAGCAGGTCCAGTCGCGTGGCGTCCCACTTCACTTCCGTCAGGTAGTCGGCGGTGGGTTCCAGCGTGAAGCTCTGCGCCTTCTCACCCGTCAGCGCACCGGGCTTCAGGAAGCGCAGGGTGTCCAGTTCGTCCCCGAAGAACTCCGCGCGGACCCACAGGCCCTCCTCGGCCTCGGCGGGCAGGCCCGACCCGGCCGACAGGCGCAGCTCCAGCGTGTCGCCCTGGATCTCGAAACCCGGCTCCTCGCCGCGTTCATACCCCAGGCGTTCCAGACGTTCCAGCAGCACCTCGCGCGGGTAGCTGGCCCCCACCTTCAGGGTTAGGGCGTGATCCTCCGGACGGGACGGGAACAGGTCCAGCGCCGTGTTCACGTCCAGCACCACGTGCTCGTGGCGGGCGTCCCAGTCGCGCAGGCCCGGGTTCACGCTGACCGGCGCGCCCAGCACCCCAGCCGTGGCGTAACTGCCCAGGCGGTCGGGGGTGGTCAGCAGCACGGCCGGGCCCGGGAACGCCGCGAACAGCGCCGCGCGCGCCACCTGCGGCAGCAGCAGCAGATTTCCGGGCGGGGCGGCGGGCAGCAGTTTCGACAGGTTCGGCGCAGCAACAGTCACCGGAAGAGTGTACGCGCCCCCGCTGATGAAGACCGAGAGCGAAAAGACTTACCGAAGAGAGAAGGACGCCTGCGCGAGGGCCAGCACACGATCCGGGAAGGCGCTGAAGGCACTGACGGGCGCCTCCACCTGCGGGTGATCCCAGCTGATCATCCGCACGGCAACCAACTCCGCCTCGCGGTGCACGATCAGATTCTGGCCCCGGAACCCGTCGTGCCGGAAGCCCACCTGCGGGCCAGCGTGCACGGTCATCCAGTTCAGGTCGGCGGGCAGTTCCTGCGGGACCAGGGCCGCGCGGCTCAGTCGGCCCAGGAGGTCCTCGCGTGTGGCCTCGTGGCACGTGCAGGCTTCCAGCGCCTGAAGCTGAGCGTCGTTCACCCCGGCGTCCCGCGCGGCCTGCACGTGCGCGGCGGTGACGCTGTAGCGCGTCCAGGCGGGGAGCAGGAACCACAGCAGGCCCATCTGGTCGTTCAGGGGCGTGGCGGGGCACGTGCTGTCCTGCATCCAGTCGGCACGGATCAGGTCTTCACCGTCCCGCAGGGCCAGGAGGCCCAGGCGGCCCAGGTCCCGGGCATGGATGAACAGGTCCGCGAAGCCATTCGGTAGTCCCCGCCCGTCTGCGGACCAGTGCCAGTCGGTGATGCCCAGGGGCTCTAGCAGGTCCTCCCGCGCGAACGTCTCCAGGCGGCGCCCGGTGACGCGTTCCAGCAGTCCGGCGATCAGCGCCGTGGCCTTGTTGTTGTACGAGAACCGGGTGCCGGGCGCGGCGTCCAGTTCGGCGCACAGGGCCAGCTGCAGCCGGTCCTCGCTGGCGTATACCTCCTGCCCGGCGTGAGGGACGTTCTGCAGCCCGCTCGTGTGGGTCATCAGGTGACGCAGGGTCACGTCCCGCTTGCGACCCTGCCGCCACTCGGGGAACACCTCGTGCACTGGCAGGTCGGCGCCGGGCAGATGGCCCAGTGTGACCGCCCGGCCTACGAGCAGGCTCAGTACGGCCTTCGTGACGCTCATGCTGGCCAGCGGCCGGTCGCCCTGCCCATCCATGATCTCGTCCACGAGCACCTCACCGTCCTGCCACAGGAACAGGGCGCTGCTATTCGAGCGGCGGGCTTCGTCGGTCAGGGCGTCCAGAGGGGGTGTGGGCACGTCCCGAGCCTACCGGGGCGCCCAGCCGTGCCGTGCCTCAGGTCAGCGCCCCGGGGTCTTGCAGCCGGTCAGCAGGGTCTTCGTGGTGGTCGTGCTGTTCCCGGTGAAGGTGCTGAGTTCCGCCGTGCCCTGATGTTCCCACCATTGCAGGCCGCCGCGCGCGCCAGCAGGGCCGTTCAGACTGGCGTAGCGGGCGCCGCTGGCGCTGATGGCCTGCGCCAGCCCGTACTTCTGGCCCTTCCAGTCCAGCACGGCGAACATGGGCTGATCTCCGAACTGCACGTAGTACACGCTGACTTTCTGCCCGCCGGTGCAGGCGTACTGGTAGACGCGGTAGTTGACCTGCACGGGCGGCGTCGCGGCGCTCGCTACGCCCAGCAGCATTCCAGCGGCGGCCAAGATCACTCGTTTCATCCTTTCCACGGTAGCCAGCGCCCATGAACGCTTCACGAGGGCCGGATGACAACCTCCCGGTGTAGGCTCCGCGCATGACACTGAACGCCCGGCCGCCCCATCACGCGGCCCGCCGCCTGCTCATCGGGCTCGTGGTGGGCGTGCTGGTGGGCCTCGCCACGCCCCACGTGTGGCCGCCGGAGGCGCGGATCCTGCTGGGGTGGGTAGCGTTCACGCTGACCGTGATGGCGCAGCTGTGGCCTCTCATGATGCGCGCGGGGCCCGCCCGGACGCGGGAACTCGCCACGCGCGAGGACGACAGCCGGGCGCTGGCCGGGACGATCACCATGACGGCCGCCCTGGTGAGCCTGATCGGCGTGGTGTTCCTGCTGTCCGACGCGCACGACGCAAAGGGCACCCGGGAGCTGCTGCTCACGGCCCTGGCGGTGGGGACGGTCGCCACGAGCTGGCTGCTCGTGCAGACCGAGTACACCCTGCACTACGCCCGCCGCTACTACCGGGACGGACGCGGCGTGCTGTTCCCTCACGGGGAGGGCAACCTGGAGGAGCCCACATACTGGGATTTCGCGTACCTGAGCATCACGATCGGCATGACGTATCAGGTGAGCGACACGAACCTGAACACCCGCGCCATGCGCCGCCTGCTGCTGGGGCACGCGCTGCTGTCGTTCGTGTTCGGCACGGTGATCATCGCGGTGACGATCAACGGCGTGGCAGGTCTGATCCAGTAGCCGGGGCGTACAGTCTGGGCATGCTGCCTCTGCTGCTGTCCGGTCTGCTCGTCACAGCTCCTCTGTCCGTCAGCCGGACACCGGTCCTGCTGGAGGGTGCCCGTACGGCGTCCTCCCGTCCAGTGGAGGGCAGTGGGGTGATCGTGCGGATCGACAGTGAACTGGATGTGCTCCTGTCGGGCGACCGGGGGCAGGTGACGCGGGTCGTGCTGGCGTTCGATTCACGCAGCGCCTCGTATCCCGGTGAACTTCCGGCGCTGGGCAGTCGCCTGGGCCGACTGGCGCGCGAGTACGCCACCCGCTGTTTCGGGTTGCCCGCCGGGGACCGGAAGGTGCTGGGGGAACGGATCTGGCAGGCGTCGAGGAACCCGGACACGGACTTCCCGGAGGTCTGGTCGTACGGTCCGCTTGACGTGCAGGTGAATGCCGTGGTCGAGGATGGGTACTCCCGCACGCTGGGCGACTCGGGGGTGGTGGATGTCCCGCCGGAGGTGAGCGTGCGCGTGATCCTGGAACGGCCAGCGGCACCCGGCTGGATGCCCAGATGCCGCTGGCCCTGAATCGGGTTTAACCGAGTCGTTCGATGGCGCGGGCGGCGAGGACGTCCACGAGGTGCGCGCGGTACTCGGCGCTGGCGAAGCGGTCGCCGAGCAGGTCGCCCGCGTCCACCAGTCCGGTGGGAACGGCCTGGGAGCCGTTCACGGCGTCCTCCAGCTTGTTCAGGCGGTGGGCTTTCTCGGCCGCGCCGGTGTACGCGGCGCGCACGCTGCTGTCCGCGTGCCGGACCACGGCGACGCCCACGACGGCGTAATGGCTGGCGGGGTGGCGGAACTTCTCGTACGCGCTGGCCTGCGTGGTCGCGGGAATGCGGATGTGGGTCAGGAGTTCACCGGGCTGCACGGCACTCTCGAACATGCCCTGGAACATGTCGTCGGCGTGCACGGTGCGCTCCCCGCCGGGACCGCGAATGACGAATTCCACGCCCAGCGCCAGCGCAGCGGCGGGGTAGTCGGCGCTGGGGTCGGCGTGCGCCAGACTGCCGCCGATGGTGCCGCGGTTGCGGACCATCGGGTCGCCGACCCACCCGGCCACTTCCGGGAACAGCGGCAGGTCGCTGCGCAGCACGTCCGCGTGCGTGGTCATCGCGCCCACGACCCAGTGGTCCCCATCGCGGGTGATGCCTTTCATCTCCTGGATGCCCCAGATGTCCAGCAGTGCGGGCGGCTGCGCCAGCCGGAGCTTCATGGCGGGCAGCAGGCTGTGTCCCCCCGCAATGACCTTCAGGTCAGGATTCTCGGCAAGCGCGGCGAGGGCCTGATCGACACTCTCGGCCTTGTGGTACTCGAAACTGGCTGGATACATATATCCCTCCGGGATGGGGTGATGATTGAAAGGCGATGGTCGATGGAGAAGGGACGGTCTATCGACCATCGACCTTCACCCATCGGCGCTTCAGTCGGCGGCGGCCTGCGGCTGGCTGCCCCGCGCGTCTTTCAGGGCACGCCAGACCTTCTCGGCGGTGTAGGGCATGTCGAGGTGCGCGATGCCCGCCTCGTGCCACAGGGCGTCCATGACGGCGTTGGCGACGGCGGCGGTGCTGGCGATCGTGCCCGCTTCGCCGATGCCCTTGACGCCCAGGGGGTTGTGGGGGCTGGGGGTGACGGTGTGGCCGTGCTGGATGAACGGCACGTCGTCCGCGCGGGGCATGGCGTACTCCATGTACGTCCCGGCCAGCAGGTTGCCGTCCTCGTCGTACGCGGCTTCCTCCAGCAGCGCCTGGCCCATGCCCTGGGCGACACCGCCGTGCACCTGCCCCTCGGCGATCAGGGGGTTGATGAGGGGGCCGCAGTCGTCCACGCTGCCGTAGCCGCGCAGTTTCACATGGCCGGTGTCGGTGTCGATCTCCACGACGGCGATGTGCGTCCCGAAGGGGTACACGAAGTTCTTCGGGTCGTAGAACGCGGTGGCTTCCAGGCCGGGCTCCAGGTCGGCGGGGTAGTTGTGCGCGAGGTGGGCCATCAGGGCGATGTCGAAGAAGGTCTTGCTCTTGTCCGGCGCGCCCTTGATGCGGAACACCCCGCCTTCGTGCTCGATGTCGTCCTCGCTGGCTTCCAAGAGGTGCGCGGCGATCTTCTTCATCTTCGCGGTGATCTTCTGCAGGGCGAGTTTCAGGGCGCTGCCGCCCACCGCGGCCGAGCGGCTGCCGTAGGTGCCCCAGCCGTAGGGCATGCGGCCGGTGTCCCCGTGGATGAGTTCGATGTCCTCGATGGGGATCTGGAGTTCGTCGGCGGCGATCTGCGGGAAGGCCGTCTCGTGGCCCTGCCCGTGGCTGTGGCTGCCGGTGTACAGTTCGACCTTCCCGGTGGGGTGCACGCGCACGAGGCTCGATTCCCACTGTCCGGCCTGCGCGCCGAGCTGCCCGACCAGGGCGCTGGGGGCCAGTCCGCAGGCTTCCAGGAAGGAGATCAGGCCCACGCCGAGGATCTTCTTCCCGCCTTTCATGCGGGCCTGCTCGTCGCGCAGGGCCGCGTAGTTCATCATCTGCATGGCCTGATCCAGCGCCGGTTCGTAGTCGCCGCTGTCGTACACGAGCGCCACCGGGGTCTGGTAGGGGAACTCGTCGGGCTGGATGAAGTTCTGGCGGCGCAGTTCGGCCGGGTCCATGTTCAGTTCGTGCGCGGCCATGTCCACGATCCGCTCGATGAGGTACGTCGCCTCGGGGCGGCCCGCGCCGCGGTAGGCGTCCACGGGCACGGTGTTCGTCATGACGCCCGTGACCTTGGCGTGAATGGCGGGAATCTTGTACACGCCGTTCAGCAGGGTGCCGTACAGGTACGTGGGCACGGCGGGCGCGAACAGCGTCTGGTACGCGCCGAGGTTCGCGTGGGTGTTCACGCGGAAGCCCAGGATCTTGCCGTCCTCACTGACGGCCAGTTCGGCCTCGGTGTCGTGGTCGCGGCCCTGCGCGTCGCTGACGAAGGCCTCGCTGCGCCGCGCGGTCCACTTGACGGGGCGGCCGATCAGGCGAGAGGCGAGCAGCACGATGACCTCTTCCTGGTACTGGAAGATCTTCGTGCCGAAGCCGCCGCCCACGTCGGGGCTGATCACGCGCAGCTTGTGCTCGGGGATGCTCATCACGAACGCCGCGAGGATCAGGCGGTGAATGTGGGGGTTCTGGCTGGTGGTGTACAGCAGGTAGTCGCCGCCCGCCGGGGTGAACTGCGCCAGGGACGCGCGCGGCTCGATGGGGTTGGCGACCAGCCGGTGGTTGCGCAGCTTCACGTGCACCTTACGGGCCGCACCCTTGAAGGCCTCGGTGGTGGCGGCCTCATCGCCGATCTCCCAGTGGAAGGCGACGTTGCCGGGCACGTCGTCGTGCACCAGGGGCGCGCCGTCGGCCAGGGCCGCGTGCGTGGTCGCCACGGCGGGCAGCGCGTCGTAGTCGACTTCCAGCGCGGCGGCGGCGTCCTCGGCCTGCGCGCGCGTCTCGGCGATCACGACCGCCACGATGTCCCCGACGTGGTTCGCTTCCGTCAGGGCGATGGCGGGGTGCGCGGGCGTCTTCAGGTCCGGGAGCAGCCAGCCGACCGGGATGCTGCCCAGCCCGGCGTCCTGCACGTCCTGACCGGTCAGCACGCGGATCACGCCCGGCATGTCCTTCACGGAGTCCGTGTTGATGCCCGTGATCTTGGCGTGCGCGTAGGGACTGCGCACCATCGCGGCGTGCACCATGCCGTGCAGCACCATGTCGTCGGTGTAGTTGCCGGTACCGGTGATGAAGCGCGGGTCTTCCTTGCGCTTGAGGGCCTGACCGAAATACTTGTCCGTCCGGGTCTCGCTCATGGGGTGATGCCTCCCTGGGCTGTGGAGAAGGGCAAAAAATCTGAGGGGCCAGGCGTCTGAAGGTCTGAGGGGGTCAGCGGAGTCCGGTTCTGGACGCCGTGACCGTTCGACCCTCGACCCAGGTCAGTCGTCGGCGGCCTGCGAGGCGCCCTGCATGGCACCGGCGGCGTGCTGCACGGCCTTGACGATGTTGTGGTACCCGGTGCAGCGGCAGTAGTTGCCTTCCAGGTGGTGGCGGATCTGGTCCTCGCTGGGGTTGGGGGTGTGCTTGAGGAGTTCGGCGGAGGCCATGATCATGCCGGGCGTGCAGAACCCGCACTGGAGGCCGTGTTCCTCCCAGAAGCCGGTCTGGAGGGGGTGCAGGTCGCCGGGCGTGCCGAGGCCCTCAATGGTGGTGATGTCGGCGCCCTGCGCCTGCACGGCCAGGAGGGTGCAGCTCTTGACGGCGTCGCCGTTCAGGTGCACGGTGCACGCGCCGCACTGGCTGGTGTCGCAGCCGACGTGCGTGCCGGTCAGGCCGAGGTCCTCGCGGATGAAGTGGACGAGGAGCGTCCTGGGCTCCACGTCACGGGTGTAGGTCTTGCCGTTCACTGTCAGGGTGACGTTCATGCGGGCCTCCCACGGGCGGGGTGGAATGAGTGTGTTCCAGAGGGGTGGAAGCTGAGTTGTCTGACCGTCCCCATCTAAACACACCAAGGTTGGAAAAGGGTGCGCGGGTGGGCACAGTTGCCCCTGCCCCCCCGCCAGCCGGGGTGTCCGGCCCTCCCCCGCCGGGGTGGACAGGCGCGCGCCGGGCCGACGCGCGACCCCGGCGCGGCGGAAGTGCTAGCGTGGGGGCATCACCCGCTGTTCGCCGTCCCACTGCACCTCACGGTGGGCCGCCCTGATTCCGCGCGGCGCTGGCCGCTTCACGAGGTCGCGCCATGAACGACAGATTGACGCTGGAACGGCAGCACCTGATCCGCGCCTGGCACCGCTTCGTGTCCCGGCAGCCCACGCCTGCCCCCGCCGACCCGCAGGCGCCGACTGACACGCCCGTCACGCAGGAGGTCGCGGCGTCCTGGGCGCGCTCGTCGCTGACCGTGCCGCCCGAGCGGGTCAGTGCGCCCGTGAAGGCCGAGGCGGACGTGCAGCACGCGTGGCAGGAGAGCCCGCTGGAGTACGGCGTGCGCGGCCTGATCCCGGAGCTGCGCCGCCTGGCCGAGGAGGCCGACCTGATCGTGGCAGTGGGGGACGTGGACGGCACGCTGCTGTGGACGCAGGGCAGCGCGCGCATGACCGGGCTGGCCCGCAGCGTGAATTTCGTGCCGGGCGGGCAATGGGGCGAGGGCAGCGTGGGCACGAACGCCCTGGCGCTGTCGCTGCGCACGCGCCAGCCGGTGCGGGTGTTCAGCGCCGAGCATTACGTGCAGACCGTGCACGACTGGGTGTGCTACTCCAGCCCGATCCGCGACACCGGGACGGGCGCACTGCTGGGCGTGCTGGACATCAGCAGCACCTGGGAGCACAGCACGCCGCTGGGACTGGCGAGCGCCCGGCACTACGCCGCGCAGATCGAGCAGGCCATCGGGGGGCGGCCGCGCAGCCCGGCGGCGGCGCTGAACCTCGCGTTCTGCGGTCCGGCGCGCGTGACGTTCGGCGGGCAGCACCTGCACCTCACGCCCCGGCAGCATGAACTGTTGTGCGTGCTGGCCCTGAACCCGGGCGGCCTGAGTCTGGACGCGCTGCACGCGCACGTGTACGGGGATCAGCCGATCAGCCTGAGCACCCTGAAGTCGGAGGTGAGCACGCTGCGCGCGCTGCTGGGCGGGCAGATCGCGTCGCGGCCGTACCGCCTGAGCATGCCGCTGACGCTGGACGTGCAGCGCGTCGAGGATCTGCTGCTGGCCGGGCGGGTGGGCGAGGCGGCCGACCTGTACGACGGGCCGCTGCTGCCGCACTCGGCGTCGCCGCTGCTGACGTACTGGCGCGAGTACCTGGACGCGGCGCTGCGGGGGGCGGTATGCCGGTCGGGGGACCCGGACCTGCTGTGGCGGTACGCGTCGCGCTTCGACGACCCGGAATGTCTGGACACCCTGGAGACCCTGCTGCCGGAGGGTGATCACCGCCGCCCGGTCGTGCGGGCGCGGCGCGCGGCGCTCGACGCGGCCCCCTGACCGCCGGGCACCCCGGCCGTCGGCGTCCGTCGCGTAGGGTGGGGGGCACCCGATGACCCCACCTGTTCCTGCCGCCCGCCTGTCCCCGACCGCCGCGCTGATCCTGCTGGCCCTGAGTGTGGTCCTCGGCATGAGCCCCTGGTTCAGCGCGGCCGCCGCCCTGCCGCAGCTGCGCGAGGGCTGGGGCCTGAACGCCGTTCAGGGGTCGTGGCTGACGCTGGCGGTGCAGCTGGGCTTCGTGCTGGGCGCGGTGCTGAGTGCCGCGCTGAACCTCGCCGACCGGGCGCAGCCGCGCGTGCTGATCGCGGTGGGGGCGCTGCTGGCCGCGGGCGCGAACGCGGCCCTGCTGCTGCACCCGGGCCTGTGGGGGGCGCTGCTGGCCCGCGCGGGCGTGGGGGCGGCGCTGGCGCTCGTGTACCCCCCGGCGCTGCGGGCCATGAGCACCTACTTCTCGCGGGGGCGGGGGCTGGCACTGGGGGTCATGGTGGGCGCGCTGACGCTGGGGTCGGCCAGTCCTCATCTGGTGAACGGGCTGGGCGGCGCGGACTGGCGGGTGGTGGTGGGCGTGACGAGTGCACTGGCGGCGCTGGGCGGGCTGCTGGCGCTGCCGGTCCCGCCCGGTCCACTGGCGACGAAGGCCCCGCCATTTCGTCCGGCGCAGGCGTGGCGGGTCCTGACGGCGCGCGGCCCGGCGCTGGCGACCCTGGGGTACCTCGGGCACATGTGGGAGCTGTACGCCATGTGGACGTGGTTCGCGCTGTTCTTCGGCGGGGTGCTGACCGGGGCGGGGCAGCCGGACGCGCTGCAGGGGGCGGCGCTGGCGACCTTCGGGGTGGTGGGGGTGGGTGCGCTGGGCTGCGTGGTGGGCGGCGTGCTGGGGGACCGCTGGGGCCGCACGCGCCTGACGGAGCTGTCCATGTGGCTGTCGGGCGGCGCGGCGCTGCTTCTGGCTGGGCTGCTGCTGTGGGGCGACCCGTCCCCGGGGGTGGTGCTGGCGCTGAGTCTGTTCTGGGGCTTCTGGATCATCGCGGACAGCGCGCAGTTCAGCACGGTCATCAGTGAGATCGCGCCGGGCCCGTACGTGGGGACGGCGATGACGGCGCAGCTGGCCCTGGGGTTCACGCTGACCGCCGTGACGATCGCGCTGGTACCGCTGCTGCTGCCGCGCCTGGGCTGGGGGGGGCTGTTCGCGCTGTGGGCCCTGGGGCCGCTGCTGGGGGCGGTGGCGATGCGGGCGCTGCGGGGCACGCCGGACGCCGTGCGGATCGCGGGGGGACGCGGGTAGCGGGGCGGTTGAAGGCCGGAGATGAACGGTCTCGCTAGACGAGACGACACTGTGTGGGCGCATTCAGGTGTATTTGGTGTAAGATGTACACTGTTGCCGTGTGGAGGCCGGAGGCTTCCAGCGGTGTTTATGAGCCGGTGGGAGCACTCCCACTCGACTCGTGAATTCGTTCACAGGAGAAAGAGACATGAAGACCCTCATCCTCGGTGCTGGTTACTCCGGCCTTGCCGTCGCCACCAAAATGAAGCCCGCCCCCGGCCTCGAAGCCCTGATGGTGGAGCAGAACGCCTACCACACCTTCGAAACCCGCCTGCACGAAGCGGCCGCCCACAACACCCCCGTCACGCTGCCCCTGGCACCCCTGCTGCGCGGCACCGGCGTGAACCTCGAAAAGGCGCAGGTCGAAGCCGTCAACCTCGACGAGCGTGAAGTCAAGCTCAAAGACGGCCGCGTCCTCACCTACGACACCCTCGTCGTGGGCCTGGGCAGCGTCACCAACTTCTACCGCATCCCCGGCCTGGCCGAGAACGCCTCCGAACTCAAGCAGCTCAGCGACGCCGACGAGATCTTCAACTTCGTCAACCGCGCCTACACCACCGAATACCAGGGCAACCGCGACATCGTCGTGGGCGGCGCGGGCCTCACCGGCGTGGAACTCGTCACCGAACTCGCCCAGCGCGCCCAGCTCCTGACCAAGGAACGCGGCCTGCCCCCCTTCAACATCTACCTCGTGGAAGCCGGCCCCAAGATCCTCCCGATCCTCGACGACGCCCTGCGCGCCAAGGCCCAGAAGACCCTCGAGGAATACGGCATTCACATCCTCGTCGGGCACCGCATCACGCAGGCCACCGCCGACACCGTCACCGTGCAGACCGCCAGCGGCGAGCAGAAGACCATCGGCGCCGGGAAGATCATCTGGACCGGCGGCATCCAGGCCCGCGACATCGTCAGCGGCAGCAAACTGGAAAAAGGCCCCGGCGGCCGCATCGCCGTGGACGACAAGCTGCGCGCCAAGGGCTACCCCGAAGTGTTCGTGATCGGCGACATGGGCCTCGCGCTGAACCAGGAAGGCAAACCCGTGCCCACCACCGCCCAGCACGCCGGGCAGCAGGGCCGCCTGACCGGGAAGAACATCATGCGCCTCGTGCGCGGCGAGGAACCCGAATCCTACGAGCCCACCACCCTGGGCGAGTTCGTCAGCCTGGGCGGCCTGATGGCCGTCGGCTGGATGAAACTCCCCTGGAACCAGAAGCTCGCCATCACCGGCGGCATCGCGCACGTCATGAAACGCGCGAGCGAATGGCGCTGGCGCATCAGCATCGACTGAAGCCAGTTCATTCCCCAGGACCCCCGAGCCCCCACGTGGCGCCGGGGGTCTCTTTCGCGCTGTAGGCCCTCTGGCCTACCCTCCACACCTGCGGCCTCCGGCTGTCCCCCCGGCCTCTACACTCGGGTCATGCGCCTTCCCCTCCTGATTATCCTGGCCCTGCCCGCCGCGCTGGCCTCCTGCAGCGGCATGTTCGAGAAACACAACGCCGACCGCGCCGAGCAACTCAAGATCGACAACGCCCTGTACTTCCGCACACAGTGCGTCCAGGCACTGGAACGCGCCCGCGCCACCGCCACGCCGCAGCAGCTCCCCGCCGGTCTGAACGGCAAGCCCTGCACCTCCGGCCTGCTGGGCGACTACGCGATCAGCCAGGACATGGGCGACACGATCAAGAGCAGCGTCATCACCCTGGACCCGAACCGCCTGAGCGACTACACCCTCACTGTGACCAGCCTGAACGGCAAGACCTTCAGTTACGTGGACCGCGGCGACGCCGAAGCGGCCGCCGAGCAGAACGGCACCTACACCGAAACAGCCCCCGACGTCGTCAGCGAGGACACCGACACCAGCACCGTCAACGTCGATCAACAGACGCCCTGAAGACCGCTGTCACCACGAGGCCCCAGCCTGCCGACTCCGGCGCTGGGGCTTTGCTTTGACCAGACTACATAGGCAGACTGAGCTTGACAATCAGCCAACCAAGACAGACTATGTATACAGACATAGCTATGCAGGGGCGGCAACCACGCGGGACGCTGCGCGGCCAAAGCCCCACCTCGGAGCACCCATGAACCCAGACCTGCTGCGCGGCAACCTCGACCTGATCCTCCTGACCCTCCTCGAACAGCACCCCCTGTACGGCTTCGCGATCATCCAGGCCGCCCGCGACCGCACCGGCGGGTACTTCGACTTCAAGGAAGGCAGCCTCTACCCCGCCCTGCACCGCCTGGAAGCCGAAGGCCTCCTCGCGGCGCAGCACGGCGAAACCGGCCGCAACGGCAAACCCCGCAAGTACTACGCCATCACCGACCGGGGCCGCGACACCCTGAACGCCAAGCGGCAGGAATTCACCGCCTTCACCGGAGCCGTCCAACAGCTCGGCGGGACCGGCGCGTGACTGCCACTACCCACGCGCCCCCCCGCGCGCTCACGGCGTACCTGCGGCGCGCCACCTGGGGCCTGCCCGAACCCCGCCGCCAGGAACTCTGGGACGAACTCGAAGAACACGTCCTGACGCGCGCCGACCACCTGATCATCAGCGGCCTCACCCCCACTCAGGCCACCGCCCAGGCCATCCGTGAACTCGGCCCTCCAGCCCACGTGACCCTGGGCATGGCAAAGGTCTACTCCATGCCCAAACTCATCCTTGCCGCTGGCACCCTCGCCCTGGCCCTCAGCGCCGGCCTCTACGCCCTCGCGGGCGGCAGCGAGCCTGCCGTGCATATCCCCGTCGTGAAAGGCACGCTCCCGCAGCCCATCTGTCAGCCGGGCAAAGTACCACAGGAAAAAATTGCCACTATTGTCAGCCAGGACAGCACCACCTGCTACATCCCGACAAGCTCTACCGATCTGCTTCCGGGCGCCTACGTCAGCGAAGCGACGGTCCGCTCTCTTGCGGAGTCCCTCGGCCTGAAGGTCACCATGCGACCTGATGGCTGGATGAATGTGGCTGACCGTGAAGGACGTATGAGCTTCTCATCGCGGGCGGTCAGCGTCCAGAACGGAATGCACTATTTCGACGTCACCAACATTCCCCACGTGCTGCGGATCGCGTCACCCGTCAGCTTCTCTGGCTTCGACCATCCCGTGGTTCGCACCGACAGAGCCGCCTATGATCTCTCCCCGGCAAGTGGAGTCGACGTGTACGGCAGCTTCTCCACGGTCTTCTGGCAGATGGTTGTCAGAGTGTCCAATCTCACAGTGAACCTCGACGCCCGATACACCCATGTCATCAGGACCGATCAGCCCGAGGGGGAAGTGGTGATGTTGACGTCCGCCAGAGGCCAGAAGTATGCGTTCAGTTTCGCTGAGGTGAAGAAAGGTGGCCTCATCACCATCCCCTCCGCTGAACAAAAACTCCGCTGGACTTCCGACCCGGGAAAGCTAGAAGTGCAGGGCAACGTGGGGCGGCCACAAGCGGTGCTCATGCGCGTGTCCAACGTCCCCCTGGACAACCTGAAGTCCGGCATCTTCATGCCTGCTCAGGCGACGTCCGACGCCCGCTAAACCTCTTCTCCGCTCCGCCCGGTCCATTCTTCCAGCAGGTACTGGAGTCTGGTCTGGGCGTTTTCCTGGCTGCCGTACACGCTGCGGATGAGGTCCCCGCCGGGCGCGAAGGCGAGCCAGTGGGGGGTGCCTTCGGTGTGCCAGTGGCGGGCGAGGGTGCCGGTGAGGTCGAGGGCGACGGGGAACGGGAGTTTCGCGTAGGTCTGCGCGAATTTTTGCAGGGTGGGTTCGACGTCCTCTCTGGGGAGCTGGCGGTGGCCATGGCTGGTGTGCACGGCGAGGAGGTGGACGGCGTCGCCGAATTCGGCGTGGAGGCGTTTGAGGAAGGGGATGCCGCGGGAGACGCAGCCGGGGCATTCGAGGTTGAAGGTCATGACCAGCCCGGGTCGCGCCCAGTCCTGTGGTGAGGGGAGGGGGTCGCCGTGGACGAAGTCGGTGGGGGCGGGCCAATCCATGCAGGCAGCGTACTGGACGGGCGGGGCGGGCCTATGCTGGGCGCATGAAGCGTTTCGTGATGATTGCGGCGGTGCTGGGCGTGGCGGTGGCGGGCGTGTCGCAGGCGGCGACGGTGGCCGAGGTGAAGAAGAAGGGCGTGCTGGTGCTGGGGACGGACCCGACGTTCGCGCCGTTCGAGTTCAAGGGGCCGGACGGAACGATTCAGGGCTTCGAGATCGATCTGGCGCGGGCGGTGGCGAAGGATCTGGGCGTGCGGCTGGAGATCCGCGCGGTGGGGTTCGGGGCGTTGATGCCGCAGGCGGTCACGTCGGGCCGGGTGGACATGGCGATCAGTGCGATCACGATCACGCCGGAGCGGGCGAAGGTGGTGTCGTTCAGTCAGCCGTACTTCCGGTCGGCGCAGGTGTTCATCGTGCGGGCCGGGAATCCCGGGAAGTTCGCGTGGCCCGCGAGCGTGAAGGGGAAGGTGATCGGTGTGCAGGGGAACACGACGGGGCAGTTCGTGGCGAACGACACGCTGAAACCGAAGGGCGCGACGCTGAAGGTGTATGACGATTTCGCGGCGGGACTGGCGGACGTCCGGGCCGGGCGGATCGCGGCGCTGGTCGGGGACGCGCCGACGGTGGATGACCTGAAAAAGCGCCTGCCGGGGCAGTTCGAGCAGGCCGGGAAGGACCTGGCGGCCGAGGATTACGGCATGGTGTTCAGGAAGGGCAGTGATCTCGCGGCCGCCGCGAACAGGACGCTGGCGCGCCTGAAAGCCAGCGGGGAGTACCAGAAATTGCTGAACAGGTGGATCGTGCAGAAGTAACGGCGTCAGCGGGGGCCGGAGGGGAGGTGGGGTGTCCACCGGACCTCCGGCCCCCGCTGTATTTGGGGGTGTTACGGGGTGAGGCTGAGGACAGCAAGACTGCCGAGGATCAGGGCGAGTCCTGCCCAGCCGGTAGGGGTCAGGCGAGCGCCGTCGATGCGCCTGCTGAGCAGGGCGGTGGTGACGATGCCCAGACCGCCCCAGAGGGCGTAGGCGACGGCGACCGGCAGGTCGCGCGCGGCGAGGCCGATCAGGCTGAAGGCGGCCAGGACGGTCAGGACGGCGCCCACGAAGTACGCGGGCCGGGCGAGACCGTCGCTGCGTTTCAGGAGGAGGTTCGCCAAGACGTCCAGCGCAGCGGCGCCGAGGATCAGGAGGGCGGTGGCAGCCGTCATGCGGGCTGCCCCCCGGTGGGTGCGGGGCGGGCCGGTTGGTCTGCTGTGGTCTGCGCGTCTGCCGTGGGCTGTGCGTCCGTGGTGGACTGCCCGGTGGTGGGGTGCCGGGTGCCGCGGCTCAGAAGGGCGCTGCCGAGCAGCAGGCCACCCAGCGCCAGCAGGTGCGCGGGGGGCAGGTGTTCACCCAGCAGCGTGGCGCCCAGGACGGTCAGGCTCAGGAGGCCCAGCGCTTCCCAGGTGGCGAAGGCCACAGCGACCGGGATCTGCCGGAACGCGCGGGAGAGCAGGTAGAACGCGCCGGTCAGCTGGGCGTACGTGAGCAGCGTGTGCGTCAGCGGCTGGTCGTGCAGGTGTTTCAGGCTGAGGGTGCCGCTGACCTCCAGGGCAATCGCGGTCAGGAGGTACAGCCAGGCGCGCATGGGTGGATCACCTTCCGTGGGGCGTGGGGGTGGTCGGGGCCGCCCCGGGCTTCTGCCGTTCAGCGTACCGGGTCGTGTGGCGGGGATGGGGTGAGGATGCACGTTTCGTGAAGGGGGGACGCGGGCGGGGCAGGTTCTGTCCTATGGTGTGGCGGTGATGGTGTCCGCGTGATGGTTCTCAGTGGTGTCGTGTCCGGCGGGGCGCGCCTGTGACAGAGGTTCTGGAGGGCTTCCGGACGGTGCTGTCCGGGGAGTACCCGCGTCTGCTGCTATCGGGTCTGGGCCTGACGCTGGCGGTGAGTATGTGCGCGCTGGTGGTGTCGGTGCTGGTCGGCACGGCGCTGGGAGCGATCCGGGTGCTGCGCGTGCCGGTGCTGGCGCGGCTGGGCGACGCGTACGTGACGGTGGTGCGGGGCATTCCGCTGATCGTGCTGCTGTCGGTGGTGTACTACGGTCTGCCGACGCTGGGCGTGACCCTGCCGGATTTCCTGGCTGCGGTGCTGGCGCTGGGCCTGTACTCCGCGGCGTACACGAGTGAGATCGTGCGCGGTGGGATCAGCAGTGTTCCGGCGGGGCAGGCGGAGGCGGCGCGCAGTCTGGGCCTCAGCCGGGGGCAGGCGCTGCGGTTCGTGGTGCTGCCGCAGGCGTGGCGGGTGGCGCTGCCCGCGCTGGGGAACGAGTTCATCAGCCTGATCCTGGGCAGCAGTCTGGCGAGCGCGGTGACGTTGCAGGAACTGTTCAGTCAGGGTCGGTACATCACGAACGCCACGTACCGGCAGTTCGAGGTGTACGCCGTGCTGGCGCTGGTGTATTTCCTGCTGACGTTCGTGCTGTCGCGGGTGGTGCGCGGGCTGGAGGCGCGCCTGAGTCGGGGCGTGACGTTGCCGGAACGGCGCGTGATCTGATACGGACTCCGGTTGAAAGGTTTGCAAAATCTTTCAACCCGAGCGGAGCGAGGAGGAGAGAAACGGGTTCCGGTCGTGGAGTTGACAACCCGGTGTGGTTCCGGGTTGTCAACGAAACAAACGGAATCCGTATGAGCGCGGGCTGAGCGAAGAGAGGCGGCATGGGCCGCCTTTTTTCGTATGTCCGTAGAGGTTGTGGCCTGCTGAGGGGCCGGGGTGGCGTCGGTGATCTGGCGTGTGGCTTCTGCATGAGGTGGCGCATCGCCACTACGCTCATTCTGCTATTTGCGAAATAGGTGACATTGTTCTATAATTTACATAGTCGTCAGGGCACCCCTGACCGACCCTGAAACCCCGATTCAATCCACGTTCCACCCCAACCCTTCACCCCAGCCGCGCCTGAGGTGAACGGCGTTCCACGCCCACTGGCGGCCCAAAACGGGTGACATCCCGCTTCGCTGGCCGCGCCACCTCCCACATCCACAGTCGGCCCAGACCATCCGGCACCCCACGGACACCGGACAGGCCGCGACTGGAGTCTTATTATGTTTTCAACGTATTTTTTGATCTGGGTCTTCCGCCTGTTCACCGACACCGCCCATGGGCCGGACTCACCACTCCTGGCAGTTGACGACGATCGGCCCCGCCTCTGACACCAAGCCGCTAATCTCTCGCTGTGCCCGATGCCCTCATCCCGCTCCGTCAACTGCTGCTCCGTGACGACGCAGAGGGAACGCTGAATCACCTGATCCAGGCGGCACAACACGCCCCCAGGGCAGCGGACGTCCTGCCACTCATCGCGGCCCTGCCGGAGGTACCGCGGGACTGGATCAGCAGTGAACTGGGCGGTCTCGCCCTGGCCTGGCTGTACTTCCGGGGCATGCAGCACCGCCAGCTCGACGAACTGTTGGATGTCAGACCCTCCGGGCAGCTCCTCCCGTTCCGGGCGCACCTGCACCTGATTCACCGGCGCAGCGAACTGGCCCTGAACCTCGCGCGGTTCAGCGTCCTGCACGCACCCGACGGCCCCACCCGTTCGCTGACCCTCACGCAGCTGGCGGGTGCAGCCGCCATGCTCGATCACCCCCACTGGAAGGAGCTGTACCGGCTCCAGATTGCTCAGGCGCTTCCCCACTACCGGGGGATGGCCCGCGTTCAGTTCGCCTTCGACCTGCAACACCATCAGGAAGTGGGCGAGGCGACCACCGAACTGACGCGGGCGCTGGGTGACCTGCGGCACGACCCGACGTCCTCTACCTATATCTACCGGTCACTCGTATCTATCGCTCTCGATACCAGTCAACCGGGCGCAGCGCTGACTGCCCTGCGAAAGGCGGAAGCAATCGCTCAGGACGGCCTGCTCGCTTCAGAACTGTTCCTGCAGCGGGCACTGCTGACCCTGAACCTGACTCAGTATCCCGTCGCCATCCAGACGGCGACCTCAGCCCGTGAGCACGTCTCCGCTCCGGATCGGCTGGCCACAACGCTGGTCACGGGAGCGAAGGCCCTAGCGCTCATGGGGCAGACGTTCGAAGCCGTCCTGATGGCGCAGGAGGCGGCCGCGCTGCACCGGGTGCTGGACTCGGGGCGGCACGCGATCCTCAATTACCTGGCGCTGGCGTACCTGCACGCGGGGGATCTGCCGCGCGCCCAGGAGGCGCTGAGCCGCGCGGACAGTTACTCACAGCATGCGGGCACCCTCTCCTGGCTGGCCCGCGCAGAGTGCGCCCGGCAGGCGGGGGGCGGGCCGCTGCCGCCGGGTGACGGCATCCGCGCGCAGCTGGCGACGTTGCGGTGGTCGTGGGTGCGCGCGTACCTGCCCGCGCTGCTGGAGCAGTACGCGGTGGTGACATTCGCGCCGCCGGAGTGGACGGTGCGGGTCAGCCTGGCCGGGCCGGTGCGGGTGTGGATGTCCGGGGACGAGTTGCCGCTGCGCTCCACGCGGCCCGAGGCGGGCCTGCTGGCGCTGCTGGTGACGGCGGGCGGGCAGGTGTCGCGCGAGCGGGCGCTGGACGCGCTGGACCTGCCGGGGAAGACGCCGACGGCGCGGCGCAAGGCGCTGAGTGCGGCGGTCGCGGCCCTGCGGGAGCTGCTGGGCTGGCCAGGGGCGCTGACGGTGGACGGGGGCGTGCTGCGCCTGTCGGACGCGCCGCGCTGGGAGGAGCCCTCCATGCCGGGGCGGGGGCGGGAGGATTTCTTCTGCGAGGGCCGCTTCGATCCGTGGGTGCTGGAGTGGCGGGAGGAACGGGCGCTGGCCGGAGAGCCGGATTGACCACTATTGATAGGGTATTCTCATAAATACGGACGTTCTGCGGACACCCGCTCCGCAGACTGGACGCATGACCTCCGACGAGCAGCCCGAGCGTGCCCAGAGCCCCGTCCAGCGCCTGTTCCTCCTGGCCCGCCTGCTGCGCGCCCGGCCGCACACCGTCGCGGAACTCGCGGCGGCCACCGGGCAGACCCTGGCCGTCACGGCGCGCGACCTGCACGAACTGCAGAGCCTGGAACCCGGGCTGCGCGTCCTGCCCGGCCCGCCCCAGGGGTACGTGATCGGCACGCCGGACCTCGACGACGCGGCGCGACTGACCCTACTGCGCGGCCTGGACGCCCTCGCGGCGCGCGGCAGCGAACCGGCGGCCAGCCTCGCCCCGCTGCGCGCCGCCCTGACCGACGCGCTGCCCGCACACGTCCGCGCCGCCCTGCCCCGCACCACGGGCGCGGCTCGCCCCGCCGCCTCCGACCTCGCCCTGAACGCTGTCACGCAGGCATGGCTGGCCTGCCGCCCCATCCGCTTCAAGGAATGGCAGCCCGGCACGCGGCGCGCCGCGCGGCTGCACCCCCTGCGCATCGAGGCGCACCCGGTCAGCGGCGACCTGCTCGTCGTGGGCCGCGACCCCGACCACGCGGGCGAGGTCCGCACGTACCGCCTGAGCCGCATGCTGCACGTCACGCCCGAGGCAGGCACCTTCACGCCCGACCCCCTCGACCCGGGGCAGGTGCCCGCGCTGCCCGTCACGCTGCTGACCACCCAGGCAGCGGACAGTGTGACGGTCACCCTGCGCTTCACGGGCGAGGCGGCATTCCGCGTGCTGGAAGGCGGCCACGCCTGCCTGGGCGAACCGAGCATCAACCCGGACGGCAGCGTGGACGCGCCCCTGCTCGTCCCGCACGACGCCGGGGGCGCGCCCCGCAGCGTCCTCCCGTGGCTGCTGTCCTGGGGGCCGCAGGTGCAGGTGCTCGGCCCGGACGGGGTGCGCGCCGCGTGGCAGCGCCTGACGCGCGAGGCCGCCGAGGTCGCCGCGCAGACCCCCACCCGTTTCGTGCAGCACGGCGCGGCCTGACCGGCAGGCGTGGGCCCCTCTGCCCCGTTCCTTACCCGTCCTGCGCGTCGGCCCAGGCAGTGACCGCCGCAGTCTGGTACGCGGCCAGCCCGGCCCGTGCCCGGTCGATGTTGCGCGTGAACCGCTCGTCCGCCACCCACATCTGCGCCAGTCCGCGCATCATCTGCGCCGACGCGTCGTAGTACGCGCCGCTGATGTGCGCGCGGTGCCGCGCCGCGACCCCCTGCGCCCGGCCGTCCGTGGCGGGCACGCCCGCGTCCATCAGCTCCACGTATGCGGCGGTGATGCCGTCCATCTCCGCGCGGATGCGCGCCCAGTCCGCCCTGCTGTACCGGGCGGTTCGCGCGGCACTCTGGCGGTAGGCGTCCGTGTCGCCCCAGCGTTCGCGGGCCTCGGCCTCGTAGTGCGCCGGGTCGAACCCGTCGAACACAGCCTTCACGTCCTCGTTGTTCATGATGGTCTCCTCTGCCCCGTCCTCCAGGGTCTTCAGGCGGGCCTGCACCTCGCGCAGCGTGTGCTCGGCGCGGCGCAGGTCCTCGCGCAGCCGCCCGGCGTGGGCACGCAGCGCCTCGCGTTCCAGGTCCGGCGGGGCGTCCAGCACCCCCGCCACCTCGGCGAGCGGCACGCCCAGCGCCCGCCACGTCAGCACCCGCCGCAGCCGCGCCAGATCACCCGGCGTGTACAGGCGGTAATTGCCGTCGCTGCGCTCGGCGGGGCGCAGCAGCCCGATCTCGTCGTAATGGTGCAGGGTGCGCACGCTCACGCCCGTCAGGGCCGCGACCTCCCCCACCGTCCAGCGCTGCTCGTCCAGGGTGGAACCTCCTGAGGGGCAGCGTAGGCCCTCCCGCCACGTGAGGGTCAAGCGGGATGGCAGACTGGGCACATGCGCCTGATCGCCGCTGCACCGCTCACCCCGCGCTGGGAGCCGCTCGCGCCGCGCGGGGTCGGGCCGGGCGAGGTGCGCGTCCAGACCCGCCTGAGTGCCCTGAGTGTCGCCTCCGAACTGAGCGTACTGAGGGACGGACCGTTTCCATCGGCCCTGGGGTATCAGACGCTGGGAACGGTCACGGAAGCCGGGCCGGGCGTGACGCTGCCGGTGGGCGCGCGGGTCGTGACGACGCTGGGGCACGCGGCGTGGGGCGTGCACGGCGCGTCGCGGGTGATTCCCGTCCCGGACGACGTGCCGGACCGGGCGGCGCTGAGCGTGATCCTGGCCGAGGAGACCGCCAAGGGCCTGCGCTGCGTGCAGCCTGCGCCCTACGAGCGGGTGCTGGTCGCCGGGGCGGGTCTGCTGGGGCTGCTGAGCGTGGTGAACCTGACCCGCGCGGGCCACGACGTGAGCGTGATCGAGCCGCGTGCCGACCGGCAGGCCCTCGCCCGGCAGTTCGGCGCGCACGAGGTCTACGGGCCAGAGGATGCGCCACGGGACGCCTTCGACGTGGGCGTGGAGTGCAGCGCCGCCCCCGCCGGATTCGCCGCGCTGCTGGATGCCTTGAAACCGCGTGGGCGCTGCGTGGTGCTCTCGGACGGCAACTGGGGCGCGCTGACCCTGACGCCGGACTTCCACCGCAAGGAACTGAGCGTCGTGGCGTCCAGTGACGGCGAGGACTACGCCGCGCACGCCCGCTGGTGGTGGCGAAATGTCAGTCCGGTGCTGGAGGCGCTGTACCCGGTGACGGTGGCGGCCGCCGATCTGCCGGACCTGTACGCCCGCCTGAGCACGCCGGACCGACCCGTGAGTGCACTGGTGGAGTGGATTCCGTAGCACGTGCAAGGCGCGCACGGGTCGGCGCCGACCCGGTAGGCTGCGCGGCATGACGGGTCAGGGGCGGGGATTCGACTGGGGTGCGTTCGGGCGTGGCTTCCGGGTGATGGTGCCGCTGTGGGCGGGCGTGGTGCCGTTCGCGGTGGCGTACGCGGTGACGGCCCGCGCGGGGGGCCTGAGCGTGTGGGAGACGTGCCTGATGAGCGTGACGGTGTTCGCCGGGGCGAGTCAGTTCGCGGCGGCCGGGCAGTTCGTGGGTGGGGGCGTGCCGGGGGTGGCGGCGGCGCTGGCGCTGGTGGGGACGACGTTCGTGCTGAACGCGCGGCACGTGCTGTACGGCCTGAGCCTGTCGCGGCAGCTGCCGCTGAGTCGGTGGCAGCGTGCCGTGACGGCGCAGTTCCTGACGGACGAGACCTACGGCATGGTGCTCGTGGCGGGCCCGCGTGATCCGGGCGGTCTGAGCGTGGGGTTCCTACTGGGTGCGGAACTGAGCCTGTTCGCGGCGTGGAACACGGCGACGCTGCTGGGGGCGCTGGCGGGCGCCGTGTTGCCCGACCCGGACGCGCTGGGTGTGGGGGTGATCTTCCCGCTGGCGTTCCTGGGGTTGCTGGTGCCGCTGCTGGTGGGCCGAGCCGCGCTACTCGTGGCGCTCGTGTCGGGTCTGGGCGCGTGGGGGCTGGGGCGGGTGCTGCCGGGCGGACTGGTCGTGCTGCTGGTCGGGGTGGGTGGGGCGCTGCTGGGCGCGCTGATCAGTACGCGGCGGGCGGAGGGCCGCGCGTGAGCGGCTGGCTGATCATCCTGCTCATGTGGGCCGTGACGTACGCGGCGCGCTTCGTGGGGCTCAGCCTGGGCCGCCTGGAGTTGCCGCCGTTCTGGCTGGCGTTCCTGCGCTTCGTGCCGGTCAGCGTGTTCGCGGCGCTGATCGTCCCGGACGTGCTGGGCAGCCCCGAGTGGGCGCGGCGACTGATCGGGGTCACGGTGGGCGGGGCGCTGCTGTGGCGCACCCGGAACCTCGCGCTGGGCATCCTGGGGGGCTTCGCGGCGTACTGGGCGGCGCGGCTGCTGGGAGCGTAGCCGGGGCGTGTGAGACGGGCCGCCGCGTGCAGGGTGGGGCGCGCGCTATGCTGAGCGGCGCATGACGGGTCAGGTGGGCAGGGTGAAAGTCATTGACGGCAAGTACGAGGTGCTGCGGGAGGTGTCCGTGCAGGGCCCGGTCACGCTGTCCGAGGTCCGCGCGGCGGAGGGCGTCACGCGGCAGGTGGCGTGGTTCAACGTGGCGACGCCCGCCGACCGGCAGGCCTTCCACGCGTACCGGACGGCGCTGCGCGCGCTGAGCCCGGCGGGCCTGACCGACGTTGTCGCGCGGCCCGGCGCGTTCTACGCGGTGTGGCAGCCCGTGACGGGTCAGCCGCTGGAGGCGGCGCTGGCGCACAAGGGCGTCCCGCAGGACCTCGTGGAGAACGTGCAGGCGCTCGCCGGTGCGCTGGCCGAGCACGGGTACGCGCTGGAGGACGCGCAGGTTCTCGTGGATGGCCATGAGCTGCGCGTCGCATACCTGACGCCGCACCTCACGCCGCGCAGCCCCGAGGACATCGCGGCGCGCAACGCGGCGACCCTCGCCCCGCTGAAGAAGGCCCGCGTGAAACGCCGCCGCGAGCCGGGCGCGTGGCTGACGTTCATTCCGGGCCTGCTGCTGCTGGGCGGCGCGACGTACGTGGGCGCGCAGGCCGTGCAGATCTACCTGAATCCACCCGTGAAACCCGTCTCGAACGTGGTGGGGCAGGCGGCGAAGCAGGCCGCGCAGGCACTGACCAGCGAGGGATTCCGCGTCGAGTACGTCAAGGGGCAGGCCGCTGGCCGCGCGGTCGGGTCGATCATCCGGCAGGATCCGGCCGCAAACTCCAACCTCCCGGTCGGCCGACTGGTGACCCTGACCGTCAACAATCCCCCTGCGATCGAAGTGCCGCGCCTGGAGGAGATGACGCCCGATCAGGCGCGGGACGCCCTGAAGGGCAACGCCATGACGGTCGGGAAGATCGTGAAGGTCGACGGCACCCTGACCGGCACGCCGGAGGGCCGCATCGTGGCGCAGCTGCCCGAGGCGGGGTCCACGGCGCAGCAGGGACAGGCCGTGCAGCTGATGGTCAGTACGGGCGTCACTGGCAAGAAGACGTGGCTGCCCGTCCTGACCGGCTTCCAGTACGAGGACGCCCTGAAGTACGCGCGGGACGCCGGGCTGGTCGTGACGAAGGTGACGCAGCAGCCCAGTGACCGGAAAGAGGGCACGGTGCTCTCCCAGACGCCGGCACCGTACCAGAAGGTCGAGACGGGTGGCCCGGTGACGCTGACGGTGGCCGCGCCGCGCTACAGCGCGCCCAGTCGCCCGGCGGGCAGTCTGCCGCTGCCGCCGCCCGTTCAGGAGCAGGCGCCCGAGCCGGTCACGCCCGAGCCGACGGCCCCCGACACCAGCGAGTCCAGCGCGGCCCCGCAGGAGATCCCGGCTGTGCCCGTGCAGGACGTGGCGCCGCAGGTCTCGGCCCCCACGCCGCGCAGCGTGAGCTTCAGGTACACCTTCCCGTCCGATCTGCCGGCGGGCACATACTCGCTGGCCGTGCGCGACGACGCGGGCGAGCGGGCACTGGATCTGAACGCGGACGCCTCGGCGCTGGCGGGCAAGCAGATCAGCACGACCGCCAGCGTGCAGGGCGACGCGGTGTTCGTGATCCGGCGCGACGGCGAGGATTTCGCGTTCGTCACGCCTTGAGGACCCCATGATCTACCTGGATTACGCCGCGACGCACCCCATGACTCCCGAGGCCCTGGCGGCCTACGCGCAGGCGGCGGCGCTGCCCGGCAACCCGGCCAGCGTGCACGCGGCGGGTCAGGCAGCCCGCGAGCGGCTGGAGGAAGGCCGCGCGCGGGTGGCCTCGGCGTTCGGAGTGGACCCGCGCACCCTGATCGCCAACGGTGGCGGTACTGAGGGCGACAATCACGTGCTGCTGGGCGTAACGCGCGCGTGGCAGGACCGCCACGGGCAGCCCGGGCACCTGATCACCACGTCCACCGAGCACTCGGCGGTGCTGGCCCCCGCGCGGGCGCTGGTGGCGCAGGGCTGGGCGGTCACGTTCCTGACCCCGGACCGCTTCGGGCGCTACGACCCGGCAGAGCTCGCGGACGCGCTGCGGGAGGACACGGCGCTGGTGTCCATCCATCACGCGAACAACGAGGTGGGCGCCGTGCAGGACACCCCGGCGCTGGCGGCCCTGGCGGCGGCGCGGGGCGTGCCGTACCACACGGACGCCGTGCAGGCGCCGGGCGTGCTGCCGGTGGACCTGACGGGCTGGGGCGTGACGTTCGCGACGTTCAGCGCGCACAAGTGGGGCGGCCCGCGCGGCGTGGGCTTCCTGTACGTCCGCCGCGGGGCAGATCTGCCCCCCGTGACATTGGGCGGCGGTCAGGAGGGCGGCGTGCGCCCCGGCACGCAGGACACCGCCGGGGTGTACGCGGCGGGCGTGGCCCTGACCCACGCGGCGGCGGCGCAGCCCGCGACCCTGGCGCACCTGGGCGCCCTGCGCGAGCAGTTCATGCGGGAGGTCGCGGGCATCCCGGACCTGAGCGTGAATCACGCGCCGGACAGCAGCCCGAAGGTCGTGAACGTCACGGTGGGCGGCGCGGACGGCGAGGCGCTGCTGATGAACCTCGACATGCTGGGCGTCGCGGCCAGCGCCGGGAGCGCGTGCAGCGCGGGCACCATGCAACCCAGTCACGTCCTGACCGCCCTGGGGCTGGATGAGGCGCAGGCCCGCGCGTCCCTGCGCTTCAGTTTCGGCGCGGCCACCACGCCCGCCGAGGTCAGCGCGGCGGCGCAGGCCCTCACGCAGGCCGCCACCTGGAGCCGCGCCTAGACGATCGAAACGCGCAGAGAGGCCGTGGGGACAATTCCAAGGCCTCTCTGCATGGATGGTGTGACTCTTCCCCATCCACCGTCACCCATCAACCATTGACCTCCGTCAGGTGTTCTCGTTCTCCTCGGGGTCGCGGGTCAGGGTGGGTTTCACGGGCGCGTGGTCGCGGTCCTGGCCGCCGCGCGGGTCACGGCCGAGGTCCTCGCGGGTGAGTTTGATCTCGATGGGTGAGCCGCCAAAATTCAGGCTGCGCTGCGGGAAGGGAATCTCGATTCCGGCCTCGTCCATGGCGATCTTGATGCGGCGGTTGAATTCCCGGCCGATGGCGTACTGGCTCTTGGGCTGCACCTTGAACAGGGCGCGCAGGGTCACGCCGTCCGGGGCGAGCTGCGTGACGCCCTGCTGCTCGGGCGCCTCCAGGAAGAAATGCTTCCATTCGGGGGCCTCGTAGATCTCGCTGCTGACCTGTTCGAGGACGCGCAGGGCGTCGTCAATGTTCGCGGCGTACGTGACGTCCACCTGCGCGACGACCCTGGACCAGTCCTTGCTGCTGACGCTGACGGTGGCGATCTGCCCGTTGGGGATGATGTGCACGGTGCCGTCCAGGGCGCGCAGGGCGGTGACGCGCAGGTTCAGGCGTTCCACGCCGCCGGAGAGCTGGCCCGTGTTCACGGTGATCACGTCCCCGACGCCGTACTGGTCTTCCAGCAGGATGAAGAAGCCGTTGAAGACGTCCTTGATGAGGCTCTGCGCGCCGAAGCCCACCGCGAGGCCCAGCACGGACACCCCGGCCAGGAGGCTGGTGGCGTTCACGCCGAGCGCCTGGAGGGCGGCGATGACGCTCAGGATGACGACCACGACCCGCAGGGTGCTTTCCACGACGCCCTTGAGGGTCTGCACGCGGACGCTGCGGCGGTTGAATTCCTGTTCGGCCACGATGCGCTGCGCGAGCGTGCCGATCAGGTTCCAGGCGATCAGCGCCATGGCGATCACCACGACGAGCTGACCGGCGCTGTGCCGGAAGCCGTCCATGATGTCACGGCCCAGGCTGAACAGCACCGGCACGCTGGGCAGGTACGCGACGGCCGTGGCGACCGCCAGCCAGCCGACGATCACGACCAGCCACCACAGCCACTTCAGGGCGGGGCGCAGGCGGGCGGGCACGTGCGGTTCGAGCGTGCTGATCAGCAGGCGGCCGAAGCGGTAGATGGCGTACGCGGCCACCGCGGTCAGCGCGAGGCCCACCCACACCTGTGGTTTGACGATCTGGACACTGAGTTCCTGCAACATGACCCACACCTTCTCATGAGGTGGTGAGTGTGCCAAGAGGTGCGGCGCGGCCCTGAACCGCCGACACCCGCCCAGGTGGTCTCCCGGGCGGGTGTGACGGGAGTGCAGGTCAGCCGGAGGCTTGCTCGGTGAAGGCCGCCTCCAGGCGGGGAATCAGGTTCGCCTCGTGCGCGCGCGCGGCGCGCAGCAGGGCGTTCTTCACGGCGCGGGCGTCGGCGCTGCCGTGCCCGATGAACGCCAGGCCGCGCACGCCGATCAGCAGGCTCGCGCCGTACGTGCTGGGGTCCATTCGCTCGGCCACCCCGCGCAGGGCGCCGCGCACGAGCAGGCCGCCCAGCTTGCTCTTGAGGCTGCTCTGCAGGGCCTCCTTGACCCAGCCGAACAGCACCTTCGCCTCGCCCTCGGCGAGTTTCAGGACGACGTTCCCGGTGAAGCCGTCGGTCACGACGATGTCGGTGGTGTTGCGGAAGATGTCACGGCCCTCCACGTTTCCATGGAAGTTCACGCCCCGGCCGTGCAGGGCGCGCAGCAGGCCGTGCGCCTCGAGGACCAGCGCGCTGCCCTTGTGGTCCTCCTCGCCGATGGACAGCAGGCCCACGGTGGGATTGTCGCGGTCCTCGACGACCTTCAGGTACACGCTGGCCAGCCGCGCCCACTGCGCGTAGTACGGGGCCTTCACGTCGGCGTTCGCCCCGGCGTCGAGCAGGGTGGTGAAGCCTCCCTTGGCGGGCAGGTGCGTGAGGATCGCGGGCCGCTCGACACCCTTGATGCGGCCCAGCGTGAGCAGCGCGGACGCCATGGTCGCGCCGCTGTGGCCCATGCTGACGACCGCCGACGCGCGGCCATCTTTGACGAGGCGCGAGGCGACGTTGATGCTCGCCTGCGTGCGGCTGCGCACGTCGCTGGCGTGTTCGTCCATGCCGATCACGTCGGTCGCCTCGACGACCTCAATGGGCAGACTGGCGCTGCCCGCGTGCCGACCGAGTTCCGCGTGGAGTTTCACGCGGTCCCCCACGAGAATCACGGGCACGCCCGCGCGGGCGGCCTGCACGGCCCCCTCGACGTTCGGCGGGGCGCCGTGATCGCCGCCCATGGCGTCCAGCGCGACCGGCAGGCTCATCAGCGGTCGTCGCCGTCGAGCGCGGCGGACGTGTAGAAGGGCCGGGTCTCCTGCCCGCGCTGCTCGCTAGGCAGACGGTAGCCGGGACGCTCGACGTGCTCGCGGATGTCCTTGAAGTCCACGTACAGGTCGGCGGCGTTGCGCAGCTCGTAGCTGGTCATCTCGGCGATGCTGGCCACCACGACGCGCTTGCCGCGCGCGCGCAGCACCTCGACCGGCCGCTCGAAGTCCCCGTCGCCGGTCAGCAGAACCGCCGTGTCGTACTGGTCGCTGGTGGTCAGCAGGTCCGTGACGATCTCGATGTCCAGGCTGGCGCGGCGGTACGTGTCGCCGCTGTCGTCGGTCGCCTCGCGCAGGGGGCGGGTGCGGACGGTGTAGCCCATGTACGTCAGGGCGTCCGTGAAGCGCTTCTGCTTGTCGTCAATGGGGGTGGGGACAGCGGTGTAGTAGAAGGCGTTGTACAGGCGGCCCGGAGCGGCGAAGTGCTCCAGGATCTTGCGGTGGTCGAAGTTCCACCCGAGTCGTTTGGCTGCCGCGTACACGTTCGCGCCGTCAATAAAGAGTGCAATGCGTTCCATCTGTGATCTCCTGGGGCCGCGCCTGCCATGGGGCGGGCGGCGGCGGACGCCCGGCACACCGGCTGGTGGCCCTGAGCGTTCGCGGCTCAGGATACCTGACGGACCGTCACGCGGGAAACAGCCCACCCCCCACCACACGCAGCGCGGGCCGCCCGAACTCCGGCCGCGACGGACCCTGAAGGGCGTCCCACACGTCCGCCCGCAACCGCGCGAGATCCACCCCCGCGTACCCGGCGGGCAACGCGTCCAGGTACCGCAGGGCCTTGTCGTAGTTCCGGTGCGTCAGGCTGCCGTGCGCCCAGCGTTTATGCAGCGCCGCCGCGAGCAGAATCAGCGCCTGCAGGAACGCCCGGTCGTCCCCGCGCGCCGTCAGCCAGGGCCGCTCCCACGCCTCGTGCGCCTCCCACCACTCGCCCCGCGCGAACAGCGCCGCACCGCGCCGGAACTCCCCGGACTCCGTGACCGTCATGCCCGGCAGGCTACCGCCTCCCCACCACGGAAACACCAACTGCGACCCACCTCACCACGGTTAAACAACCGGTGAGGGAACACCCACGCGCGGCATATCCCCACCCTGCCCCCCAGGGGTATAGTCGATGGCATGAAGCCTGTGGAACTCACGGACAGCAACTTTAACAACGAGATCAGCGAGGGCCTGACCCTGGTGGACTTCTGGGCCCCCTGGTGCGGCCCCTGCCGCATCATCGCCCCGGTCATCGAGGAACTCGCCGGGCAGTACGAGGGCAAGGTCAAGATCGCGAAACTGAACGTCGACGAGAACCCCGTCACGCAGGGCCAGTACCGCGTCATGAGCATCCCCACCCTGATCCTCTTCAAGGACGGCCAGCCCGTCGAGGGCGTCGTCGGCGCCCAGCCCAAGCGCGCCTTCGAAGCGCTGCTGGACAAGTACAGCAACGCCGAAACCGCCAGCGCCTGAACCCGAACGACAGCGCGCCCCGGTCAGTGACCTGGGGCGCGTTTCGTTTGGAGGGCAGTGGGAAGTAGGGAGTGGGGAGTGGGCTAAAGGGCATCAGCGTACCTGCCCGTGTGGACGCTTTACGGCAGGGCCACCGCGTGTTTGCCACTGGCGACCGACCCACTCCCCACTGCCCACAACCCACTCCCCCCGTTCACATCCGTACGATGTCCGGTGGTGTCCAGGCGTGCAGGGCCTCACCCAGGAGCACCTCGCCGTCGGGCCAGTCGCCGTGTCCGCTGGCGATGTTGATGTGCCCGGCCTCGCCCGCCGAGATGAATTCGGCGTCCCACGCTTCCGCGAACGCCTGCGCCCGCTCGAAGCTGGCGAAGGGGTCGTTCTCGCTGGCGACGACCAGGGCCGGGAACGGCAGGGGCTGCATGGGGACGGGGGCCATGTCCGCCACAGTCGGGTACTCCTCGAACGCCCGGTCGGCGTCGGTGGGGCCGACGAGCATCGCGCCCTTCACGCGCGGGTGCCCACCCGTCAGGCGCGCCCAGTGCACGATGTTCAGCACGCCACACGAGTGCCCGATCAGGACCAGATCCCCGGGCGTCGCGTCTATGACCTCCTGAAGCCGCGCCGACCACGTCCCGGGCGTGGGCCGCTCCGGGTCGTCCTGCCGCACGCGCGCCGCGCCGAACTTCGCGGTCCAGAGGCTCTGCCAGTGCTCCGGGCCGCTGTCCCCCAGGCCCGGCACGATCACGATGGTCGGCGTCATTTGCTCAGGCTAGCGCCTGAGGGTTGTGGGGAGTGGGTTGTGGGGAGTGGGTCGGTCGCCAGGGCCGGGCACGCGGCGGACACCCCATGTGGCGAACACGCGGCCCGGTCCGCTGACTGCCTTCACCCCACTCCCCACTGCCCACTTCCCACAACCCTCTTCACCCTTCGAGGAGTTCCACCTGTCGTCCGTCTGGGTCCTGCACGAAGGCCATGTCGCGGCCGCCGGGGCTGGGTTGGAGGTCGCGGGTGACGGTCACGCCGCTTTCCTTCAGGGCTGAGAGGAGGGCGCGGAGGCCGGTGACGTGCAGGGCGATGTGTTCGGCCCAGTGGGGGTGCGGGGCGGGGGTCTCGCCGGTGATCTGGAAGAACTGGAGGAGGCCGTCCCCCAGGCGCAGAACGGCCCGGCGGTGGCCCTCGCCCGTGGTGAGGTTCTTCTCGGTGGTGGCGCCGAGGCGTTCGTAGAAGTTGACGGTCGCGGCGATGTCGCGGGTGAGGAAGGAGACGTGCTTGAGCATGCGTGCAGGGTATACGCTGCCGGGCGTGACGGGAGCACCGTGGAATCTGAATGGGCGGGGCGTGGTCGCCGTGTACGGGGGCCGGGAGGCGGGGGCGCTGATGCTCATTCGCTACGCGCAGTCCGGCGTGGGCCCGTATGACGAACTGCTGTGGGTGTCACTCACGGGCAAGCCGCAGGTGACGCGGATCGTGGTGAGCACGCAGCAGAGTGTGGCGTGGGGCCGCCGGAACTGGGCGATTCCCAAATCACGGGCGGAATTCGCGTGGGAGGGCGAACCGGGGCGCGAGCAGGTGCGGGTCACGCAGGACGGGCGCCTGCTGGCCCACCTGAGCGTGCAGGCCTGGGGACCGTCACTGCCAGTGACGACAGCCGTGGTGCCGGCCGTGTGGCGGACGCTGACGCAGCCGCCCCTGCCGGAAGCGGAGGACCGGACGTCGCTCCTGACGACCGTGTCGGCGTCCGGCCGGGTGCGGCCCGCGCGGCTGAGCGTGATCGGCGGGGACTTCCACCCAGCCCTGCTGGAGCGGCGACCGCGCCTGACCGCTGCGGTGCCCGACTTCCGGATGGTGTTCCCCGTTCCGCGTGTGCGGCCTGCCTGACCGGTCGTTCGGGGTCATGCGCCCCGCGCGGCGGGTGAGATAGTTCAGCGCGTGCGCCCCAACCCCACATGCCACCCGCAGGGGGTGCGCGGGCACCCTCTTCCCCACTCCTCTCTGACTTCGGCGCCCCGCGCGCCCCGGTGATCCCATGAGCGAACAGCCCGACACGAACACCCCGCCCGCCGCCCCCGCCCACGGAGCCCCCGCCCAGAGTGCGCCGGGCCAGGTTGCGCCCGCCGGTCGCCCCGCCCGCAAGCGCATGGTGGACCTCGACCCCAGCGGTCAGGTCACGCAGCGTGAACCCGACCGGTCGGGCCGGCAGTTCATGAACTACTCGTTCTTCAAGCTCGACCCGGCCTTCCGCCGCCTGCCGCACGCCGAGCGCGAGGAGATCAAGGCCGAGTTCATGGCCGCCGCCGACGCGTGGCAGGCCGACGCCCCTGCCGCGAAGGGCCTCATCCAGCGCAGCTACTCGCTGGTCGGCGTGCGCGGCGACGTGGACTTCATGATCTGGCGCATGGCCTTCGACGTCCGCGACTTTCAGGACGCCCAGGCCCGCCTGAACCGCACCCGCCTGATGGGCTACCTGACCCAGCCGTACACGTACACCAGCATGAACAAACGCAGCCAGTACGTGAACCGCGTCGAGGGCAGCGGGCACGGCCTGGAAATCCTGCCCGGCCAGGGCCGCTACCTGTTCATCTACCCGTTCATCAAGACCCGCGCGTGGTACGACCTGACGCCCCACGCCCGCCAGGGCATGATGGACGAGCACATCTACGCCTCCGAGCCGTTCAAGGGCGTGCGCATCAACACCAGCTACTCCTACGGCATCGACGACCAGGAGTTCGTGGTGAGCTTCGACAGCGACCACCCGCAGGAATTCGTGGACCTCGTGCACCGCCTGCGCTACACCGAGGCGAGCAACTACACGCTGCAGGACACCCCGATGTTCACCTGCGTGAAGAAGGACCTGCGGGAGACGCTGGACGACCTCGCGTAAGCACGGGTGATCTGGGGGGAGGTCGGGTGGCCTCTCCCCTTCTGCTGCCGTCAGCGGCCCAGTGTGTCCATGACGTCTAGGGCGTCCAGCGCGGCGCGGATCTGCCGGGCGCCCTCGATCAGGCGGGGGCCGGGGCGGCCCAGCCCGCTCTCGGGAACGGCGACGACGGGCACGCCCAGGCCGCGCGCCTCGATGACCTCGGGGCGGAGTTTCTTCGCGCCGCACCACGAGCAGACGATCAGGTCCGGGCGGGCGGCGCGGACCTCGTCCAGCGTCAGGGGGCTGCTGCGCCCGGCCCGCCCGGCCAGGGCGTTCACGGCGCCCAGGCTGCTCAGCAGGTCGGTGACCCAGGAGTCGCGGGTGGCGGCGATGATGGGTTTCGGCCACCACTCGACCAGCACGCGCGCCGGGGCTGGGCTGGGGCGGTGCAGGGCGGCCAGTTCGGCCTCCAGCGCGGCGGCGACCTCCTCTCCGCGTTCCGGCAGGCCCAGGAGCGCACCCACCTGCCGGATGGTGGCGGCGGTGCCCGGCACGCTGGTCGGGTCGAGGATCACGGTGTTCAGCCCGGCGTCCTGCACGGCCTGCACGACGCGCTCCATGCCGGGCACGCTCAGGCTGGCGAGCACCAGATCCGGGCGGGCGCGGGTCAGGGCGTCCACGTCGATGTTGAGGTCCGGGCCGAGCCGGACGGCGTGCTCGATGCCGGGGGCGTCGCTGTGGCTGTCCACCGCCACCAGCCGGTCCGTGGCGTGCAGGGCGTGCAGGATGTCGGTGTTGCTGCACGTCAGGCTGGCGAGGCGCATGGAGGGCATGCCCGGCAGTCTAGGGCGCGGGGCGCGCAGGACGGAAGTGCGCGCTGGAACGGGCAAACGCCCCCTGACCGTATGGTAGGCTCGGGGCCATATGAAGAACACCTTCGCCGTCACCATGACGCTGCTGCTGGCCCTGACCGTCGGCGGATCCGTCATCGGGTACAACATTGCCACCACGGAGCACCACACGGAGGAGAAGGGTGGCGAGGAGACCCAGGCCCCCCAGAACAACAGCGAGTCGTCCCCCAGCGCGAACGGCGCGTCGTCCGGCCCGGCGGGCGGCACCCAGGCCAACACGCGGGGGGCCAACGACGGCGGCGAGCAGGCCGGCGAGAACGGCGCGACGGTGGAAGCCAGCGGCAACAGCACGGGCGATCAGGCGACGAGCACCACCGAGGGCAGCGCCACCGATACCGACACCGCCGGTTCGACCGGTGAGCAGCCGGCCGAGACGGCCGCCGCCGCCGAAACGCAGGGGGACGCCTCGGCGGGCGGGAAGACCTTCGCGGCCAACTGCGCCGGGTGCCACGGCGCGAACGGCCAGGGCCAGATCGGGCCCAGCCTCGTGACCGCCGACGGCCCCAAGAGCTGGACGCTGGCGCAGTTCACCACCACCCTGCGCGAAGGCAAGACCCCCGAGCGGGAACTGTCGGCCACCATGCCCCGCTTCTCGGACGCGCAGCTGACCGACAGCGACATCGCGAACCTGCAGGCGTACATCAAGACCCTGAACTGAGTCGGTTGCGCAGGAGGCGGCCCTCGGATGTCCGGGGCCGCCTCCTGCGCGGTGAGGTCAGATGGGATTCAAGTGATTCCAAAACATCAGGAGTCGCCCGGTGTCCCCCTCACCCTTCCCTCTCCCACAGGGGGAGAGGGGACAACGGAACGTGTTCAAGTCGGAAGCAAGGCGATGTAATCCCGTATCAGATGGGGTAGTACGCGCGGGGCTGGCCCTGCACGAAGTCGCGGGTGGGCACCCAGATCAGCGGGTTGCGCTCCTCCACTTCCGGGGGTGGGCCGTAGCGGACCAGGGACTCGACCTGCGCGAACGGCACCCACTTGACGCCCACGACCTCGGGGTCGGTGGGGTCGATCTCGCCGTGGAAGGTGGCGGTGAAGCGCCCGAAGATGGCGTAGCACTCGTTGCGGGTGCCGGTCAGCAGTTCGCCCTCGAGCAGGCTGACGAACATCAGGTCAGTGACCGTCAGGCCGGTCTCGACGAGCACCTGACGGACGGCGGCGTCCCCGAGGGTCTCGCCGGGGAGGGCCTTGCCGCCGGGCAGGCCGTAGAAGATGCTGCCGTCGTCCATGCGTTCCTCGACGAGCAGCAGGTGCCCGTCCCGGACGAGGTACACGTGCGCGGCACGTTTGAGCGGCAGGGTGCGCGACAGGTGGCTCATGTGCCGGGCAGTCTAGCGCGGCCCGGCGCCTGCAGCAGGCTCAGGACGTCGTCCGGGAGGCGGGCGGGGCGGTAGGTCTGGTCGGTGGCGATATGGCGGGTCTCACCGGTGGCAAGGAGTTCGTCGCCACGCAGCACCTCGTAGATGAAGGTCATGGTGCGCGAACGGACGCTGCTCAGCCGCGCCACGATGCGGAGTTCGTCGTCGTAGCGGGCGGCGCGGCGGTACTCGACGTTCAGGCCCGAGAGCATCAGGTAGTACCCGCGCGCCTCGACCTCACGGTACGGCAGGCCCAGGTGGTGCATCAGGTCGGTGCGGGCCACCTCGAACCACACGGGGTACGTGGCGTGGTGCACGACGCCCATCGCGTCCGTCTCGGCGTAGCGCACGCGGATGACCGTGGGCGGCCAGGGCGCCGTCTCAGGCACGGTCACAGGGGTGGGCGGTCGCTGGCGTCGTGGAATTCCAGCACGGGCGTGCGGCGCAGCTTCACGTGGTCGGCCACCTGCCGCTGCAGGTACCCGCGCGCGCCGCGCAGGGCGTCGAGCAGGTCCTCCATATCGCCGGTCATGGCGCTCACGTATACGCGGGCCAGGGAGTAGTCGGCGGTGACGGTCACGCGCTCGACGGTCACGATCATGGGCACGCGCGGGTCGCGCAGGCCGCCGATCGCGTCGCTGATCACGCGGGTCAGCTGCGACTGGATCTGTTCGGGTTTCACGCGCCGCTCCGGGAGGCAGGGGGGGTGGGGACTGGCATCCCGGCATGCTACGGCATCCGGGTCCACCCGGACCGTCATGCGCGCCTCGCGGTCACGGTCCGGGCACGGGCCGGTCACGCCCCGGCGCGCACCCTGGGCGCAGTCACCGCGCGCACCACTTTCAGGCGCGGGGACCGGAGGGGGGAACGCATGCTGGGAACTGGACTGTTGGACCGCGCGACGCGCCGTCACCTGCTGCTGCTCGCCGCGCTGCTGGGCGCGCCGCTGGCGCAGGCGCAGGCGCAGGCGGGGCCGGAGGACGTCGTGATGGCCGTACTGGCGGGCGGCGAGGGCGTCACGGCGCTGAACACCACGCACGAGTTCGCGTGCGGGGTGCTGGAGCGCGCCGGGTGGACCCTGAGCCGCGCGGGTGTGGACGGGCAGGGCCGGGCGGTGCGGGTGTACCGGGACGGGTCGGGGCGGCACTCGGCGCTCGTGTGGGACCTGACGCCGGTGCAGTTGCGCGTCGCGGACGACGACGTGACCCTGCCCCGGTCGTGGACGCTGCTGGAGGAGTGATACGGGATCCGTTCTTCTCCTGCTCGCTCTGCTCCGCAGCTCTGCGAGTCCGCTCGGGTTGAAAGATTTTGCACACCTTTCAACCGGAGTCCGTACGACCGGAACTTCTCAGTCGGGGCGCGCGTAGCGTGGGGCATGAACCTGAACCTGCCGTTCCTGAAAAGTAATGACGCGCTGCCCGGCGGCGTGACCCGCCCGACGTGGGTGGTGCTGGACCTGAGTGGCCCCTACCCGGAGCGTCAGCCGACGAATCCGGTGGCGGGGCTGCTCAGCCGGACCGAGTCGCTGGAGGCACTGGCGGCGCGTGTCGAGAAGCTGCGCGGCGCGCCCTGGCTGCACGGGGTGCTGGTGCGTTTTGGGGAGTTCACAGCCTCTCCCGCCACGGCGCACGCGATCCGGGCGCTGCTGGCCGACCTGCAAAAGGAGAAGCGGGTGGTGGCGTACCTGCCGCAGCTGAACATGCTGTCCCTGATCGCGGCGAGCGGCGCCGGTGAACTCGTGTCGCCGGAGTCCGCCGAGGTGAACGTCAGCGGCTTCGGGATCGAGAGCACATTCCTGGGCGAGTTCCTCAAGAAGCGCGGAATCGAGTTCGAGAACCTGCGCGTCCGCGAGTACAAGGCGGCCCTGACGCGCTTTTCCGAGGAACGGATGGACGAGCACAACCGCGAGCAGCTCCAAGCGTACCTGTCGGGCCTGGAGGGCGCGTGGGTGCGGGACCTCGCGGCGGCGCGGGGCGTGTCCGAGGACGTGGCGGCCGGGTGGCTCGCGGCGGACCTGACGAGCGCGCAGGCGGCGCTGGAGGCAGGGCTGATCACGAAGGTCGCGTACGAGGACGAACTGATCGGCCCGGCCAGCCGTCCCTTCGCGGCGGTCGCGGACCTGCTGCTGCCCGCGCGGCCCGGGAAGGCGGCGAAAGCGGGGCGGGTGGCGGTCGTGCCGCTCGTCGGGGCGATCATCACCGGCAAGAGCCGCACCAACCCCGTGCCGCTGCCGCTGCTGGGCGGCCCGATGGCCGGGTCGGACACGGTCGTGGCGGCGCTGCGCCGCGCCAAGGGGGACAAGACCACGAAGGCGATCGTGCTGTACGTGAACAGCGGGGGCGGCAGCGCCCTGGCCAGCGACCTGATCTGGCGCGAGGTCGCCACCAGTGAGAAGCCGGTCGTGGTCGTCATGGGCGAGTACGCCGCGTCCGGCGGGTATTACGTCGCCACGCACGCGAAAACCATCGTGGCCTCGCCCTACACGCTGACCGGCTCCATCGGCGTGGTGAGCGGCAAGCCGGTCCTGACGGAATTCAACCGCCGTCACGGCCTGAACCCCGAACGGGTGGGCCGCGACCGCGCCCTGATGTACTCGGCGGCCCGTCCCTACAGCGACGACGAGCGTGAACACGTCGAGAAGGGCATCCTGGAGGTGTACGACCGCTTCACCACCCGCGTCGCCGAGGGCCGCACCCTCAGCAAGGAACGCGTGAACGAACTGGGCCGCGGCCGCATCTGGAGCGGGCAGGACGCCCTGGACCGCGGGCTGGTGGACGAACTGGGCGACCTCCGGACCGGCTTGGCGCGCGCGCGGGAACTCGCGGGCCTCCCCAGCGACGCGCCGGCGTGGAACGTCACGCCGAAGAATCACAGTCCCCTCCCGGAATTCGCGCAGGAGGCCGCGCAGGCCGCCCGCGTCACCGTCTGGCCATTCGGCGGGGAACGCGTGCTGACGTGGTTCGATCAGGAGATCAAAGTGCGCTGACGCGGACAGTAGGGAGTGGGAAATGGTGAGTGGAAGGGCGATACCCCCGACCCACTCACCTCTTCCCGTTTACGCCTGCGTGGTGGCTTCGTACGCGTCGATCTGGCGGCGGATGACGTTCAGGCTGCCCTCCCAGAAATCCGGGGCGTGCAGATCGATGCCGAAGCGCGCGGCGAGGGCCAGCGGGGTGGCCTGCCCGGTGGCAGCCAGCAGCGCGTCGTAGCGGGCCTGGAAGTCCGCCTCCTGCCCCTGGGCTCGGGCCTGTTCGTACTGGGCGTACAGACCCAGGCCGAACAGCAAGCCGAAGGTGTAGGGGTAGTTGTAGAAGCTGCGGCCGTAGTAGTGCGGCTTGACCGCCCACATGTACGGGTGGGGGGTGTTCAGGGCGTCGCCGTACGTGTCGCGTTGCGCCTGCACCATCAGGGTGTTCAGGTCGCTGGGGTTCAGGTCGCCGCCCGCGCGGCGTTCGAAGACGGCCTTCTCGAACAGGAAGCGGCTGTGGATGTCCACGACGACCTGCGCGTGGCCCATCAGCTGCGTTTCGAGGACGTACAGGCGCTCGTCGCCCTGCGCGGTGGCCAGGGCGGCGTTCTGGATGATGGTCTCGCAGAAGATGCTGGCGGTCTCCGCGAGGGTCATGGGCGTCTCCTGCTGGAGGGGGTCCAGCGGGGCGAGCTGCACGTTGTGGTACGCGTGGCCCAGTTCGTGGGCCAGGGTGCTGACCGAGTCGAGGCTGGGGTCGTGGTTCATCAGGATGCGGCTGTCGGCTCCGGACCACTTCATGCAGAACGCGCCGCTGCGTTTGCCGTCGCGGGGGCCCGCGTCGATCCAGCGCTCACCGAAGGCGCGGGCGGCGAAGTCCCCCAGGGCGGGGCTGTACGCGCGGAACTGGCGTTCCACGAACGCTTCCCCAGCGGCGTAGTCCCAGTGGGTATCGCTTTGTCCGACCGGGGCGAACAGGTCCCACCAGTCGAGTTGCGTCTTGCCGAGGTGGTGGGCCTTGGCGCGGAAATAGCGGCGGAAGTCGGGCAGGGCGCGGATCACAGCGGCCTGCATGGCGTCCAGCGTCTCGCGGTCGATGCCGTTGCTCAGGAGGCTGGGCGCGACGACGTCCGTGAAGCCGCGCCGGGCGGCGAGGGTGCCCTCCTCTCCTTTCACACCGTTCATGCAGGCGGCGAACACGGTCTCCTGGGTCTTCCAGGCGGCCACTTCGGCATGGAAGGCGTCCGCGCGCACGCCCGCGTCGGGGTCGCTGGCCAGGGCGCGCAGGGCGGTCACGGGGAGGGACTGGCCGCGGTACTCGCCCGACAGGGTGCTGGACACGTTGCCGTGCAGTTTGCTCCAGCCGCCGCCACTGGCGGGGTGCAGGCGGGCAGCGAGGTCCTCCTCGGGGGGGGTCATCTGGTACCGGGCGAGCTGCGCGGCGCGGCGCAGGCGGTGTTCGTGCGCGCGGGCGGCGGCACTCTGGTCCAGCAGGTCGGTCAGGGCGGCGTCGTCCAGGCCGCCCAGCCACGCGGTCAGGCGCGAACCCAGCGGCCCCAGCGGGAGGCTCAGGGTGGTCAGGGCGGCCATGCGGGCCTGCGCCGCCTCGTCGCGGCTGTCGGTGGTCACGAAGGCGTACACGTAGGCGCGCAGGCGGCCAAGGCGGGTCAGGACGGCGTTCAGGTCGCCCATCACCGCGTCCACCGCGCCCGGGGTGACGGGCGATCCGGCGCGGACGGCGTGGGCGTCGAACAGGGCCTCCAGGGCCTGCACGTCCTGGCCCAGGGTGCTCAGGTCGCGCTCCAGCTGCGGGTCGTTCAGGCTGGCGTACAGGTCGTCGGTGCGCCAGCGGGGCATCTCGGTTGTGGTCACATTCCGGAGTGTACGGCGCCCCTCTGGCGCGGCGGTAAGCCAATTGGCGCACCGGGAGCGGGCGTGCCATGCTGGTGGGGTCTTCAGTCCGTGGTCTGTACAGCGTCGCCGGTGGCGACTGGAACAGCGGTGCATTAGTTGATAAAACAAGTCCACTTTTTCCGGAGGTTCCCATGCGTACCCGACTCACCCTGACCGCCACCCTGGCCCTCGCCGCGCTCGGCAGCGCCGCCCACGCCGCCACCACCCTGACCGTCTTCATGGGCAGCCAGCAGCGCCCCGAGATCTTCCAGCCCATCTTCGACCGCTTCGAGAAGCAGAACCCCAACGTCAGGATCAAGATCGAGACCGGCGGCGCCACCAGCGAAGCGCAGAACCAGTACCTCACCACCGTGCTGGCCGCCAAGGACAACACCCTCGACCTCTTCCTGATCGACGTGGTCCGCACCGCCACCTTCGCCGCCGCCGGGTGGGCCGAACCGCTCGACGCGTACCTGCCCAGCAAGGACACGTACCTGAAAGCCTTCCTGCCCGGCCCGGTCGCCGCCGCCAGCGTGGGCGGCAAGCTGTACGCCATGCCCGCCTTCACCGACGCGCAGTTCCTGTACTACCGCAAGGACCTGCTCGAGAAGTACAAGGCCAAGGTGCCCAGAACCTGGGACGAACTCGCCGCGACCGCCGCGCGCATCCAGAAAGCCGAGGGCGGGAGCCTCCAGGGCTTCAACTTCCAGGGCGCGCCCATCGAGGGCACCGTGTGCAACTTCCTGGAGATGACCTGGACCGGCGGCGGCAGCGTCAATGACGTCACCAGCCCCGCCGCGAAGCAGGGCCTGGGCTTCCTCGTGAACGCCGTGAAGACCAAGCTGGCCCCCGCCGCCAGCGCCGAGATGAAAACCGACGACTCCCGCCAGCAGTTCCAGGCCGGGAACGTCCTGTTCGGCCTGAACTGGAGTTACGCCTGGGCGCACTTCCAGGGCAACAGCCCCCAGCCCACCAGGGTCAAGGGCGACGTGGGCGTCGCCGCGCTCCCCGCCTTCGGGAAGAACGCCAGCGCCACCTGCACCGGCGGCTGGGAATGGGGCCTGAACGCCTACAGCCGCAACAAGGCCACGGCGGTGAAACTCCTGCAGTTCATGTCCAGCAACGACGTGCAGCGCGAGATGGCCGTCAAGGGCGCGTACCTGCCCGTCCGCAAGAGCCTGTACAACGACAAGGCCGTGCTGGCCGCCAACCCGCACTTCAAGTCCCTGTACCCCATCGTCACGAAGGCCCGCCCGCGCCCCGTCACGCCCGCCTACCCGCGCGTCAGCGAGATCATCCGCAACAACGTCTCCGCCGCCGTCGCGGGCAGCAAGAGCGTGGACGCCGCCCTGAACGACATGAAGCGTGACCTGGAACCCCTGCTGAAGTGATTCGGATTCCGTCTGTTTCTTTGACAGATCGGCACTTCACCGATCTGTCAACTCCACGCCCGGAATCCTCACCGCTCCTGCTCGCGTCCGCTCGGATTGAACGGTCTTCACAGACCATCCAATCGGAGTCCGTATGACCCCACCCCTGAACTCCTCTCCCTCCCGCCGGGTTCGCCGTGAACCCGGCGAGGGCCTGCTGGCCTTCTTCCTACTGCTCCCGGCGGCGGCGCTGCTGCTGGGCGTGCTGCTGTTTCCGATGCTGACCACCTTCCGCGACAGCCTGTACCTGAACAAGCTGACCGAACCCTGGCTCACGGGTTTCGTGGGGCTGAAGCAGTACGCGCAGATGCTCGGCGACGCCCGCTTCGGCGCGGCGCTGCGCAACACGCTGTTCTTCGGCGTGCTGACGGTCGGCGGGTCGTTCCTGGTGGGCGTGCCCATGGCGCTGGCCGCGCACCTGCCCAGCCGCGCGCGGGACGTGGCCCGCGTGGCCCTGCTGCTGCCGTGGGCGATGCCACCGGTCATCACGGGCCTGATCTTCGCGTGGCTGTTCAACGCGCAGTACGGCGTGTTCAACGACCTGCTGGTCCGCGCGGGCTTCATTCAGGAGCCGCTGCGCTGGCTCAGCACGCCCGGCCTGAGTGTCCTGGCGATGGTCCTCACCATCGTCTGGAAGACCAGTTCCTTCGTCGCGCTGATCGTCCTGGGCGGCCTGCAGGGCATCCCGAAGGAGATGATCGAGGCGGCGCAGGTGGACGGCGCGACCCCCACCCAGACGTTCTTCCGGGTGATCCTGCCGCTGCTGGCCCCCAGCCTCGCCGTGGCGTTCATCTTCCGCACCATCAGCGCCGTGCAGGTCTTCGACATTCCCTACACGTTCATCCAGCAGGCGCCCGCGCAGGGGCTGCTGGAGACGCTCGGCGTGTACATCTACCGCACGGGCATCGAGTTCCTAGACTTCGGGTACGCCGCCGCGCTCAGCGTCGCGCTGTTCGCCCTGAGCCTGGCCGTGACCGCCGTGTACGTCCGCTTCGTGCGGGACGGAGGCAACTCGTGAGCGGCGACACCACCCCCCAGCGCCTCACGCCCGCCCAGCGCCTGGGCCGCTCCGCCGCGCTGACCGCGCTGATCGTCGGCGGGTTCTTCCCGTTCATCTGGATGGTCCTGACCAGCCTGAAATCCGAGGGGGAACTCCAGAAGTTCCCGGTGCAGTACCTCCCGTCGAAATTGGACTTCAGCAACTACGCCCGCGTGTTCAGCGAGCAGCCGTTCGCGCAGTTCTTCCTGAACTCCCTGACCGTCAGCCTCCTGAGCACCGTGCTGTGCATCGCCGCCGCCGTGCCCGCCGCGTACGCCCTGGCCCGCCTGAACCTGCGCGGACGCGGGCTGCTCATGACCACCGTCGTGACGTTCAGCATGCTCCCGGTCGTCAGCCTGCTCGTGCCCATGTTCCGCCTGATGCGCGGCGCGAACCTGCTGAACACCTACCCCGCGCTGATCCTCCCCTACGCCGCCCTGAGCCTCCCCATCGGCATCCTCACGCTCGTGGCGTTCTTCAGCGCCATCCCCCGCGACCTCGAAGCGGCCGCCATGGTGGACGGCACCACCCGCGTCGGCGCCCTGACCCGTGTCGTCCTGCCCCTCTCGACGCCCGGCGTCGTCACCGCCGCGCTGCTGGTGTTCGTGAACTCCTGGAACGAATTCCTGCTCGCCCTGAGCTTCAACACCAAACTCTCCATGCGCACCGTGTCCGTCGGCGTGACCCTCTACCAGGGCGAATTCGCGTTCCCCTGGCCCCTGATCGCCGCCGCCGTCGTCGTCGCCACCGTCCCCCTCGTGCTCTTGATCGCCATCTTCCAGCGCCGCTTCGTCGCAGGCCTCACCGCAGGCGGCGTGAAGGCATGAGTGCTGACACGCGGCCCAGTCCGGCTCAGCTCCTCACGAAGCTTGGATCGTGGACGCCAAGAGCGACGGATCTCCTTGCCAACCAGGGGAATCTCCTCCACGCCGTCGCGCTGAGTGCCATCCTGTGGCCAGAATTCATTGAATTTGAGGATCACGTCATCCGTGCAGACCGCTTCGATCTGGAGAACTTTCGGCAGTGGCAGGAGAGCACCGGCCACAATCGGCAGGCCATCGAGAGCGTCCTGAATCACGTCCACATCTATGACCTGCTGCCCTCAAACGACGACGCACCTCTGGAAGCCTACGAGTATCTGGCTCAGGTGCTCCTGCGTACCTGGAAAGCCGCGTTGGTCGAGCAGCATCCCACACGTCAATTCGAGTTCCTCTACGCCACCGAGCCTGACGATTACGGCCCCACCGTTTACGTCTGGCAGACCCTGTCAGGAGTCCCCTCATGACCAATCCTTCCCAGTCCGAATTTCTGTGGTTCCTTCAGCTGTCGCGTGACGGCGAGTTCATCGGCACGAAGGAGAAACCGCCGCGCAAGCCGACCCTGGCGTACCTGCAGTCGCTGATCAGCACGGCGGGCGAGGCGGGGTTCGAGGGGCTGCTGACTGCCACGAACTATCACAGTGAGCACGAGAACTACACGGCGGCGGTGGCGGCCCTGGCGCGCAGTGCGCCGACCGATCCGGCGCTGCTGATCGCGGTGCGGCCGGGGATGTTCCACCCGGCGATGTACGCGAAGATGCTCGCGACGCTCCAGAACCTGTTCCCGGGGCGGGTGCGGGTGAACATCGTGACCGGCAGCAGCCCCGCCGAGAACGCCATGTACGGCGACCGCGAAGATCACGGCAAGCGGTATGAGCGCACGCGGGAATTTATGCAGATCCTGCGGCAGCTGTGGACGGCGCCGCCGCCGCAGTCGTTCAGCAGCGACCTGTACGACTTCGAGAACGCGGTGCTGGACCCGGCGCCCGTGCAGCCCATCCCGCTGTACTTCGGCGGGGCGTCGCCGGTGGCGCAGGGGATCGCGGCGGATCTGGCGGACGTGTACCTGATGTGGGGTGAGCGGGAGGACATGCTCGCCGAGCGGCTGGCGCAGATGCGGGCGCTGGAGGCGCAGACGGGCCGCCCGCTGCGCTACGGGCTGCGCACACACGTGATCGTCCGCGAGACGGAAGCCGAGGCCCGCGCGGCTGCCGAGCGTCTGATCAGCCGCGTGGACCCGGACGTGCGGGCGGCGTTCGTGGCGAGTCACGCGCACGTGGATGGCGTCGGGCAGAAACGCCAGATCGACATGATGAAGGGCCTGGACGCGGATCTGATGGTCGAACCCGGCCTCTGGGCGGGCGTCGGCATGGCCCGCAGCGGCGTGGGCGTCGCCATCGTCGGCGATCCGCAGCAGGTGGCCGCGAAGATCCGCCGCTACGAGGACATGGGCTTCAGTTCGTTCATCTTCAGCGGCTACCCGCATCTGGAGGAAGCGCGCCGCTTCGGGGAGCTGGTCATGCCGCTCCTGAAGGGCACCGCGCGGGAGGAACGCGCGATTCACACGGACAGGGTCGCGCCGGTCGCCTGACCTGCCCTGCTCCTCCCCCCTTGTGGGGGAGGTCGGGTGGGGGGTGGCGGGCCGCGCTCGCCGGGTTCAGCTGGCGCGCAGGATGATGTGTTCGAGGCGTTCGGCGACGTTCACGAGGTGATCGCCGAGGCGTTCGAGGTTGCGGGCCATGCGGCCGGCGGTGAGGGCGACGTCGGTGTCCTCGGGCCGTTCGAGCAGGCGGGTGAGGCTGGCGCGCTGCATCTGTTCGTACAGCGCGTCCACCTGTTCGAAGTCGAGGCGCATGACGTCGCGGGCGGCGTGCAGGTCGCGTTCCGCGAAGGCGTACGAGAGCCGTTCGAGCATCTGTGTCAGGAGCCGCACGAGGGGCAGGGCGTCCTGGAGGGTGGCGCTGCGGGTGCGTGGCGCGAAGGTCTCCAGGTCGCGGGCGACGTTGAAGGCGTAGTCGCCCACACGCTCGAGGTTCGTCAGGCTGCGAAAGACCATCAGGTGGAACGCGAGGTCGGCCTCGGTCAGGGGGGTGGCGAAGGCCTGGAGGCACAGGTCCTCCAGTTCGCGTTCCAGGGCGTCGGTCTCGGCTTCGAGGCGTTCGGCGCGGGCGGTGAGCCCGGCGAATTCGGCGCGTTCGTTCGCGTCCCGGACAGCGTCGAGCTGCTCTAAGGTGATGCTGAGCATCCGCAGGAAGCGCGCGGTGATGGTGGCCACCGGGCCGGTCGCGGGTGCGCCGGTCGGGTGGGGGGTGGGGAGTGCGCCGCCGTCCATGCCGCCCAGTATCCTGCCGCGTTGTGATGAGGTGGTCAAGGCGGGCGTGACGTGACGTTCACCGATGCGGACCTCCCCTGATGGTGGGGGTCAGCGGTGGGTGCGGACGGGCCCCAGGGGGGTGTAGCCGGCGGCGCGCAGCGCGGCGCGCAGGTCGTCCGGGGTGGCGGCGTGCTGGGGGCGGGCCTGGAGGGTGAGGTCACCGAGGCTGGCGACGGGCCAGCTCTGCACCGTCCAGCCGTCGAGCTGCGGGGCCTGTCCGCTGGGGGCGATGACTTCCAGGCTGTACAGGGGCAGGTCGGGCTGGGACGCGGCGGGAGCGGGCTGCCGGGTGACAGGCTGGAGGTCGGGGGCGAGGGGGAAGCGGGCCGTGGGGCGCAGGGTGGCAGTCATGGAGGGACCTCGTGGGGGGGCGCGGCCGGGGGTGGCCGGTGATGTCTCCAGCGTGCGCCTGTGCAGGGCGGCCTGACCATCGGGGGGGACGCTGCCGCTGCACCCTTGCATCGGTTTTCCCGATGCCTGGTGGGATGGGTGGGGCCTACACTGGGGTATGACCTCCGTGCGCCCCACCTCAGTCGGCCTGCCGTCGCTGGCGCAGCTGCGCGCCCTGCTGGCGGTGGCGGACGCCGGGGGCTTCAGCGAGGCGGCAGCGGAACTGGGCGTGTCGCAGTCGACCCTCAGCGAGGCGATCAGCAAACTGGAGGCGCTGGCGGGGCGACCCCTGCTGCGCCGGGGGCGCACCGGAACGGTCCCCACCCCGGCGGGCGAGCGGATGCTGACGCACGCCCGCACGGCGGTGCAGGCGGCAGGCGACGCGCTGCTGGCCGCGCAGGAGGACACGCAGCTGCGCGGTGTGCTGCGGGTGGCGTCGTTCCGCTCGACCGCCACGCACCTGCTGCCGCCCGCGCTGGCGGCGTTCCGGGCGCAGCATCCGGGCGTGACCGTCCGCCTGATGGACGGCGAGACGGAGGGTGGCGGTCAGGAACTCGTGCGGCGCGGGCAGGCGGACGCCGCCATCGTGATCGAGGAGAACTGGACCGACCTGCGCCTGACCCCGCTCGTCATGGACGAGTACCTCTTCGTGGCCCCCGCCCGGCGCGGCTCGCACCCGGTCACGCCGGAGGACCTCCAGGGGCCGCTGCTGCTGGCTCCGGGTCCGAATTCCTGCAACCTGCGGGTGATGGGGTACCTGCGCCGCTGCGGCGTGCAGCCGGGGCGCGTGACCGAGATCAGCGAGGACAGCGTGATCCTGGGCATGGTCGCGCACGGGCTGGGCGTCAGCGTGATGCCCCGCCTGGCGCTGGAACCGCTGCCCGAGGGGCTGGTGGCCCTGCCCCTGCCCGAGCGGCTGATGCGGCCGCTGGCGCTGGCGACCCTGCCGCACCGCGCGAACCTGCCGGTGATCCGGGCGTTCACGGACGCGCTGCTCGCGGCGCTGCACCGGCCCCACGTGCCGGCGCCGGAACCGGCGGCCGCGTTGCCGGGCGGGGCTTCTCTGCTACATTGATGCGCATGACGACCCTGTGTTGCCTCCGCTAGCGGCCCACGCGCAGCCCAGCGTCCGTGACCGCGCCCCTGATCTATGAGGCGCGGTCTTTTTATTGCCAACTGAACGAGGAGACCCCATGACCCAGCGTCCCGAACCCCGCCTGCCCGATCCGAACATCGTCCTGTACGACACCCTGACCCGCCAGAAAGTGACGTTTGAACCGACCACGCCGGGCCGGGTGGGCATGTACCTGTGCGGACCGACCGTGTACAGCGACGCGCACCTGGGCCACGCGAAGAAGGAGGTGGCGTTCGACGTGATCCGCCGGGCGTTCACGCACTTCGGGTACAAGGTGCGGTACGTGGCGAACATCACCGACGTGGGCCACCTCCAGAACGACTCCGACGACGGCGAGGACAAGATGCTCGCCCGCGCCCGCCTGGAACAGCTCGAACCCATGGAGGTCGCGGACAAGTACATGTGGTCGTTCGTGAAGGACATGGAGGCCCTGAACGTCCTCAAGCCCAGCATCAACCCCCGCGCGACCGGGCACATCGGCGAGCAGATCGCGCTGATCGAGGAACTCATCGCGCGCGGGCACGCCTACGAGTCGGCGGGCAGCGTGTACTTCGACGTGCGCTCCTGGCCCGAGTACGGCAAGCTGTCGGGCCGCAAACTGGACGATCAGGAGGAAGGCGTGCGCGAGGCGGTCCGCGAGGAGAAACGCGACCCGCGCGACTTCGCGCTGTGGAAGAACGCCGAGCCCGGGCACATCATGCGCTGGGAGTCTCCCTGGGGCGTGGGCTTTCCGGGCTGGCACATCGAGTGCTCGGCGATGAGCCTGAAGTACCTCGGGGAGGGCTTCGACATTCACGGCGGCGGCCTGGACCTGCAGTTCCCGCACCACGAGGCCGAGATCGCGCAGGCCGAGGCGGCCGGGCACGCCTTCGCGCGCTACTGGATGCACAACAACATGCTGACCATTGGCGGCGAGAAGATGAGCAAGAGCAAGGGCAACTTCCTGACCATCCAGGACGTCCTCGCGCAGCACGACGCGATGGTGGTGCGTTTCCTGCTGGTCGGCAGTCACTACCGCTCGATCACCGAGTTCAGCGACGCCGCCTTCGAGTCCGCCCGCAGCGGGTACCGCCGCCTGACCGAGGCGCTGCACGAGGTCGAACGCCGCCTGCCGAACGCGCCCGCCGGGCAGAACGCCACGCTGGACGCGAAGATCGCCGTGCACGTCCAGGCGTTCGAGGACGCCCTGCGCGACGACTTCAACACGCCCAAGGCCGTCGCGGCACTGTTCGGCCTGACCACCGACCTGAACGCCGCCCTGAACACCGGCGAGGTGCCGCGCGGCACGCTGGAAGCCGCCCGCGCCGCCTACCGCGACCTGGGCGGCGAGGTACTGGGCCTCTTCGCGGGCGACAGTGGCCCCGCGCAGAGCGACGACTCGCAGGTCGTCAGCGCCCTGATGGACCTGGTCCTGAAGGCCCGGCAGAACTACCGCCTGAACAAGCAGTACGCCGAGGCCGACGAACTGCGCGACACCCTCACGAAAGTCGGCGTGACCGTCGAGGACACCAAGGAGGGCGTGCGCTGGAAACGTTAACCCCGCGGTCATTCCTGAAGGGACCGCTCAACGCATGAGCCGGCCATGACAGAACCCCCCCATCCGGGCTGACCCGACTGTCAGGATTCTGCCAGCAGACTCCCTTACCATGGGAAGCGAGCGGTGACCAACACCACCCTCATCCTTCCCTCCGACGGGCACGCCACCTCCCCCCCTGGGCGTGCCCTTCTTCATGCCGCTGCCCGAAGGTAAACCCGCGCCCAGCCTGCCCTCACCCGCCCGCAGGGGCGAGCGGTACACTCCGGATCATGCTGCCCCCGCTCGTCAAACAGGTGCTCGACAACTTCAACTTCGACGTCGACCCCGACCTCAGCCGCGAAGAGAACACCGAGGATGTCATCAAGAGCGCCGCCCTGCTCGCCGGGGCGATCAGCGTCGAACCGATCCCCTTCGCGGACATCCTGCTCATCACGCCCGTCCAGGCCAAGATGGTCCTCCACATCGGTAAGATCTACGGGCACGACCTCACCCCCGAACGCGCCCTGGAAATCGCGCGGGAACTCGGCGTGACCGTCGCGTACGGCATCGCCGCGCGGCAGGTCATGCGCGGCCTGGCCAAACTGGCCCTGCCGGTCATCGGCGGCCTGATCACCGCGCCCGCCGTATACGGCTGGACCTTCGCACTGGGCCGACTCGCACAGAACTACTTCGAACGCCGCCTCCAGGGCCTCCCCGACAGCCGACAGGCGCAGGTGCAGGTCGTGCAGGAAGCCAAACGCGACGCCAAGAAGGTCCTGCCCACCGCGCAGGATTTCAGCGACCTCGCCAGCGAACTCAGAAAACGCGCCGAGCAGAAGAAGTAGGGCGCACCCGACCTGACCGGCCAGCACAAACCGTTCTGGGTGTGGGCAGCGCAGTGCTGTGCTGGGTTATGAACGACACGGGCGCAACCCATCTACCTGTCCTGAAGGCAGTATGGACGCTGTTGCGACGATGCACAGCCGTGCATGGCACCCCGCCAGTCAATCTGTCGTGATAGCCGTGAGAGACGCCCACCTCCCCACTCTCCCTTACTTCCCCCGTTGCGGCGCTCGAATCGACACCCTGATATCCGCGCCGTCCGGTAGACTCCCGGGCGGTTATGAAGAAAACACTCATTTGCAGTTCACTCGCGCTGACAGCCCTTCTCAGCGCCTGCGGTGGTGGCGGGGGCGAAACTCCCCAGCCCGGCAATCAGCCGCCGACAGGCAACCAGCCGCCCACCAACACCGTCATTCAGGCGACCGCCATCACTGGCACGGTCAGTGGCCTCCCGACCGGCACGCACCGCGCCATCCTCGTGAACGACGGCGACGGGCTCGACGTGGCGAATGAGGGCAGCGTCACCGGTGGCCAGCTCACCGTGAACCTCAGCCGGATTCCCAGTGACGCGCTGTTCCCGATCATGGGTGGATGCGCCTTCAGTGGTCAGGCCTCCGCCTATCCGAACATCGCCCTGTACAACGCTGTGTACGTGGCCAGCAAGGCCATCGATGGACTGGCCGTCGTGCAGGAACAGGTCATGACCAGCGGGACCCCCAAGGGCACCCTGGTTGCCCGTATGTATAGCGACCGCGCCGCCACCATCAGCGGCACCCTGGACTGCCATGGCAGCCCCGTGTACCTGAAATTCACGCTGAATCAGGGCTGGAACGCCCTGGAATGGCTGGAGGCCGGCCAGAGCCTCACGCTGAGCAACCTCGGCACCGGCGCCACGTCGACCCTGAAGGCCACGCCCCTCCCCAAAGGCGTGGCCGTGTCCACCAAGTCGACCACCCTGGGATTCTCAACCAACGAGACCGCCAGCACCGAAGTGAGGCTGTACCAGGAGGGCGGATACACCGGTACGGTTGCCCTAAGCACCGACCTGCCCGGCCTCACCATCGAACCGGGCACCGTCGAGCTGCCCGCCGCTGCCCTGAGCAGCGCCGCCGTGAAGCAACAGGGACTCGTCGGTGCCCTGGGGCTCAGCCAGCAGCGCGTGGACACCACCCTGACCTTCCGCTACAGCGGCACCGACAACTACAGCGGTCCGGTGAAAATCCTCGTGAAGGACGCCGCTGGTAAGGTCGTCGGTGGCGGCCAGATTGGCGTGAACATCACGCGGCCCGGCGTGAGCCTGGGCAGCTCGTACAGCACCTTTGAAGTCACCTCCGGTGGTACCGGCACCCTGTCGCTGTACAGCAACGCGGTCGGCGGCTTCAGTGGGCCCGTCACTTACAGCCTGGAAAACCTGCCAGCCGGTCTCACGGCGCCCCCGGTCACCCGCGACATGACGTCCGGCTACGACTCCGTCACGCTCCCGGTCAGCGCCGCAAGCAGCGCTCAGCCCGGCACCTACACGGTCACGGTCCGCGCGAAGACCAACGTGGGCAGCAGCACCCTGAAACTCAAGCTGACCGTCAAGGCGCCCACCGTGACCCTGGTCGATTCCTACGGCAGCGTCACCCTGTACCAGGGCGGTACGGGCAACCTGCAGGTGAAGCTGATCACGCCCGACACCTTCAACGGATCCACGACTGTCACCGTCAAGGACCTCCCTGCCGGCGTGAGTGCCACGCCCAGAACCGTCAACGTGCAGCCCGGGGCCACCACCACCGTCAACATTCCCCTGACCGCCAGCGCCGACGCCGCGCCCGGCACCTACACGGTCAATGTCAGCAGTCCCGACCTGAACAGCACCGCCAGCACCCAGCGCCAGGTGCAGGTCAGCCCCGCCAGGGCAGCGCTGCCCAGCGCGGTCAGCCTGTCCGCCGCCGCACCCGAGGGCATATGGATCAGCGCGGGCAGCACGTACGACGCGGCGACGCAGGGCATGGTTACGCGCGTTCAGCGCATCAGTCCCAACGGCGCCATCCTAGCTGACGTGACCCTTACAGGTTCGTTCAGCCGACTCGTCTCGGCTGGGAACGACGTGATCGCACTGGGCGGCTCCCCCGTCACGGCCGTCAGGATCACCCAGGACGGCAAGCAGACGGTGCTCGCTGCACTGCCCAGCAACACCAGCACCGAGGGCGCCGCCAACGCCCTGGACGCCCAGGGTCGCCTGTGGCTGTCCAGCATCACCTGGGGTGTCGGCGCCGCCCAGACGCAGGTCTTCGCGTGGGACCCGGTCACGGGCGCCGTATCGTTCAGGCAGCCTGAAGCGACGTCCAGCTCGGTCTCCACGCTGCGCCTGAGTCCGGATGGCCGCAGTGTGCTGGTCTTTCCCTACTCCAGTTACGGCACGCCCCTGAAGAAGATCGACACGGCGACGGGGCAGAGCTCCACGCTGGACGCCGTGACGAACGCGACTGCCAGCAGCGTAGCCTTCGCCAGCGACGGCACGCTGTGGATCGGATCGTACGGGTCGCTGTCCCGCCTGAACGCGGACGGGTCCGTCACCACCTTCCAGAACGGTCCCTCCGTGGGGACGCTGTACGGCTTCGACCAGAAGGTGCCGGGCATCCTGTGGGCCTCGACCGGCGGCGCCGTCCTGCGGATCGACGTCAGCACCATGCAGACCCAGATCATCCCGGTGTCTTCGAGTGTGACCGGGTACGTGGCGGCGCAGGGTGGCCTAGCGCTGATCACCTACGACTATGGCGACGGCAGCGGGTCAACGCAGTACTACATCAGCCTGCTGAAGTAACACGGGAACACAGAAGGCGCGCCGCTGATCAGCGGCGCG
>CALPYF020000018.1 GCA_943327755.2 Deinococcus hopiensis KR-140
CAGTGGCCGCGCTGGTCCCCGCACCGATCTCGCTGATCACCTGCGGCGTGCCGGGCTGCGGAGCGCTGGTGGGGAGGCTGCCCGCCGTGCCTGCGCCTGCCGCGCCTGTGCCGGTCTGCGCGTTACCGGTGGTGCCGGCGTTCGCCGTGAGGCCCGGCAGACGGGTGACACTGGGGACGTTCACGCCTGCGACCGGGGGCTTGACCGGCGTGATGGTCGTCACGGGTTCGCTTCCCGTGCTGACCGTACCTGGATTCACGCCGGACGTCCCAGTGGGCAGGGCCGAGACCGTACCGTCTGACGTGATCGGCGTGACGGTGACCGGCTCACTGGAGCCGCTGGGGCTGGGGATGGTCGGAATGGGCAGGGCGCCACTTGAGGAGCTGCCAGTTCCGCTGATCGGGTTGAGGCCCAGGGTGCCCCCGGACGGAATCGGCGTGACCGTCGCGGTGGGGGCGCTGGTAACGGGGGTGCTGGCGCCACTGTTCGAGCTGATCGTTCCATTGCTCTGGGCGGGCGTAGCGGTCTGGGCGCCGCCCTCGACACTCAGCGGCCGGAACGGGTTGTTGCCGGGCACGCTGGCCAGCGTACCGGCTGGATTGATGCCAGCGGGCGTGGGCGGCGTGTCTGTGACCGTCGGTTCGGCAGCGGGCTCACTGGTCGGGAAGGGGGGGATAACCTCCACATCTACCGGACCGCCGGACTGCACGCCGGTGCCGGTGGCGGCGCCGCTGCCCGCTGAATCCGTCTGGGTGGGCGGCGTGACCGGTACGGTATCCCCGGCGCCAGCGCTCGGGGTGGTGGCCGGCGTGCCCGCGTCCGGCGTGCCGGACCGGTTGGTCAGGACATACCACAGGCCGATCGCGGCGACCAGCAGTAGCAGCCCCAGCAGCAGTTTCATTTCCCGGGAGAGTTTGATGGGGGCGCGCGTCACTGGGTGCCTCCTGCGGGCGCGGCGGGTGCCGTGCTCGGGGCCTGCGGCGTGCCTCCGGTCTGTGCCGGGCTGGCCAGCGCCGGATCGAAGGTGTACACCGTCAGGGCCAGCGTACCTTCCAGATCAGGGTCGAAACTGCTGGCCTGCGGCAGCTGCAGGCTGACGTTATTCACGTTCGTGAATCGGCTCATGGTCTCCACGGAACGCAGCAGCTGGAACAGCTGCCCGAAGGTTCCGGACACGTTTACCGCCAGGTTGATAGGCCGCACGCCGCCGGGCAGGTTGGTGGCGTTGCCGTTGGTGACGTTGAACGACGACATGGTCGCGCCTGCCGCCGCCGCATTCAGGCGGATCTCGTCGAGCACGCTGTAGTAGCGGGCCGTTTCCGGCAGGGCCGCCAGGAATTCCTGCTGCTGCACCTTGAGCGTGGCGACCTCTTCCCGCAGGGCGGGCAGCTGCTGGGCATTGCTGCGCAGCACCGCCACACGCGCCTGTGCGGAGTCCAGGTCGGACTGCAGCTGACTGATCTGTGCCTGGCGCGCCTGGAAGCGCATGGTGTACCACAGCACAGCAGCCAGGAGACAGGCGGCCAGCACCACGAAGAACAGGTTGCGGGGCGTGAGTTTAATTGACACTGCCGCCTCCCTGGGAGCTGACCGGGGCTCCGGGTGCTGCGGGGGGCGTACCGGGCGCCGCAGGCGTCGTGGCCGGTTCAGCGGCGCTGGCCGCCTTCACGATGCCGACCGTGGCGTTGAAGGTATAGCGTCCCGTTTCGCCCTCGGCCTGCATGCTGCGGAAATTCAGGCCGAAGTTCGGGTTGTTCTCGAAGGTGCGCAGGAAGTTCACGACCGACTGCTGACTGCTGGCCGAGCCGCTCAGTTCGATCTCTCGCGTCACGTTCTTGCCGGTATACACACCGTTCTGCTGCTGCGAGGCCAGCGCCCCGGCTTCCAGGGGGCGAATGGTCATGCTCTGCAGGGCGACGCCACTGCTGCTGGGCAGCTGCGCCGTGAAGCTGGCAATGTCGTTCGCCCAGTACGTCTTGGCGTCACGCAGCTGCACGGCAATGGCCGTGACCTGAGTCAGCTGATTTTTCTCCTGCGTCAGGCGGCCGTACTCCTGCGCTGCGGGCGTCAGGGCGGCGATCTCGCCGTTCACACTGTCGAGTTCCTTGTTCAGGTTGCCCACCTTGGTGCCCGTGGCGACCTCCATGCCGATCAGGATCAGCGCGGTCAGGACGACCACGCCGACCGCAGCGGGCTGCCACAGGGTCGGTTCACTCTGCTTGCGGTACTGCTGGGGCAGCAGGTTGACTTCAACCACGGCTCGTCACCCCCCGCAGTGCCAGGCCCAGCGGCACCGTGAACTCCGGGGCATTGGCCTGCAGGTACCCGGTGTCCACGTTGGCCTGATCGGTCTGCACGGTCAGCCAGGGGCTGGCGACCTCCACGCGGAAGCCCAGCGCGTCGCTGATCGCGGCGGCCAGACCGCGCAGTTTCGCGCCCCCCCCGGCGAGGAACGTCCGGTCGATGACGACGTCCCCGCTCTGCACGCGGTAAAACTCCAGGCTGCGGCGGATCTCGGTGATCAGGTCGCCCAGCACCGGGCGCACCACCTCGAACACGCGCGCCGGAGAGTACTGCTCGCGGGCCATGTCGAAGTTCAGGAGGTCCTCCTCGTCCTCGGTGGGCGTGGTGGCGGTCGCGTAGCCCAGCTTGACTTCCTCGGCGGCACTGAAGTCGAGGTCGAATGCCTTCTGCAGCGCGGTCGTGAAGTCGTCGGCGGACACGTTGATGTTGCGGGCCATCAGCACGCGGTCCCCGCGGACGAGGTTGATCACGGAACTGCTCGCACCGATCTCCATGACGAGGGCCACCTCGCCGGATTCGGTGTAGTTGCTGCCGGTCAGGGTGCTCTTGGTCAGATGCTCGCCGAGCAGGTTCCCGCGCAGTGCCCGCAGCGCCGCGAAGGACTTCAGATCCACGATGCTGGGTTCCAGGCCCGCCAGTCGCAGCACCTCGACCTGCCGGGCGACCGCTTCGGTGGGTGCGGCGGCGATCACAACCTCCATCTGCCCGTCATCCGGGACGTTGGCCGGATCGTCGAGCAGATCGAAATCGAGACTGACATCGTCGATGGGGTAGGGGATGTAGCGTTCGGCCTCCCACTTGATGGCCTCCTGCAGGTCCTTGCGGTCCATCTTCGGAACCATGATGTTACGCGTGACCGCCACTTGGTTCGGGACCGAGGTGACGGCGAACCGGTTCGTGATGCGGTGCTCGGCAAGCAGGTTCTTGAGTTCGGTGGCGACGGCCTGCGGCTCAACCACCAGCCCGTCCCGCATGCTGCCGATGGGCGTGGGGACCATCACGGCGTGCTGGAGGGACGGGGGCGCGCCGGGGCGCAGGGCCACGACCTTGATGGCACTGGTGCCAATTTCCACGCCCAGAGCGTTCGGGCGCGGACTGAGTAAACGGTTCAGGAAACTCGACATTCTCCCTCCAGGATCACGCGGATTTTAGCATTCACTCATCTGGGGGCGGGAGCGCCGGAGTGCGGGGCGAGAGGACGGCAGCAGCAGGGTGAGGGTCATGGACATCCTATTGAACCATCCCGTCCCTCACGCAACCCTGACATCCCGAAACGCCCGCAGCCGGACTGGAACGTTTCCCAACTCCGGTCACCTGCCGCCGTCGCTGTTCCCGGGAGGGAAGGCGCGGACAGCCCGGTCACCCAACCCGAACATGAAGGCTTCTTGAACGGGGTGCCTTAGTACACCACAAGTCAGCCCGGCCGTTCACGCAATACCTCACGTCCAGATGAGGCGACCGTATGAACGCCGTGAGTCGTGTCAAGACACCCGGTGGCGGCGACTGTGGAGGCACACGCAATCTAACCAGCACAGGAGATTGGGCCCGCAACGATCATCTGTGGACGTGGGTCTGCGAAAGTCGACCTCTTCGCTGAGGCCCAGGTCACCTGTCTGACCGATCCATTGATCAGGCAGGCGGTGTGTGGTTGCGATCAGCGGGCCGACAGGTCAGGGCCGAAAGTCCGGACTGTGCCGGACACGTCGACGGTGACGATCCACTGCCCCACCACGCCCACCCGTCCGGGCCCGTGCGGAATCCGCGCCTGGACCACGCCCGCCGCGTCGAGCCGCTCCAGCTGCGTTCCGGTCAGCCGGTAGGTCCCGGTCCCGGTGACGATCTGCGGCGCGGTGGCGCCCGCCACGCCGTCAGGTCGCCAGTTCAGCAGCGTGAAGCCGGAACCAGGCAGTCCCGCCGCGTCACCGACCCGGATCACCCGCCCGTCAAGCAGGACATAGTCCAGACCGTCGCCGCCCGTCAGCGCTGCCGTCGGTTGGCCCAGCACACCCGCTGCCACCGCGCCTGCGTAGGTCACGGCGCTGCCGTTCTCGCGGTAGATCCGCCCGGCACTCATGACGGCCACACGGCCGACGGTCACGCTGCGGGGCAGCCCGTCGAGCGTCACGGCCGCGCCGAGGGATGGCACCCCCGCCCAGGCCTGCCCGTCGTGCCACCCGATGTCCACAGCGGGCGGCAGCGCCGGGCACCTCGCCTGGAAGGCCGGCGCGCGGGCCACGCAGGGCCGTCCGCCAATCACCCAGGCCACACCCACGTCACTGAAGGCGGCCCGTAGGCCCGGGGCACCGTCCGTGTCCGCCCGCCCTGCTGCGCCCGTGGACGGCCCTGAGGACATGGGGGCCGGCGCGCAGGCACTCAGGAGGCCCAGAAGGATCAGCCCAGCCCACAGGGCTGGTGTCGGTCGCCCGGAGCGTTCTTGCTGGACCTCCGTTGCAGGAGGCCGTCCCCCGGCGCGGGAAGGGTGATCCGACGGAGGAGACGGCGTCCGGGTCAGGCGCATACCCGCATTCTGCCCGCCCGGACCCTGAGGGGCGTGAACAGCGGGCTGCCCTCTCCAGTCCGGGGGAGGCGGACCATCAGCAGTCGCTGCGTGTTCCGCCAGCTGGAGATCAGGACGACTGCGGCCTGTCTCGTGCGTCCAGCAGGGCACTCACCACCACATCCAGCCCCACGCCCTCCTGCGCGCGGCGCTCGGGTGTCCAGCTGATCCCGCGACTGGCCTTCACGAGCACCACGTCCCCGTCCTGAACTTCAGAGAGCAGCGCCTCCAGAAGGTCCGGGACGGTCGCGAAAGCCCGCTCGCCCAGTTCGGCGGCGAAGGTGCCCACGCCGAAGGTCAGGTCTGCCCGTTCCCGGGCGTACGCGCCCACCTCGGCGTGCAGGGCCCGCTCGGTCGGGCCGAGTTCCAGCATGCGGCCCAGCACGCTGATCCGCCGCCCTGCCCCGTCCGCTCCGGCCCAGCCGTTCAGTGCGTCCAGCGCCGCGCGCACGGCGACCGGTGAGGCGTTGTACGCATCGTCGATCACCGTGAAGCGCCCCCGGTGCACCCGGTACCGCCCGCCCGGCACACTGACCTCCGACAGCCGCCCGGCGGCCTGCGCGAGATTTACTCCGGCCTCGCGGGCCAGCACCAGTCCCAGCACCGCCGCCTCCGCCTGCACGGTGGACGCGAGCGGCAGCGTGACCGGCACACCCGCGAAGGAGAACGACGCACCCTCCGGCGTGACGCGCAGGTTCTCGCCCGCACACCTCACGTCCCCGAACCCGTAACTGTCCACCCCGGGGTAGAAGGCGGCCGCCTGCGACCCCACCAGTGCCCGGACGAGCTGGCCATCCACGCCGCGCAGAATCACGCCCTTCTCACGCGCGATCCCCTCGATGCTGCCCAGCTGCTCCAGATGCGCCGGGCCGATCGTCGTGATCACGCCTACATCCGGGCGCACCAGATCCACGAGCTCGGCCATTTCGCCGACGCGGTCGATGCCCATCTCGACCACCAGGGGCCGCCCCGACCCGCCCGACTCGATCAGGAAGCAGGCGATGGCCGGCATCGTGTTGAACACCGGCATGAACAGCGCGTCCAGCGCCGCCGCCACGTAACTCTTCACGGTGGTCTTCCCGGCGCTGCCCGTCACGCCCACCACCAGCGGCGCCCGCGCACGCTCGGCACGCGCCCACGCGAACAGCGCCCCCTGCGCGTCCTCCACGCGGACGGCGCGCGGCACGTCCAGATCCGTCAGCACGAACGGCGCGCCCGCCGCGAGCGCCTGCTCCACGAACGCATTCCCGTGCATCCGCTCCCCGGGGAGCGCCACGAACGCCACGTCAGGCGAGGCCTCACGCGAGTCCCACGTCAGGCGCCGTGCGGCGCGCGCCTCCGGATGAACAGCGGCCGGGAAGGGAAGAGGCAGGTGCGGATCCAGCATCCGGTCATGCTACCCCCACCGGACTCATGACACGCCGCACACCAAACCTCCCCCGATCATGAGTAGACTGTGCAGGCCTTATGAAAACCATGCCTGTCCTGCTGCTGACCGTGGCCCTGGGCCTCACCGCCTGCACCACCGGTTCATACGTGCCCGAGCCGACCAACGTCACCATCCTGGGTCTGAACGACTTCCACGGCAACCTCGCCCCCACCAGCTTCACGACGGCCGAGGGCGCCAAGATCAGCGCAGGTGGCATCGAGGCCATCGCCGCGGAAGTCAACGACGCCCGCAAGGCCAACCCCAACACCATTCTGGTCGGCGGCGGCGACCTGATCGGCGCGAGCCCCATCACCAGCGGCCTGCTGCGCGACGAACCCGCCGTGTACGCCCTGAACGACATGGGCATGAAAGTGAGCGCGCTGGGCAACCACGAATTCGACCAGGGTCTGGACGAACTGTTCCGCATGCAGAACGGCGGCTGCGCCAGCAACGACGCCAGCAAGGCCTGCAAGTACGACACGACCTACACCGGCGCCACCTTCAAATGGATCGGCGCGAACGTGGAGTACAACGCCACCTCCGGCAAGACCGGTACGCCGTTTGCGCCCTACATCATTCAGGACATCAACGGCCTGAAGATCGCGTTCGTGGGTGCCGTCACCAAGACCACGCCCGGCATCGTGTCGCCCGACGGCGTGAAGATGCTGAACTTCACCGACGAGGCCGCGGCCGTCAACAAGTACATCCCCGAGATCAAGGCCAAGAAGCCCGACGCGATCATCATGCTGATCCACGAGGGCGGCGAGATTGCTCGCGTGGACAAGGACGGCAAGCCGATCAACCAGGACGTGAACTACAGCACGGTGGGCTGCAAGGCCCTCAACGAGACCAGCCCGATCGTGGACATCGCCAAGCGCGTGGATCCGGCGGTCAGCGCGATCATCAGCGGTCACAGCCACCAGGGTTACAACTGCCTGGTGCCTGATCCCACTGGCAAGGACCGCATCGTGATCCAGGGTGACTTCTACGGTCACCTGCTGCAGCGCCTGGATCTGGTCGTGGACAAGGCCAACCACGCCGTCATGCAGGTCAAGGCCGCCAACCTCGTCGTGAACTATGACGCCCGCAAGGCCGGGGGCACGCTGGCCCCCAACATGACGGCCATCCTGAACAAGGCCAACGAGAAGGTCGCCGCGATCAAGAACGTGCAGGTCGCCACCCTGGGTGACCCGCAGATCCAGCGCGGGATCAGCAACGCCCGCAACACCGAATCCGCGCTGGGCGACGTGATTGCCGACGCCCTGCTGTACACCACCAAAGCACAGGGCAGCCAGATCGGCCTGATGAACCCCGGCGGCATCCGTGCCGACCTGCCTGACGCGACCGCTATCAAGCCCGGCAACGCCGTGACCTTCGGGGACGTGTTCGCCGTGCATCCCTTCGGGAACACCACCACCGTCGTGACCCTGACCGGTCAGCAGATCAAGGACCTGCTCGAGCAGCAGTGGAGCGGAGGCAACGCCGGCACGGGCGTCAAACTGCTGCAGGTGTCCGAGGGCTTCAGCTACAAGTACACGCTGGGCAACCCCGACGGGCAGCGCGTGAACATCGCCGACATCACTCTGAACGGCGCGCCCATCAGCGCGACCGCCACCTACCGCGTCGCCACGAACAACTTCCTGGCGGCCGGCGGCGACAACTTCACGGTGTTCAAGGGCGCCACGAACGTCACCCAGCTGCCCGGCCTGAGCGACACCGACGTACTCAGCGCCTACCTGAAGGCGTTCGGGCCCAGCCTGAAGAACGTCGTCAAGGGCCGCATCGTCAAGCTCTGACCTGACGCTTCACCCCCGCCCGCTCCGGTCCACTCGCGCCGGGGCGGGCGTTCTGCTCTACCCTGATTCCATGACCCGCCACCACCTGACCCTGGACGCCCTGCACACCGTCTGGGACAACGCCCTGCCGCCCGCCCTGACCGTCGCCAGTGGGGACACCGTCACGCTGGACACCCTGGACGCCTCGGGTGGCGGCGTGGCCCGCCGCGTCGCGAGTGGCGAACTGAGCGCCCAAGGTGATCTGCGCGACCTGATCCTCGCGGACGCCCGCGACCCCCTGAGCGGCCCGCGCGGGCACCCGCTGACCGGCCCGCTGTTCGTGGACGGCGCGCAGCCCGGCGACGCCCTGCGCATTGAGATCCTAGATGTGCAGACCGCCGCGTGGGGCTGGACCGGCTGCCGCCCCGGCGGCATTGGCCTCATTGACGCCGCGCTGGCCGCCGAGGGCCTGCGCTCCCACACGCACCTGTGGGACCTGCGCGCCCGCACCCACGCCGACTTCCGCCCCGGCATCCGCGTGCCCCTCGCGCCGTTCCCCGGCGTGATCGGTGTCGCCCCCGCCGCGCCGGGCCCGCACCCCACCGCTCCGCCCCGGCACGTCGGCGGGAACATGGACGTCCGGCAGCTCGTGGCGGGCAGCACCCTGTGGCTGCCGGTCGAGATCCCCGGCGCCCTCCTGTCTGCCGGGGACCTCCACGCCGCGCAGGGGGACGGCGAGGTCAGCGGCACCGGGATCGAGACGAACGGGCAACTGACCCTGCGGGTGCACGTCGAGAAGGACGCCGGGATCATCACCCCGGAATTCATCACGCCCACCAGCGGGGGCCAGAGTCGCCAGTGGCACGCCACCACCGGCCACCACCCCGACCTGATAGAGGCCGCCCGCATCGCACTGCGCGCCACCCTGCGCCGCCTGGAAGCGCGGGGTCTGAGCCTGGAAGACGCCTACGTCCTCGCGAGTGCCTGCGTGGACCTGAAGATCAGTCAGATCGTGGACGCCCCCCACTACACCGTTAGCGCGTTCCTGCCGCTCGACATTTTCTGGGAGGCGTGACCGCCTTCACGCCTCCAACGCGCCGCTGAGGGCCGCCGGGGTGAGGGGCTGACCGCCCTGCACCACCAGCCGCACGTCGCGGGTGGCGCGGATATCGGTCGTGGGATCGCCCGCCACGACGAGCAGGTCCGCCACCGCGCCCGGCTTCACGCGGCCCAGGTCGGCGCGGCCCAGGATGTCGGCCGCCGTGCCCGTCGCGGCGCGCAGGGCCTGCGTGGGGGTCAGGCCCGCGCGCACCAGCCGTTCGAGTTCCGCGTGCAGGCTCCCGCCGGGCAGGGTGAACGCGCCCGCCGGGGTGTCGGTGCCCGCCCCGACCCGCCCGCCCAGCCGCGCGATCCGCACGGCGAGCTGCGCGGCCAGTCGCGCGTCCGCCTGCGCCAGTGAGCGGATGGGTCGGGTGCCCGCGTGCACGGCGCGCCACTGCCCGTCCAGGCTCTCCCGCAGGGGCCCGCCCTGCCCGGCAAGTGGCAGGTCACGCTGGTCAGGCGGGGTGTCGGTCGCCAGCGGCGCGAACACGCTCAGGGTCGGGACCAGTGCCGTGCCCGCCGCGACGGTCAGTGCGGCCAGTTCGTCCAGCAGCGCCGTGGGGAGCTCGCCGGCCGGGTCGAAGCCCGCGCGCGTGGCGGCCAGAGCGAACCCGCTGGCATGCTCGATGGACCGCACGCCCAGTGCCAGGGCCTGCCGGGCGTCCACCTGTGCCGCGCGGCCCCGCGTGGTGAGCAGGCCCAGGTCGGTCATGACCGGCAGGTCCAGCCGGGCGGCGGCGCGCGTGGCCGCCGCGTAGACGTCCGGTGCCAGGGCCTCGTACAGCTTGAGGTGCGTCACGCCCTGATCCGCCAGCAACGCCACGGCGCGGTCCGCCTGCACGGGCGTGCGGATGATCAGCGCCCCGGCGCTGCGTTCCTGCCCGTCGCCCGGCTCGTGGACCGCGCCGGGCCCGAACTGGCGGAAGAAGGCGTCCGGGCCGTCCAGCAGCGGCCCCGAGGGCAGCACGCGCGGCGCGAGCCCCGCCGGGGTCAGCAGGGCCGCCACGGTCTCCAGCGAGTTGCAGGCGTCCCGAACGGTCGTCACGCCCGCCGCCACGAACCACGGCAGGTACCCCGGCCGGGCGTGCACGTGCAGGTCGATCAGGCCCGGCAGGATTGTGCCGCCGGTCTGCACGCTCACGGCGTCCTCCGGAACGGTCAGGTGCGCGGCGCGACCGACCGCCTCGATCCGCCCCGCGCGAGTGAGGACCGCGCCGTCGTCCAGCGGGGCGTCTGCCACGCCGGTCCACACGCGACCCCGCCACAGGACCGGCGTGCTGGGGGAGAGGTCGGGCAGGTCCGGCAGGGTGAAGGTGGGCATGGAGCCAGCTTCACGGGTAGGCTACTCGCCATGACAGCGCCTGCTGTGAGTAGCCCGCACCAGGTGACCGACCCGGCCGCCGTGACCCTCCTTGTTCACGACCGGACCCGCCGGGTGCTGGGCGCCTTCCTGGGCCGCGAGCAGACCGTGGCCGGCGCGGCGCGCGAGACCGGGCTGGACCTCCGGGTGGTGCACCGGGATGTGCAGGCCCTCGTGCGGGCGGGCCTGCTGCGCGTGATCCGCGAGCAGGCGCGCGCCGGGCGGCCCGTGAAGATGTACCGCGCCCATGCGGACGACCTGTTCGTGGATGCCCGGCACCTGCCCCAACAGGCGCACGACGGTAAGACTGCTGCGCTGGACACGCTGTTCCACCACGCGGCCGGGCGGGAGTTCCGCCGCGCCCTGAGCGACTTCGCTCCCGGCTGGGGCCTGCGGGTGTACGCCACGCCGGACGCGCCGGGCTTCGCAGTGCTGGAGGGCCCCCGCAGCGCCCGGCCGCTCAGTCCGCTCGACGAGTGGCAGGGCCCCCCGGCCCGGATGCTGAGCGGCACCCCGACCGCCCGCCTGACCGCCGCCCAGGTGGCCGAGGTGCAGCGCGACCTGATCCTCCTGATGCGCAAGGTCGAGAGCTTCAGCGCCGCCAATGCCGGGATGGGCCAGCCCGTGCTGCTGCGCCTGGGCCTGGCCCCGCTGACCGAGGACGAATGCCGGAACCTGCACCGCTGAGCACAGACTGGGGCGGCGGCCACGGCTGTCCGCAAGTCTGCCGCGCTGCCATGAACTGGGCAGGGGCCAGAGCTCAAGTGAACTCCGACCCCTGCCCGGCGCTGTCCGTACCTCACTCTGCAGTGCGGACTGTGTTTACTCCACGGTGACGAGGTAGTCGTACAGGTCCGGCCCGCCGGGGTGGGTTTCGACCTCGGCCATGCTGAATTCCTTCCCGATCCGCCCGGCCAGGGCGTCGAGGTCCTCCTGGGTGTGCTGGGGGCCGCCGAACACGGTGATGATCTCCTGGCCCTGGTAGTGGCGGTTGAGCATCTCCATGACGCTGTCCTCGGGGCTGCCGCCGCTCTGGACGAGTTCGTCGTCCATCAGGCCGATCACGTCGCCTTCCTTGATGTCCAGGGTGCGGCCGTCCTTCACGGTGATGTTCGTGGTGCGGCTGGCGCGGGTCACCTCGAAGGTCGTGACGGCGCGGGACGCCTCGGTCATGCCGTCTACCAGCTCTGACGCGGGCACGTCGGGGTTGAAGTTCAGCGCCGCGCCGATGCCCTGGCCCAGCGTGCGGGTGGGAATGACGACCGCGCGGCCCTCCATGAGTTCCATGGCCTTCTCGGCGGCCATCAGGACGTTCTTGTTGTTCGGCAGGATGATGACCTTCTCGGCACTGACCGACCGGACGGCGTCCACGATGTCCTGCACGCTGGGGTTCGCGGTCTGCCCGCCGGACACGATCCTGGCCCCGAAGCCCCGGAACAATTTGACCAGTCCGTAGCCGCTGGCGACCGCCACGAGACCCGTCGGCGCGATCTCCTCCTCGGCGCGGGCGGTGGCACCGGCCATGCCGAGGATCTCGGTGTGCTGCTCGCTCATGTCCTCGACCTTCGTCTTGAGCATCTTCCCGTAGCGGCCCACCGTGGCGAGCAGCTGATCCGGCTCGTTGGTGTGGATGTGGCCCTTCACGTACCCCTCGGCCCCCACGACGAGCAGGCTGTCCCCGAACGGCGTGACGAGTTCGCGGATCTCCTCGATGGGCTTGGTGGCCTCGCTCATGAGGAACTCGGTGCAGAAGCCGAACTCCTCGTTCTCGAACTGTTCCTGCGCGTAGCTGGTGATCTCGGGCGCGGGCGGCAGCGCCTCGCCGCGCAGCTGCGCGAGCATGCCCTGCACGATGTACAGGTAACCCTGCCCGCCGCTGTCGATCACGCCCGCCTGCTTCAGCGCCGGGAGCATCTCGGGCGTCTGGTCGAGCAGTTCCTGGCCTCTGAACAGGGCGTTCTCCAGCACGTCCTCGATGTGCTCACCCTGCGCCGCCCCCTCGGCCACGCCGCGCGCGACGGTCAGGATGGTGCCCTCCACGGGCTTCATGACGGCCCCGTACCCGGTCTTCTGCGCGGCCTGGAACGCGCGGCCCAGCGCGGCGGCGTCCACCACCTTCAGGTCCTTGATCGCCTCGGCGAAACCCTTGAGGAGCTGCGAGAGGATCACGCCGCTGTTGCCACGCGCGCCCAGCAGCGCGCCGTAGCTGATCGCGCGGGCCACGCCGGGCATGCTGCTCTCGTCGCAGGTGTCCAGTTCGCGCCGCACGGACTGCATGGTCAGGTGCATGTTCGTGCCGGTGTCGCCGTCCGGGACGGGGTAGACGTTCAGGGCGTTGACCTGCTCGCGGTACACGCCCAGCCAGTCGGTGGCGTAGCGCAGCATGCGGGCCAGATCGGCGGGGTTCAGGTGCGCGCGGTGGCCGGTGTTCGCGGCGTTCGGGACGTCAGACACGCTGCACCCCCACGGCGTGCACGCGCGCGGCGCCCAGGTCGATGCCCGCCTGGGTCTTCACGGTGTGTTCCACGCGCTCCACGATATTGCGCGCCACGGTGGGAATGCTCACGCCGTACGCGACGACCACGTACAGGTCCGCCACGTACTTCGCGCCGTCGCGGCTGATCACGACGCCGTCACTGACGTTCGCGCGGCCCAGCACGCGGCTGAGGCCCTCTTTCAGGTTGCTGGGGGCCATGCCCACCACGCCCGGGATCTCGTGGGCAGTCAGCCCGATCAGTGAGGCGAGGGCCGCCTCGGTGATTTGAATGGAGCCGTTCACAGTAAAGGGCAGTATACCCGCCCGCCCCTGCCCCTTCCCGGCAGGTCCGCCGCCGCGCGCGGACCCGGCGGCCGTCCCGACCTGCGGAACCCGACCCGGGCGGCGCGTGGTCTACTCCGCGCATGCCTCTGGTCAACTTCATGGACGCCGCCGACCTCACCCTGTCGTTCGTCACGCCGGACGGGGGCCGCCTGACCCGGGACCTGAACGGGGGAGAGGTCCGCCTGACCGCCCGCCACGAGGACGGCGATCAGGCCGCCGCCCTGCACCCCGCCAGTGCCGCCGAGGCGCGCGAGGTGGGCGCCGCCCTGATGCGACTGGCCCGCGAACTGAAAGCCACGCGCGTGAGGGTCCCTGCCAGCGAGCACGCCGCCGCCCTGGCCGCCGCCGCCCTGGCCGAGGACTGGCGCGACGGCCGCTACCGCCAGGCCACTCCCGCACCGGTCCAGCTGTTCGTGGAGGGCCTGGGCGCCGACGAGCAGGCCCGCATCGAGGCGCTGGGCGCGGGCCTGAGCCTCGCGCGGGACCTCGTGAGCGCCCCGGCGAACGTCCTGAACCCCGCCACGCTGGCCCGCGAGGCCCGCACCCTCGAAGCGCACGGCGTGGACGTGGACGTCTGGGACGGCGACGACATCACCGCGCGCGGCATGAACCTCCTCGCCGCCGTCGCGGCGGGCAGTGCCACGGGGCCGCGCCTGATCCGCGCGACCATTCCCGCGCGGGGCGAGGCGCACACGGTCGTCGCGCTCGTCGGGAAGGGCATCACCTTCGACACCGGCGGGTACTCCATCAAGCCCGCCGCGGGCATGGTGAACATGAAGAGCGACATGGGCGGCGCGGCCGCCGTGCTGGGCGCCGTGCGCGCCCTGGCCGCCCTGCGGGACCTGATCCCCGAGGGCGTCGAGGTGCGCGCCTACGTCGCCGCCGCCGAGAACATGGTCGGCCCGGACGCCATGCGCCCCGGCGACGTGTACCGCGCCGCCAACGGCCTGCACGTGGAGATCACGAACACCGACGCCGAGGGCCGCCTCGTGCTGGCCGACACGCTGACCGTCGCCTGCGAGGAAGGCGCGACCGAACTCGTGGACCTCGCCACGCTGACCGGCGTGAAGGTCAGCGCGCTGGGCAACGACATCGCCGCGCTGTTCAGCAGCGACGCCGCCCTGACCGCCCGCCTGAAGGCCGCCGCGCAGGACGCGGGCGAACACGTCTGGGAACTGCCGCTGCACCAGCCGTACTTCAAGACCTACCGCAAAGGGACGGTGGCCGACCTGAAGAACAGCGACATGCAGCCCGCCGGGGCCAGCATCAAGGCCGCGCTGTTCCTGGGGCAGTTCGTCACGCGCCCCTGGGCGCACCTGGACATCGCCGGGAACGCCACCCGCGAGGAACACGCCACCGGCTGGGGCGTCGGCACGCTCGTGGAATACGTCCTGGCAAGGTGACCGGGGAGTGGGGAGTGGGTCGTGGTCATTTCCCCACTGCCTACTCTCCACTGCTCGCCTACATCGCGGGGTTGATCTTCCCGCGCAGCACGAGCTTCATGCGCTGTCCCAGCCGCTTGTACAGCGGCGGGGAGTGCTGCGCGCGGAAGTCCATGGTGGCCTCCTCGCTGCCCACGTCATGCCCGTACTTCTGCGTCAGGAAGTAGCGGTGATCCATGATCCACAGGTACAGGTCGGCCTCGGTGCGCCCCGGGAAGCGGGACATCACGTCGTGCAGGTCGATGTTCTCCACGATCCGGCAGTACAGGCGGCGGTACCAGCTCTCCACGGCCTCTTCCCAGGTGATGGGCGGCAGACCCGCGCGCTCGGGTTTGCGGTCCATGAAGTACTGCCGGGTGCGGATGTGCTCGAGCAGTTTCTCGTAGCGGCCCGGCGTGGTGAAGCGGATCGGGTGGTGGTTCGGCACGAGCGTGTCGAGGTTCGTGGCCTTCAGGAACTGCGCGTACTCGCCCTTGATGATCAGGTCCTTCAGGGTGTCGCCCTCCTCGGGCGGGACGGTGACGTGCAGTTCGATCACGTACGCGTCGATGAACTTCTGCCCCTGACGGCGGGCGACGGACACGCGGTGGTTGCCGTCCTTGACGAAGTACAGGTCCCCGACCTTGTACACCTGGATGGGCGGCAGTTCCTTGCCCTGCAGCTGCGCGGCGCGCACGCCGATCCAGCGTTCGTCCAGGTGCGCTTCCTTGGGCAGGTAGTGCCGGTCAAACTCGCGGTAGCGGTCCACCGACCCGATGATGTGGTCGACCTCGATGGTCTCCAGGCCGCGCTGGTGCTCGCCGTCCGGCGAGAGGTGACGCACCCAGTCGAAGGGCAGCAGTTCGTTCGGCTGCCGCCGCAGGATGGACAGGAGGTCGCGCACGTCCCCGAGAAAACGGGCGCGTTCGACGTCGTGTTTGGCCTGATCGAAGATGGACATGGGACTGGCTCACTCCTTGTGTCCCCCCTGGGGGGGCGCGCGGGGGCCGGGTCGCCTCTGTCACCGCCGGGAGAGAGAAGCCCGGACTTGGTGTGCAGTGTACACCTGAGCGTGTCAGGAGTCGGTGACGAATGCCCTCCGCCCCCAGCAGACCCTGCGGGCCGCGCGGCGACCTTCTGATTCGCTTCATGTCGCGCCGGATGGTGTGCCGCGTCCCTGGACCGCGCGCGCCCGGGGTGTTGAATGCGGCATGCTTGGCAAGTTCTTCAAGAAACCCGCCGACGACATGGGCGGCCGCGTCCCCCCGGGGCAGACCCTCACCACGCGCTTCCCGGTGCTGACCTACGGTCCCACCCAGCACTACCGGCCCGAGGATGTGGTCATCCGCATCACGGGCCTCGCCGGGGAACGCACCTTCACCTGGGCGGACCTGATGGCCCTGCCGCAGACGACCCTCACGTACGACATCCACTGTGTCACCCACTGGAGCAAGCTGGACACCACCTGGACCGGCGTGCGCGTCACGGACCTGATGGCGCACCTCGACCTGAAACCCGGCGCGACGCACGTCATGCAGCACTCGGTGGGCGGCTACACCACCAACCTCGCCCTGGAGGACTTCCTGCGGCCCGAGAACCTGCTGGCCCACACCTTCGACGGGCAGCCCCTGGACGCCGAGCACGGCGGCCCGCTGCGGCTGGTCGTGCCGCACCTGTACTTCTGGAAGAGCGCCAAGTGGCTCTCCGGCCTGGAATTCATGAGTGCCGACCAGCCCGGCTTCTGGGAGCGCAACGGCTACCACATGCGCGGCGACCCCTTCGCGGAGGAACGCTACGACGACGACTGAGTCACCGGCTGCGCCTGACCTGACCGGCAGCGGCGAGTACCTCGTGCCGGACGTCCTGCGGCCCGGCCTGACCCTGGTGCTGGTGGGCACTGCGCCCAGCCGCATCAGCGCCGCCGCCCGCGCGTACTACGCCAACCCCGGCAACCGCTTCTGGCGCACCCTGCACGAGGTCGGCCTGACCCCGGGCCTGCTCCTGCCGCAGGAGTACCCGCGCCTGCCCGAGTTCGGCATCGGCCTGACCGACGTCGCCAAGCGGCACAGCGGCGTGGACGCCGCCCTGCCCGCAGGCGCCTGGGCGCCCGACGAACTGCGCGCCAAACTGCGCGCCCACCAGCCCCGACTGGTCGCCTTCACCAGCAAACGCGGCGCCGCCGAGACGCTGGGCGTCCCCACCGGCCGCCTGCCCTACGGGCAGCAGCCCCAGACCCTGGAAGGCTGCGAACTGTGGGTAATGCCCAGCACCAGCCCCCTGGGGCAGACGCACTTCCAGCTGGCACCCTGGCAGGCCCTCGCCGCGCGCGTGCAGGCGCTGCGCAGGAACCCGGACGCCCCGGACACCGTACCGGCATCATGACGCGCTCCCGCACGATCCTGCGGGGCGGCGTGCGCGCCGCCCGCGACCTGCTCAGCCCCCCCACCCATGGCCCTCTGAACCCCGCCGACCCCTGGCGACTCCAGCCGGGCCGCGACCCGCGCGCCGCCCTGGCCCACGGCCGCACCCAGGCCCGCCGCTTCGCCGGGGTCGGCCTGCTGGCCGTGCTGACCCTGACCGCCCTGTCGTTCCTGGGCACGCTGGCCGTCCTGCTGGGCATCGGCGTGGCGTCCGGCAGTGATGTCGCCGGATGGCTGCTGGGCGCCACGCTGCTCCTGAGCCTGATCGTGATCGGCTGGAGCGTCCGCCGCGCCCGCCGCCTGCTGCGCGCCCCCACGCCCGACCCCCTGACCCTGGAAGCCGCCCCCCCGGACGAGCAGGACCTGCTGCGCACCCTGCGCCAGCACGAACGCGCCCTGCCCGCCCCCACCCTCCCGGCCCTCCTGGGCGCCGTGACCGCCACCCGCGACGCCCTGCGCGCCACCGCGCACACCACCACCCTCACCCGTGACGTTTTCGACGCCCGGCAGGCCGCCCGCGAGGACCTGCCCCGCATCCTGGACACCTACCAGACGGCCGCGCCGCAGGGCCGCGACGACCGGGAACTGACCCGGCAGCTGCGCCTGATCGAGGACCGCATGGCCCGCATCGCCCAGGAGCAGGCCGAATCACAGCGGCGCGACCAACAGGCCGCGACGACCTACCTGCGCGACAAATACACGCCCCCGCAGGACTGACCGCAGAACTCAGAGGTCGTGAGGCAGCCCTTCACGACCTCTGGAGTCTGCTGCGGGGTGCCCTTCCTGAAGAAGCCATACAGGAACGCCCAAGTCCCGTCAAGGCAGTCCGGGACACTGCGGCGCCCCCCGCCTGCCACCCTGGGGGCCTATGCGCCGCGCCTCCCTTCTCCTCCCGCTGCTCGGGGCCCTGAGCTTCCCGGTGGCTGCCCAGGACGCCGCCCTGGACGACCTGAACGCCCAGGCGGCCGCCACGCTGAACCTCGTGCCTGTCACGCGCGTCGTGCGACCCGGCCTCGTGGTGCCCGGCACGCCGAAAGACCTGAACGCCAGCGTCACCGTCCGCTACGGGTCCGCCAGACCGGCCGCCGTGCTGCTGCTCATGCCCGGCTACCTGGGCGGCGCGGGCAGCTTCGACCGGCTGGCGCGGCAACTCGTGATCCTCGACCCCACGCTGGCCGTGTGGGCGGTGGACCGCCGCGCGAACCTGCTGGAGGACCACGCGCCGCTGCTCTCGGGCGGCGCCCCGCAACTGGCGCAGATCGTGCAGCGCGGCCTGTCCACCCGCACGCCCGCCAGCCTGCCGTTCATGAAGGACTGGGGCCTGGAGGTCACCCTGCGCGACTGGCGCGCCGCCGTGCTGGAAGCCCGCACCCTCACCCCGAACGTGTTCATCGGCGGGCACTCCATGGGCGGCACCCTGACCGGCCTGTACGCCACGTACGACTTCAGCGGCGCGCGCGGCGCGAAGGACGTGCGCGGCCTGATCATGCTCGACGGCCTGCCCGGCCTGATGAGCGGCAAGGCACTCACGACCGACCAGTACGAGCAGGGCGCCATGAACCCCCTGGGGCCGCTGCCCGGCCTGAACACCCTGACCCGCAGCCCCTACGTGGACGCCCTGTACTTCAGTCCCGCGCTGGCCGCCCGCGCCGCCGCGCAGGCCCGGCTGGCCGCGCTGCAACCCGACGCGGCCGCCCCGCAGAACGGTTTCACGGCGTTCCCCGCCACGAACCTCGCCGCCGCCATGACCCGCCTGGACCAGCGGTACGCGCTGCTGCCGTTCCTGGCGATCCGCGCCGGGCACGCCACGAACGCCAGCGACGCCCCGTACCTCCTGAACCGCGTGCTGGGCGCAAAGGACACCCGCTGGATCACCGGCGCGGCCGACCCGGCCCGGCCCGTCGGGTGGGGCAGCGAGGCCGGGCAGGTCACCGACGCCCGCGACTTCGTCCGCCGCTACCTGACCCCCCAGAGCGACTACGCCGAGTGGTACTTCCCGAACCGCCTGACCCTGGACTTGGCCGCCGCGCGCACCGACACGACCGGCACGCCCTTCGAGAAGACCCTGCCGGTCCGCAGCGCCCGCGACCTGAGCCTGCCGGTCCTGGGCATCGCCGCCGAGCAGGGCGTGACGACCGAGGCGCAGTTCCGCGAGTACGCCGCCGGCACCCGCGTGCCGCTGACCGTACACACCCTGAAGGGCGCGGCGCACCTGGACATCACCACCGCCAGCGGCGATCAGGCCGCCCGCTGGATTCTCGACTGGCTGCGGCCCCTGCGCCGCGCGTAGGTCAGCGCCTGCTCACCACGTCTCGTCGTCCAGGTCCTCGCGTTTGCCATCCCGGCGGGCCCGGCGGCGCTCCTCCTTGCCGCCCTTGCGTTTGGGCTTGGGCGGCAGGGACAGCACGTACAGGCGCTCCGGCTGGCACGGCGCGGGAATCTCCCCCAGGGCGTCCACCGGGTCAGCCGTGCGCAGGTTCCCGATCACGTGCGCGTGCCGCTCCCCGCAGTACGGGCAGGCGTCCACCACCCAGAACATCACCCGCGTGCCCGGCATGTCCCGCAGGGTCACGAACGCCGGTTGCGGGGAACGCCGATCCTTCTTCGCCATAGGCGCGCAGCGTACCCCTGCCCCCCGCGCGCATGTGTGGCCCGCACCCCCATGCCCGGCCCAGGCGGGGGCAGGCCGCGCTCCCGTTACACGTCCTCGTCGCCGTCGCGCATGTACGTCACGATGCTGCGGCAGTGCGTGAAGCCCGCGCGGGCGTACAGGGCGCGGGCGGGTTTCATGTGGTCGTGCGCGCGGACCCGCAGTGTGCGGACCTCCGGGTGGGTCTCGGCCTCGGCGGCGGCCAGCGCCAGTAGCTTCAGCCCGTAGCCCTGGGCGCGCTCGGCGGGGTGCACCGCGAGGTACGTGACGTCCGCGCGGGCCTCCTCGGGGCGGAATTCCAGTTCCGCGAACCCCACCGGCTGATCCCCGCGCAGCAGCGCCACCAGCCGCACGTCGTCCCGCGCGAAGTGACCGTCGAACTGCTCGGGCGTCCAGGTCAGGCGGCCCGCCCAGGCGTCCTCGCTGGACTTGAACAGCTCGCGGTACGCCGCGATGGGCAGCCTGCGCACGATGCGGTGTCCGGCGGGCGCGCAGGCGTGCGGCGTCAGGCGGTCCAGCGGCGCGCTGTAGAAGTCGGTGGTGTGCATCGCCGCGAAGCCCGCGCCCTCCAGCGCCGCGCGCACCGGCAGGTTCTCCTGCGCCGCGAACGCGTACACCGGCAGGCCGTCCGTGTGGGCCAGCGCGCGCCCCAGCAGGGCCTGCATGTGCCCGCCGTCGCTGACGGGCCCCTCCAGCACCAGGCCGTCCCGGAAGGGGGACAGCGCGCAGTACGCCAGCACGCCCTCGTCGTCCACGTCCACGAGGCAGAGGTTGTCCTCGCATTCGGTCTGCAGTTCGCGCGGGTCGCGGGCGTCGGGGGAGAACACCTCGCGTTCGGGGGCGTCGTCCATCCAGGTGAGCAGGGCGAGCACGTCGGGGACATCGGTGGCCAGCATGGGTCGGATCATGAGGTGACCTCCAGGAAGGACCAGGGCAGCGGGAGAACGTGACGTCGGGAGCGGTGTGGGTGCTGACTCCCAGCCTAGAGAGGCCGGGCCGGGCGCGTCTGTTCCGCCGCTCACCCTGCGCCGCCGGGGGCGCGTGATATGCTGCGCGCATGCCCTGAACAGGGTACGCCGCCTGCCTCCCCACAGACACGAAGCCGTGTTTGAGGGGCCTTTTCTTTTTTGAGAGCTTCTCATGGAAAGGGGCGGCCACGCAGCGCCGCCAGCAGGCCCGGAAGAACCGGAGGTGCACCGCCGTGACGAAACAGTCCAGCAAACCGGCCCCCGGGGCCCCGCCCCGCCGCGCCCGGCCAGGAACCGACGCCCCCGCTCGCCCCGCCGACCCCGGGCACGCCAACACCCTGGCCGCCAGCGCCGACCTGCTCGCCCTGCGCGCCCAGCTGTCCCGCGCCGAGAAGGCCGCCCGGCGCGCCCCGGCGCCCACTCCGGCGCGCGCCGCCCGGCCGCAGGCGCCGCTGAAACCGCAGCGGCAGGCGGAACTGGGCGGCGTGAGCACCGACGACTTCAGTCTCGCGCAGGCGCACGCCCGGCTGCGCGACGCCGTGTACGACGGCCGGTACCACCTGTGCCCGCACGCCATCGGGCACGCCCGCGCCGAGGGTTTCCTGGAACACGACGTCCTGAACGTCCTCCTGACCGGCCGCGTGCGCGCCGTGTACACCCAGGAGCGCCGCTGGCTGGTGTGCGGCTACTTCGAGGCGTGCGGCGTCGCGCTGCCCCTGCACGTCGTCGCCGAGCCGCAACGCGACGGGCACGTGGACATCGTCACGGCGTTCGTGCCCAAGCACCCGCACCACATCATCAGCCGCGCCCGGCTGGCCGTCATGCTCCGCTACGACGACGAGCACGTCCGCGCCCGCACCGCCCACGCCGGGAACCGCGTCGGGCACCGGGGCAAGGGCCGCTGGAAGAAGAGCGCCTGAGCGGCGGCTGGGGCACCGGGCCCGGACGGTGCCGGACCCTGGCGGCACGTGGGCACGCTCTACACTGGCGGGCATGACCCTACCCGACAGCGCCCAGCAGGTGATCGGCGGGGCCACGGTCCTTCTGCTGCTGTGGCTGCTGCGGCCCCTGGTCCGTGCCGGACTGAGCTGGACCCGGGCGCGCCGCACGCCGCCCCCGCCGCCCCGTGACCCGCAGGACGAGTGGCGGCAGCGTGAGGCGTCACACCGCCGGGACGTCCTGAGGCCCGGATTGCTGCACGTCGCGTTCGACCGCGAGAGCGTCAGCCTGGGTGACGACAGCGAAGCGCACTGGCGTCTGCTGATGTTCGAGGAGAACCTGCCGCTTTCCGCCGTGCTGGGCCGCCCGATCTTCCGGGTGCTGGCGTCCGTGCCGGGCGGGCAGGCGACCTGGCTGCTCGAACTGCGCGAGGACCTCCGGACACCGCAGCGATCAGCGGCGGATGAACTGGAACGTCCGGGCCTCGTGCGGGTCACGCCCCTGGCGGTCGTGGCGCAGCAGTGGTCCGCGCCCCGGCTGCTGCACGCGGACGTCCCGGTCTCCCGACTGATGGGGGCCACAATGCACGCCCGCTACCTGGGCCGGCAGGACCCGGCAGAAGTGGCCGCGTCCACCCACCCCATCCGGGAGGAGGAGACCGGCGCGAGCACCGCGTACGACGAGGCGCAGGTGGGCGCGAACGACCGCGTGATGATCCGCGTCCGCCCCCATCCGCCGGGCACTGCCGGTCAGGCCCCGCCCAGGGCGACGCGCAGCCCGCGCAGCTCGTAGCCCTTCACGACCTCGTTGAAGGTCACGCGCGGCTCGGCCACCAGACGCAGGTCCTGCCAGATCAGCAGGCGGCGCAGGAACGTGTCGGTCTCCTTGATCGCCAGGAACGCGCCGGGACAGCGGTGGTGCCCGTCCCCGAACGCCATGACGGGCGCCTGCACGCCGCGCGGCAGGGGCCGGGCGGGGCACACCGACCCGGCCTGCTTGCCCGCCACGGCGGGGTCGGTGTTCGCGTCCGCGAGGTTCAGGGCCAGCAGCGTGCCCTGCGGGACCGTGTGGCCGTCCACGGTCAGGTCCGCCTGCGCGCGGCGGTACAGGGTGCTCACGACGGGTTCCACGCGCAGGATCTCGTGCAGGATGTCCAGGCGTTCCTTCTCGGTGCCGTGCACGTACGCGGCGCGCAGCTCGGGGGCGCGCAGCAGGTGCCACGTGGCGACCGTGATGAACTCGCGCGTGGTGACCATGCCCGCCGTGCCGTAGGTCAGGCACTCGGTGAGGATCTCCAGGTCGGTGTAGTCGCGGTCGAGCAGGTGGCTGATCAGGTCGTCGCGGCGCTGCTTCCGGCGGGCCTGGATGGCGGGTTTGACGTCCAGCAGGTAGAAGGCCAGCAGGTGCCGCTGGTCCAGGACGCTTGCCAGGCGGCCCTTCTCGGGGCTCATGCCGGGCTCGCTGTTGCCGTCGTGCTCCACGAAGGTCATGACGCGGCGTTCCAGGCCGGGCAGGCGGCTGCTGGTCAGCCCCACCACCTGCGAGGCGACCTGCACCGCCAGCGTGAGGCTCAGGTCGTCGATGTTCGCCTCGCCGCGCGCCGCCAGCTGACCGATCAGGCGGTCGGCGAGGGCCGCGATCATGGGCTGGTACGTGGCGACGGCGGCCGGCGTGAAGTACCGGGCGGTGTCGCGGCGCATCTCGTGGTGCTCCTCACCCTCGGTGAACAGCACGGGGCGGCGCTTGAGGATCCCGGCGTCGTTCACGGTCTCGGCGTTGAAGCCCGCCTGGGTCACGGCCTCGCTGCGCAGCACGTCCCGCGCCGCCTGGAAGGACCGCACCTGCACGACGCCGCGCGCGTCGGCCCGGGGAGCCGCGCCGGGCTGGGTCGTGTCGCGGCGCGTGAGGCTGTCCCCGCCGAAGGGGCAGCGGGCGGGTTCGGGCGGGCTGGATTCGTTGATGGTCATGGGGTGGCCTCCGGGAGGGGGGTGGTACTCAGGGTTTCCAGGCCCGCCGTGACGGCGTCCAGCTGTGAACCCAGGCGGGTCAGGGCGGGCTGCGTGGCGTGCTGAAGGGTCTGCATGGCGGCCCCCCACAGCTGCGCCCCGGCGGGCGTGACGTGCAGCGCGTGACGCCGGGCGTCCGTGGGGTGCGGGGCGTGCGCGACGGCCCCCGCATCCTGCAGGTGCCGCAGGGCGCGGGCGACCTCGTAGCGGGGCAGATCCAGCGTCCGGGCGAGGTCACTGGGCGTCTGCGGCCCCGCCTGCACGTGGCTGAGAATCAGGAAGGCGCGCAGGTCCAGGCCGTGCTCGCGCGCCAGGGCGGTCTGCACCTGCCCGCTGAGGCCCTGCCACGCCGTCCAGTACGCCGCCAGGAATCGCAGCGGCTGCCGCGTGAGATCCGGCGTGAGGTGGTCGGGTGACATGATTGCATTCTGCAACAATCTGGATGAGTGTCGCTGAGAGTGGGGAGTGGTGAGTGGGTCGGCTTGACATGGGCGGGTCCGCTGCGCAAACGCTGTTGACCATCCGCCATCCGCCATCCGCCATCCGCCATCCGCCATCAACCCAAAAGAAAGGGGTGGACGCCGCCACGTCCACCCGGGGGGTTCAGGGTTGAGAGGTCAGTGTTTGAAGTGCCGGGACCCGGTGAACACCATGCTGATGCCCAGTTCGTTGCACGCGGCGATCACTTCGGGGTCGCGTTTGGCACCGCCGGGTTGCAGGATCGCCTTGACGCCCACGCTGGCCGCGAGGCGCACCACGTCGTCGAAGGGGAAGAACGCCTCGGACGCCAGCACGGACCCCTGGGCCTTCTCACCGGCGTTCGCCACGGCGCGTTCGGCGGCCCAGATGCGGCTCACGGCGCCCGCGCCCAGGCCCACCGTCACGCCATCTTTGGCGAGCACGACGGCGTTGCTGCGGGCGTGCTTCACGGTCGCCCACGCGAAGCGCAGGTCCAGCCATTCCTGCTCGGTCGGTTCACGTTTGGTCACGACCTCGGGGCACAGGTCGTCCCAGGGGCGCGCGTCGCGTTCCTGCACGGCGAAGCCGCCCGTCAGGGGCCGCACGTCCAGCACGCTGACACCCTGGGCGGGCGCGGCCACCAGCACCCGCAGGTCGGGTTTCTTCTCCGCGAACCACGCGGCGGCCTCGGGCGTGACCTCGGGCGCGATGAGCACCTCCAGGAAGGTGCCGCGCGTCGCCTGCGCCGCCTCCAGCGTCACGGGTTGGCTGACGGCGACCACGCCGCCGAAGACGCTCAGGGTGTCCGCGTCGCGGGCGCGTTCCCAGGCGGTCTTCACGTCCGCCGCGACCGCCACGCCGCAGGGGTTGGCGTGCTTGACCGCCACGCACACGGCGGCGTGTTCGGGCAGCGCAGCCTCCTGCGCGGCGAGTTCCTGGCACAGCGCCCAGGCGGCGTCCGCGTCGGCGTAGTTGTTGAAGCTCATGGGCTTGCCCGCCACGACCTGCGCGTCGATCACGGGTCCGGTGGCGTCGCCCAAGCGGTAGATCGCGCCGGGCTGGTGGGGGTTCTCGCCGTACCGGACCTGCGCGGCGCGCGTCAGGTTCAGGGTCAGCGTCTCGGGCAGCGCGGTGGGCAGCTCGTCGCTGGCGCCGGTCAGGTACGCGGTGATCGCGGCGTCGTACTCGCTGGTGTGCCGGTACGCCTTCGCGGCGAGGCGGCGCCGCTCGGCGTCACTGACCTCGTCCTGCAGGGCCACCGAGTAGTCGGCGGGGTCCACCAGCACGAGCACGCCCGCGTGGTTCTTCGCCGCCGAGCGGATCATGGCGGGCCCGCCGATGTCGATGTTCTCGATCACGTCCGCGTCGGGCGCGCCGCGCGCCACCGTCTCCCGGAACGGGTAGAGGTTCACGCACACTAGGTCGATCGTGCCGATCCCGTGCGCCTCCAGCTGCCCCAGGTGCCCCGGCTCGCGCACCGCGAGGATGCCGCCGTGCACCGCCGGGTGCAGCGTCTTCACGCGGCCGTCCAGCATCTCGGGGAAGCCCGTCACGTCACTGACCTGCCGCGCCGTAATTCCGGCCTGCACGATGCTCTGGTAGGTCCCGCCCGTGCTGAGGATCTCCCAGCCGCGCGCCTCGAGCTGCCGCGCGAACTCCACGACGCCCGTCTTGTCACTCACCGAGATGAGTGCCCGTCTGCTCCTGCCCTGTGTGCCGGTCTGCGTCCCATGCTGCGTCACTGTGACCTCCGAGGACCCCGCCACGGGGGCGGGGATCGACCCAGGCGCGCGATCAGGAAAAAGTCCGTGTCGGGGGCTTCCCCGTGGTGTGCCCACGTTCAGCGCCAGTCGCCCCCCGGCCCGAGCGGCAGTGTACCGCCCAAGTCGCCGGCGCGCGCCTGAGCTGTCCGGCACTGTGGGCGGCCTTCACCCTTCGGGGGAGAGGGGGGTAGGTGCTCCGGAAAGTGCGCAGCGGCCCACCAAGCCGCCTCCCTACAGTGGAGCACCTGGAGGTGAAGTCCCCCTGCCGCATCCCGCTCCCCTACGCCCCGCCCTGCTGGACGCCGCTGCGCCCCTGCGCCGCACGGGGTTCCTGCCGCCGCGCGCGCCCCTGCTGAACCTCCCCGGTCCCTTCCAGGCCGTGCCCGACCTGATTCCCGCCCTGGCCGGCGCCTACGGGGCGGGCGGCGTGCGCCCCCTGATCCGCGAGGCCGCGGCCTCCTGGCCCGCCGACCTGACGCGGCAGGCCGACGCCCTGACCCCGGACGAACAGGACGCGCTGCTGTCGGCCGCCGCGATCCTGATGCACCTGTACCGCTGGGCCGCCGTGCCCGTCCACCCGGACCGGTTCCACGAGACGCCGGACTTTCCCCGCGCGCTGGACGGCCTGTTCCGGCACCTGAGCGCCGCGCGGGGCCTGCCGCCCTGCGGGGGGCTGTACACCCTGAAATACCTCAACTGGCGCAGCCCGGACGTGGCGCCCGGCGCGGCGTACGACGCGGCGACCCTGCACGCCGGGAACGTCCGGATCGCCCACTCCTGGCAGGAGGGCGAGGCGGGGGAGCAGCTGGACCTGTGGATCCAGACCTTCGTGCTGGCCGAGGCGCGCGGGCAGGCGGTCCTGGTGGCCGGGCTGGACGCCGTGCAGGCCGCGCACGAGCACGACCGGGACGCGCTGGCGGGCGCGCTGGAGGCCCTACACCACGCGGTCCGAGCCCTGGCGCGCGAGATCAACGTGTTCATGCGTTTCCACGTGATCCGCACCGACCTGTGGCGCGTGCTGACCCAGCCCACCTTCGGGTGGGGCCTGACCGAACGCGGCACGCTGCTCGAGGGCGCCAGCGGCCTGCAACTGGGCGCCACGCAGTTCGCGGACCTGACGCTGGGCGTGCCGTTCAGCGGCCCGCTGGGCGCGGCGCTCCTCGCATCCCGCGCGTACCTGCCGCCCGAACAGCGCGCCCTGCTGAACGCCTGGGACGCCCACCACGGCGACGTGCGCGCCGCCGTGCAGACCTGGGGGGACAGCCGCGCACGCGACCTTTACAGCGCCTGCGTGCAGGACATGGAACGCTGGCGCGTCAGCCACCGCGAGCGCGGTGCGGCGTACCTGCGCGGCGACGGGCGCTCACACGTGATGGCCTCCACCGGCACGCAGTTCGAGGCGGGCGTGCCGCACGATCAGGCCTTCCGGGACCTGATGACCACCCGCGTGGACGACACCCGCTCCCGGCGCCTCGACCCGGACGGCAACTGGCCCGGACGACGTGCGTGATGACGCAGAGGTCGGCCTGTAGGGAATCCCCACGGGCCGACCTCTCCCGGCAGAGTCAGTTGCTGTTGCCGCTGCCGTCCGGGGAGGGCGCGATCAGGGGGGACGGGGTGGCGTCCGGGGCGGGGGTCTCGCCCTGGCCCAGCAGGGCGCGCAGTTCCTCGATCACGGCGCGTTCCCTGTCGTTCACCTGCTCGCCGCCGATCCCCAGGAAGCCGCCTTCCTTCGCGGCGCCCGCGGTGCGTTCGGCCACGTTGATCAGCATGGCGCGGTACGCGGCGGCGTCCTCGGGGCTGGCCTTCGCGGAGACCAGCCACGCGGCCTGACGCACGCCCTGGAGGCTCTGCTCGCGGGCTTCTTCCATGTTCCGGGCGCGCTCCTGGTGCGGCATGGCCTGCGGGTCGGGGGCGGTGCCCAGCAGGTCGGCGGCCATGGCCTCCAGCAGCGGCGTGCGGGTGTGCGCACTGACGCTCTCGCGCACGGCCTGCCCGATGGCCTGCGCCTCGGCGACCAGCCCGGTCAGGCCGCTGGGGCTGGCGGCGACGACCGCCGCGCCGGCCCGGCCGGGACCGGTCATGACCTTGAACCACTCGTCTGCCGTGAAGTTGTCCTTGATACCCATACCTTCAGGGTACGGGCCGGGCGGCGGGGCCGTGTTCGGCGTTCATTCACGCTTGGGCAGGCCGCTCAGGTCGAAGCGGACCTGCTCGGTGTCCTCCCGGACGCTCACCGGGTCGGCCTCCAGGCCGTGCGCGCCGAACATGCCCCCGGCGGCGCCGCTGGCCCCCAGCGGATCATGGGTGCGCTCGTCCGGTGGGATCAGGGGTTTCATGCGCAGGGCCAGCACGATCAGGACGACGGGCAGCACGATGAAGAGCAGGAACGCGATCATGAGTGGGCCTCCGGCGCGCGTCGGGGTGGGGGAGGGGCGCCCGAGCATCCTGGCACGTTCAGGCGTCGCTGGGGGGCAGCGTCCAGCCGGTCCGGGTCGCCCACTCCTGCGCCCCGGCGACGATCAGGTCCATCACGGGGTCCTTCACGGCGTAGTAGGCGTCCACGTCGCGTGGGTGCAGCCGGGCGAGCTGCACCTTGACCTCGCCGTACGCGGCGGCGGCGGCCGGGGTAGCGCGCAGGAAGTCGCGCATCAGCAGCGGGTAGCGGTGGTTGAAGCGGCCCACCTCGCGCACGTGCACGTGCACCTGTCCGGCGCGGCTGGCGTACGCCTTGCGCAGCTCGGCGGGGTCCAGGCTCAGTCCGGGCGGGAGGTGATCCGTGGTGACGCCGGGGCGCGGTTCGTAGCCCAGGGCCGCCAGGGTGTCCAGCACGGCGGTCGCCGCGTTCAGGTCACCCAGGCCGATCTGAAGGTCGGTCACGTCCTTGGCGCGCAGGCCGGGGACGGCGGTCGAGCCGATGTGGTGCAGCGCCGCGCCGGGCGGCAGGTGAGGTCGGATGGCGGCGGCCAGGGTACGGAAACGTGCCGCCCAGTCTGGACCGGGCGGCACGATGGTGATGACCGTGGACATGCTTCAGAGGGTACCTGCCCGGGGCAGGGCCGGGGTCAGCAGGGCGAGGTCGGGGCGGTGGGGAGGTCAGGTGTGGTGGGGGCGGGGGCGCTCAGGTGGCTCTTGGCCCAGCCGTCAATGGCGTCGATGACGCTCTGGAGTTCCAGGCCGGCCGGGGTGAGGCTGTAGACGCTGCGCGCGAGTTTGCCGTGGCTGTCCTCAGTGCGTTTGGTGATCAGCGTCAGAGTCTCGAGGTGCTCCAGCCGCTGCGTGAGGGTGGCGCTGTTGCAGCCGCCGACGGCGCGGGCGAGTTCGTTAAACCCTTTCTCACCGTTCAGCAGGGCGCGGACGATGTGCAGCACCCATTTCTCCTGCAACACCCCGATGGCCCGGTAGACCGGGCAGAAACCAGTGTGTTCAGTGCTCATGACCAGAGTCTACACGGCATGACTGACCAGATCATGACGAAAGACACACCGCTTGACTTTTCAAAGCACTGGGGATAACCTCTTGCCATGACCGCGACGACCCCCAAAGTGCTCGACATCAAGGAAGCCATCGAAACCCGCCGCAGCATCCGCAAGTACGTCCAGGAACCCATGAACCAGGACGACCTGCACGAGATCCTGCGCCTCGCCAGCCTGGCCCCCAGCGCCTGGAACGCCCAGACTTGGCGCTTCGCCGTCGTGCAGGACGCCGCCATCAAGCAGCAGCTCCAGGACGCCGCCTACGGCCAGGGTCAGGTCACGAACGCCCCCGCCGTCATCGTCGTCTACAGCGACATGGAAGACACCCTGGCCACCGTCGAGGAAACCGCGCACCCCGGCATGGGCGAAGCGGGCCGCACCGGCCAGCGCAACACCTTCGACGGCGTGTTCGGCGCCCAGCCCGTCGCCCAGCGCGGCCAGTGGGGCCTGAGCCAGGCGAACATCGCCTTCGGCTTCCTGATGCTCGCCGCCCGCGGCCTCGGCTACGACACCGTGCCCATGCTCGGCTTCGACCCCGCCAAGGTCAAGGAAATCCTCGGCCTGCCCGAGCACGTCCAGTTCGCCGGCCTGCTGCCCGTCGGCAAGCGCGCCGAGGACGGCTTCCCCCACCACCGCCACAGCGTCGAGCGCATCACCAAGTTCTACTGACCCGGCACCCCTGACCCGCGCCGGTGTCGGGCCCGCGCCCGCGGGCACACCACGCGCAGGTCAGCCCAGCAGACCGCCCCCTAGTCAGGGGGCGGTCTGTTCGCGTATCCCAGGTGGTTGCAACCAGCCGGGCGGCTGATGCTGGGCAGACACGTCAGGCCCTACACTGTGGAGCGCATGAAAAACAACCTCCTCCTGATCGGCGCGGCGCTGACCCTGAGCAGCTGCTCCATGATCCTGGGCCCCTCCACCACCGACGTCACCGTGATCGGCGTGAACGACTTCCACGGCAACCTGCTGCCCACCAGCTTCCGCGTGCCCGACCCCGCCGACCGCACCAAGACCCTGACCGTCCAGGCCGGCGGCGTCGAGGCCATCGGCGGCGTCCTGGCCGACGCCCGCCGCGCCAACCCCAACACCGTCTTCGTGGGCGTGGGCGACATGACCGGGGCCAGCCCCCTGATCAGCGCCCTGCTGCGCGACGAGCCCACCATCGCCGCCCTGAACGGCCTGGGCATGGCCGTGAACGTCGTCGGGAACCACGAGTTCGACAACGGCGTCGCCGAACTCATGCGCTTTCAGAAGGGCGGCTGCGCCAGCAACGAACCCACCAAGGCCTGCAAATTCAACAACACCTTCGAGGGCGCCAGGTTCCAGTACCTCGCCGCGAACGTCCTGGACGCTGCGACCGGCAAGCCCGTCTTCCCCGCGTACAAGATCGTGCAGGTCGGCAAGGCCAGGATCGCCTTCGTCGGCGCGGTCCTCAAGGACACCCCCACCGTCGTCACGCCCAGCGGCGTCGCCGGCCTGACCTTCGCGGACGAGGTCGCCAGCGTCAACGCCGTCATGCCCGAAATCAAGCGCCAGCGCCCCGACGCGATCATCGCCCTGATCCACCAGGGCGGCGCGAGCAAGGACAGCTTCGACGTCGTGGACTGCAAGACCCTCAGCGGCGACATCGTCAAGATCGCCCAGGGCCTCGACGCAGGCATCGGCGCGATCATGACCGGCCACACCCACCGCGGCTACAACTGCGTCGTGCCCGACCCGGCCGGCAAGCCCCGCACCGTCATCCAGGGCGACTCCTACGGCCACCTGCTGCAGCGCCTCGACCTGCAGGTCGACACCCGTCTGCACAAACTCCTGAGCGTCAAGGCCAGCAACGTCGTCGTGGACGCCGCCAAGCAGGCCAAAGACCCCGCCATGACCACCATCGTCACCCAGGCCAAGGGCCTCACCGACACCCTCAGCAAGCAGGTCGTCGCGACCCTGGGCACCGAGCAGATCACCCGCGCCGTGAACGCCGCCGGTGAAAGCCAGCTGGGCGACGTCATCGCCGACAGCCAGCTCGCCGCCGCCGCGCCCGCCGACAAGGGCGGCGCCGTGATCGCCTTCATGAACCCCGGCGGCATCCGCGCCGACCTGCCCGTGAACGTCCCCAACGCCAGCAAGCAGGTCACCTACGGCGACGTGTTCACCGTGCAGCCCTTCGGGAACGTCATGATGGTCGTCACCCTGACCGGCGCGCAGATCAAGGCCGCGCTGGAGCAGCAGTTCGACAACCCCGCCGCCGGACAGAACCGCATCCTGCAGGTCAGCCGGGGCTTCACGTACACCTGGGACAACGCCAAACCCAAGGGCGAGAAGGTCAGCGACGTCAAACTGAACGGCCAGCCCCTCGACCCGGGCGCCAAGTACCGCGTGACCATGAACAACTTCCTCGCGGACGGCGGCGACGGTTTCACCGTGTTCGCGCAGGGCACCGACCGCCTGGGCGGCGCCGTGGACCTGGACGCCTTCCAGAACTACCTCAAGTCCACGACCGTCACCCCCGAGCCCGCCACCCGCATCACCCGCCTGAACTGACTTCAGACAGACGAGAGGCCGCGTCCGCGCGGCCTCTTTCTCGTGCCCGCAGGCTCACGCCTCCTGCACCCGGCCGCCCCCGACGCGCCACTCGCGCGTGGCGACCCGTTCCACCAGCCGCCGGTCATGACTGGCGAGGAGCACGGTCCCCGTGAAGTCCAGCAGCAGCGCCTGCAGTGCCTCGATGGCCCGCACGTCCAGGTGGTTGGTGGGTTCGTCGAGCAGCAGCACCTGTGAGCGCGTGACCCGCAGCCGCGCGAGGCTCAGTCGGGTGCGCTGCCCGCCCGACAGCCCGGAGAGAAGGAAGGCCGGGCCGCCCGGCACCTCCAGCGCCGCCGCGACCTCGTGCAGCTGGTGCGGCGTCAGCAGCGGGTTGGCGTCCAGCAGCGCGTCCCCCACCGTGTCCAGCCCGAGCAGTTCCTCGCCGTGCTGCCCGATCAGGCTGACCGTCAGGCCCACGCCCCACGTCACCGCCCCCGCGTGTGGCAGCTCCCCCAGCAGGGCGCGCAGCAGCGTGCTCTTGCCGCCCCCGTTCGGGCCGGTCAGGGCCACCCGGTCGCCGCGGCGGACGTGCAGGGTCACGCCTGAGAGCACCACACCGGAGCCGCGCGTCACGCTCAGGTCGCGGACGGTCAGCACCTCCAGCGGCCCCGGCGGCACGGGCGGCAGCGTCAGCCGCAGCGTCCGCGCGTCTCGGAAAGGCTTGTCCGGCGCCCCGGTGTCCATCCGCTCGATCTGCCGCTCCATGGCCCGCGCACGGTTCGAGAACAGCACCTGCGCCCGCCCCGCCTTGTGCGTCGACAGGAACTTGTCGTTGTCCCGCGCCCGCGAGCGGTTCTCCTCGACGCTGCCCTTGCTGTTCAGGCGGCGCCGCTCCTCGTCCAGCGCGGCGCGCTTGCGGCGGTACGCCTCGAAATCCCGCGCCTGGGCCTCGCGCAACGTGGCCTTGAGGGCCATCGCCGCAGAGTAATTCCCGGGGTACACGCTCAGCGACCCGCGCTCCAGTTCCGCCACGCCGGTCGCCACCTCGTCCAGGAACGCCCGGTCGTGGCTGGCCAGCACGAACGCGGCGTCCGACGCCCGGATCCAGTCGCGCAGCCACGCCGCGCCATCCACGTCCAGGTGGTTGGTCGGTTCGTCCAGCAGGTACACGTCCGCCGGGGCCAGCAGCAGCGCCGCCAGCAGCACCCGCCGCGCCTGCCCACCCGACAGCCGGTCCGCGCGCGCCCCGGCGTCCAGACCCAGCCCGGCCAGCACTGCCGCCGCGCGGCCCGCGAAGTCGTAGCCGCCCGCGAGCCGGTAGGCTTCCTCGGCGTCCGCGAAGGCCAGCAGCGCCGCCTCCGACCCGCCGGGCAGCGCCGCCGAGGCCACCTCGAACGCCACCTGGGCCGCGGCCAGTGCCGGGGGCGTCACGGCCTCCAGCACCGACCCGCCCATCGCCGATCCACCTGCTGACTGGGCCTGCGCCAGCAGCGCCACGCGGCCCGAGCGGGTCACCACGCCCGCATCCGGCGCGTCCAGCCCCGCCAACACACGCAGCAGCGTGCTCTTGCCACTGCCATTCTCGCCGACCAGCGCCAGCCGTTCCCCGGCCCCCACGGTCAGCTCCACATCCGAAAACACCATACGGTCCGCGAACGACCGCGCGACCCCACTCAACATCAGCATCAATTGATCCCCCTGACGGGACAGGCCAGCCCGCACGCGGCGGGCGGCAACTCGGAACACGGCAGTCAGGGGTTACAGACGCAAGGCAGGGAGGTCCTTTGAGTGAACGGAGGGGCAAACGACCGGGCAATCCCGGTGGTCAGGGCTGACCGTACCACGCGCCGTAGGGCGGGCACATGCGCCGGATGGCGGAGGGTTCCCTCACCCTTCCGGGACTGTGCGATTCCTTCTCCCCAGGGGCAGGGCGTTCACCCCTCGGCGGGCACGTCCGGAAAGTTGCTGAGGGGGAAGGTGTCCACGTTCGCGCTGCGCTGCTGCACCAGCACCCCGCCGTCCACGACCACGAACTGACCCGTCACGTACGCCGCGTCGTCCGACGCGAGGAACGCCGCCGCGCCCGTCAGGTCCTCGGCGGTGCCGTAGCGGCCCAGCGGCACGGTCTTCTCCCGCTGCGCCAGATCCTCGCCTTCCAGCCCGTACGTGTTGATGAAGCCCGGCGTGATCCCGTTCACGCGCACCCCGTACGGCGCCATGTCCAGCGCCAGCGCCCGCGTGAACGCCTCCACGCCGCCCTTCGCCGCGTCGTACGACGTGAAACCCCGGTGCGAGCGGGTCGCGCCGCCACTCGACACGTTCAGGATCACGCCCCGCCGCCGCGCCGCCATGCCCCGCGCCGCCCGGTGACTGCACAGGAACACGCTCTTGAGGTTCACGCGCAGGAACAGGTCCCACCACGCCTCGTCCGCTTCCAGGAAGTGCCGCTGGTCACTCGTCAGCGCCGCGTTGTTCACGAGCACGTCCACTGGCCCGAGATGAGCCTCGGTCGCCGCGAAGATCGCCTTCACGCCCTCCTGCACGCTCACGTCGCCCGGCACGCTCAGCGCCCGCGCGCCCGCCGCCGTCAGGGCGTCTGCGACTGCCTGCGCCGCCGCCGCGTTCACGTCGTTCACCGCGACCCGCGCCCCCTCTGCGGCATACCGGTGCGCCAGGGCCGCGCCGATCCCGCCCCCCGCCCCCGTGATGAGCACCGTCTTCCCCGTGAACCGCTGCAAAGTCGTCATGACGCACAGGGTACGGCAGGGGAGAGGATTCGGCTCAGGACGTCCGGTCGGATGGGTCGGGCAGGTCAGCCAGAGTGATCCCCTCAGCGTGCAGGAGTTGCACGATACACTCCCGGATGCCGAACAGGTCGTGGTAATCCACGGGAGGAACGGGCAGTGGTGATGGAGCCTCGGTCGCCGCTTCCCAGCCCAGGTCGCCAACTCGGCGGGCGTGCGTGTTCAAGATCAGGCTGCCGAAGGGGAGCGCTCGCTGGTACCACCAGGGCTCCCGTCCTTCCATGATCCCGATCTGGCCCAGGCCAATGACGCTGTCATCCGGTGAGGTCAGCAGGCGACCCACGAAAGCGAACGCCGCATGCAGGGCCGCGTTTCTGCCATGAGAGGTAGGCAGTCGGAGAAGCAGTTCAATGTAGTGCGCGAACAGCCCTTCAACCAGAAAATACAGGCCGGGAATACCGTTTTCGCTGAACACTTCGTCTGCGGCCAGCTGATCGTAGGCGGGTTGCAGGTGCGAGAAGGCGGCCTGCCACTGCTCGCGCACGTTGAGGGTCGTCAGCGCCTCAGGTGCAGCCATACCTGCCCTCACTCCCGTCTGCGCAGCGCCAGTGCCGCCAGGAAGATGGCGGTGTTCACGAGGACGATGGTCGCGCCGGGGGCGGTGTCCTGGTAGTAGCTGAGGTACAGGCCGGTGACGCCGCCGACCGTGCCGAGCGCGGCGGCGAGGAGCATCATCTTCTTGAGGCTGCGGGCCAGCAGGCGCGCGGCGGCGCTGGACGTGATGAGCAGGCTGACGCTGAGGGTCGTCCCGACGAGTTGCACGGTGAGGACGACGACGAGGCCGATCAGGATCAGCAGCAGGCTCTCGAGGCGGCGGACGGGGAGGCCGACGGCGCGGGCCTCGGTGGGGTCGAAGGACGCGAGCAGGAGTTCCTTCTGGATGGCGGTGAGGATGCCGCCCACGACGACCGTGACAGCCAGGGCCCCCCACAGGTCGGCGGGGGTGACGCCGAGGGGGTTGCCGATCAGGAAGTTGCTGAGGTCGGTGGTGAAGGTCGGGGCGCGCGACAGCATGACGATGCCCAGCGCGAACATGCCGACGAACACGATGCCGATGGCGCTGTCCTGTTTCAGGCCGCTGCGCCGCCCGATGGCGCCGATGCCCAGCGCGGTGAGGACGGCGGCGATGAGCGCCCCGACGAGCAGGTTGCCTTTCATGAGGAACGCGCCGACGATGCCGGGGAACACGGCGTGGCTCATGGCGTCCCCGATGTAACTGAGGCCGCGCAGCACCACCCACGCGCCGACGAGGGCGCACAGGACGCTGACGAGCACCACGGCGAGCAGCGCGCGGGTGAAGAAGTCGAATTGCAGGGGATCGGTCAGCAGGTGCACGGGAGTCCTCGAAGGTGCGGGAAGGTGGTCAGGCCGGGGGTGTCATCCATCATCTTTCAACCATCACCCATCCACCTCACGCCTCGGCGTGCGTGTGCCCCAGGAAGCTGGTGCTGAACGTCGCCTCGATGTTCTGGGTGGTGTACACCTGTTCGGGCGTGCCGTCCGCGACCACGCGGCGGTTGACGAGCACGAGGTGGTCGCACCAGCGCCGCGCCTGTTCGAGGTCGTGCGTGACCATCACGACGGCGCGGCCCTTGTCGGCCTGCCGCCGCAGGAGGGCCATCAGGGTTTCCTGGGTGGCGGCGTCCACGCCGGTCAGGGGTTCGTCCAGCAGCAGCAGGTGGCCCTGGCGGGCCAGCATGCGGGCCAGCAGCACCCGCTGCCGCTGCCCCCCGGACAGCGCGCCGATGTGCCGGCCCCGCAGGTCGAACACGCCGGTCTCCTTCAGGGCGTCCTCCACGATCTGCCTGTCCTTGCGGCCCGGCCAGCGCAGCCAGCCCAGGCGACCCGTGCGGCCCATCATGGCGACGTCCCAGACGGTCACGGGGAAGCCCCAGTCGAGCGTCTGCTGCTGCGGCACGTAACTGATGCAGCCGCGCGCGGTGTGGCCCGGGTCGAAGCGCACAGCGCCTTCGGGGTCGGGCAGCAGGCCCACCAGGGTTTTCAGGAGGGTGCTCTTGCCCGCGCCGTTCGGGCCGATGATCGCGCTGAACGTCCCGGCCTCAAAGCGGACGCTGGCGTTCTCCAGGGCCGTCTGCGGGCCGTATTTGACTGTCAGGTTCTCGACGCCCAGCATCAGACCAGCATACCTCCCCGCGCGGTGATGTTGCGAGTGCAGAATCAAAAGTGGCGCGGGTGGGGACGTGCGGTCCGCCTCCACCCGCTGCCGCCGGTGCCGGTCAGCCCTTCAGGGCCTTCACCATGATGTCCACGTTCGTCCGGAATGCCTTGAGGTACGTGTCGCCGCCGCTGCCTTTGGGTCCGAGGGCATCGGTGTACAGCGCGGGGGCGATGCGGGCGCCGGTCTCGCGGGCGAGTGTCTGGGCGAGGCGGGCGTTGACGGTGTTCTCCGTGAAGATCACCTTCGCCCCGGCTTTTTTCATGGTCTGGGTCAGCACGGCGAGTTCGCGGGCACTGGGTTCCCGTTCGGTGCTCAGGCCCGGGATGACGGCCCCGATCAGGCGCAGCCCGTACCGTTCGGCGAGGTAGTGGAGGCTGTCGTGGTTCGTCACGAGCACACGCCGCGCGGCGGGGACCGTGGCGAACTGTTTCTTCGCGTAGGCGTCGGCGGCGCTGATGGCTTTCAGGTGCGCGGCGGCGTTCTTGGCGTAGGTGGCCTTCCCGGCCGGGTCGAGGCGGGTCAGGGCCGCCTGGGCGTTCTTCACGTACCCGGCGGCCAGACTGGCGTCCCACCACGCATGCGGGTCGAGCGCGCCGTGGTTGTGCTCGTCATGCCCGGCCTCCGCGTGGTCCTCGCCTTCCCCGGCGGGGTGCAGTTTCAGGCCCGCCGTGAGTTCCTGCACGGGCACCCTGGGCGCGCTGGCCTTCAGTTTGGGCAGCCAGGGTTCCAGGCCCGCGCCGTTCGCGAACAGCGTGCGGCTGCGGACGAGGTCGCGGATGGCGCCGGTGCTGGGCTGGAAGGTGTGGGTGTCCCCGCCGGGCGGCACGATGACGTTCACGCTGACGCGGGTGCCGCCGACGGCCTTCACGAAGTCCGCGATGATCGTGGTGGTGGCGCTGACCTGCAGGGGCGCGGCCTGCGCGGCCGGCGCGGCGCACGCGGCGAGCAGCAGAGCAGGCAGAAGGAGGTGGGGGCACTTCACAGCAGTTCGATGCCCCGGTACGGGCCGCGGCTGAGAGTGCGCAGGGCGTTCGCGCTGAGCCAGACGGTCTTCGTGACGCCGCCCTCGCGGATGGCACGCTTGTGGAGGTTGGCGCGCTGCACGCGTTTGGTCACGCCCGTGACCTTGCGGCCCACGCCGCCCTGCGCACGGGCCTTGCCGCGCCGGGTGACGCTGTTCACCACGAGGTTCTTCTTGCCGGTCAGGTAGCATTCACGACTCATATTGATTTCTCCTTATCACAAATGGGTGTGGGGGGAAGGGGATTCGGCGCACGTTCCGCCGGTCCGGTTATACGGATTCCGTTTGTCCCGTTGACAGATCGGTGGTGTTCCAATCTGTCAACTCCACGTCCGGAGGGCCGTTTCTCTCCTGTTCGCATCCGCTCGGATTGAACGGCTTTACAAGCCATTCAATCGGAGTCTTTGTCAGGCGCGCAGCGCGCGGGTCAGTAGTTGATCCAGCGCGTCCGGGTCGAGGTCGTGCCCGATGAACACCAGTTCGCTGAAGGCCTCGTCGGGGCTCAGCCACTCGCCCGCCGTTTCCAGGGCCAGCTGCCGCCCGGTGTGGTTCCAGAGGGTCGCCACGCCGTTGCCCAGATTCACCCAGCCCTTGCTCCGGATCACGTTGCGCGGCAGGCCCAGCGTGAGGGCCTCGTTCAGGCGGTCCGGGTCGAAGGGCCGCTCACTGCGGAAGATGTGGGTGCCCAGGCCGTACGTCTCGGATTCCGGGGTGTGTTCCTTGTCCAGTTCGGCCATCCACGCGTCGAGCTGGCTGGAGTGGTCGAAGTCGAACAGGCCGGTGTTCAGCAGCTCGGTGGCGGGCAGGACGCCGCGCGTGGCGTCCAGCACGCGGGCGCGGGGGTTGGTGATGCGGATCAGGTCGCGCAGCTGTTTCACGTCGTCCGGCGCGGCCAGGTCGAGTTTGTTCAGCACGACGATGTCCGCGAATTCCAGCTGCTCGGCCAGCAGTTCCCCGAAGCCGCGTTCGAAGTCGTCGCCGGGGATGGTGTCCTGGCGGTTCCAGAGCGGGAAGAACTGGGCGCTGTCCACGACGGTGATCATGGCGTCCACGTGCACGCGGCCCAGCAGGTTGGGAAGGGCGGGCTGGCCCTCCTCGGGTTCGATTTCCAGTTCCTCGGGGGTCAGGCAGAAGCTCTGCGCGATGGGCAGGGGCTCGCCGATGCCGGTCGATTCGATCAGGATGGCGTCCAGGCCGCGCGTCTCCAGCAGGTCGTCCACGGCATGCAGCAGGTCGCCGCGCAGGGTGCAGCAGATGCAGCCGTTGCTCAGCTCGATGGTCTGCTCGTCGGTCTTCACGACGAGGCTGGCGTCGATGTTCACGGCGCCGAACTCGTTGACGATCACGGCGACGCGTTGGCCGTCCGTCTGGGTGAGCAGGTGGTTCAGGAGGGTGGTCTTCCCGGCGCCGAGAAAGCCGCACAGGACGGTGATGGGGACGGAACGAGAGTCAGGAGTGGACATGTCCTGATAACGATATTCTATTATCAATAATATGGCAAGGTTCCACACTCTCCGACGTTGCCCGCTGACCGCCCAGTTCTGGTTCCTGGGCCTCGACGCCCGCCAGGGCGACCTGACCCTGCGCGGCTTCTGCAAGACCCCCACCCCGCACGGCAGCAGCCGCTACACCCTGGACGGCCTCAGCCTGCATTCCGCCGGACTGACCCTGCTGCTGCCCGGCGAGCCGCTGCACTTCAACCGCCGCACCCAGACCTTCACGCTCGGCGGTCGCACCGTGCCCGCCACCGAGGGCCGCCTGCACCTGCGCGCCGCCCTACACGCCCACGAAACCTGGATCGCCGCCCGCCACGGCCCCACCTACCGCGAGAGCCTCGTGGCCCTGCACCGCCCACCCCGTCCGGTGATGGGGGCGCTGGACCCCTGGCGCGCATTCATCGGTGGCCTGCCGGGCAAGCCGGTGTGGGGCGTCCCTGTGCCGCTCCAGTCCACCGTTGGATCGGGGATGCTTTAAAAAATAAACTGTGCGTGGCTGACCATCCCCAATCGTGCCTGGTGGTACGCTTCACCCATGACGGGCAACACCCAGAACTACGACGTGGTCATCGTCGGCGGCGGCCCCGCCGGCCTCACCGCCGCGATCTACACCGGCCGCGCCAGCCTCAGCACCCTGATCCTCGAAAAGGGCCTCCCCGGCGGGCAGATCGCCCAGACCGAGGAAGTCGAGAACTATCCCGGCTTCCCCGAACCCATCAGCGGCATGGAACTCGCCAGCCGCATGCAGCAGCAGGCCGAGAAGTTCGGCGGCGTCATCGAGATGGACGAGGTCCAGAGCATCACCCGCACCGACGACGACCGCGAACACGCCTACCCCTTCACCGTCACCGGCTACGGCGGCACCTACCGCGCCAAGGCCGTCATCCTCGCCACCGGCGCCAACCCCAAACGCCTGTACGTGCCCGGCGAGGAGCACTTCTGGGGCAAGGGCGTCAGCACCTGCGCCACCTGCGACGGCTTCTTCTACCGCGGCAAGAAGGTCGTCGTGGTGGGTGGCGGGGACGCCGCCGTCGAGGAAGGCCTGTTCCTGACCAAGTTCGCCGACGAGGTCACCCTGATCCACCGCCGCGACACCCTGCGCGCCAACAAGGTCGCCCAGGCCCGCGCGTTCGCGAACCCCAAGATGAAATTCATCTGGGATACCGCCGTCGAGGAAATCAAGGGCGAGGACACCGTCACCGGCGTGCGGCTGAAGAACCTCAAGACCGGCGAGGAGACCGACATGAGCACCGACGGCGTGTTCATCTTCATCGGCCACACCCCCAACACCGAGTTCGTCAAGGACACCGTCAAGCTGCGCCCCGACGGGTACGTGGACGTCACGGACGAGATCTACACCAGCGTCCCGATGCTGTTCGCCGCCGGTGACGTCAGCGACTACATCTACCGCCAGCTGGGCACGTCCGTCGGCGCCGGGACCCGCGCCGCCATGAGCGCCGAACGCGCGCTGGCCGCCCTGGAACTCGAAACCGAGACCGCCGCCGACTGATCGTCGCCCCGCCGGGACGCTCTGGGATCTCCCGGGGCGTCCCGCTCCTTTGACCAGAGTTCTCTAAAACCGGGGGCGCCCGCATCCGTACTATGCTCAGCGCATGCCGCGCCGTCCCCTCCTCGCCCGACTCCGCCGCAAGGCCAACGGGTACGCAGCCAAGGCCCGCCGCCTGCTGCGCAGCGTGAACGCCGAGGACGCCCACCCCGACGACCCCTGGGCCGAGCACCTGCTCACCCCCGCCGAGCAGGTCGTGTACCGCGCCATGGACCCCCGCGACCGCGAGCACGCCTGCCGCGTCACCCGGCACCTGCTGCGCGACCACCCGCACGCCGACCCCGAACTGGTCGCCGCCGCGCTGCTGCACGACTGCGGCAAGAGCCTACGCCCCTACTACCTGTGGGAACGCGTGCTGGTCGGCCTGATTCCCAACCGCCTGACACGCCTGCTGCCGCCCGTCGGGGCGGTCGGCATCCGCGCGCACCACCCGGAACTCGGCGCAAGGCTGCTGGCGCATGCCGGGGCGCGGCCCCGCGTGGCCCGGCTGGTCGCCCGGCACCACCACCCGGGCGGGGACCCGGAGGCCATGCTCCTGCACCTCTACGACGATCAGGAGTAGGTGAACCGGAGCGGCGCCGCCCAGCCACGCCGGGGGCGGCGCCGCTCCGGTTCAGGGTTTACTCGTGGTCGTGGTCGCCGTCGCTGTGCGCGTGCCCGTGCTCGAGTTCCTCGGGCGTCGCGTCACGGACATTCAGGACCTTCACGTCGAAGTTCAGGACCATCCCGGCCAGGGGCGGGTTGAAATCCACCTTGACGGTGTCGCCGCTGACCTCCATCACGGTGAAGGGGATGACGCTGCCGGCCTCGTCCTGCGCGTAGTACGTCGCGCCGACTTCGATGTCGTCCTCGAAGTCCTCGCGGGACAGTTCCTCGACGTTCTCCTCGTCCCGCTCGCCGTAGCCGTCCTCGGGCTGCACGGTCACCTGCAGCTCGTCCCCGACGGCCTTGCCTTCCAGGGCGCGCTCCAGTCCGGGAATGATGTTGCTGTGGCCCTGCAGGTACACCAGCGGCTCGCCGGGTTCGCTCTGGTCGATGACCTCGCCGTTCACGGTGAGTTTGTAGTCGAGTTCGACAACCTTGTCCTGGGTGATGTTCATGGGGTCTCCGTTTCGCGGCCCCACCGAGATCAGGTGGGCGCGAGAGGCGTGCTCGCCACTCAGGAGTGTACCCCGGGACCCGCAGGTCGCGGTCTCCTGACGGTCACGGTTGCGTGCGGAACGCCCACGACACCGGCCCGCGCGGCGTCTCGAAGCTGACCTGCACGCCCGCCCCGGCCGGCAGCGGCGCGTCCGGCAGGGCCAGCGCCGCCCCCTGGGCCGCGAGCACGGTCCGGCCCACGCGCGTCTCGGCCTCGTTCGCCCCCGTGAAGGTGGACGCCGTGAGCAGGCACGCGCCCACCGCCTGCCCGTTCACGCGCAGCGTCACGCCGCTCACCTCGCCCGCCCGGTCCGGGCCGAGCAGCAACGCGACCGGCGCGCCCCGCGCGGCCACCCCCGGGCACCCGGCCAGCGCGTCCGGCCACTCGCCCGTCGCGGCCCGCAGGCTGGGTGCCGCCTGGCCCGGGCCCGGGTACCGCACCGGGTACCGCCCCGCTCCTGTCAGGCCGCGCCGGACATCCAGCACCACCGCCGACTGGAAGGCCCCGGCAGCGTCATGCGCCACCCCGGCCGCCACGCGGGTCAGCCGCGGATCGATCAGCTGCGGCAGGTGAAACGCGCCCCCCACCCAGTACGTCAGCGCCCGCTCAGGCCCGGACTCCGCGCGGCTGGACACGAAGTAATGGCCGGGCGCGCACGCCTCGCCCGCCGCCGACCGGAAGGGACTGGCGGGGTCCTCGCGGTGCTCGGCGCGGTCCGCCCGCACGAGGTACCGCGCGTGCTCCGCACAGCCCGCCTGCCACGCCGCCTCGGCCATCACGGTCTGAAGTCCGGCGCGGGCCCGCACCCGGTTCAGGCCCGCCAGCAGGGGGGAGGTCCGGGCACCCGCCGACTCTGATGGGGCCGCCTCTGGTGAGTCCGACGCTGGTGGAGCGAGCAGCGGTTCCGGCGTGTCCAGCGCCGACTGGGCGGAGGCAGGCGGCGTCCGTTCCTCTAGGGGCTGCTCCTCCGCGGCCGGGGCGGGGGGCACCGTGCCCAGAGGCTCCTGCCGGGCCCCGGCGAGGTCCGTGGGCACGGACGGCTCCTGAACCTCAGGGGCGGCCTGGACCTCCAGTTCGGACGCCCCGGGCGGCGGGGCGAGCGGTGCCTCCACGCGCGGCGCGGGTGGCCGGGCCGCGTCCCGACCCGGCCACCACCCGGCCAGCCAGAGGCCGCTCAGGCCCAGCGCGAACAGCGCCGCGCCACCCAGGATCGCCCACAGGGCCCGCCTCCAACGCACCATGATCCCTTCAGGCTAGACGGGCCGGGGCTGCGCCGCGTGCGCCGCGCGCCTATCCTGCCTTCATGACCGCCCCGACCTTCCCCATGCACGTCAGCGTGGACGACGCCCGCACCCACCTGACCGCCCTGCTGCCCGCCCGGACGGCCGAGACGGTGCCCCTCGCGCAGGCGTACGGCCGCACCCTGGCCGCGGACGTGCCCGCGCTGGTCAGCCACCCCAGCGCCACCGAGAGCGCCCTGGACGGCATCGCCGCCCGCGAGGCCGACACGCTGGACGCCACCCCGGACGCCCCGGCACGCCTGCGCGTGATCGGCGAGAGCCGCGCCGGAGCCGCGTTCGGCGGCACGGTCGGCGCAGGCGAGTGCGTGCGGATCTACACCGGCGCGCCCCTCCCGGCGGGCGCGGACGCCATCTGCCCCGTCGAGCAGCTGAGCGACGACGGGCTGGACGGGGTGCTCCTGCGCCGCGCCGCCAGTCCCGCCGACGTTCGCCATGAGGGCGGCGACTTCCGCGCGGGCGAGGTCGTCCTGCACGCTGGACAGCTCCTCACGGCCCCCCGGCTGGCGCTGGCGGCGGCCCTCGGGCACGCGCGGCTGAGCGTGCAGCGCCGCCTGCGGGTCGCGCTGCTCTCCACCGGGGACGAGGTCGTCCCGCCCGGCCAGCCCCTGACCGCCGGGCAGGTGTACGACAGCAACAGCGTCGGCCTGCACGCCATGCTGCTGGAAGCCGGGTGCGAGGTCCTCCCGCTGGGTCACGCGCCCGACAGCCCCCAGGCGCTCCAGGCGGCCATCGACGCGGCGGGCGGCGCGGACGTCCTCCTGACCAGCGGCGGCGTCAGCATGGGCAAATACGACTTCATGCGGGACCTGCTGGTCGAACAGGGCCGCGTGAGCTTCTGGAAGGTCCGCATGCGCCCCGGTGGGCCCGCCATCCTGGGCGGCTGGAACGGCCTGCCCGTGTTCGGCCTGCCCGGCAACCCGGTCAGCAGCCTCGTGGTGTTCCACGTCATCGTGCGGCCCGCCCTGACCGGCCAGCCCCCCCAGACGCTGCGCCTGCGCGCCGCCACGCCCTTCCGCGCCCTGCCGGACAAGACCGCATTCTGGCGCGGCGTGATCGACGGCGGCATGGTCCGCGACTACGGCCAGCAGGGCAGCGGCATCCTGCGGTCGCTCAGCGACGCCGGTGCCCTGGTGATCGTCCCCGAAGGTCAGCCCGTGCAGCCCGGCGACGACGTGGACGTGATCCTGCTGTAAGTAGGGAGTGGAAAGTGGGCAGTGGAGGTCGTGCTCACTCCACTCCCCACTCCCTACCCCCCACTCACCCCAGAGGCACCAGCACCAGCGCGCCGCGTGCGGGCACGCTGAGGGGCGTGTCGCCGGTCAGGTGCACGGTGCGGCCCGTGATGACGTCGCGGTAGTCGCCGGGCGTGACGCCCGTGAAGGGCAGGTGGGCGTCCTCGCGGCCCGCGTTCAGGCCGATCAGCGCCGCGCCGCTCGCGTGACGGCGCGCGTACACCAGCTGCTCGCCCTGCGCGTGCGTCACGTGGAAGTCCCCACGTTGCAGGGCGGGGCTCGCGTGGCGGGCCGCCGTCAGCTTGCGCGTCAGGGCCAGGGTCTCCTGATTCCAGCTGCCCTCGTCCCAGGGGAATGCGCGGCGGCAGTCCGGGTCCGGGCCGCCGGGCAGGCCCACCTCGTCGCCGTAGTAGATGCAGGGCGTGCCCACGTACGTCATCTGGAACACCGTCGCCAGCCGGAACGCCGAGTGATCCCCACCCACGGCAGTCAGGAAGCGCGCCGTGTCGTGCGAGTCGAGCAGGTTCAGCTGCACGCGCACCACGTCCGGGTGGTACATGCGCGTCACCTCGGTCATGCGCTGCGCGAACGCCGCGGCGTCCATCGCGTCCACGCGCCCTGTGCCGCTGCGCTCGTTCATGGGGTGATCGAGCGTGTGCGCGCCGAAGAACGCCAGGCAGGGCCGCGTGAAGTGGTAGTTCATGACCGCGTCGAACTGGTCGCCCTGGAGCCAGCGGTGCGCGTCGCCCCAGATCTCCCCGACGATGTACGCGTCCGGGTTGATGGCCTTCACGCGCCGCCGGAACTCCTGCCAGAAGGAATCGTCGTCGATCTCGTTCGGGACGTCCAGCCGCCAGCCGTCCACCCCGAACCGGATCCAGTGCTCGGCGACGTCCCACAGGAACGCCCGCACCGCGCGGTTGTCCGTGTTGAACTTCGGCAGCGCGCGGTTGCCCCACCACGCCGCGTAGTTCGCGGGCCGCGCGTCGTCGTACGGGTGCAGCGGCCAGCCGTCCACGTGGAACCAGTCGCGGTACGCGCTCGCCTCGCCCTGCTCCAGCAGGTCGTTGAACTGGAAGAACCCCCGGCTGGCGTGGTTGAACACGCCGTCCAGCACCACGCGCATGCCGCGCGCGTGCGCCTCGTCGATCAGGTGCCGCAGCGCCTCGTTCCCGCCCAGCATGGGGTCCACCTGGTAGTAGTCGTGCGTGTGGTAGCGGTGGTTGCTGGCCGACTGGAACACCGGGCAGAAGTAGATGGCGTTCACGCCCAGGCTCTGGATGTAGTCCAGTTTCGCCGCCACGCCCCACAGGTCACCGCCCATGTAACGGTTGAAGTGCGGCGTGTCCCCCCACTCCTGGAGGTTCAGGCCCCGCACGCGACCCGACCGGGCGAAGCGGTCGGGGAAGATCTGGTAGAACACCGCGTCCGTCACCCACTGCGGCGTGACAGGACGGGGATCGAGGGTGTGGTCCGGGTGAAGCGCGTTCATGACCGGGCCAGGATAGCCCCCCCGGCCTGTCGGAATGCTGACGGCCCCCGGACCCGGCTAGTTCGAGGCGTTCCAGGCCAGCAGGAACGCGCGGGCCTCCTCGGGAGTGCCGACCTCGCCCAGGGCTGTCGCCTCGGCCAGCGCGCGGGTCGCCTCGCCCACGCGGGGGCCGGGTGGTACGCCCAGCAGGGCCATGATCTCCTCGCCGCGCAGCAGCGGAGGCGGGGCGCCGGGCTGCTCCTCCAGCGCCACCAGGACCCGCTCGATGCCGCGCGCGTACGCCCGGCGGGACGCCTCGCTGCTCATCGGGCCGCGCGCCGCCTCCCGGTCGGCCAGCATCACCGCCAGCAGGTCCGGCAGCAGCGCGCGGCGGCGGTGCACGAAGCGCCGCGCCTCCCGCTCGGTGGCGGGCAGCGGGACCATGTGCGCCCCCACCAGCGCCGAGGCGTGCCGCACGTCCTCCCCCGGGAGTTTCAGGCGCGTCAGCACCTGCGCCGTGACCGCCGCCCCCACCTTGTCATGCCCGTGGAACGACGCCCGCCCGGTCAGCTCGTCACGCGCCAGCGTACGGGGTTTGCCCACGTCATGCAGCAGCGCCGCCCAGCGCAGCGGCAGCGGGGCGTCCGGGAAGCGCCCGATCAGCTGATGCAGCGCCTCCACCCCATGCGCGAACACGTCCAGGTGATGAAAGCCGCCCTGCGCCACGCCCCGCCCCTCACGCAACTCCGGCACGGTCAGGGCCAGCAGGCCCAGGTCCTCCAGCCGCCCCACCCCCCGCGCCGCGTCCGTTGATCGCAGCAGCGCGTGCACCTCGTCCCGCACCCGCTCCCACGCGGGCAGCGGCAGGCGGCCCCCCGCCAGATCCGACGCGACCTCTCGCACCGCCGCCTCCGTCAGTGGCTCCAGCCGGAAGCCCAGCGTCAGCTCGAACCGCGCCGCCCGCCACGCCCGCAGAGGGTCCGCCCGCAGATTCTCCCGCGACACCATCCGCAGCCGCCGCGCACGCAGGTCCGCCTGCCCGCCCACCACGTCCAGCACCCGCCCACCCGGCAGCACCCCCAGCGCATTCACCGTGAAATCCCGCCGCCGCAGGTCCTCATCCAGGTCCGCCGGGCGCGGCACCAGATCATGCTGCACCCCACCCGCCGCCGACACCCGCCAGTACCCCCGCTCCGCGTCCAGCTCGAACGCCGACCCACCCAGCGCCCCCGCCAGCGCCCGCGCCGCGCCCGCCGGGTCCGGCACCATCCAGTCGAAATCCTTCGCTACTACCCCGCGCAACCAGTCACGCGCTGCACCACCCACCAGCACCCCACCCGGCGGGAACGGCGGCAGAGGTGGGCGGCGACGGAACATGCCCGCCACTCTACCCGCCCCCGATCCGGGCAGCCTCCGCCGCACGGCCTACGCCGCCCCCCCTTGCCAGAACCGCACCCCTCTGATACATTGCCGGGCGCTGAGGGGGCTTAGCTCAGCGGGAGAGCATCCGCTTTGCAAGCGGAGGGTCTGGGGTTCGAATCCCCAAGCCTCCACCAAGGAACACCCGGTTTCGTGCCGGGTGTTTTTTTCGTGTATCGCGGTGTTGCTTAAGCCGGTGACGTCAGGGTGTACCCGCCCGTGCCCCTTACTGCACGGGCCGGGCGGGCTGCGTGACGCTCAGGCGGGCGCGGCTGCCTTCGGGGCGCAGGTCGTCGCTGGGGCCGTGCACGAGGAGTTCCTGCCGGTTGCCGTCGAGGGTGACGGTGTACGTGATGTCGTGGCCTTTGAATTCGTGGGCCTGGATGGTGACCTCGGGCGCGGCGGGGTCGTCGGTGAAGCGCAGGTGTTCGGGGCGCACGCTGACGAGGACGGGGCCGCTGCGGGATTCCTGCAGGGGGATGATGCCCAGCGCGGTGCGGGCCATGTGGCGGTCGGCGGTGCCGGAGAGCAGGTTGCTGCGGCCCAGGAAGTTCGCGACGAACGCGGTGCGGGGCTGGGTGTACACGTCGTGCGGGGTGCCGATCTGTTCGGCCTGTCCGGCGCGCATGAGGACGATGCGGTCGCTGAACGCCAGCGCTTCTTCCTGGTCGTGCGTGACGAGGATGGCGGTGGTGCCTGCGGCGCGCAAGATGCTGCGGATTTCCTGGCGGGTGGCGTGCCTGAGCTGCGCGTCGAGGTTGCTGAACGGTTCGTCGAGCAGCAGCAGGGTGGGGCGCGGCGCGAGTGCACGGGCCAGGGCGACGCGCTGCTGCTGCCCGCCGCTGAGTTCGTGCGGGCGGCGGCTCTCGAAGACGGTCAGGCCGACCAGCGCGAGGGTCTCACGGGCGCGCGGGAGGCGCTCGGCGCGGGGCAGGTGCGAGAGGCCGAACAGGACGTTCCCCAGGACGCTCAGGTGCGGGAACAGGGCGTAGTCCTGGAAGACGAGGCCCACGCCGCGCCGTTCGGGGGGCGCGAAGGGGCTGGTCACGTTGCGCCCCCCGATGAGGACGTCGCCGCTGTCGGGCTGTTCGAGGCCCGCGATGAGGCGCAGGGTGGTGGTCTTGCCGCAGCCGGAGGGGCCGAGCAGGGTCAGGAGTTCCCCGGCGCTGACGCTGAGGTTCAGGTCGTTCACGACCGGCGGGTGGCCGGGGGCGTAGCGTTTGCTGAGGTGGTCGAGCTGGAGGATCGGGGTCATGCCTGTTCCTTGGGGGGGCGGGGTGGTCTGGGGGTGGGGCGGCGTTCGCGGCGCAGGATCAGCAGGGTCAGGACCGCGCCGCTCAGGGCCAGGGCCAGGGCGTAGGGGGCGGCGGCGGCGTACTGCGCTTCCTCGGTGTACGCCCAGACGTTGCGGGCCAGCGTCTCGAAGCCGATGGGGGCCAGCAGCAGCGTCAGCGGGAGTTCCTTCAGGACGCTCAGGAACACGAACGCGGCGCTGACGAGCAGCCCGGGGCGGATCAGGGGCAGCGTGACGCGGGCCAGTGCGCCCCGGCTGGTCTGCCCGAGGAGCCGCGCGGCTTCCTCCAGGCGGGGCGTGGCGGTGCTTAAGCTGGTGCGGATCGGGCCGACGGCCTCGGCGACGAAGTGCAGGGTGTACGCGAGGATCAGCAGCGGGAAGGTCTGGTACAGCGGCGGGGCGACTTTCAGGCTGAAGAACACCAGCGCCAGCGCGAACGCCAGCGGGGGCGTGGCGTACCCGAGGTACGCGGCGCGTTCCGTGAAGCGCGCCAGTCGCCCCTGCGCGCGGCTGCCGATGTACGCCAGCGGGAACGCCAGCGCGGTGGTCGTCACGGCAGCGATGGCGGCGGCGCCCAGCGCGCTTTTCAGGGCGTCCCACAGGCTGGCCCACGCGAAGGGGTTCTGTTCCAGGCGCAGCCAGTACCCGATGGTGCCCAGCGGGACGATCAGCGCCGCGCCGACCAGGGCTGCCACGAACGCCCACGCCAGGGGCCGGGCGCGGCCCAGGGGGGTGGTGCGGACCTCGCGCGCCCCGCCGGGACTGACCCGCGCGAGGTGCAGGCCGCGCATCAGCCGCGCCTCCAGCAGCAGGGCCGCGCCGGTCACGAGCAGCAGGCCCAGCGCCAGCCACGCGGAGTACACCCGGTCGTACGCGGCGGTGTACTGCTGGTAGATCGCCGCGCTGAAGGTGGGGTAGCGCATCAGGCTGACCACGCTGAAATCCCCCAGGACGTGCAGGGCGATCAGCAGCGCGCCGGACAGCCACGCGGGCCGCAGGTACGGGAGGGTCACCTCGCGGAACGTCTGCGCGGGCGTGCGGCCCAGCAGGCGGGCGGCGTCCTCCAGGGCGGGGTCCTGGGCGCGCAGGGCGGCGTGCAGGTTCAGGAACAGGTACGGGAACGTGAACAGCGTCAGGATGCCCAGCGCGCCCCAGAACCCGCTGGGGCTGGGCCAGTTGAGGCCGGTCAGCGCCTCGATGGTGCCGCCGGGGCCGCTGGCGGCGATCATGGCGTACGCGCCCACGTACCCGGGAATCGCCAGGGGCAGCACGCCGGCGAGCATCAGCGCGCGGCGGGGGCGCAGGTCGGTGCGCGCCGCGAGGTACGCCAGCGGCAGCGCGACCAGCGTGGTCGTGACCAGCGTGCCCACGGTCAGCAGCAGGGTGTTGGCAAGGAGGTCCAGGTTGCGGCTGCGGAACACGATCTCGCGCAGTTCGGTTCCCTCAGCGCCCAGCGCGCGGATCAGCAGGTACACCAGGGGCAGCAAGACGCCCGCCACGGTCAGCAGGGCGGGCAGCAGCAGGGCGAGGGGCGGGCGTCGTCGGGTCATGGGTGGGGTGCGCCCACGCGGGCCGCCCCGTCACGATAGCAGAGCGGTTTACTCGGGATTCGGGTCGGGTGTCCCCATTCCCCGCCTCCGCCCTATGAAAAAACCGCCGCCCGCGACCGGAGTCGGGGCGGCAGCGGACAGGCATGGGGCTTACAGCAGGCCAGCGTCACGCAGGAGCTTCTGCGCCTTCTCGATGTTCTTCGGCATGACCGTGGGGTCCACCTTGGGGCTGCGCTTGATCACGTCCGCGTAGGGCAGCATGGTCGTGGGCTGCAGGATGTTGCCGATCACGGGGTACTCGAAGTTCACGCTCAGGAAGAACGTCTGGGCGTCCTTGGCGACCAGGGCGCTCAGGAAGCGCGCGGCATTGCCCTGGTTCTTGCTGGTCTTCAGGATGCCCGCACCCGTGGCGTTGCCCAGGTTGCCGATGTCGCCGTTCTTGAAGAAGTACGTGTCGATCGGGTAGCTCAGGCGGTTCACGCGCTGGATGTAGTAGTGGTTGGTCAGGGCCACGTCGATCTCACCGGCACGCATGGCCTCGAGCATGCCGACGTTGCTGGTCTTGTAGTCCTTGGGTTGCAGGGCCTTCATGCCCTCGATCCAGGCGCGGGTCTTCTGCTCGCCCTGCTGCGCGATCATCACGCCCAGGAAGTCCTGGAAGCTGGGGTAGCTGACCGTCCAGCCGATGCGGCCCTTGAGGCTGGTCATCTTAGGCAGGTCCATGATCGAGTCGGGCAGCTGATCCGGTTTGATCTTGCCCGTGTTGTACGCCAGCGTGCGGAAGCGGACGGTGGTGGGCAGCCAGGTGCGGCTGTCGGGCAGGTAGTCGTCACTGACGTTGCGGGTCAGGGCCGAGCCCAGCTTGCTGAACTTGCCTTCCTCGGCCAGTTCGCCCAGCGCGCCCACCGAGTTGCCCCAGTACACGTCGGCGGGGCTGCGGCTGCCTTCCTCGCGCAGGGCGGCGACGAGCTGCGCGTCGGTGCCGTAGCGGACGTTCACCTTGATGCCGGTCTGCCGTTCGAACTGCTGCACGACCGGGTCCACGAAGGTCTTGGCGCGGCCGGAGTACACGGTCAGGGTCTTAGTCTGCGCGAGGCTGGTGCCGGTGAGCAGCAGGGCGGTGACGGCGAGCAGGGTGCGTTTCATCCCCGTAATCCTAAGTATGCCACTCGGATTACTATAGGTAGGAATGTCCCGCCAGCCCTGGCGGAGCGCCCGGCCTACCGGGGGCCAGTTCCGCAATTCGCACGCAAAAGGGGAGAGGTGACGCGCGCCACCCCTCCCAGACCCACCCCTCCCGGCGCGATTCAGGGCACCGTCACCTCGAAACACACCTGCCGGGTCTGCCCGGCCGCCAGCGCCGCCAGCGTCACCGTGACCGTCCGGCCACTCACGCTGCCGGCGTCCGTGTCGGCCGCGTCGGTCAGGGCCGCCCCGTCCAGCGTCAGGGTGCCCGGCTCGTACCCGGCCGCCCCTGTCAGCGTGTCACTGACCGTCACAGCCGAGATGGCATCCAGCGCCGGATTCGTGACATTCAGGCAGTACTGCAACCGGTCCCGGGGATCTGCTGTCACGCCCGTATCCACCGCGCCCGACGCCGCCGTTAGGTTCTGCACCGTCTTCACGATGCGGGCCGGTGGGCTGACCGTCGTCGTGTCCGTCACGGCGGCGCTGTCCGTCACCGCGCTGCCCGCCCAGGCCAGCTGCGCCGTCACGACCGCCGCCTCGGTCGCGCCGGCAGCCGCGCCGGCCGGCACGCTCACCTCGACCTCCAGCGCGCAACTCTTCAGGGTGCCGTCCGCCGCGCGCGGCCAACTGTCCCCGACCGTCACGGCAGTCAGAGGCGTCCGCTCGGCGTCACTGACCGTGCCGTCACAGTCGCTGTCCAGGGAGAACGCCCGCCCGAACGAGCCGGTCTTCGTGAAACTCAGCGTGCCTACCGACCCCGGATTCAGGGTGTGCAGGTAGCGCAGCGTGCCCGGCGCGATGCTGCGCCCGGACCGGTCCGGACTCAGCGCCGGGCGGCCCGTGATGCCCAGCGACACCACCCGCACGGCACCCGCCGGGGTCGGCAGGGCCGCCGGGCGCACCCCGGTCCCCAGCGCGTCGGTCGCCAGGGTCACCGCGCCGCCCACCCGCACGCCCGTCACGGTCTCAGCGCCCGTGAAGTCCAGCGTGACGCCCGTCCAGCTCCCGGGCACGAACAGCGTGAACGCCCCATCCGTCCCGGTGGTCGCGCTGCGCGACCCGCCGCTGCCGGTCACGCTCACGCTGCGGGCAGCCACCCGCGGTTCGTTCGCCTGCGCCGCTGCGTCGTGCGCCACGCCGCCCCCGAACCCGTCGTCGCGGAACAGCGTGCCGTCCACACGGTCCCCCTGGAACAGCCCGAACGTGGGGTCCGGCAGACTGGTCGTTGCAGCCGCGACGCTCAGCGTCACGCTGCCCCCCACCGGATTCACGAAGATCCACCCTGCCGGCGCCTGCGCGCTCACCCCGGCCGCACTGCCGTTGACCAGCAGCGTGTACGTACCCTCGGGCACGCCCAGCTCGGCCGTACCCGGGCCCGGCGGTACCGCCCGCGACTGGCGCACGCTGCCGGCCGTCACCAGATTGACCCGCGTGGCCGGTCCATCCCAGGTTTCCCCCGCGCCGGGCGCACCGTCCGGTTCCACGTCCCGGTAGACCCGGGCCGTGACACGGCAGGCGTTGTTCACGCTGTTCACCGTGAAGACACCCTCGCCGATCCCAATGCCCAGCAGCCGCAGCACCTGATCCACACTGGCCTGCAAGACCACCACCAGCGTCGGCTGCAGCAGCGTCCTTACGGTCAGTTTCACCGGATTCAGCAGCAGATCAAGCACCGACTGCAGCGGCGCAGGGGTCAGTTGCACGTCCAGGTTGGTGATCAGGGTGCCCACCAGGGTCGGGATGGCGGCGCTGGAACTCCCGACCGTGACCTGGGTCGGGTAGGGCGGCGCGGCACTCACGGTGCTCAGGGGGTACGTGCCGTCTGCCAGGCTGCGGGCCTCCACGTCCAGATTCACGGTGCCCAGCGCCGCCGTGAGCCGGCCGATCTTCGCGTAGTCCGGCAGGGGCAGCGGCGAGAGCCGACCCCGGTCGAAGAACACGCCGTCACTGATCTGCCCCAGACCCAGCCGGGCCACGCCGGGCGTGGCGTTCAGCGTCAGTGCGCCCGACACGGCATTCACCAGACCCAGCGTGCCGCTCACCCGCGCAACTTCCAGGTACAGGTTCAGGTTCGTGAGCTGAATGGTCGCGCCGGCCTGCCCCAGCACGTTCACGCTCAGCCCGTTCAGGTTCACGTTCAGCTTCACGCGCACCGCCGCCGTGTGGAACGTGCTGCCCTGCTCGCCGCACACGTACACCGGCGGCTCGACCACCTGCAGGAACAGCTGCACGGTCGGCGTGGCGGTGCTGACTCCCAGGCCCAGGGCAGTCAGGTTCACGCTGACGCCACTCAGGGTGATGGGCGTGCTGCCGGTCGTGACGGCGTTGCGCCGGTTGAACAGCTGCGCGCCGCCCGTCACGAGATTCAGCGCGTTGATCCGCGCGTCCGCGAATGCCCCGCTGGGAAAGTTCAGTTTCAGCAGGTCGCCCAGCGCGACCGTGCCGCTCAGGCCCGCCACCTGCGCCTTCAGCGTCCGCAGTGCGGCCGCGCCAGCCGCATTGCCGTCCGCCTCGGCCGCGACGGCAGCGGCCTCCAGGATGCGCGCCACGGTCACGCCGGTCGTCAGGGCCTGATCCACGGTCGCCACGCCTGCCTGCGCCCGCAGGGCGTCCAGGAACAGCCCCAGGCGCACGTCCGTCGCGGCCACCGCGTTCCAGTCCAGGACACTGAGGGTCACGTTGCCGCCCAGCAGCCCACCGATCAGCGGATTGAGAATCGCGCTCTGCGCCGTATTCACGCTGACCAGACGCGGCCCGGCACTCACGCACGCCACCGCCGCGCACGACCCGGCCCGCGCCGCACCCAGGCCCAGCGTCAGCAGCGCCGCCAGCAGCGCCACCCACCTCGTCCAGTTGTTCATGTTCCGCATCATCGCCCTCCGAACAGGTCAGCGCGCACGAAGAAGCCGCTACCCGCTCCGGGCGTCAGGCCCGTCAGATCCGTTCCCGCCACGTTCAGCGTGTACCCCCCCACCAGCCGCAGGCCATCGGTCACCTTCACCCGCAGGTCGGCGCCGAGCGTCGCGCCGTACTGCGCGCGCCCCGGCTGCCCGATCAGGTAGCCGCTGACGCCTACCCCGAACCGCTCGTTGACCGGTACGGTCACGCCCAGACCCACCTGCACCGTCAGGTCGTCACGCTGCCGGATGGGCAGCTGGTACGCCACGGACGGCTGCAGGTGCAGGCCGGGCTGCCGGTCGCTGCGCGGGAGCGTCACGTCCACCGCCACCTCGCCCTCCAGGGTGGGGGCCGCCTCCAGGCTGCTGTAGCGGTGGTACTGGAGAAGCGACGCGCGGTCGCTGCGCCACGCGTGGCTGATGTTCAGCTGCCCCTGCAGGTCCGGCAGCAGCTGCACGACCGTATCCACACCCAGGACGTGCGCACCCACCGAGCCGGACAGCCCGCCGCGCGCCGTCAGGCGCGTGCCGGTCTCGCCGCGCGATCCGTCCAGGCCCAGCGTGCCGGTCAGGCCCGCACTGCGGTAGTACGCCGTGAAGCCTGCCCCGTACGTGTTCAGGCCCCGGTCGAGATCGCGCAGCAGCGACGCGCTCAGGTTGACCCGCAGCGCCGGACTCAGCTGGATCGGCGTACTCAGGCCGAACCGCGCGCGGCTGCTCTGCCCGCTCACGCCCGGCAGCTGGTACGCCACCTCCAGGTTGCCGCTGCCGACTTTCTGGTTCACGCCCAGCTCGCCACTGAGCGCCCCGTCCGGACCACTGCGCTGCACGCGGGCCGTCACGGCCGTCGAGGCGCTCAGCGCGTACGACACGCCCAGGCGCGTCAGGGGATCGTCGCCGCCCAGCAGCGGCTGCGCGTGCGTGACCTCCGCCGTGACCTTGCCCAGCGTGACGCTCGCCCCCAGCAGCGCGTTCAGCGCCGTACCCTGCGCGCCCCAGCGGACCTCCGGCCCGGCGGCGAGCGTCACGCCGTTCACCGGGCGCCACTCGCCCTGCAGCGCCGTCCACACCTGCTCGCCCTGCACGCGCCCGGAGAACTTCACGCCGAACGGCCCGGGCCGGTACGCGACCTGCGCCGCGCCACTCAGCCCGGCGGGCAGACTGCCGGTACCACCCACGCTCAGGGTGCCACTCACGGCGCCCTGCTGGAAGCTGCCCGCCACGCTCAGGCGGCCGTCCGGGCTGTCCGGACCGCGCGTGTACGCGGCGCTGAATTCCGCACCGTTGCGCGTGTAGCGCGCCTGCACGCCGAACGCGGGCTGGGTGCCCAGCACCGCGACCGAACCGCCCAGCGTCCACGCGCCGCGCTGCACGCTGGCCCCCACGCCCACGCCCAGCTGCACGCCCAGCTCGCCCGCCGGGGCGTACGTGACCACCAGCGTCTGCCGTTCGAAGTTCGGCCCCAGCCGGCTGGGCACCCGGGCGAGGGTCAGCGTGCCGGACGCGGCGTCCAGCGTGTATTCCCGGCCCGCCGTGAGCCGCTGATCCGCCGTGCCGCGCAGCACCACCTGCTCGCTGCCCACCACGGGCGGAGCGCGCAGCGTGAACACCCGGCCCCCATCCGGTTCGAAGGTGTCCGTGTACGTGGCGCCCGGCAGCCGCGCCGCCACCGCGAACAGACTCACGCCCCGGTCCCGCACGGCCACCCGCAGCGCGCTCGCGCCCGGCAGGCCACTGAGCCCCGGCAGCTCCAGCGGCCCGGCGTAGTACCCGGCGCTCAGTTCACGCCGCTCGAACCGGAACGCGAAGCCCAGGTCACTGCTCAGTGCGCTGCGCGACTCGGTGCCGCTGCCGGTCAACGTGAAGCGGCGCGCGGCGGTGGCGGCGCTGTCCAGCCCGGGCAGCTGCTCGGTGTCCGCCGCGACCTGCAACTGCCCCTGCAGAACCGGGAATTCCGCGTAGCCCCGCGCCACCAGTGACGCACGCAGGCCGGCGCGCACCGAGTACGTCAGCCCGGCGCTCACCTGATACGACGCCGTCACGAGCTGCGGCACCGGCACGAACAGCGCCGCGCGGGTCCTCAGCTGCCCCAGCAGCGCCTCGACCTCCAGCGTCTGCGCGCTGGACACGGGCTGCAGGCGCACGCGCGCCACGCCGCCACGCAGGTTCACCTGATACCCCGGCGCGCCGGAGTCGGCGTCGGTATCCAGCGGTTCCAGCACGGTGGTCAGCGTCGCCAGGCCCTCGCCCGAGGGGCGGCCCTGGTCGTCCAGGCTGCGCACCAGCAGCGTCACCGGCCGGCTGCCGTCGGCGACCGTGCCGTCTTCCAGACTCAGGTCGAGCCGGGTGGCCGCGCCCGGCACGAACACCTGCACGCGGTCACTCAGCGCGCCGTAACTGACCTCGATCACGTTCGCGCCGACCTGCAGCGGCAGCCCCACGTACACGCGCCGCTCGCGGTCGAAGGCGCGGCCCGCCTCGCCGATCAGATCGTCCGGCACATCCTCACCGTTCACCGTCAGGCGCACCGGCACGCCCGCCGGGCCCTCGAGGATCACGTTACTGCGGCCCCCCTCGGACAGCGTGGTGCCGTCCCGGGGAAAACGGATCAGCCCGTCGCGTTCGCTGACCTGAAGCGGCGCGGCGCGCGCGGCGTTCTCGCTGCTCAGCTGTCCGGCCAGCGGCACGTCCCGTTCCCCGATCCGCGCGGTCAGGTCCAGCGGCGGCGCGGCCGGAAGTGCGTCGGCATGCAGCACGTCGTACGTCAGGCTGCCCTGGCGGGCCGTGGCGGGCAGTGTCCAGTACAGCCGCCCGTCCCCCCCCACGCGGGGGTCGGGCAGCGAGGTCCGGTTCGGGCCGACCTGCACGGCGGCGCTGCCCGGCACGAACCGCGCGCCCTCGGGCGGCAGATGCGCGGCCAGGACGCTGCCGGTGGTCAGGCCCAGAATGTCGAACGGCAGGCGCAGGGTGCTGCGCCGCTGCGCCTGCGTGACCGCCGTGAAGGTCACGGTGCCCGGCTGCGGCGCGCCCGCCACCTCGCCCTGCACCGTGGGCGTGACGGTCACGTTCGCCTCGCCCTCTTCGAGGCTCTGCACGCTCACGTTCGTGACGGCCGCCGCGAAGGGGTCGAGGTCCAGTTCGGCGGCCGGGCCGCTGTCGGCCGGTGCCTGGGCGTCCACCTGCAGGCGCACCGTGACAGGCCGCGCCGTCGGGTTGCGGATCATCAGGGGAATCAGGCCGTCCGAGGTGACGGTGGCGGTTTCCGGGTCCACCCCGACCCGCAGGGGCAGCAGCGTCCGCGTGACCGGCTGCGTGTCGCGCACCGCCGCCAGGGGGCCGTCGCCCTGCACCGTGACCACGGCGCGGTCCGCCGGGCCGAAGGGCACGCGGGCCGTCCAGGTCAGCACTGAGCTGCCGGCCGGCACGGTCACCGGCCCGGCCGGCGGGCCGTCCAGGCGCAGCCACGTCGGGGCTTGCACGGTCAGCGGCCCGCTCAGGGGCGCGCCCGTCCGGTTGTCCAGGCGCAGCGTGACCGTCACTGTCTCACCGGGCAACGGGTCGGCAGGCGTGACTTCCAGGGTGCCCCGTAGGGGCAAGGCGGCGGCCAGCGGCACGCGGGCCGACACTCCGCCCACCGTGACCGTCAGCTGCGCGTCCGGCGACGTGGCCTCACCGGCCACGCCCAGCGCGACCTGCTCACCGGCCGCGACCCGTAGGGTCGCGCCTCCCAGCGGCTGCCCGCCGCGCAGCAGCCGCGCGTCCCGCACGTCCCGCGCCTGCACCTGCACGGGAAAGACGCCGTCCTCCCCGCCTGCGTTCCGCACGATCAGCATCCGGATATCGGCGGCCGGTTCGGCAGCTTCCGGCAGTTCCACCTGCGCGCGGGCCGGCGTGCGCGCCACCAGGGTCGCGTCGGCCCGCGCGGGCAGGCCGCGGACGTTCACGCTCAGGCCGAGGGTCTCAGCCACGCCCACCAGCAGGGGCACTTCCAACGTCACGGTCTGGCCCGGCGCGAGCGTCCGCGAGAGGTTCACGCGCCGCAGCAACAGCAGGCCCGGATCGAGGGCCAGTTCCGGGGTCAGGGTCAGGGGCGCACTGAAGTTGCTGCGCAGGGTGATGCGGGCCGTCACGGTGTCGCCCGGCGCGGCCCGCTCGGGCAGCTGCGCACCGACGGTCACGTCCGGCTGCACGCGCAGCGTCACGTCGGCGCCGCGTTCCGTGACGGTGAACGACCGCGTGAGCAGCGTCGCGCCGCCGGCAATCAGGACGGTCACCTCGCCGGGCGGCAGGTCCAGCAGCGCGCCGCCCTCCGGGAGGGTGACGGTCCGTTCGGTCTGCGGGCCGCGCAGCGTCACCGTGACGGGCACGGCGGGGGCGTCCTCGCCGCTCAGGGCGGCGCGCAGCGCCACCGGCGCCGCCCGGGCCGGGCCGAGCAGCGCGGCCAGCAGCACCAGCAGCAGCCGGACGTGCCGGGAATCGGTGATCATGGTTCCCTCCAGAGCACGTCCGGGTCGCTGGGCCCGGCCGGCGTGAGACTCAGGTACGAGAAGGTGAGGGGCTGCGTGAGCAGCGTGACCCGGAACTGGCGGGGCTCGGCGTCCGGCGCGCTGCGGTCGGTGATCACCACGTCCGCGACCGGTCGGGCGCTGCTGAGTTCCAGGGTGATCAGGCTCACGCCGCCGGGCTGCGCCGTCACGCGCCGCGTGACCACCACCGGCCCGCTGCGCACCGTCGTGTCACGCGGCGCGTCCGGCAGGGCGCTGACCTGCGCGGCCGGCTGACGCAGCGCGAAATCTGCGCGGGTCAGGGCGAAGACGTCGATCAGGCGGGTGCCCCAGCCGGGCGTGGCCTCGAACGGCGCGGTGGCCGGATCCAGGCGCAGCAGCCACGGCCCGGGCTTCAGGTCGCGCAGCGCGTACCGGCCCTGCTCGTCGGTCAGGGTCTGCTCGCCGTTGGCCAGGAGGACACGCGCGCCGGGCAGCGGCGCTTCTCCCGGATCGCGCCGTCCGTTGCCGTTGGCGTCCATGAAGACCTCGCCCACCACGGTGGCGCGGCGGTCAAACACGCCCGGCGCCACGGTCAGGTGCGCGCTGGCCACCGGTGAGGTCAGCAGCTGCCCGGCGTAGGGGGCGCGGGCGACCGCCGGCACGTCCAGAATGCGCTCGGCACCGGTATTCATCAGGGCCTGCGGAGAGACGAACGCGTCGTACGTGACGCTCAGGGTGTCACCGGCGGCCAGCGTGCCCGGCGTGAACGTGACCGTGCGCCCATCGGCCCCCAGGGCCGCGGGAATGGTCTGGGTGCCCGCGCGCGCACTGCCCGGCCGGTAATCCAGGCCGCCGGGCAGCGTGACGGTCAGTTCCGGCGAGAGAGGCTGCGCCGCCGGATTCGGGAGGCGCAGCGTGAAGGTCACGGTGCGGCCCACCTCACTGCGGGCCGGTGCGACCGTGTGGGTCAGAAGCAGGTTCACCTGCGGCGAGAGGCGCACGCGCGTAACGTTCACCGGGTCGGCGCTCTCGCCGCAGCGCGCGGCGAGATTCACGTCCAGGTCTCCCTTCGCGCCCTGTGGGACGAGCAGCGCCACGTTCACGGTGCGGGACTCGCCGGGTGCGAGGCGCAGGCTGCTCAGGGGCTGCCCCCCGGCGTCCTGTACCTGCACCCGCACGCCCGTGACCGCGCCGCTCAGCGTGGCGTCCAGGGTCACGGGATCCGGCCGGCTGCCTGCCTGCGTGACGACGTAGGGAATCAGGAGGCTGCCGGGCGCGGCCAGATCCAGGGTGCGGCCCGGCTGGGCGGCCGTCCCGTCCGGCGTGACGCGCGGATCACAGGGCGCCACGCGCGTCAGTTCGACGGTGTTCGAGTTCACGCGCACGCCGCGCGCGGACAGAGAGGCGGTGTTCGGGATACTGACCGCCGGGGCGGTGCCCAGCAGCAGGGTCAGGGCCAGCAGGCTCAGGCGCGGCATCAGGGGCTCCAGATCGTCCGGGGACGATCAGTTGACCTTGACGACGAAAGTCACCGTGAAGCCCGCGTTCGGCGCGAGGGTGTCGGTATCGTCGATCCGGCTGTCCCCGTTGGTGTCCAGGCCAGCCAGGAAGTCACCAGCAGTCGACAGGGCACTGGGGGGCGTGGCGCTCCAGGTGGCGCCGTTATCCGTGCTGAACAGGACGCTCGCGCCCCCGGTCAGTTTCGCGAAGGTGGTGCTGTTCGGCAGCGTGTCCTTCAGTTTCGCGCCGTACAGGGTGCTGGTACCCGTGTTCTTGACCACCAGGGTGTACTGCACGTAATCCCCGGGGCTGACCTGGTCATTCGTGATCGCGGTGGTGGCCGCGCAGGCGGCGTCACCGCACAGCAGGGCGCTCTTGGTGACTTCGGCCACGGCACTCTGGACGGCGGTGGTGTCCTGCACGCTCAGGGTCACGCTGGGCTGCGGGGCGTCCTGCATGGTCAGGGTGACCGGCACGGCCTTCGTCTCGGTGGCGGTGGCATCTGGGAGGAGTGTGGGGGCCGTGACCCTCACGTACACCTGGGTGGCTGCCCCGGCGAGCAGGGTGCCGCTCAGGGTGTTCGTGAAGGGCCCGGTGCTGCTGGTCGAGAAGGTGTACACGAACCCGCCCGTACTAGTCAGCGGCCCGGCGGCGTAGGTGGCGGCGCCGTTCCCGGTGTTCCTGAGGGTGTGCTCGTGCGTGATGGTGCCCCCCGAGATGGTGCTCAGGCTGCTGTCCGCGGAGAACGTGCCGCTGGCGACTGCGTTCACGCGCAGCGTGTCGAGCACGCTGGTCACGCGGGTCGGGTCGAGCGTGCTCGTGGCGGTGAAGATCACGGGGCTGGTGCCCGTGCTGCTGCCGGCCGTGACCGGCACGGCCGCGATCAGGAAGGCGGTCTGCCCGGGAGTCAACGCGTCCGTGGTCGTGATGGGCAGGTCGCCCGGGTCAATCACGCCGTTGCCGTTCACGTCCAGGTAGAACACGGTGCCGACCGGGCCGCTCAGGGTGAAGGCCTCGCTGACAGGACCGCCATTGAGCAGTTCCAGCGGGAACAGCGCGCTGGCGCCCGGGTTGCCGCCGACCGTGACGTTCGTGGTGGTGGGGGCGGTGGCCGTGTCGCCGTCCCCGTTGCCCAGCTGTGGGAGTCCGGCGGCGATCACGCTCGCGACCGTGCTGGTGGTCGTGTCGGCGCTGCCGCCCGCCGGGGTGGCGGTCACGGTCAGGGCCGTGTTGGTGATGCCGGCGGCTCCGAACGGCACGGCGCAGGACACGGCGAAGTTCAGGTCGGTCTGCCGGGGCACGGTGACGGGATCAGGCAGGGTGCCCAGGGTGTCCGACGCGTCGATGCTGTTCACCGTGCAGGTCCAGCCGCTGGGCGCGCCGCTGACGGTCAGGGTGAAGGGCGTGTCGGCGTTGCCCGTGTTGCGCAGGGTCTGGCGGAAGGTCACGCGGGTGCCCGCCACGATGTTGGTCTGGGTGGTCTGCGTGTCGCCGCTGCGGGTGATGGTCACGCCGCTCACCGTGTAGGGGCCGGTCGCGCCTGCCAGCGGGAACTCGTAGGGGCCGACCGCCCCGGTGATCACGGCCGCGACGGTCGTGCTGACCGTGACGGGCGGGGTGGTCTCCTGGGAGTCGTTGGCATCGGCGTCGCCGTTGCCGTCGAACCGGGCGACTGCGGTGCCGCCCACGGTCGTGCCGGCGGCGGCGGCGGCGGGGATCTGGGCGCTGTACACCAGCTGCACGGTGCTCCCGCCCGCCAGGAAGCTGCCGGTGCCTGAGACGAGCAGGGCAACGGCGTTCACACCACTGCCGGGATTGGTGGCGCTCCAGGTGGCGCCGCCGTCGGTGGAGTACAGCGCGGTGGCTGTGCCGCTGGTGGCGCTGACGGACCCCAGGGTCACGCCGGTCAGGTTGTTCAGGACGTCCGTGATCAGGACGCCGCTGCGTAGGACGCCGTCCACGGTCACCACGCCGGTCACGCTGCCGACCGGGTTGCCGGCGGCGACGGTGCCGGTGACGGTGTAGGTCAGGGTCGTGCCCGGGGTGGCGCTGCCGGCCGGGGCGACGGTCTTGCTGACGTTCAGCAGGCCCTCGGCGCTCACGCTCAGCTGCGCGTAGTTGTTGGTGTCGGTCACACTGGGGGCGCCGGTCGAGGCGGCGTTCAGCGAGAACACCCCGGTCGAGCCGATTGCGGCGCCAGTGGGATTGGTGGCCTGCACCATCAGGTCCACGCTCTTGTCGGCGTCCAGGGTGACCGGTCCGGTGACCTCGTCGGTGAAATTCCCGTCGCCGTCCAGGTCGCGGTAGACCCGCAGGGTCGGATCGAAGCTGTCCCCCGTGGACTGCGCGAAGCTGAGCGTGAAGCTGTCCTGACCGTTGCCGCCGTTGGTCAGGGTGTACGAGAACTGCCGGGTGCCGCCGGCGTACGTGCTGAGTTTGCGTCCGTCGGGGATGTTGCCCTCGGTCGCGTCGGGGGTGACGGTCACCACGTACACCTGCCGCACTGTGACCGTCACGATATTCGAGGTCGCGGAGCGGTTCTGGTTCAGGGCGTCCTTGTAGGTCAGGGTGGCGGTGTTCGTGATCGAGGTGCCGCTGGAGGTTCCGGCGGCGAGGGCGCCGCTGAGCAGGCCGAGGGTGCAAAGTGCAGTGCTGAACAGCAGGGAACGGGTCATGGAGTCCTCCGGGGGACGGAAAGAGCGGTGAGGGCAGGGCCGAACCCCCAGGGACGTCCGCCGGAGCTCGGACGTCGCGCTGAGGAGTGCCCTGACCGTACTGACGCAACCCTGACAGGCCGGTCACGGCCCGCGAAATTTCAAATTAATGAAGTGGGCGCCCGGTCATCTCCGCTTGCAATCCTCCGGTGGCTGTGATTCGCCCCTGCGGGCACCCCGGGTGGGGGACAGGGCCGCCCCGGAGACTGTCTCTGCCCGCCACTGGCGACTGCGGCCAGACCGCTGCGCGCACCCGGTCTCCGACCTCCCCGTGTTAGCCTCCGGGACGTGAGTTCAACCCGTGTCCACCTCCTGACCGCGCCCGCTGGGCGGGGCCGCGCGTGATCAGCGCCGTGACGCTCGCCGTGATCGGCGTGGGCCTGCTCGCCGGGGTGCTCGGCGCGATCCTGGGCCTGGGCGGCGGGGTGGTCGTCGTTCCCGCGCTGGAATTCCTGCTGCCGCACTTCGGGCGGGACATCACCATCGCGCAGGCGGTCGCCATCAGCCAGATCGGGGTGCTCGCCGTGGGCCTCAGCGGCGCGGCCAGTTACCTGCAGCAGGGCCTCGTGCGCGCCCGGACCGGGTACCTCCTCTCGCCGTACACCATCGTCGGCGGGGCCGCCGGGTCGTTCCTGGGCCTGATCCTCCCGGCCCGCGCGGTCGCGACCGTGTTCGCGGCGCTGCTGCTGTACTCCGCGTACAACCTCCTGCGCGGCCTGAAACGCGTGGAGGTCGAACGCGAACCCTCCCGGCTGGTCCCCCCGGCCATGACCTTCGCGGGCATCATGAGCGGCCTGCTGGGCATCGGCGGCGGCACCGTGCAGGTCCCGGTCCTGAACCTCATGGCGGGCGTGCCCATCCGGCAGGCCATCGCCACGAGCACCTTCATCATGGGCCTGACCGCCGTCGGCAACGCGCTGGTGTACCAGGCGGGCGGCCTGCTCGACCTGCGGCTGGCCGCCGGGGTGGCGCTGGGCGTCCTGATCGGCGCGCGCGCCGGAGCCAGCCTGCAGAGCCGCATTCCCGCCGCGCAGCTGAAACTGTTCTTCAGCCTGCTGCTGATCTTCACCGCCGCGCAACTGCTGTGGAAGTACTGGGCCTGACGCCCGCAGGAGACCCGACATGACGAAGAAAACCCCCCGTCAGATGCACGTGTTCAAGGTGGTCAGCCGCGTGAAGGTGCCCGGCGAACGCCGCTCCCCCTACCGGGTGCTGGGCGTGCCGCACGACGCCGACCTGTACGCCCTGGCCGCCGGGATCGTCGGCGCGTTCGACTTCGATTTCGATCACGCCTTCGGCTTCTTCGACGGGAAGGACCCGTACTGCTCGGGCGTGAAGTACGAACTGTTCCACGACGCCGACGTGCAGCCCATGCTGGGCGAGGCGGCCGCGCCCAGCGAGGCGCAGGTGGCGATCTCGCTCCTGCTGGAGGTCGTGGACCGCCGCAAGGTCATGGCCGACACCACCACGTTCCTGACCCGCCGCCTGGGCGAGGAACTGCTGCCCCTCGTGCCCGAGCGGCTGCGGGCCGAAGTGGAGGCCGAACTGAACGTCGTCGCTGCGGACCTGCTCGACCTGGACGACATCGAAACGGACGGCCTGCCGCCCGGTTTCCGAGAGGCCCTGACGCAGCCCGGCGGCCTGGAGCAGATGCTCCAGCTGTACGGAGCGGCCAGCGCGGCGGGTGACACCGACGCACCGGTCGAGCGCGGCGTGAAGGGCGTCCCGGTCACCGAACCCTTCGGACGCACACCCACCTGGACGTTCCTGTTCGACTACGGCGACGACTGGATGTTCGACGTGACCTACCAGGGCCTGCAGGACGCCCCGCCCCGCGTGCGCCTGCCCCGCGTGCTGGACAGCCTGGGCACCGCGCCAGAGCAGTACCCGGACTGGGACGAATGACGCCCGACCGCAGCGAACTGGCCGGGCTGCCCGCGTGGCTGTACCCGCTGGGCTTCTGGGTGGGCGTGGCGCTGCTGGCGGTGGGGGTGCTGCTGCCGGACTACGCGTGGGTGGGCGTGGTGTGGGTGGCGGCCGTGCCGGTCCTGGCGGCGCTGTGGGTGGCGGCGGCGGGCTGGCGCACGGACCGCCGCCTGAGCGGCGCGGCGCTGCTGGCCCTGGCGGGTCTGGCGCTGGTGTTCGTGGTGAAAGGCTTCATCAAGTAGCCCGCCCCTCACGCGCCCCCGCACCCGCGCGTGGTGGACTGGCGGGGTGAACGTCCCGGAACTCCCGAGCCTGACCCCGGCGCAGGTGGCGGCCCTGCTGCGCGCCCCGCCGGACGCGGTGTCATGGCTGAGCGCGGGCAGCGATCACCGCGCCTACGCGCTGGGAGAGGACCGGGTGGTGCGCCTGCCCCGCTGGCCCGGTGGGGGAGAGGCCCTGCGGCGCGAGACCCGGCTGCTGGCGTGGCTGGCCCCCCGGCTGCCCGGCGCGCCGCTGCCGGAGGTGCTGCACCTGGGCGACCCGGCGCCCCTGGCCCCGGAGGGGTTCAGCGTGGCGCGGCGCGTGACCGGCGTGTCGGCACTGGGGCAGCCGCTATCCGATCCGGGTGCGCTGGGCGGGGCGCTGGGGGGCTGGCTGGCCGACCTGCACGCCCTGAATCCGCAGGGCTCCGGGCTGGGGGTGGATCTTGATCCGACCGGGCACGACTGGCGGGACGCCGCGCTGGAGGACCTGAGGGTCGCGGCGGACGCAGGTGTCCTGCCGGAGGCCGGGACCTGGGCGGCCCGCGTGCAGAACGTGCCCGACCTGCGGGAGGTGGAGCCGGTCCCCATTCACGGGGATTTCGCGGCCGAGCACGTTCACCTGGACCCGGCGGGGTGCCTCTCGGGTGTGCTGGACTGGGCGGACGCGGCGCTGGGGGACCCGGCGCGGGACCTGGCGGGCCTGATCCACTGGGGCGACCCGGCAGTGGTGCAGGCGGCGCGGAGCGCGTACCCGGCGTCCGGGGCGGTGTGGGAGCGCGCGGCGTGGTACGCGCTGTGCCGCGCGCTGGGTGATCTGGCGTTCGCGGTGGGGGAGGGCCAGCCCGCGTATCTGGAGGCGGGACGGCGGGCGCTGACGGGCCTGCGGGGCTGGTGGACAAACGCCCCGCCGCGGTCTTAAACTTGAACCGAGTCTAATTTTATAGGTATCTCGCAGGAGGTCGCATGAAGATTCAGAAAGCCGCAGTCATCGGCGCAGGCGTCATGGGCGCTGCCATCGCCGCCCAGCTCGCCAACGCCGGGATTCCCGTCATGTTGCTGGACATCGTCCTGCCCGACAATCCCGACCGCAACTTCCTCGCCAAGCAGGGCGTGCAGCGCGCCCTGAAAGCCCGCCCCGCCGCCTTCATGGACCCGGCCCGCGCCGCCCTGATCCAGGTCGGGAACCTCGAAGACGACCTGAAGAAACTCAAGGACGCCGACTGGATCATCGAGGCGATCATCGAGAAACTCGACGCCAAACGCGACCTGTGGGCCAGGGTTGAGGCAGTTGCCAAGAAGACCGCGATCATCTCCAGCAACTCCAGCGGCATCCCCATGCACCTCCAGATCGAGGGTCGGGGTGAGGACTTCCAGCGCCGCTTCGTGGGCGCGCACTTCTTCAACCCGCCCCGCTACCTGCACCTCCTCGAAGTCATCCCCACGCCCAAGACCGACCCGGCGATCGTGAAGACCTTCAGCGAGTTCGCGGAAACCACTCTCGGCAAGGGCATCGTGGTCGCCAACGACGTGCCCGGCTTCGTCGCCAACCGCATCGGCGTGTACGGCATCGTCCGCGCCATGGACCACATGGTCAAGGCAGGGCTGACCCCCGCGCAGGTGGACCAGCTCACCGGCCCCGCGCTGGGCCGCGCCAGCAGCGCCACCTTCCGCACCGCCGACCTCTCCGGCCTGGACATCATCTACCACGTGTCCAACGACCTCGGGAAGGCCACGCCCGACGACGAGGAATTCACCCTCACCCCCGCCTTCCGCACCCTGGTCGAGGAGAAGAAGTGGCTGGGCGACAAGACCGGCAGCGGCTTCTACAAGAAGACCAAGGACGAGAAGGGTAAGACCAAGATCCTGAACCTGAACCTCGACACCTTCGAGTACGAGGACCAGGGCAAGGTCAAGGTCGCCGCCGTGGACGCCGTCAAGGGCCGTCCCCTGGCTGAGCGCGTGAAGGCCCTGTACGGCGCCGAAGGTAAGGAAGGCGACTTCCTGCGCGGCGTCATGAACGACGGCTTCTGGTACGCCGCCAAGATGGCCGGCAACGTCAGCAACCGACTCCAGGACATCGACAACGCCCTGAAATGGGGCTTCGGCTGGGAACAGGGTCCCTTCGAGACGATGGACACCCTGGGTGTCCAGACCGTCATCGCGAACCTTGAGGCCGAGGGCCGTACCCTGCCCCCCCTGCTGGCCGCCATGAAAGCCAGTGGCCGCGACGCCTTCTACCAGGGCGGCGAGATCGTCACCCCGGGGGGCCAGCCCACCGCCTACGAGGCCCCGTATTTCATCCTGACCGACCTGAAGAAGGACGCCACCAAGATCATCAAGAAACGCGCCGGGGCCAGCGTCATCGACCTGGGCGACGGCGTCCTGCTGGCCGAATGGCACGCCAAGATGAACGCCCTCGGCGAGGACCAGCTCCGCACCGTGCAGGACGCGCACAAGCTCGTGCAGGACATGGGCTACCACGGTCTCGTCATCGGCAACCAGGGCGACAACTTCAGCGCGGGCGCCAACCTCCCCCTGATCCTCTCGCAGGCGCAGGCGGACGAGTGGGACGAACTCGACGACATGATCAAGCAGTTCCAGCAGGTCACCACCAGCCTGCGCTTCAGCCCCCACCCCACCGTCGCCGCACCCTTCGGCCTCACCCTCGGCGGCGGCGCGGAATTCACCCTGCACGCCGACCACGTCGTTGCCAGCGCCGAACTGTACATGGGCCTCGTGGAAGTCGGCGTGGGCCTCATCCCCGGCGGCGGCGGCACCAAGGAAATGCTGCTGCGCTTCACCGATCAGCAGCAGCCCAGCCAGCGCCTCGGCGCCACGCTCCTGCCCGCCGTGCAGCGCGCGTTCGAACTCATCGGCACCGCCAAGGTGAGCACCAGCGCCCTCGAAGCCCGCAACCTCGGCTTCCTGCGCGACACCGACACCGTCGCCATGAACAAGAACCACATCCTGGGTGACGCCAAACGCCAGGTCCTCGCCCTCGCCCCCGGCTACGTGCAACCCACCCCCCGCCAGGACATCCCCGTCATGGGCGACGCCGCCATCGGCGCCATCAAGAGCGCCCTCCACGGCATGCACCAGGGCGGCTACATCACCGACTACGACCTCGTCGTGTCCGAACAGCTCGCCAAGGTCCTCTCCGGCGGCACCGGCAACAACCGCACCGCCAAAGTGTCCGAGCAGCACCTCCTCGACCTCGAACGCGAAGCCTTCCTCACCCTCCTCGGCAAGAAAGGCACCCAGCAGCGCATCGAGCACATGCTCAAGACCGGCAAACCCCTGCGCAACTAACGTCGATAGTTGATGGATGAAGGTTGAAAGAGGACAGATGACTCAGGCACGCTTCCTCGGATTCGAAAAACTGGACGTCTACCACCTGTCGGTGGAGATGGCAGCCGACGTCTACCGCGTGTCCGGGCATTTCCCTCAGGACGAACGCTTCGGCCTGACCAATCAGCTGCGCCGCGCGGCGACCTCGGTCACCCTCAACATTGCCGAAGGGGCCGGGCGGGACTCCCGCAAGGACTTCGCCCACTTCCTGACGCAGGCCAGAGGATCCACGGACGAGGTCGCCAGCGGACTGCAACTCGCCGTGCGACTGGGCTTCGTCCCGCAGGCCGACACCCAGGCCGTTCACGAGCAGGCGCAGACCATCGCCGCCATGCTCAGTGCCCTCGCCCGTAACCTGAAGGCCGAAGCATGAAGCGTCAACCATCAACCATCAACCATCAACCATCAACCGGCGGCCGCCTGACCGACCGACTCCTGAACGTCCGTAAACGCCGCGCCCTCGGCTGGGCCGCCCTGGCCTACGCCGGAGTGGTGCTGGCGGGCGCGCTGGTGGGGGCGGACATCACCCTGCGGAGTAAGACGCGCTGGGTGAAGGGTGTGTTCGTGCCGGTGGGTCGGCGCGGGAATGAGGTGTACCTGCCCGCCAGTGCCGAGACGCTGTCGCGCGGTCCCATCGGGATCGTGCCGCTGCTCCCGAACAAGGGGCACGCGGTGCTGGGCGAACGGAAGGTCGTCGGCACCCTGGTGCGCCGCGAGGTGCAGGAGGAACGCGGCGTGCTGCCCAACGGCGCGCTCGCGTGGGCCAGCACGTTCGTGTACAACGGCACGCCCGCCCAGCTGGGCGTCGAGTTCGAGGACACGAACGTGCACACGCCGCTGGGCGACATGCCTGCGTGGCACATCCCCCCCAGCGGCGACACCCCGGGCCGCGCGGACGCCGTCGTGATCGTCATCCATGGGCACGGCGGACAGCGCGCCCAGGCGCTGCGGATGCTGCCCGCACTGCGGCGCACCGGGGCGGGCAGCCTGTTCGTCACGTTCCGCAACGCGCACGGCGCGCCCCGCAGCGAGAGCGGCTACCTGACCCTGGGCGACCAGGAAGCCGAGGACGTCATCAGCGCCCTGCACTGGGCGCAGGGGGCCGGGTACAGGCGAGCCGTGCTGTACGGCTTCAGCATGGGCGGCAACATTGCCCTCAGCGCCCTGCGCGAACGGCACCAGCCGTACCCCATTCCCGTCACGGGCGTCATGCTCGACTGCCCCGCGCTGGACTGGCGGGCCACCATCCTCTCCCAGGGCCAACGCTTCGGCCTCCCCCCCTTCCTCGCCCGGCACGTCGCCACCTTCACCCAGTGGGTCGTGACACGCCGCAGCGGCCAGGACTTCGACACCGTCGACCAGATCCGCGCCGCACCCAGCTTCAACCTCCCCATCCTCATGTGGCACGGCACGCGCGACCGCACCATCCCCATCGCGCAGGCCGACGCCCTGGCCGCCGCCCGCCCCGACCTCATCGAATACCACCGGGTCGAAGGCGGCAAACACATTCGCGTGTGGAACATCAACCCCGAACAGTACGACGCGCAGCTCGACACCTTCATCGGCAAAGTCCTGCCAGAGGTGGAAGGGTGAGCGAAGTTGACCCCAATCGACTGATGTTTGAAGGACTCGACACCCTCTGGGCAGGGTTTACGCGGAGTCCGCTGGGACAGCCGTTGGCGTTGCAGAACGCTGGGCTGTGCAGCATCAGTGGAAATACCGGGTTCCGTTCGTGGGCCGGGGAGGGTAACTTCTACGGTCACTCGTATGTTGAGTTGACTCGTGACGATGGAGCAAAGTTCATGTGGAACCTGGGCGTTCTCTATGAGCAGGGATCGAACGATGGAGAGGCCTGGGAACAAGGCGGTGCCTATGCTTACGTCGCAGTCAATCCAGGCCAAGACGAAGGGTGGATGGCCCTGTACACCATAGGAAGCGTGGCGTTGCCTGCCGCTTCCTTTAAACTCACAGATCTTGTTGAATTTGCTCGTCATATTGCAGATCTGGCTGAAAAATGCCTTGATGATCTGGAATATGCATTTCAGTCCAAATCGTTCGATCATCTTCTTATGCTCGGCCGGGAAAGAAATGGTGGACACGATCAGTGGACAACAAATCCCTTAAGGAGTGAATACTATGCGTGATGCTGTTATTGTTTCTGCTGTCCGGACGCCCGTCGGTCGTGGCGTGAAAGGCACCCTGGCGAACACCCGCCCCGATGACCTCGCGGCACTGGTGCTGAACGAGGCCGTGAAGCGCGCCGGTGTGGACGCCGGGATCGTCGAGGACGTGTACCTCGGCTGCGCGATTCCCGAGGCGGAGCAGGGCCTGAACGTGGCCCGTCTGGCCGCGCTGCGCGCCGGGATGCCCGACAGCGTGGGCGGCGTGACCGTGAACCGCTTCTGCTCCAGCGGCCTGCAGACCATCGCGATGGCCGCGGCGGCCATTCAGGCCGGGCAGGCGGACGTGATGCTGGCCGGTGGCGTGGAGAGCATGAGCTTCGTGCCCATGAGCGGTCACAACCCCAGCCCGAACCCGGAACTGGTGGACGCCCGCCCCGGCGCGTACATCGGCATGGGCATGACCGCCGAGAACGTCGCCGCGAAGTATGGCATCAGCCGTGAAGATCAGGACGCGTTCGCGTTCCGCAGCCACCAGCGCGCCGCGGCGGCGCAGGACGCCGGGAAGTTCGACGCCGAGATCGTGCCCGTGCCCGTCCGCGTGGACAAACTGAAGGGCACGAAGATGAAGTCCGAAACCGTGAACTTCGACAAGGACGAACTGATCCGCCGGGACGCGAACCTCGCGGACATGGCGAAGGTCCGCCCGGCGTTCAAGGTGACCGGTTCGGTCAGCGCCGCGAACAGCAGCCCCTTCAGTGACGGCGCGGCCGCCGTGCTGATCATGAGCGGCGAGAAGGCGCAGGAACTCGGCGTGAAACCGCTGGCGAAGTTCCTCGGCTTCGCCGTGGCAGGCGTAGAGCCCGAACTGATGGGTATCGGCCCCGTCAAGGCCGTGCCGAAGGTGCTGGCGCAGACCGGCCTGACCCTCGACGACATCGACCTGATCGAGCTGAACGAGGCGTTCGCCGCGCAGTCACTCGCCGTGGCGCGCGAACTGGGCCTGAACCAGGACATCATGAACGTCAACGGCGGCGCGATCGCCCTGGGTCACCCCCTGGGGTGCAGCGGCGCGAAACTCGCCACGACCGCCATCTACGAACTGCAGCGCCGTGGGGGCGGAAAGGCCCTGATCACCATGTGCATCGGCGGGGGCATGGGCGCCGCCGGAATCATCGAAGTGTACGGCGCGGACCAGGCCGCCGACTGACCCGAGCCGTGTAGAAGCAGGGCACCCGCCGGGAAGGGGGTGCCCTGCTTCTTTAGTTGGTTCAGCGCTTGGTGAACCGGCTGGCGTTCAGGATCGCGGCGGCGTTCACGGGGCGAGGCTGGACGCTCAGGCTGCCCAGGGTACGCTGCACGGCGAGGCGCTGGATGGTCGTGGCAGTACGCGTGGCGGTCATCTGCGGCACCTCGGTGGACACCTGAAGCATGACGATGGCGACGTTCTGGACGGGGGTATTGCTGCCGTCGAAGGTGCCGCCGCCGCCGATGAACGCCGTGTAGGACTTCCCGTCGCTCAGCTTCTCGACGCTGAATTTCCCGTCGAGATCCTCACCGGCGAAGTACAGGTTCGAGTTCAGTTCGAAGGCCGTTTCCAGTTTCGTCTTGCTACTGATGTTGCCCAGCAGGGTCAGGCCAGTGCGGGTCAGGGCTTCGTTGGCGTACCCGCCGAGGGCCACGCTGCCGTCGGTATCGACATTCTCGTCGTCGTACACCGCGACGCCGTAGTCCAGCAGGGTGTTCGCAGAGTCGTAGATGCCCCATTCCCACACGCCCTGGTTCAGGGTGGTGACGTTGAACACGGCGCTGGTGCTCACGTTACCTTTGGTGTCGTAGGCCTTCGCGGTGAAGCCGGTGCGGTCGTCGTTCAGGACGTTGACCGTGTACTCGTAGGGCGCCGTGGTGTCGGTGTCCTTCAGCACGCCCTTCTGGTAGAACTCGACCCTGCTGACGCCGCTGGTGTCGGTCGCGCTGGCCGTGATCGTGACGTCACTGTCCTGATTGGAGGTGCTCTGGGTCAGGGTGAGCTGCGGGCCGGTGGTGTCGGGGGTGTTCGCGGTCTGGTCACCGCCACAGGCGGTCATGAGGGTGGCGGTCAGGAGCAGGAAGGGAGCGGCAAGTTTCACGAGGGTCACTGTAGGGTGGCCCCGGCCTCTCATGTGGCGCACGCTGGGCATCCCCCCCGCTGTTCACCTGACATTAAGATTCTGATCAAGGCGGGGTCTATTCCTTTAAGATGTAAAGCAAGTTCGTCGCTTCGGTGCGGCGGGGTGCGGTTCCCATAGGCCGCCGGGGTGGAGTCAGGTCAAGTTGGCCTGACTCCATGCCTTTTGCTTTTCGCTCTTTCAGGTGTGGAGGTGATCGTGATGTTCAAGGGATTGGGTTGGCGTGCGGCGCTGCCGCTGGGCGTGCTGCTGTCGGGCGGCGCGCTGGCGGCGAGTTCGGCGGGAACGGCGGATCTGCTGTTCGGGCTGTTCTGGGTGGTGCTGGCGGCGGCGGTGTTCGGGACGGTGGCCTCGAAGCTGGGTATCCCGGCGGTGGTGGGGCAGGTGCTGGCCGGGATTCTGATCGGGCCGAGCGTGCTGAGTCTGGTCCGCCCGGACGAGTTCCTGCTCAGCCTCGCGGAGCTGGGAGCGGTGTTCCTGCTGTTCATGGTGGGCCTGGAGACCCGCTTCCGGGATCTGCTGTCGGTGGGGAAGGAGGCGCTGCTGGTGGCGGTGCTGGGCATCGCGTTCCCGCTGGCGCTGGGCTTCGGTTTCGGGCTGTGGCAGGGGCAGGAGAACGTCAGTGCGCTGTTCGTGGGGACAGCCCTGGTGGCGACGTCGGTGGGCATCACCGCGAAGGTGTTGCAGGAGATGGGTGTGCTGGACGCCCGGTTCGCGCAGGTGATCCTGGGGGCGGCCGTCATCGACGACATCCTGGGCCTGACGCTGCTGGCGGTCGTGAGTGGCCTGGGGGCCGGTGAGAGCATGAGCGCCGCGCAGGTCGGCCTGATCCTGGGCCTCAGCGTGGGCTTCGTGGCGCTGGTGCTCGCGCTGGGCATTCCGCTCATCCGACGTTTCCAGCCCAGATTGCAGAACCTGAGCCTGTCACGCATGTTCAACGTGGCGATCGTGGTGGGCCTGGGCGTGGCCGCGCTGAGCACCGTGGCGGGCCTCGCGCCGATCATCGGGGCGTTCCTCGCGGGCATGGTCCTGGCCGAGGTGAAGGACGAGGTGGAGTTCGAATCGAAGGTGCACGCGCTGGAGTCCTTCCTTGCCCCCGTCTTCTTCGTGGTGGTGGGCTTGCAGCTGGATCTGGGCGTGCTGGGTGACCCGGTCGTGATCGTCGCGGGCCTGATCCTGACGGTGCTGGCCGTGATCGGTAAGGTCGCGGGCGGCCTGATCGGTGCGCGCAGCATGGGCGGGCGGCAGTCGCTGCTGGTCGGCGTGGGCATGGTCCCACGCGGCGAGGTCGGATTGATCGTCGCCAGCCTGGGCCTCGCGGCGGGCGTGATCGGCAAGCAGGTGTACGCGGAGGTACTCCTCATGGTCCTTCTGACGACCGTGCTGGCGCCGCTGGTGCTGCGCGCCCTGGCCCCCCGCCCGGAACGGGACGCACCCGTCGCCTGAGTCGCGCGGAGTGGGGGAGGGGGACGTCCAGTGGGGCGTGCACCCTCCCGCATTTTCCCGCCCGTGCGGTACCCTGGAGGGATGCCGGACGTTCCCGCCGCCCCCACCCGTTCCCGCCTGAGGTTGCGGGTGTCCCCCGCTGCCGAGGCGCACGTGCGCGCCGGGCACCCCTGGGTGTACGAGTCCAGCCTGCGCGCCCAGAACCGTGACGGCGACGCGGGTGAACTCGCCGTGATCTACGACCGCCGCGACCGCTTCCTGGCGATCGGCCTGTTTGACCCGGACAGCCCGCTGCGGGTGAGGGTGCTACACCAGGGCACCCCCGCCACGCTGGACGACGCGTGGTGGGCCGGGCGACTGGACGAGGCGCTGCTGCGCCGCGCGCCGCTCTTCGGCCCGGACACCGACGGGTACCGCGTCGTGAACGGCGAATCAGACGGCTTCCCCGGGCTGGTCGTGGACCGCTACGCGAGCACGCTGGTCGTGAAGCTGTACACCGCCGCGTGGTTCCCGCACCTGGAGCGCATGCTGGGACTCCTCGCCGAGCGCTTCCCGGAGTTCGCGCTGGTGCTGCGCCTGAGCCGCAACATCCAGACCCGCGCCCGCGAGGAGGGCCTGTTCGACGGGCAGCTCCTCGCCGGGAGTGTCGGGAGCGGCACCGTCGTCTTCCACGAGACCGGACTGGCCTTCGAGGCGGAGGTCCTGCGCGGCCAGAAGACCGGGTTCTTCCTCGACCAGCGTGACAACCGCCGCCGCGTCGAGAAGTACGCCCGGGGGCGGCGGGTCCTGAACGCCTTCTCGTTCAGCGGCGGCTTCAGCCTGTACGCCGCGCGGGGCGGGGCGGCGCACGTCGTCAGTCTCGACATCAGCGCGCATGCGCTGGACAGCGCGGGGCGCAATTACGCCCTGAACCCGAAACTCACCGCCCCGCACGAGACCGTCCAGGCCGACGTGTTCGAATGGCTGGCCGACACCGACCGGGACTTCGACCTCGTGATCCTCGACCCGCCCTCCCTGGCCCGCCGCGAGACGGAACGGGCGGGCGCGATCCGCGCGTACGGGAAACTCGCCGCCGACGGCATCCGCCGCCTCGCGCCCGGCGGCATCCTCCTGAGCGCCTCGTGCTCCGCGCACGTCACCGCCGAGGAATTCTGGGACGCCGTCCGCGACGCCGCCACCCGCTCGGGGCGCAAGTGGCGCGAACTGCACACCAGCCAGCACGCCCCCGACCACCACGCGACCTTCGCGGAAGCGCAGTACCTCAAGGCCATCTTCATCCAGTTCGACTGACCCGGACCGGTGTGGTGGACTGCCGCATGCGGACAGGGCGTTGGTGGGCTGCAAGGGGACGGGTGCGGCGCTGTGCCTCCTGCTGGGCGTGGCGGGCGCGCAGGGCTGCCCGCCGGGCCAGGAAGCGCGCCTGACCCGGACCGGTCACGTGCTGGAGGCCGCGCAACTGCGCTGGCAGAGGGCCGCCCCAGCGGGCTACACCTTCACCCTGTACCGGGTTCAGGCCACGAACAGCGAGACGAGGGTGCTGACCGGGCCGCAGGTGCGGGGCAGCCCAGGTCCCGTTGAAGGGCTCTTCGGCGAGGTGGAGGCCATGCTCGACAGGGCCCGCGACGCCCCCACCTTCTGTTTCGAGGTGGCGGCCGTGTTCGACTGGCGGTATGGGTACCCGGTCAGGGTGTGGTTCTGGTCGCCGGTGGACGGCACGCGGCACCTGACCTACCGGGAGATCTCGGCCTTCCAGCCCCGACCCTGACCCCACCGGTCGCTGCGCTCTAGCATGGGCGGGTGCCTGCGCCCCGCAAGATCATTCACGTGGACATGGATGCGTTCTACGCGTCGGTGGAGCAGCGGGATGACGCGCGGCTGCGGGGGCGGCCCGTGGCGGTCGCGTGGGGCGGGCGGCGCTCGGTGGTCCTGACCGCCAGTTACGAGGCGCGGCCGTTCGGGGTGCGGTCGGCGATGCCGCTGTACCGCGCGCTGGAACGCTGCCCGGACCTGGTGGTGGTGGAGCCGAGGTTCGAGGCGTACCGGGAGGTGAGTGCGCAGATCCGCGCGGTATTCGCCGTGTTCACGCCGCTGGTGGAGCCGCTGTCGCTGGACGAGGCGTACCTGGACGTGACCGCCCCGCTGATGGGCGGGCCGAGTGCGACGCTCATCGCGCAGGCGATCCGGCGGCAGATCCGCGCGGGGACGGGCCTGACGGCGACGGCGGGCGTGAGCGTGAACAAGTTCCTGGCGAAACTCGCCAGCGGACTGCACAAGCCCGACGGGCTGACCGTGATCCTGCCCGCTCAGGTGGACGCGCTGCTGGCCGCGCTGCCGGTCGGGGACTTTCACGGGATCGGCCCGGCGACCGCCGCGAAGCTGGCCGGGATGGGCATCCATACGGGCGCGGACCTGCGCGCAGCGGACCCGGCCGCCCTGACGGCGCGGTTCGGGGTGCACGGCGCGCACTTCTCGCGGATCGCGCGGGGCCTGGATGACCGGCCGGTCGAACCGGACCGCCCGCACCGCAGCGTGGGCACCGAGGAGACGTACGGGCACGATCTGCGCGGCGTGGACGCTGTGGCGGCGCGCCTGCCCGTGCTGGCGCAGGGTGTGGAGCGCCGCCTGGAGCGGGCCGGGCTGGCCGCGCGGACGGTGGTGCTGAAACTGAAGTTCGACGATCGCAGCGTCCTCACGCGCCGGGTCACCCTCCCGCTGCCCGTTCACGCCGCGCCGGAGCTGGCCCGCGCCGCCGCGCGTCTGCTGACGCCGGAGCTGCTCTCGGGGCGGGGCGTGCGGCTGGCGGGCATCACGGCGGCGGGACTGGTCCCGGCGGGGCAGCTGCCCACGCAACCGCTGCTGCTGGGCGAATAGGGCACAGGGGGGGTAGAGTCGGGCGGTGACCCTGCCCCTGCGCGCCGTGATCTTCGACCTGGACGACACACTGTTCGACGACACGAGTTGCACGCACGTGGGCCTGCGCGCCCTGAGTGACCGGCACGCTCTGGGCGTTTCGCCTGCCGAGCTGTTCGCGCGGCACGCGGCGCACATCCGCGCCATCGACCCGCTGCTGTTCCGGGGCGAACTGACCGCGCACGGCGCGCGGGTGCTGCGCTTCACGCGCCTCCTGACCGACCTGGGCGTGCCGGATGCGGACGGCGAGGCGGCGACCGTCACGTACCGGGAGGCGTACCGCGCCGCCTGGGCGCCCCTGCCCGGCGCGGCGGACGTGCTGCGGGACCTGCGCGCCGCCGGACTGCGGCTGGCGGTCTTGACGAACTACGTGCGCGAGGTGCAGGCCCTGAAACTCGCGCACTTCGGCCTGGACGCCCTGGTGGACGCGGTGCTGTGCGTCGAGGAGGTCCCGGCGGCGAAACCCGACCCGCGCGCGTACCACGCCGCCTGCGCCGCGCTGGCCGTCACCCCTGCCGAAGCGGTCATGGTAGGGGACTCCTGGGAAAAGGACGTGCAGGGCGCCCGCCGCGCCGGACTGCGGGCGGTGTGGGTGAACCGCGCAGGGACGACCGGGCCCGACCCGGCCGTGCCGGTCGCCTCGCGGCTGGCCGACCTGCCCGCCGCGCTGGGCGTACCGGTCCTCACTCGCGGGTGATGACGTACACGTCCACGTTGCGGGTCTGACGCAGCACGGCCCGGATGATGTCCCCCCGCAGGAATTCCTCCCAGCGGGAGCGGCTGCTCTCGCCCAGCACGACCTGCGTGGCCTGCGCGGCCTGCACGTGCCGGATCAGGGTGGCCGCCACGCCGCCCGCCGGGTCGAGCACGATGAATTCCCCCCCCAGCGCGACCGTGACCGCGCGGAAGGTGTCGAGCAGCCGCGCGCGTTCGGCACTGATCCGCTCGGACCGCACGGTCACGACCTGAAGGTCGGCGTGCAGGCGCTGCGCGAGCTGCCCGCCGCGGCGGATCAGGCGCGCGCCGGTCTCCTCGGCGGCCACGGCGACCACCACGCGCTCCTGCACGCCCAGGCCTGCCGCCAGACCGGCCGCGCCCTGCTCGACGACGTGCGCCACCTGCCGCAGCGCCAGTTCCCGCAGCGCCGTCAGGTTCGGCAGCGTGAAGAAGTTCGTCAGGGCGTGCTCGGCCCGCTCGGCGCCGTACACCGCGCCGGATCGCACCCGCTCGCGCAGGTCGGCGGGCGTCAGGTCCACGAGCACCAGTTCGTCCGCGCCGCGCAGCACGGCGTCCGGGATGCGCTCGCGGACGCGCACGCCGGTCAGGCGCGCCACCGTGTCGTGCAGGGACTCCAGGTGCTGCACGTTCACGGTGGACAGCACGTTCACGCCCGCGTCCAGCAGGGCCTCGACATCCATCCAGCGTTTCTCCCGCGCGCTGCCCGGCGCGTTCGAATGCGCCAGTTCATCCACGAGCACCACGTCCGGACGGCGCGTGGTCAGGCCCGCCACGTCCAGTTCACCCAGCGTCACGCCGCCCCGCACGACCTCCAGCCGCGGGAAGACTGGCAGGCCCTCGGCAGCGGCCTGCGTGAACGCCCGCCCGTGCGTTTCCAGCACGCCGATCAGGGCGTCCTCGCCGCGCTCCAGGCGGTCGCGCAGTTCACTGAGCGCGCGGGTGGTCTTCCCGACCCCCGCCGCCATGCCCACGAACACCCGGTGCCGACCCCGCACGGGGCGGGCGACGCCGGGCATCGCCAGCCGCTCGGGTTCAGGCGGCGTGACCGCTCACCGTCCCAGCCGGTCCAGGGCGAGGTTCAGTTCCAGCACGTTCACGCCGGGTTGCCCCAGGCCCAGCACGCCCCGCTCGGTGTGATCCCGCACCAGCGCCTGTACCTGCGTGTCCGTCAGGCCACGCGCGCGCGCCACCCGCGCCACCTGCACCGCCGCGCCCGCCGGGGACACGTGCGGGTCGAGGCCACTGCCGCTCGCGGTGAGCAGATCCACCGGAATCCGCGTGACGGGGATGTTCTCCCGCGTGGCGATCGCCTGCGCCTGGGCCTGCACGCGCTCCCGCAGCGCCGGATTGCTCACGGCGAGGTTGCTGCCCGACGCGTTCACGGGGTCGTACCCGCTCCCGGCGGCGCTGGGCCGCCCGATGAAGTAGCGGTCGCCCGTGAATGGCTGCCCGATCAGCGTCGAGCCGACCACCCGGCCGTCCCCTTTGATCAGGGAACCGGTCGCCTGCGCGGGAAACAGCGCGCCGCCCAGCGCGGTCGTCACGGCCGGGTACGCGAGGCCGCCCAGCACCAGCCACAGCGCCGAGAAGCGCAGCCACGCACTCCACCCGGGCTGGGGCGCGTCAGAAAATGTTGGTTTGGGAAGGGCAGGGGAGGGCATGTCGTTCAGGGTCATGATGAAACCTCATTGGGGGGCGAGGTGGGGGAACGGTCCCCCGGACCTCGCCGGGAAAAAGTCGTTAGGCGCCGATCAGTCCGAGCAGCACGTCGATGAGCTTGATGCCCACGAACGGCACGAGCACGCCGCCCAGCCCGTAGATCAGCAGGTTGCGGGCCAGCAGCGCGTCGGCACTGCCGGGCGAGTAGCGCACGCCGCGCAGCGCCACCGGAATCAGCGCCGGGATGACCAGCGCGTTGAAGATCACGGCGGACAGGATCGCGCTCTGCGGGCTGCGCAGGTCCATCACGTTCAGCGGGGCCAGCGCGGGAATCTGCGTGGCGAACAGCGCGGGCAGGATCGCGAAGTACTTCGCGACGTCGTTCGCGATCGAGAAGGTCGTCAGCGCGCCGCGCGTCATCAGCAGGCCCTTGCCGATCTCGACGACCTCAATCAGCTTGGTGGGGTCGGAGTCCAGGTCGATCATGTTCGCCGCTTCCTTGGCCGCCTGCGTGCCGCTCTGCATGGCGAGGCCCACGTCCGCCTGCGCCAGCGCCGGGGCGTCGTTCGTGCCGTCGCCCATCATGGCGACCAGCTTCCCGCCGCGCTGCTCC
>CALPYF020000019.1 GCA_943327755.2 Deinococcus hopiensis KR-140
CGCGCCGCCGCCTCCTTCTGCAATGCCGAATCCTGGCAGAACACCAGCGGATGCTTCGCCAGCGCCTCCGGGCCGAACAGCGCGTCCGCCGCGTACAGCACGCCGCCCACCCGCACGGCGTACATCAGGCTCGCGTGCCCCGCCACCTCGATCAGCTCCAGGCTCACCCCGCCGATCCGCGTCAGGCCCGGCTCGGGCGCCAGCCGCGCCGGACTGGGCGGGGCGAGCAGGAACTTGGTCTGCAACTCCTTCGGGGGCCGCGCGCCGAACAGCCCGATGGGTTCGAGGATCGGGTGCGTGATGATCGCGTCCTCCAGCGGCGGCGCGAACACCTTCAACTCCGGAAATTTCTTCAGGATGAACGCGTTCCCCCCGTGATGATCCGCGTGACTGTGCGTGTTCAGGATCCCGGTCGGCGTCAGGCCAAACTCGGTCAGGCCGCGCAGCAGCTTGCGCGCGTGCCCGTCGTCCAGCCCGGTATCCACCAGCAGCGCCCCACCCCGCCCGTCCTCCAGCACCAGCGAATTCACCGCGCCCGGCAGGAAATGAACACCGGGGGCCAGGGGAGACAGGCTGCTCATGCGGGACAGCGTACCCCCGGTGCGCGCGGGGCGGGTGTAGCCTGCGCGGCGTGAGTGCGCCCGTGTCCGTGATCCCGTCTGCGCCGTCGCCCGTGCCGGAGCCCGCGCCGTTCCGGGTGTCGGCGGCGCAGGCGGGCTTGATCGCGTCGAACTTCCTGATGTGGGGCGGGTTCTTCGCGGTGATTCCGCTGGTGACCGTGCATTTCAGCGGGTCAGTGGCGGGTGGCGGGCTGGGCTGGAGTGCGGCGAGCGTGGGTCTGGTGCTGGGCCTGCGGCAGCTGACGCAGCAGGGGCTGACGGTGTTCGGCGGGGCGTGGTCGGACCGGCTGGGGCCGAAACCGCTGATCCTGGCGGGGTGCCTGCTGCGCACGGCGGGCTTCGCGTGGATGGGCTTCGCGGACTCGCTGGGCGTGCTGCTCGCGGCGGCGGTGCTGGCCGGGGTGGGCGGCGGGCTGTTCGACGCGCCCAAGAGTGCGGCGATCACGCAGGTGACGCGCGAGGAGCACCGCACGCGGATGTTCAGCCTGACCAGCCTGTCCGGGAACGCGGGGATGGTGACGGGACCGCTGATCGGCGCGGCGCTGCTGGGTCTGGGGTTCCGTTCGGCGGCGCTGGCGGCGGCCAGCGTGTACCTGCTCGCGGCGCTGGTGCTGGCGGTGACGCTGCCGCACCTGCGCCCGCAGCGCGGCGCGGGCCGCAGCCTGGACGGGCTGCGCGTGGCGGCGCTCGATACGCGCTTCCGGCGCTTCACACTGGTCCTGATCGGGTACTTCATCCTGAGCACGCAGATCAACGTGGCGGTCACCCTGAAGGCCATCGCACTGGCCGGGACCGGCGCGACCGGCCCGCTGTACGGCCTGTCCGCCGGGATGGCCGTGATCCTCCAGTACCCGCTGCTGCGCGCCGTGGAACGCTATCTGCCGACCCGCACGGCGCTGGTGGTGGCGGTGGCGCTGGTGGGCCTGAGCCTGGGCCTGATGAGCGTCGCGACCACCTTCCCGGCGCTGCTGGCGTGCGTGGCGCTGTACTCGCTGGGCACCATGACCGTGTACCCCACCCAGCAGACCCTGACCGCCCGCTTCGCCCCGCCCGCATTGGTCGGCAGTTACTTCGGGTTTTCCGCCATCAGTCTGGGAGTGGGCGGCGCGGTGGGCAGCGTCCTGGGCGGCGCGCTGGTGGATACGGGCGCGCGGCTGGGTGTCCCGGCGCTGCCGTGGGTCACCCTGGCGGTCATCGGCATGCTGACGGCCCTGGGCCTGCGCTGGGCGCTGCGCGGCCTGGACGAGGCTCCCGCGGACGCGACGTGAACTCCTGGTTCCCCTTGAGGGGAGCTGTCGGCGCCGCCGACTGAGGGGTTGCCCGGCTGTCAGTCCCCGATGAACACCAGCCGCTCGAAGCTGCCGTCCGGGTGCGCTTCGGGGAGGCCCTGCGCGGCGGCCTGTTTCAGCTGGGCGAGCGCGGCGGACAGGGCGGGGCCCTCGCCGTAGATGTGCTGGGCGTCGGGTGTCACCTGAAGTTCCAGTCCGTGCCCTCCCTGCGTGGCGCGCAGGACGACGCCGGGGCCGGGGACGTGCGTGACCTGCACGTCGGCAGGAAAGGCGGCGAGGTCGATCTGGTGGCGCAGCGTGTCGTCCATGCGGTCATTGTGCCTCCCCGGCGCCGCATCTTCCCGGTCCCACACCTCCCCGGTACCGCGCCCTGCCTCCCATTCACCCCGGCGCCCCGCCCGTATCCTGCGCGGGTGACGCTGTTCGACCCGCCCGCTCCCCTCGCCGAACGCCTGCGGCCCCGCACGGTCGCGGAGGTCGTGGGCCAGACGCACCTGCTCGGCCCCGGCAGACCCCTGACGCGCGTGCTGGGCTCCGGGCGGCTGGGCAGCCTGATCCTGTGGGGACCGCCCGGCGTGGGCAAGACCACCCTGGCACGGCTCCTGGCCGGGGAGGTCGGCGCGCACTTCATTCCACTCTCGGCGGTCACGGCGGGCGTGAAGGACGTGCGGGAGGCGGTCACGGAAGCCGAACGCCTGCGCGGGCGGGGGCAGAAGACCATCCTCTTCCTCGATGAAATCCACCGTTTCAACAAGGCGCAGCAGGACGCGCTGCTCCCGCACGTCGAGTCGGGCCTGCTGACCCTGATCGGCGCGACCACCGAGAACCCCAGCTTTGAGGTGAACCCCGCCCTGCGCTCCCGCGCCCGCACGCTGGTACTGGAGGCCCTGAAGCCGGAGGAGGTGCGCGGCCTGCTCGAACGCGCCCTGACCGACCCGCGCGGCCTGAGCGGCGTGACCGCCGAGCCGGAAGCGCTGGACCTCCTCGCCCGCCTCGCCGAAGGGGATGCCCGCCGCGCCCTGAGCACCCTGGAAGTCGCCAGCACCCTGAGTAACCCCGTCACCCCGGACGCGATCACCGAGGCGTTCGGGCGGCACCTGCCGCAGATGGACAAGAACGGCGAGGACTTCTACAACCTCATCAGCGCGCTGCACAAGAGCGTGCGCGGCAGCCACGTCGACGGCGCGCTGTACTGGCTGGCCCGCATGGTCGAGGGCGGCGCCGACCCCCTGTACGTCGCGCGGCGCGTGGTCCGCATGGCCGCCGAGGACATCGGCCTCGCCGACCCACAGGCCCTCCGGCTGTGCATCGCCGCGCGGGACACCGTCGAATTCCTCGGCAGCCCGGAAGGCGACCTCGCGCTGGCGCAGGCGGTCGTGTACCTCGCCCTGGCTCCCAAGAGCAATTCTGTGTACGTGGCGTGGAAGAACGCCCTGAACGTCGTCCGCGACGGGGAAAGCCTGCCCATCCCATTGCACCTGCGCAACGCCCCCACCGCCCTCATGCGCCAGCAGGGCTACGGCAAAGGGTACGCGTACTACTTCGACGACCCCGAAGGGTCATTCGCCCAGAACTACCTCCCCGACGGCGTACAACTGGACCTCTACGCCCCCACTGGCGAAGGCTGGGAAGCCCGCGTCGCCGACCGCTGGCGCAAGTTAAGGGACGCTCACGGGGAGGGGGAGAACGCTGGGACCTGAACTGGCTGCTCCTCATGCGGACTCTGCTGAGTGGCTTGCAGAACCGCCGGATCCGAGTAGATACGCGGAGAGAAACGCCCGGAATTCGTATCAGGCCAGTCCCAGGCTCCGCGTGACGGTGGCCTGCGCGTCCTGTTCGGGCACGCTGGTCACGACCGCTTCGATGTGTCCGTCCGGGCCGGTCAGGATCAGGGTGGGGAAGGCGTGCACGCGGTATGGGCGGCGCAGGCTGCCGTCCGCGTCGAGGTGCAGCGCGTCCCCGTACGCGTGGGGGGGCAGGTCGCCGCGCCGCGCGTCGATCACGCGCAGGTCCAGGCCGTGCGCGTGCGCCAGCTGACCCAGGAACACGTCCAGCGTGTCGCACGCCACGCACGCCTCGGTCTTGAAGGACAGCAGCGTGCGGCGCGTGACGTTCAGCGCGGCGGGTGGCGGCACGACCGCGCCCGGCTGGACGGTGAGTGCGGCGATCAGGCGGCCCAGCAGCGCCCCGATGGGGCGGGGCAGGCGGATGCGGACAGGCGTGGGGGCGGGTCGCTGGGTCATGAAACCTCCTTGTGGATGCCCCCAGGTACGCGCCCGGCGCGGCCGGGTTCCCGCGTGGGCGTGACGGCAGTAGAAGGCCCCCGCCGCTCCGGGGTGCGGAGGGCGGCGGGGTGGGGGCGGACCGGCGTCGAGGCCGTGGTCGTGAGGGGTGCGCGGTGCCGGGTGAGGGGTGCAGGGTGCTGGGCGTGCCCGGTGGGGCCGGTCGGTCCGGCGACGCCGCCCCGGCGTCTTCAGGGGTGCAGCGTGTTCCCCGCTGCGGGGTAGGTCTCCGCCCGCGCGGCCGTCCCCGAGCGGCAGTGTGGGCCTACCCGGGCAGGTCCGTCAACCAGTTGACCTGTTGCAGCTGCGTGTCCAGTTCGCGCCGCGCCTTGGCGAGGGTGTCCACCTGCGCCTGCAGGTCGCGGGCGGGCAGCGCGGAGAGGATGCGGACCTCGCTGTTGCTGTAGCGGGTGGGGCGTTCGCTGGCGGTGGCGGCGGCGCGGCGCAGGACCTTCAGGCGCAGGTCGAGCAGGTCGCGGCGGGTCAGGGCGTCCGTGATGGTCTCTCCGCCGGGTAGCGTGGCGCTGAGGTTCGCGCGGTGAATGCGGGGCAGGAGGGCCTCCAGCTGCGCGGTGACCTCCATGAATTCCCGCAGCAGCGCCTGGGGGTCCTCGGCGGGCGCCTCGCCTTCCTGCACGAGCAGGTTCTTCACGAGCCGTTCTTCGAGCTGCGCGGCGCGTTTCTGTAGGTCGGCGCGGGTGATCAGGGCCTCGGCGAGTTTCATGTGTGCAGGGTAGGGGACGGACATGGGCCACAGGTGCGGCGGGAATTGGGATAAGGCTTTCTAAGCCACTCGGCGCACGGTCATTCCATGCGGGGGCCGCTATGCTCCGTAGGAGATGTCCTTCGATGCCCGCGCCCTGTCCGCCCTTGATTTTCCCCGCGTCCTGTCTGCCCTGGCGGAGCGGAGTGCCACGACGCTGGGCGCCGAGCGTGCGGGGGCCCTGCGCCCCTCGGATGACGCGGGGCGGATCGCGCGGGAACTGGACGAGGTCGAGGACGCGCTGTTCGGCGTGAGCCTCAGCCTGGGCGGCATTCAGGACATCCGTGACCTGCATGCCCGCGCGGGCGAGGGCCGGGTGCTGGCCGGGCAGGAACTGCTGAACGCGGCGTACTCGCTGGACGGCGCGATGACCGTCAAGCGCGCCATCAACGCGAATTCGCGCGGGCCGCTGCGGGAACTCGCGGTGGACCTGGGCGACCACAGTGAACTCGTGCGGCGGGTGCTGTCCGCGCTGGACCGCGACGGGGGCGTGCGCGACGACGCCAGTCCTCGCCTGCGGGACCTGCGCAAGCGCATCGAGCCGCTGCGGGGCCGCATCCGCGAGCGGCTGGCGGCGACGCTGGACAAGTGGGCGGACGTGTTGCAGGAGCACATCGTCACGATCCGCCGCGACCGCTACGTGCTGCCGGTGCAGGCCAGCCGCGTGGGGCAGGTGCAGGGCATCATCGTGGACGCGTCCGCGACCGGGCAGACATACTTCGTGGAACCGGCGGCGGTGACGCAGCTGAACAACGAACTGACCCGCCTGATCCTCGACGAGGAGGCCGAGGTCCGGCGCATCCTGACGGAACTGTCGGGCCTGCTCGCCTCCGACGCGGCGGTGCCCATGACGCTGGCCGTGATCGGCGAACTCGACCTGATCGCCGCGAAGGCGCGACTGGCCCGTGACTGGCGGCTGAACCGCCCCGAGCAGGTGGAGGGCGGCTCGTACGACCTGCGCGAGGTACGCCACCCGCTGATCGAGAACCCGGTCGCGAACGACCTCGCGCTGGGTGAGACGAAACTGCTGCTCATCACCGGGCCGAACATGGGCGGCAAGACCGCGACGATCAAGACGCTGGGCCTGGCGGTGCTGATGCACCAGTGCGGGATGTACGTCGCGGCGGCCAGTGCGCGGCTGCCGGTCGTGCGGGACGTGCTGGTGGACATCGGGGACGAGCAGAGCATCGAGGCGAGCCTGTCCACCTTCGCGTCTCACCTCAAGCACCTGCGGTACGTGCTGCGCCACGCCGCGCCGGACACCCTGGTTCTCGTGGACGAGCTGGGCAGCGGCACCGACCCGAACGAGGGCGCCGCACTCGCGCAGGCGTTGATCGAGTGCCTGCTCACGCAGGACGCGCGCGGCGTGATCACCTCGCACCTCTCGCCCCTGAAGCTGTTCGCGCTGGAAACGCCGGGCCTGAAGAACGCCAGCATGGGCTTCGACGTGGATACCCTGGCCCCCACCTACGTCCTGCAGGTGGGGCAGCCGGGCCGGTCGTTCGCGCTCGCCATCGCGCAGCGCATGGGCCTCCCCGCGGACGTGCTGGGCCGCGCCGAGGAGCTGCTGGGCCCCGACGCGGGCCTGATGGAACGCATGCTGGAAGGCCTGGAACGCGAACGGGCCGACCTGCGCGCCCAGCTGGACGCCACCGCCGCCGCCCGGCGCGACGCCGAGGCCGAACTGGGCCGCGTCCGCGCCGAGCGCGAGACCCTCGAAGCGCGCCGCAACGAGATGCTCGCCGAGGCCAGCCAGAAGGCCGAATCGCTGTACGCCGACGCTGTCGAGCGCGTCCGCACGCTGCGGGCCCGCGCGCAGGAGGACAGCGCCCGCCCGCGCGTCATGCAGGAACTCCGCGAACTGCGCGTCGCCGCGCAGAAGACCCGCCCCGCCCCCGCCCCGCGCGAGGACCGCGGTGATCCCATCCGGGTGGGCAGCAGCGTGGACGTCCCCGCGTACAACGCCACCGGGCAGGTCCTGGAACTGCGCGGCGACGATCTGGTCGTGCAGCTGGGCGTCATGAAGGTCGGCGTGAAACGCCGCGACGTGCGCCTCAAGCAGGAACCCAAAGTCAGCGCCCCCAAGACGCGCGGCCCCCGCTTCACCGGCACCGCCCCCACCGCCGCCCTGAAGGAACTCCAGCTGCGCGGCATGGGCGTCGAGGAAGCCGTGGAGGAACTCCGCACCGCCATCCTCGAAGCGCACGCCCTGAAGGAAACCCCGCTGCGCGTCGTGCACGGCAAGGGCCAGGGCGTCCTGCGCCGCCTGCTGCGCGAATACCTGAAGAACGACAAGAAGGTCGAATCCTTCCACGACGCCGAACCCAACCAGGGCGGGCACGGCGTGACTATCGTGAACATCCGCCGCTGACCGGGCGCCCTCATGAGGCGGCCTTTGACGACCCTCAGGGTTCACCGTCAGGATGGGCAGGTGCGATTTCCTGCTCCTGCCCTTCTGACCGCCACGCTCACCGCGGCTGGCCTCGCCCTGACCGGCCCCGCCTCCGCCCAGACCGCGCCTGCTGGCGGCTTCCAGCTGCCTGCCGATTACTTCGGCCGCTTCGGCAGTACGCAGCTGGTGGCCAGCAACACCGACGGCTTCGGCGTGCGCTACCTGCCCCTGCCCCTCAAGGCCGATCTGCGCCTCACGCTCGTGAAGGCGCCCACGTACACGGATTACGGTCTCAGCGCGCAGCTGGGCAGCCTGTATGCCGCTGCCGGCGTGTTCTACAACGTGCCCCGGGCCGAACTGACGAACGCGCCCGCCAGTGGTCTGCAGTGGAGCGGCGTGGTGCAGGGCGGCGCCTCGCACAGCCGGTTCAGCGTCGGGTACGCCACGCAGGTCGACGGCGGCAAGGTGCGCTTCCTGAACAACGTCGGCGTGGCGCAGCAGGGCGGCGTCACCGCGCCCTACACCCAGTCCGAGGTCAGCGCCGCGTACGGCAGGACGTTCGACAAGGTCAACACCGCCGTGTACTCCACGGCCCGCATGTACGCCTTCCCGGTGCAGGGCAAGGCGCAGGGCAGCCTGGACGTGACCCTGGCCCTGAACGCCCCGCTCGCGCAGGGCCTCACGCTGGACGCCTCGCACTTCGAGCGGTTCGCGGTCGGCGCGGTCGCCATCCCGGACTTCGGCCTGGGCCGTTACGAGTCCAGCGCCGCGACCCTCACCTACCGCGTGCCGGGACAGGAGGGCTTCGGGGTGGGCGCGCTGCGCAGCCGCACCTCCCGCGACTGGACGAACCGCGTGACGACCACGGACGGCGACCTGCTGCTGAACGTGGGCCTGCCGGTGCTGCTGGGCGGCAGTGTGGGCTACGAGTGGCACGACGCGGCGCCCACCGCCAACCGCTGGCGCTTCGGCGTGTCCACCATGCCCCGCTGAGCGTCCCGCCTGCCGGGTCTGGTCTGCGTGACTGGGGGTGCAGGTGGACAGGGGCCGCTCCTGACTGCCCGGCGGGGTGATAGCGTCCCGGCGTGACGACTGCCCGCCCCGCCGCCCCGCCGCCGCTCTCGTGGACGCTGCTGGCGGTGGGCGTGGCGGCGTTCTTCACGCTGGGCCTGATCCAGGCGATGTACGGCCCGGCTTTCGGGCTGTTCCAGGCGCGCTTCGGCGTGAGTACCGCGTCGGTGGGCGTGATCGCCAGCGCGCACTTCCTGGGGTCGGCAGTCGCGCCGCCCCTGATGGGGCTGCTGCTGCGCCGCGTGAGCGTGCGGGCCGGGGTGTCCTGGAGTCTGCTGCTGCTGGCGCTGGGCGTGACGGGCGTGGTGCTGGCGCCCGCGTGGCCGCTGGCGGTCGCGTCGGCGTTCCTGGGCGGCTTCGGGCTGGGCGGCGTGAGTGCCTGCCTGAACGCCGCGTACGCGAGCGTGGGGTCGCGCGCCGTGAACCTCGTGAACGCGGTGTTCGGGGTGGGCAGCATGATCGCGCCGCTGCTGGTGGTGGGCCTGGGCCGCGCGGACGGCACGCCGGGCGGACTGGCCGGGCCGTTCCTGACGGTCGCGGCGCTGTGCGCGGTGACGTTCGCGGTGGGGCGCGTGTGGGGCGTGCCGGGCATCCACGCGCCGGCGCGCGCGGCGGACGCCCCCGCCCCGGCGCGGCCGGTGGTGCAGGCGGCGCTGTTCGCGGCGCTGATCGTGTGTTACGTGGGCCTGGAGGCCGGGTACGGCGCGTGGGCGTCACGGTACCTGACGGACCTGGGATTGCCCGGCGCGGCCTTGACCCTGAGTGCCTTCTGGGCGGCGCTGACGGTGGGACGCGTCCTGACCGGCGTGTTCGCGGGCCGGGTGGGTGCGCCGCGCGTGGTGCTGAGCTGCGGCGCGGCGCTGGTGGCGCTGGCGCTGGCCATGCGGGTGCCTGCGCTGGCGCCGCTGGCCGTGATCCTGTCCGGACTGGCGCTGGCCCCGGTGTTCGGCACGACCCTGGCGTGGCTGTCGCAGGTGCTCAGCGCACGGCTGGTGCCGCTGCTGCTGGTGGCCGGCTCGCTGGGCGGGGTGCTCTCGCCGTGGCTGCTGGGGCAGGCGTTCGCGCGCTTCGGGGCGGGGGCGGTACCCGTGACGCTCGCGGTCCTCGCGGCGCTGATGCTGCTGTTTACGGCGCTGGCACGGCGCGGCGCGCGCGCGGCGGCCTGAAGATGACCCGGCTGCCGGGGGCGTGTGAGGGGGGGTTCTAGCAAACCTCGTTGTCAGGGTGGGGGGCGTGTGGCAGAATGCGCGGCGAATTCTCAGCAACCCACGATTCAAGTCCTCGCCGGGTTCGGCCCGGCGGCGCAACGGAGGCTCTAGAGTGGCACAGGCGACCAGACAGGTGAAGCTCACGCGTGAAGGGTTCGAACGGCTCCAGAAGACGCTGGATCAGGAGATGAACCGCCTCGCGGAAGCGACCCGCATCCTGCAGGAGCAGATGGAAACCAACTCGGACACTGAGGACACCGGGCTGGAAGATGCCAAGCGCGAGAAGATGAACATCGAGGCGCGCATCGAGGAACTCGAGGACACCCTGGCCCGCGCGACCGTCATCGAGGACCACGAGAACGAGGGCCGCGTGGAACTCGGCGCGATCGTCGTGCTCGCCAACGAGACCACCAAGAAGGACATGAAGGTGCAGGTCGTCAGCGCCGCCGAGGCGACCGTCACCGGCGGCAGCCTGCCCCGCGTCAGCGAGGACAGCCCGGTCGGGAAGGAACTCATGGGCCGCAAGAAAGGGGAGACCTTCGTGGTGAACCTCGACAACGGCAAACAGATGAAGTACAAGGTCAAGAGCATCGAGTACTGAGACCACCCCCGGTCCACCTGTGGACCCGAGCGGAGCGAGTGGGAGCAGTACGGGTTCCGGGAGTGGAGTGGACAGGTCGGTGGTGTTCCGATCTGTCCACGGAGCGGACGGAAGCCAGAACAGGGGAGGCAGGTCGCCGCGTGCGGTCTGCCTCCCCTGTTCTCTGGCAGGCCGTGAACTGGACGTCGGGCGGGCGCGGCGTGTGGGGCGCGGCCTATACTGGCGGTTATGTCTGATGGTTCCCCCAACCGCCGCGAGGGTCTGCACGAGCAGACCGTCAGCCGCCTGAACAACCTGGACGCGCAGGTGGCCGCGGGTTTCGAGGCCCACCCCTACACGTACCCGCGCACGCATCACGCCCGTGACGTGCTGGCCGCCCATCCGGCCGACACGCACGGTGAGGACGGCGCGCCGAGGTGGGAGGCCGGGCAGGAGTGGCCTGAAGTGCAGTACGCGCTGGCCGGGCGTGTGACCCTGATGCGTCACATGGGCAAGGCGGCCTTCGCGGACCTGAGTGACGAGCACGGCAAGATCCAGCTGCACTTCTCCAAGCAGGACACCGAGAACTTCGACCCGACGAAGAAGATCGACCTGGGCGACATCATCGGCGTGCGCGGCTTCCCGTTCGTCACGAAGACCGGGCAGCTGACGCTGCGCGTGACGTCCTGGCAGCCGCTGGTCAAGAGCCTGCACCCGCTGCCCAGCAAGTTCCACGGTCTGCAGGACGAGGAACTCCGTGCGCGGCGCCGCTACGTGGACCTGATGATCAACCCCGAGAGCCGCGAGGTGTACCGCACGCGCTCGCAGATGCTGCGCTTCATCCGGAACTTCCTCGACAGCCGCGACTTCATGGAGGTCGAGGGGCCCACGTTGCAGGTCGTGCCCGGCGGGACCGAGGCCAAGCCGTTCAAGACGTTCCACAACGCGCTGGGGCACGAGTTCAGCATGCGCATCAGCCTGGAGCTGTACCTCAAGCGGCTGCTGGTGGGCGGCTTCGAGCGGGTGTACGAGATCGGCCGCAACTACCGCAACGAGGGCATCGACCGGACGCACAACCCGGAATTCACGATGCTCGAAGCGTACTTCGCGTACGGCGACTACAACGACATGATGGTGCTGGTCGAGACGCTGCTGCACGACCTGGTCGTGGAACTCAAGGGCGAGCCGAAACTGACGTACCAGGGGCGCGAACTGGACTTCTCGCTGCCGTTCAGGCGGCTGGACTTCGTGACGGCGCTGAAGGAGCAGGCGGGGCTGAACTTCGATCCGCTGGACCTCGTGAAGCTGCGCGAGTGGAGTGACGTGCACCACCCGGAGCACCGCAAGACCCCGGACTACAAGCTGCTGGACAAGCTGGGGGGCGAGTACGTCGAGCCGCTGCTGCAGAACCCGACCTTCCTGACGGATATGCCGCTGGCGATCAGTCCGCTGGTGAAGGTGCACCGTGACCGCCAGGGGCTGGCCGAGCGCGCCGACCTGTATGTGGCGGGTTTCGAGCTGGCGCCGATCTACTCGGAGCTGAACGACGCGCTGGACCAGCGGGAGCGCTTCGAGGCCCAGACGGCCCGCCGGGACGCCGGGGACGACGAGGCGCACGAGCAGGACGAGGACTTCCTGCTGGCGCTGGAGTACGGCATGCCGCCCACCGCCGGGATGGGGATGGGCATGGACCGTCTGGCGATGCTGATGACCGACCGGGATTCCATTCGGGACGTGCTGCTGTTCCCGCTGCTGCGGCCGGAGGGCACGGCCGGGGCGGAGGACGTGGCGCAAACGACCGCCGGCTGAACGAATCGGCGGGGGTGAACCGGCCGGGGCTGCTGCTCCGGCCGGTTCGTTTGACGTCAACTTAGATCAGTTGTCCAGAAAAGAGCGTCGGGAAGCGCTTCCATTAATTCGTTCGTTTGACAAACAAAATTATCGGGGCGCAGCATACCGGTACACAAGTCCCACCAAGCCCAGCAGCCGGACCCGCCGGCTGACGCTCCCTGCGCCCCGACCCATGCTGACCCCTCCCCGGTCACAGAGGACCCCCATGCTGCACGCCGACACCCACAGCCCGGACACCCTGGACCTCGCGGCCATCCGCGCGCGGCACACCCTGCTGCTGCTCGGCCTGCTGTGGGACCGGGACCTGGCCCGCGTGGACATCGCCCGTGAACTGGGCCTCTCGCGCAGCGCGATCAGCTCCATCGTCACGGAACTGATCAGCGTCGGACTGGTGCAGGAGGTCGGCACGCGCGGCACCGGCGGAGTCGGGCGGCGTGCCACCATGCTGAACCTCAACACCCGCGCCGCCGCCCTGCTCGCCATCGACCTGGGCGCCAGCCACGCCCGCGTGGACGCCCTGGACCTCCAGTGCCGCCCCCTGGCCAGCCGCACCGTGCCGCACGACATCTCACGCGGGCCGCAGCCCACCTACGCCCTGCTGAAAGACCTGACCCGGCAGGTGCTCGCCGACGCGCAGCTGAACCCCGCCCAGGTCGCCCTGGTCGGCGTGGGCGTCCCGGGGCCCGTCGACCACGACACAGGCCGCGTCGTGCAGCCCCCCAACATGCCCGGCTGGGACGGCGAGAACGTCCGCGCCGCCCTGCAGGACGCCCTGAACCTCGAAGTCCTCGTGGACAACGACGCCAACCTGGGCGCCCTGGCCGAGGCCCGCTTCGGCGCGCACCGCGGCATCCAGGACCTCATCTACGTCAAGGTCGCCACCGGCATCGGCGCGGGCGTGCTGCTCGGCGGGCGCCTGCACCGCGGCACGCGCGGCGGCGCCGGCGAGATCGGGCACATCAGCATCAACGAGCAGGGCCCGGTGGGCCGCAGCGGCAACCCCGGCAGCCTGGAAAGCTACGCCGCCGCGCAGGTCATCGAGAACCACGCCCGCAGCCTGCGCCTCCAGGGGCACCCCTCGGACCTGCCCGACCCCATCACCATCGAGGACCTGCTCACGCACGCCGCGCACGACCCCCTGGCTCGCGCCGTGTGGGAGGAAGCCGGGCACCACCTGGGCGTGGCGATCAGCACCACCCTGAACCTCTTCAACCCGGCCGCCGTGATCATCGGCGGGCGGCTGGCGCAGGCAGGCGACGTGCTGCTGCGCGCCATCCGCGTCAGCGCCCAGAGCCGCACCATGCGCATCAACGCCGACCGCACCCGCATCGACCTGGGCACCCTGGGTCAGGACGCCGGCGTGATGGGCGCCGGAGCCATGATGCTCGATTCCCTCTTCACCCCCCGGGGCCTGCCTCACCTGTACGGCATCGCCCGCATGAACCAGAACGCCCGTGACCTCGCGGGCAGCCGCGCCCCACCCCCGGCCCCCCGGCCGACCCCCACCCTGAACGCACCCGTTTCACACGGAGGAACACCATGAAAAAAGCACTGCTGCTCGCCGCCGCCCTCGCCGTCACCACCAGCGCCTCTGCCGCTGGCAAACTGGAGATCTTCTCCTGGTGGTCCGGTGACGAGGGTCCCGCCCTGGAAGCCCTGATCAAGCTGTACAAGCAGAAGTACCCCTCAGTCACCGTGGACAACGCCACCGTCTCCGGCGGCGCCGGCACGAACGCCAAGGCCGTCCTGAAGACCCGCATGCTGGGCGGCACGCCCCCCGACTCCTTCCAGGCGCACGCCGGGCAGGAACTCATCGGCACCTGGGTCGTCGCCGGGCGCATGGAAGACCTCAGCAGCCTGTTCAAGAGCGAGGGCTGGGACAAGGTCTTCCCCAAGGACCTCGTCAAGCTGATCAGCACGAACGGCAAGCCCTGGAGCGTGCCCGTGAACGTGCACCGCAGCAACGTCATGTGGTACAACCCCGCCAAACTCAAAGCCTGGGGCGTCACCGCGCCCAAGACCTGGCCCGAATTCCTCAAGACCTGCTCCACCCTGAAAGCCAAGGGCGTCGCCGCGCCGCTGGTCGTCGGGGAGAACTGGACCCAGCAGCACCTCTGGGAGAGCGTCATGATCGGCACCCTCGGCTCCGCCAACTGGGAGAACCTGTGGGCCGGCAAGTTGAAGTTCACCGATCCCAAGGTCGTGGGGGCCTTCACCACTTTCGGCAAGGTCATGGACTGCGCCAACAAGGACGCCAGCGGCCTGAGCTGGCAGCAAGCCAGTGACCGCATCATCGACGGCACCAGCGCCTTCAACGTCATGGGCGACTGGGCCGCCGGGTACTTCACCACCACCAAGAAACTCGCCCCGAACACCGGCTTCGGCTGGGCCCCCGCCCCCGGCACCACCAAGACCTTCGTGATGCTCGCCGACTCCTTCGGGCTGCCCAAGGGCGCCAAGGACCGCGCCGAGGCCCTGAACTGGCTCAAAGTCCTGGGCAGCAAGGCCGGCCAGGACGCCTTCAACCCCCTCAAGGGCTCCATCGCCGCCCGCACCGACAGCGACCTGAGCAAGTACAACACGTACAGCAAGAGCGCCGCCGCCGACTGGAAGAGCAACAAGATCGTGGGCAGCATGGTGCATGGCGCCGTCGCCCCCGAGAGCTTCACCAGCGCCTTCGGCGCGATCATCGACCAGTTCGTCGCCAGCAAGAACAGCGCCGCCGCGGCCGCCGCCGCGCAGCAGCTGGCCGTGCGCGCCGGCATCAGCAAGTAACGCACCAGCCAGCGGTGCGCGGAATTCGGATGCGCGGTCAGCCGCGCGCCGCTTCCCGCGCACCGCCCCTGTGAAAGGAGGCCCGCATGAAAGGCCTGAGTAAAGACCGCCTGTGGTCCATCGCCGTCCTGACGCCCAGCATCATCCTGATCGCGGTGTTCGTGTACGGTTTCATCGCGCGCAGCGTGTACGTCAGCATGACCGACTGGGGCAACGACCCCGCCCAGGCCCTGGCGCTGAACCCGATCATCCGCTTCACGGGCTTCGCCAACTACCAGGACCTGTTCACCGGATTCCTCCAGGGGCGCTTCCGGCAGGAACTCGTCAGCACCATCTTCTTCACGCTGTTCTTCATCCTGGGCTGCCTGGGCCTGGGCCTGGGCCTCGCCCTGATCCTGGACCGCAACCCCCGCGGGGAAGGCCTGTGGCGCACCATCTTCCTGTTCCCCATGAGCCTGTCGTTCATCGTGACCGGCACCATCTGGCGCTGGATGCTGCAACCCCAGGGCGGCCTGAACCAGGCGCCCACCCTGTTCGGCGCGCCGCCCAGCACCTTCGCGTGGCTGAGCAGCACCGACGCCATCTGGAAATTCGACTGGAACAAGCTGCCGCTGCTGACCGCCAGCGTCGTGGGCTTCGTGCTGGTCGTCATGGCCGTACGCGCCGCGCGGAGTGGGGACCGTACCCGCACCCTGGTCGCGGGCGGATGCGCCGCGCTGCTGTTCCTGTGGGCACTCATCATCGGGCCGAACATCAAGATGCTGCCCGCCCCGGAACTGCACGGCTTCAACTTCGCATTGATCGGCATCATCATCGCCGCCGTGTGGCAGATGAGCGGCTACACCATGGCCCTGTACCTCGCCGGTCTGCGCGGCATTCCCGAGGAACTGCGCGAGGCCGCCAAGGTCGACGGCGCGAACGACCTCGGCATGTACCAGCACGTCATCTTCCCGCTGCTGGCCCCCATCACCCTGAGCGCCATGATCGTCCTGGGTCACATCAGCCTGAAGATCTTCGACCTCGTGTACGCCATGGCGGGCCCGGACAACATCAACACCAGCGTGCCCGCGCTGAACATGTACCTCACCAGCTTCCGGCAGAACCAGTTCGCGCTGGGCGCCGCGATCGGCACCATCCTGCTGATCCTCGTGGCGTTCGTGATCGTCCCTTACCTCAGCTCCCAGTTCCGCACCGAGGAGGGCCACGCATGACCGCGAACGCCCCCGTGAACGCCCCGGCCGCCGCCCCCACCGCCGCGCCCCGCCGCCCCATCAAGCCCGGCCGCGTCGTCATGTACGCCCTGCTCGTGCTGGCCGCGCTGTTCTTCCTGGTGCCGGTGTACCTGCTCGTCGCCACCGCGCTGAAAAGCCCGGACGCCATCAACCTCTCCACCACCTGGCACTGGCCCAGCGCCCTGAACTGGGCGAGCTTCAGCGACGCCTGGAGCAAGATCGGCGGCAACGTCCTGAACAGCCTGTTCCTGGCCGTCACCGCCACCCTGTTCAGCGCCCTGCTGGGCAGCCTGAACGGCTACGCCCTGAGCAAATGGAAGTTCCGCGGCGCCAACACCCTGTTCGCGCTGATGCTCTTCGGGATGTTCATCCCGTACCAGGCCGTGCTGATCCCGCTGTTCCAGTTCATCAAGAGCCTCGGCCTCTACGGCAGCATCTGGGGTCTGATCCTGGCGCACGTCGTGTACGGCATTCCCATCACGACGCTGATCTTCCGCAACTTCTACGCCGACGTGCCCGACGCCCTGATCGAGGCCGCCACCATCGACGGCGCGGGCTTCTGGCAGATCTACGGCCGGGTCATCTTCCCGATCAGCATCCCCGGCTTCGTCGTCGTGATCATCTGGCAGTTCACGCAGGTCTGGAACGAATTCCTGTTCGCCGCCACCCTGACCAACACCACCAGCCAGCCCGTCACGTACGCCCTGTCCCAGCTGGCCGGCGGACAGGCCGTCAGCTGGAACCTGCCCATGGCGGGCGCGATCCTCGCCGCGCTGCCCACCCTGCTCGTGTACATCCTGCTGGGTCGTTACTTCGTGCGCGGCCTGCTCGCCGGGTCCGTCAAGGGCTGAACCCACACCCGCTCCGCGCGCCCCGCACTCCGGTGTGGGGCGCGTTCATTTCACCTGGGCGACGTGCCGTCCCTTGCCGCTGCGTCCGATCCTGCCCTCGCGCATCAGCAGGCCCAGCAGGCTGGCCACCTCGGCGTTCTTCACGCCGCCCGGGTTGGCCTGCGCGAACTCCAGCACGGCGTCCTTGAGCAGCGTCAGGCCCACCTGCGCCTTTTCCGGCGCGCCGGCGGGGACGGTCAGGCCGGGCCGCGCCTTGCCGCCCAGACCCGAGGGCAGCACGGTGTTCGTCAGGAGGCCGCCGCTGGCCTGCGTGCCGAACGCCGCGATGAGTTCCGCCTCCAGCCGCAGCGCCTCGGGTTCGGTCAGGTGCTCCACCAGATAGCTCACGAGGACCTGCGCGCCCGCTCCTTCGATCTCGCGGATGCGGTCACCCTTGGGTGTGTGGTCCGGGCGGATCAGGTGATCGTGGGCGCGCATGCCCGTGCCCTTGCCGATGTAGAAGGGCCGCGCCGGGTGCTGGCGCGGGTCCTTGAGGGCGTACACGTAGTACGGCTTGTCCGGCGTCACCTGGGCGTCCCGATCATCCGCTCCAGCATGCCAGGTCCGCGCCGGGTGCCGCGCCGCAGGTTCGCCTACCCGCGCATGACGAAGTGTTCGATGATGGCGTGGTGGTCCTCGAAGAACAGTTCGGGGCTGGCCAGGATGTCACTCAGGGGCATCCAGAGGGCCTCGCTGGCGTCGCTGCCGCCGCTGAGGCGTGGCAGTTGCCCGATGCCGAGGTCGAAGTGGAAGGCGTGGGTGATGGTGCGGCCGCGCAGGCTGCGGTCGGGGTAGTCGAAGACCGCCTGGGAGCGCAGCGCGGCTTTCAGGTCGAGGCCGCTGCCCAGGCCGGTTTCTTCCTGTACCTCGCGGACGCAGCAGTCGAGGAGGGTTTCTTTCTGTTCGAGGAACCCGCCGGGCATGGCGAGGCGGCCCCGGCCGGGGAGGCCGCCGCGCCGCACGAGGAGGACGTGGCCGCTGCGGGTGATGACGGCGTCGGTCGTGACGAAGATGGGGGGGTAGGGGGCGTCCTTCCAGGCGGCGCGGTAGCGGTCGAGGTACTCGTATTCGTCGCGCAGGTCGCGGTAGTCGGGGGTGGTCTGGAAGGTGGTCAGGAAGGCGTGGACGGCGGGGGGGACCATGCCCTGCACGGTGTCCAGGTGCCCCTCGAAGTAGGCGCGGCGGACGTCGGTGGCGCTGAGGTCGCTGACGACGTGGGTGGGGATGAATTCCCAGGCGGGGAAGGAGCGCAGGTAGTAGCTGCTCTCGTCCTTGATGTGGCCGATGAGGGCGACGTCGCTGCTGCCGCGCGTGTGGGCGGTGATGCCGGCTTGGACCTCACTGAGCCACAGGGCCTCGTTGTAGTAATAGTCGCGGACGTGCACGAACAGCACGCGGGGTTTCGGGATGCCCGCGTCCTGGAGCATGCGGCTGATGAGGTCCTGGCGTTCCTCTGCGGTGAAGGGGTTCTTGATGTTGCGCGCTGCGCGGGCGCTGCCGATGACCACGATGAGTTTCTGCACGCTCTGGAGCGCTTCGAGCATCACGGCGAGGTGCGCGGCGTGGGGAGGTTCGAAGCGGCCGATGTACACCCCGAAGGTGCGGCGGCGGCGCGGGGTGGGGGAGGGGGTGCTGGGCGCGGTCATGCTCCTCACGTTGACATGCGGCAACCATGAAAAACATGAGTTATCGGGGGAGGAGACTTGAACCGGGTGCAGTCGCCTCATCTGCCCGGACGCCCCCGCACCCGGCAGCGTACGCTGAGGCATGACCCGCACCCTGCTGGCCGCCACCCTCCTCCTCTCCTTCGCTGCGCCCGCCGTGGCCGGGGGCGCCGCCGCGCCCGTCACGCAGGTGCAGCCCGGCACGCCCGCCGCCGTCATGGCCGCCCTGAAGGCCGCCGGGTACAAGGTCACCATGGAACCCGCCCAGGCCGACCGCGACCCCACCATGACCTTCACCAGCGGCGGGCACGAGGTGCAGGTGTGGCTCAGCTCCTGCAAGAACGGCGTGTGCAGTCGCGCGACCGCCAGCACCTCCTGGGACTACAGCGACGCCGAGGACCTCGACACCGGGCTCGTGAACGAGTGGAACAGCACCTACTACACCCAGGCGTACGCCTACGAGGGCAGCTACTACCTGGACAGCACCCTGGCCATCCGCGGCGGGTTCACGCAGGCCACCGTCAAGGCCTGGATCGCCGACTACCTGGACGACGTGAGTGCTTTCGAGGACGAACTGCCGGGCGACTGATACCGCCACGTACGGCGCGCGGACGTAAAGAAATTCCCCAGGCCAGTTCAAGGGGCCTGAACAGCCGCCCCAACTGTGAGCTGCGCGCGCCGCGCACACTGAAGGTCTGATGGCAGACCTCAAACACCTGGGCCAGCAGACGGCCAGCACCCTCAAAGGCGGCGTGGAAGGCGCGCAGCAGGCCGCCGCGCACGCCACCCGCCACGCCGCCCCCTGGCTGGAGGCCCTGGCCCGCTTCGGGTACGCCAGCAAGGGCGTCGTGTACGGCACGGTCGGCCTGCTGGCCCTGAGTGTGGCCCTGGGCCGCGGCGGCGCCACCACCGACACCAAGGGCGCCCTGCTGCGGCTGCAGGATCTGCCCGCCGGGACGCTGCTGATGTGGCTGCTCACGCTGGGCCTGATCGGCTACGCGCTGTGGCAGCTGATCCGCGCCGCCCTCGATCCCGAAGGGCAGGGTCATGAAGCCAAGGGGATCGTCAAGCGCGCCGGGTACACCTTCAGCGGCTTCGCGAACCTGGCGCTGGCCTTCTTCACCGCCCGGCTCGCGCTGATCGGGAACGCCACCCGCTCTCAGAACAGCGAGGAGCAGGTGGCAGGTACCGTCCTCAACCTGCCCGGCGGGCAGCTGTGGCTGGCGCTGGGCGGCCTGATCCTGCTCGTCATCGCGGGTAGCCAGCTGTACACCGCCTACGGCGCGAAATTCATGAAGCGGGTGGCCTTCACCGACCTGCCCAGCCGCACCTGCGACCTGCTGAAACGCATCGGTCAGGTGGGCATCGCCTCGCGCGGCGTGCTGATGGTCATCATCGGCGTGTTCGCGCTGCTGGCCGCGTGGCACCGCAAGGCCAGCGAGACCGTCGGCATCAGCGAGGCCCTGACTTGGCTGCGCACCCAGCCCAGCGGGAACCTGCTGCTGGGCGCTGTGGCCCTGGGCACCCTGTGTTACGGCGTGTGGTGCGTTGTGCAGGCCCGCTACCGCCGCATCCGGCTCGAGGGGGATGCCTGACCTGCCCCGGTCCGGGCGGTCCGGCCCGCGTGAGACAATGCAGCGCATGGCCCCCAACCCCAGCCGTCAGGTGGCACTGATCGCCCATGACAAGAAGAAACTCGAACTGGCCCTGTTCGCGCTGAACCACCGCGCCGTGCTGGGCCAGTTTCATCTGGTCGCCACCGGCACGACGGGCGGCATCCTGGAAAAACAGACCGGCCTGCAGGTCGAGCGGGTGCTGTCCGGCCCGCTGGGCGGCGACCAGCAGATCGGCGCCCGTCTCGCCGAGGAACGCGTGCTGGCGGTGTTCTTCTTCCGCGATCCCCTGACCGCCCAGCCGCACGAACCGGACGTGAGCGCCCTGGTGCGCCTGTGCGACGTGCACGACATCCCGCTGGCCACCAATCCCGCCAGCGCCGAGGCGCTGATGCTGTGGCTGCGCGACCAGCTGACCGACTGACTGTCCGGCAGACCAGCCGGAGGTCCAGAGCGCCAGCAGGGGCCGGCGCGCGACTGGGCCCACCCCACCGGGGGCGCCCCTGTCAGGTGCATGCGTTTTCACGCGGCGCATGCTGTCATGACAGGGCATGACGTGGCTCAGCCTGCCCTGTGCCGATCCGGCCACCCTGAGCCGGCCGGAACGTGACCGCTGGACAGCGCAGCTGAGTCGCGCCGAGACGCAGGTGCAGCTCGCCCGTGACGCCGGACACGACCCGGACCTGGCGGCCGCGCTGCTGGCCCAGGGCACCGCCCTGAACCGGCTGGGACATGCCCGGGCCGCCCTGACGACCCTGCTCGAGGCGGTCGCATACCTGGCGAACGACCCGCGTACCCAGGCCTGCGCGTGGCGGGAAGCGGCCTGCGCGCACCTGAACCTCGCCAACGACACCGAGGCGCAGGAGTACCTCGCGCTCGCGCTGCGCCTCGCCCGGGATGCCGGTCACCTGCCGCTGCATCTGGACGTCCTGGACGACCTCTCCGCCCTCCAGGCCACGCTGGGCGACCCGCACGCCGCCTGCGACAGCCTGCGGGCCAGCCTGCACCTGCGCCGCCAGCACGACCACCCGGAACTGACCGGCACGCTTGTCCGCCTGATCCTGACCGAACTGGACCTGCCCCTGCCCGAGCAGCCCACCGCCACCCTGACCCGCCGCGTGCAGGAACTGACGACCCTGGCGCACACCGAACCGCTCGGCGGGGACAGCTGGGCCGCCCTGACGCGGGCCCACCTGCACCTGGGTGACCTGCACGCCGCGCTGGACGCGGCCCAGCGTGCCGAGCCGCTGCTGCGCGCCCACCGTCCACCCCGCGCCACCCTGAGCCTCCTGACCGACTGCGCCCGCGCGCACCTGCACCTGGGCCAGACCGCGCAGGCCGAATCAATCCTGCACGCCGCCCTGAACGACCCGGCTGCACCGGGCAGTCCGGCCGAACTGGCCGCCCTGCACCTTACGGCCAGCGAACTGTACGAACAGCTCGGGCAGTACGCCCAGGCCCTGCACCACCACCGCCAGTACCACCTGATCGACCGCGAACAGCGCCACACGCACGCCCGGGAACGCACCCGCGCGGCGCAGGCCCGCGTCGCGCTGGACGCCACCCGCCACGAGGCCCAGCTGCACCGCCAGCGCGGCGACGAACTCGAAGCGCTCGTGCAGGCCCGCACGCAGGAACTGCGCCGCAGCCAGCGCGCCGTGATCGACCTGCTCGCCAGCGCCGCCGAATTCCGCGACGCGCCCCTGGGCCCCCACACCCGCTGGGTCGGGGACGCCACCACCGCCGTCGCCCTGCACCTGGGCTGCGCGCCCCGCCACGCCGAGGAACTCGGACTGGCCGCCCGCCTGCACGACGTCGGCAAGATCGGCATTCCCGACGCCATCCTCCTGAAAGAAGGCCCACTGACCCCACAGGAACGCGAGACCATCGCCAGTCACACCCGGCTGGGCGCCCAGCTTCTCACGCAACCCGGCGCCATCGACGGCGGCCCCCTGCTGGACCTGGCGGCCCAGATCGCCCTGTCGCACCACGAATGCTGGGACGGCAGCGGCTATCCCCACGCCCTGCGCGGCCCGGACATCCCGCTGGGCGGCCGCATCGTGCGGGTCGTGGACGCCTTCGACGCGCTGATCAGTGCCCGGCCCTACAAGCCCGCCTGGAGCGACGCGGACGCCCTGACGTACCTGCGCGATCATGCCGGCACGCTGTTCGATCCGGCCTGCGTGCAGGCCCTGACGGAACTGCACGCCCGGCAGCACCTGCCGGTTCGGACCAGTCCCTGAAGGTTTCGGTCGGCCTGTGAACCCGAACGCTCAGTCAGGTGGCTTATATTGAACTCATGCGCGCCCCCGCGACGCCCTCTCTGACGTCCGGTCTGCTGACCGACGTCGGTCGGCAGCGGCAGGGCGGCGTAAACCAGGACGCCGCCCTGGCCCTCGACCTGCCACAGGGTGGGCTGTACGCCGTCGCGGACGGCATGGGCGGCCACGCCGCCGGGGAACTCGCCGCCAACCTCGCGCTGGACGCCCTGAGCCAGAGTTACCTCGACGGGCGCGGTCAGCCGGCGGCCAGACTCGCGCAGGCCGTGCAGGCCGCCAACCTCGCCGTGCTCAGGCACGCCGTCGGCGAGTACGTCGGCATGGGCACCACCCTGCTCGCCGCCCTGATCGACCGGGGCGCCGTCCTGATCGCCCACGTGGGGGACTCACGTGCGTACCTGCTGCGCGGCGGGGAACTGCACCGCCTGACCGAGGACCACTCCTGGGTGGCCGAGCAGGTCCGCCTGGGCCACATGACCGAGGCCGAAGCCCGCGACCACCAGTGGCGCAGCGTCGTCAGCAACGCCCTGGGCGGCGAGGAACGCGTCCGGCTGGAACTGCACGGCCTGCCCACCCAGGCCGGCGACCGCCTGCTGCTGTGCAGCGACGGCCTGAGCAGCGTCGTGACCGATGAGGAACTCTGCGCGATCCTCGCGCGGCCCCTGCCGCCCGACACCACCACCCGGCTGCTCGTGAACGCCGCCAATGACGGCGGCGGCCCCGACAACATCACCGCACTGATCATCGACATCCACCGTGACGCGCCACTCCCGACCTACGGTCTGCCCGTCCGGCGCGACGACGGCCCCATGTACATCGATGTGCTGCTGACCACCCAGCGCGGCAACAGCCTCATGACCTACCTGCTGCTCATGATCGCGTACTTCACGCTGCTGGGCCTGATGCTGGTCCCCGAACGCCGCACCCTGATCGGGCTGGTCGGCACCACCATCCTGCTGGCGCTGCTGGTCGGACAGCGCCTCACGCAGCGGCGCCGTACGCAGAGTCCACTGGGCGCGCCCGCCGCGACCACCCGGCCCGGCACGACCCACAGCCGGGACGCCAGCGTCACCCAGCCCCGCTGACATGCCCCACGCGCCGGGTATGCTGCCGGTCATGAAAGACATCATCCAGACGCCCGACGCCCCCGCCGCCATCGGCCCCTACAGCCAGGCCACCGTCTTCGGGAACCTGGTCGTCACCAGCGGCCAGATTCCCCTGACCCCCGACGGCACCCTGGTCGAGGGCGGCATCACCGAACAGACCGAGCAGGTCATCGCGAACCTGAAAGCCGTGCTGGCCGCCGCGGGAACCGACCTCGCCCGGGTCGTGAAGACCACCGTGTTCCTGGCCGACATGAACGAGTTCGCCGCCATGAACGCCGTGTACGAGACGCACTTCCCCGCCCCGTACCCTGCCCGCAGCACCGTACAGGTCGCCCGCCTGCCCCGCGACGTCCGCGTGGAGATCGAGGTGCTGGCCGAGCGCCACTGACCGCTGTCCACCAGTGGGGGGCAACGGGTCCAGGAGGGTGTTCCTCAGGCCCGTTGCCCCCCAGTCCTTCTCTACAGGCCGTACAGGTCCGTGTACTTCCCGCGCAGGTACGCGAGGTACGGCGCGGCCGTCATGCCCTGCCCGGTCGCACGTTCCACGAGTTCGTTCGGCGTGAACGTCCGCCCCGGCGCATACACGTGCTCACGCAGCCAGCCGTGCAGCCGGCCGAACTCACCCCGCGCGATGTCTCCGTCCAGGTCCGGGTTCGCCGCCTGGGCCGCCGCGTAGAACTGCGCGCTCAGCACATTGCCCAGCGTGTACCCCTGGAACACCCCGCCGATCCCGCCGCTGAACCAGTGCACGTCCTGAAGCACCCCGTCCACGTGACTGGGCGCGCGCAGACCCAGGTTCGTCTCGTACGCTGCGTGCCACGCGTCCGCCAGATCGGAGACCGCCAGCGAGCCGCCCAGCAGCTGCCGCTCCAGCTCGTAGCGCGTGATCACGTGCAGGTTGTACGTCAGCTCGTCCGCGTCCGTTCGGATCAGGCTGCGGCGCACCACGTTCACCGCGCGGAACATCTCCTCCTCCGTCACGTCGGCCAGTTGCTCCGGGAACGCGTCTCGGAAGCGCCCGAACTGCCCCGCCCAGAACGCCCGCGACCGACCCACCAGGTTCTCCCACAGCCGCGACTGACTCTCGTGCACCCCGGCACTCACACCACCACCCAGCGGCGTATCCAGCAGGTCCTCCGCCACGCCCTGCTCGTACAGGGCGTGCCCCACCTCGTGCAGCGTCGAGTACAGCGCGTCCGTCGGGTCCGCCAGCTGCGCCCGCGTCGTGATCCGCACGTCCCGCGCGCCCAGCCGCGTCATGAACGGATGCGCCGTCAGATCCTGCCGCCCCCGCGCGAAATCGTACCCGTACAGCGCCCCGACCTCCTCACCCAGCCGCAACTGGGTGGGAATCGGGTACTCGCGCGCCAGGAAGTCCGTCCGGGGCGCCGGGGCCGCCACCACCGCGTCCACCAGCGGCACCAGCGCCGCGCGCAACTCCGCGAACACCGCGTCCACCTGCCCCGCCGTCATGCCCTCGTCCGACGCGTCCACGAAGAAATCCATCGGATCCGAGAACTCCGGGAAGAAGCCAGCGCGCTGCACGCTCAGGTCCAGCGTCCGCTCCAGCAGCGGCACCATCCGCGCCCAGTCGTTCGCGGGCCGCGCCTCCACCCACGCCGCGTACGACTCACCGGCATGCTGCGCCGACGCCCGAACGAACTCCCCCGGCAGCCGCGTCGCCCACTCGAACTCCCGCCGCGCCACCGCCAGCATCCGCGCCTCCACCGGCCCCAGATCCAGCGCGCCCGCCGCATCCAGCAGTCGCCCGTACCCCACGTCCGTCGCCCGCGCGTGCCGCAACCCCGACAGCAGCGCCCGCTGCCGCGCCCGCCCCGCCGACCCCCCACGCGGCAGGTACGTACTCTGATCCCACCCCAGCAGCGCCCCGATTCCACCCAGGTCCGCCAGCTCCTGCCAGTGCACCCGCAGGGCCACCCACGTCTCATGCTGTGTCATGAACCGCAGGGTACCGCGCCCCCAGCCGGATGGCCTGCGCCACCTGGCCGATCCCTGGCCACCGCGCCCCGCTCAGACTGGGCGCATGACCGACCACGCCCTCTCCCGACACCTCTCGTACCTGCTGCGTCACGCCCCACACGAGGCCGGGCTGACCCTTGCGCCCGGCGCCTGGGTGCCGCTCGCGCCGCTGCTCACGCACCTGAACGTCACTCGCACGCAGGTCGAGGCCGTCGTCGCGGGCAGCGACAAGCAACGCTTCAGCCTGCGCGGCGACCACATCCGCGCCAATCAGGGACACAGCGTGCCCGTCGACCTGCAACTCGAACCTGCCACGCCGCCCGCGCGGCTGTACCACGGCACGCACGCGGGCGCCATGGACGCCATCCGCGAGGGGGGACTGCGGCCCATGAACCGCCACCACGTCCACCTCTCGCCCGACCCTGACACTGCCCGGCGCGTCGGCGCGCGGCGCGGCTCCCCCATCATCCTCACCATCCGGGCAGGGGAGATGCACCAAGCCGGGCATCTGTTCCTCGTCAGCGACAACGGCGTGTGGCTGGCGGACCGCGTGCCGCCCGCGTACATCGACGGTGCATAAGACCCGAAAGTGCAGTCCGGTCTTTGCCGTGCTGGACGGCGGAAATCAGGTCGCCCGGCGGGGGTTGACGCGGCCTGCATACCGGGGTATTCTTTTCTTATCACCGCCGAAGAAGGCGGGTTTTTTGTTTTTTGGTTGTTTTGCGCGTGGTTGCCCCACCCCTCAGCCTCCATCCCCAGGGGGGATGGGAGAGCCTACGTTGGCACTGGGCAAGAGTTTTTACTGCTGCGGCTTGCTCGCCGTGGGCGGTGACGGGTTCGGCCTCGACGCCATCCTGCCGCCCCGGTGGACGGCCCGCGCGCTTCGCGCACGACGGCCGGTGGTGGTCTGCGGTCGGGGCGTGGGTGGACGGTGTGCGCCGCTGAGCGACTTTTTTTCGGGTGGCTTCGGCTGGGGCTCGGGTCATCTGTGGGCGCGTGGGTTCCCGCTGCGGGCTACCCTGCCCTCATGGATCTCGCTGCTGCCCGCGCCGCCCTGCACTCCGCCACCCGCGTTGCCGTGCTGACCGGCGCGGGCGTCAGTGCCGAGAGTGGCATCCCCACCTTCCTGGACGCGCAGACCGGACACTGGGCGCGCTTCCGGCCCGAGGACCTCGCCAGTCCGCCCGCGTACCGCCGCGACCCCGAGATGGTCTGGGAGTGGTACGCGGGCCGCTACCGCGACGTGCTGGCCGCGCAGCCGAACGGCGCGCACGACCTGCTGGCGCGGCTGGAGACGCAGAAGGGGCCAGGGTTCTTCCTCGCCACCCAGAACGTGGACGGCCTGCACCACCGCGCGGGCAGCGGCACGCACGGCGGGCAGGTCGTGGAACTGCACGGCAACCTCCTCAGCGGCCGGGACGAGGTGACGGGGCAGACGTTCCCCCTCGCCGCGCTCACGGAACTGGTCACGCCGCCCACCTCCCCGCTCGGGAACCGCATGCGGCCCAACGTCGTCTGGTTCGGCGAGTACCTGCCGGAGGATGCCCTGGAAGCCGCGCGGGATGCCTTTGCCGCCGCACAGGTCGCGCTGGTGATCGGCACGAGCGGCGCCGTGTACCCCGCCGCCGGACTGGCCGCCGAGACCCTGCGGCGCGGCGGGATCGCCATCGAGATCAACCCCACCGAGACCGAGATCTCGCACCAGATGACCTACGTGGTGCGGGACGTCGCGTCACGTGGCCTCGCCGCGCTACTCGAATGAAAGTCCACCCGCAGCGCAGCCACGTGAAAGGCACGGCCAGCACCCCACCCGCCCCGGCACGCATCTGGGGCCTGCTCGCCAGCGAGGCCGACCGCGTGGTGCTGTTCCGGCGCGCCCCTACACGCTGGACGCGCGTGTACCTGTGGGACACCGCCACTGACACTCTGACGTCCGGATCGTGGTTCCACGGGCGGCTGTACGAGTGGATGAGCGACCTCTCGCCCGACGGCGAGCACCTGCTGTACGCCGCGCGGAACGAATCGAAGCGGCAGCAGGCGCTGGCAATGGAACGCTACGGCGTCAGGATGTGGAGTTGGACGGCCCTGTCGAAACCGCCGCAGGTGCACGCCATCGGCCTGTGGAACGCCTCGGACGGCTGGAGCGGAGGCGGTGCGTTCCGGGACTCACGCACGATCCAGGTTAACCACACCGACCTCCCGAAACAGCAACTGATCCGCCCGCCGGGGTTCACCATCGTGCCCACCCAGGGAAGGGAGCGGGTCGATACCGTCCTGCATGCCCTGCGCCGCACCGGCTGGCGCGTCACGCACGAGCCCGAGCGGTGGATCGGCATGGGTGAAGCGGACCCGTTCACCCTACGGAAGAGGTCGCTGGAACTGAATTTCATCAGTGATCAGCGGTACCGCCGGTTCGTCCGGTACCGCTGGCTGGCGGAAGGCCCGGCACCCGATCTGGAGGGTACGACCTGGGCCGACCTCGATCGCCGTGGGCGGCTGCTGATCGCCCGCGCCGGACGCGTGTTCATCTGGCACGGGGGGCAGGAGGCGGAACTGGCGGACCTGAATGCCGACCAGCCGCCCCGTCCGGCTCAGCCTGCGTAGGGGTTGGGTCGCGTGGCCTCCTGCGTGAGCCATTGCGCCCAGGTGCGGCCCACGCCGTTCAGGTCGGGGCGGGTGAGGGGCGTGAAGCGCCGCGCGGCGAGGACGGGCAGGACGCGGGTGCGGGCGCCGGTCGCGTCGGCCCAGGTGCGGGCCAGTTCCGACAGGGGAATGACCTGTGGCCCCACGATATCCGGCGCGCGGCCCTGTGGGGCACCCAGCGCGACCTGAGCGATCTGCGCGGCGGCAGCGTGGACGTCCACGGGCTGGAGGGGCAGGCCCGGCAGGGGCAACAGCGGCGCGCGGGTCAGGCGCGACAGCATGAACGCCACGAACTCGTGGAACTGCGTGGCGCGCACCACCGTGAACGGCACGCCGCCCGCCGTGACCAGCGCCTCGGCCTGGGTCTTGGCGCGGTAGTACGGGAACGCCCGCACCTGATCACACCCCACGATGCTGACATACACGACGTGCTGCACGCCCGCCTCCCGCGCCGCCGCGAGGAGCACGCTAGTCATCTCGACGTCCGCCTGGGGCCGCGACGGCTGGCTGGCCGCGTGAATGACGGTGTCCACGCCGCGCAGCGCCTCCACGAGGCCCACGCCGGTCTGCAGGTCACCCTGCCGGAACGCAGGGCGGGGGGCGGCGTGGCGGGACAGGACGCGCACGTCCGCGCGGCCCTCCAGGGCGGGCGTCAGGGCGCGGCCCAGTACGCCGCTGCCTCCGGTCACGAGGATCGTTGTCATGGGGTGGCCTCCAGCGGCGCGGAAAGGGGGAGAGGGGGCGTTGCTGCGTTCAGCAGACGCCATCGCGCGTGGCGGATTGTCCCCCGGCAGGTGTCTGATCTCCCCCACAGTCCTGGGGCGGGAGGGTGCTACGTTCAGGGTGGCCCGCTTCCGGGTGGGCCGACTTCCTTCGGGGTGGGGTGGAATTCCCTACCGGCGGTGATGGCGTGAGCCTCAGCCCGCGAAGCCTGTGCAAATTGCACCACGCGCAGGCCCGATCCCGTGTAAATCGGGGGCCGACGGTGTTATGGCGTATAGAGACGCTCAGGCGGATCAAGAAAGGTGAGGGGCCGTCCCCGAGCCTGTGGCCCATTCAGTCCGGATGAGAGAAGGAGGAACGCTGCCTTGCCACCCCGGCGGGCGGCGACAGACCATGTATGAATTGAATGCTCCACCCCCCGGGGTGGCGGCGGCCCTGCCGGTAGACGAGCAGTTCATGACGCTCGCGCTGGCGGAGGCTGCCAGAGGACTGGGCCGCACGGCGCCGAATCCCCCCGTGGGCTGCGTGATCGTGCAAGGCGAGGACATGGTGGGTCGAGGCTTCCACCCGAGGGCCGGTGAGCCGCACGCGGAGGTGTTCGCCCTGCGGGATGCGGGTGAGCGGGCGCGCGGCGGGACAGCCTACGTGACGCTAGAACCGTGCAGTCACCACGGGCGCACGCCGCCCTGCGCGGACGCGCTGATCGCGGCGGGCGTGCGGCGCGTGGTCGTGGCGGCGCTGGACCCGAACCCGCTGGTGGCGGGACACGGCGTGCAGAAACTCCGCGGTGCTGGGATCGAGGTCACGGTGGGCGTGCTGGAAGCCGGGGCCGTCCGGCAGCAGGCGGGTTTCCGCAGTCTGATCGTGCGGGGTCGCCCGTGGGTGGTGGCGAAGTACGCCATGACCCTGGACGGCAAGGTGGCCGCACCCAGGGAGGGGAACGGAGTTGTGAGTGGCCTCAAGGCCCGTGCCCTTGCGATGCGCTGGCGTGACGAACTGGACGCCATCGCGGTCGGGAGCGGCACGCTTGAGCTGGATAATCCGGCCCTGACGACGCGTGGCGTGCCGGGTGGCCGTGACGCGCGCCCCGTGGTGTTCGACCGCCGAGCATTGAGCAATCCGCAGGCTCGCGTATGGCGGGAGGGGGCCGTTCTCATCTCCGGATTGAGGGCCGACACTGCGCGGCACGAGGCTGCTGGCATTACAGTACTTCGTCCGGAAGCACTCCCTGACGCGCTGACTGAGCTGGGCGAGCTGGATATCGGGACTCTCCTGCTGGAGGGCGGCCCGACCCTCCTGAGTGCCTTCCTCGCGCAGGGGCTGGTGGACGAGGTGCGGGTCTTTCTCTCCCCGAAACTCCTGGGCGCGGGCTTGAGCCCCCTGACCGGCCCCACGCGCCCCATGCACGCCGCGCAGGAATTGCACGAAGTCACCATCGAACCGCTCGGCCCGGACGTCCTGATCACCGGCCTGCTGCACGACATCCCGCGCGTCTAGCTTTTTCTCCCTCCCCACCTGTGGGGGAGGGTTGGGGTGGGGGGGCGTGTGACCACCGCTTCCGCCCAATACGAGGTCAACATATGTTTACTGGAATCATCGAGCAGGTCGGGCAGATCGCCCGCACCACCGAGAACGAGGGGAACCTGACCGTCACCATCCAGCCCGCGCGCATGTGGGCGGACGTGGAACTGGGCGAGAGCATCGCCGTGAACGGCACCTGCCTGACCGTGACCACCTGGGACGCGGCGGGCTTCACCGTGGACCTCAGCCGCGAGACGCTGGCCAAGACCGCCCCGCACTGGCGGGAGGGTACGAAGGTGAATCTGGAGCGCGCCATGACCGCCCACGCGCGCTTCGGCGGGCACGTGGTCAGCGGGCACGTGGACGGCGTGGGCACGGTCCTGCGCGTGGACGCCCAGCCCGGCGCGTACACCATGACCGTGCGCGCCGCGCCGCACCTCGCGCGGTACCTCGTGCCGAAGGGCAGCGTCACCGTGGACGGCGTGAGCCTCACCGTCGTGGATGCCGGTGGCCCGGCGGGCAGCCGCGCGGACCTGCGCCCGGACGAGTTCACGCTGTGGCTCGTGCCGCACACCCTGGAGGTCACCACGCTGCACACCTGGGCGGCGGGCACGCAGGTGAATCTGGAAGCGGATCAGATGGCCAAGTACGTCGAGCGACTGATCCTGATGCGCGACTGGACGCCTGAACAGGAGGTGACGGTATGACCCTGGCCTCCATCCCCGAGCTGCTGGCGGAACTGCGCGCCGGGCGGCCCGTGATTCTGGTAGACGACGAGAACCGCGAGAACGAGGGCGACCTCCTGATGCCCGCCGCCACGGCGACGCCCGAGTGGGTGAACTTCATGGCGCGCGAGGGACGCGGCCTGATCTGCGTGACCCTCACGCCGGACCGCGCCCGCGCACTGGACCTGACGCCCATGGTGGGCAGCAGCACCGACCCGAACGGCACGGCCTTCACCGTCAGCGTGGATCACGTGAGCAACTCCACCGGCATCAGCGCCTTCGACCGCGCCGCCACCATCGCCGCCCTGATGGACGACGCGGCGAAACCTGCCGACTTCCGCCGCCCCGGCCACATCTTCCCGCTCGTCGCGCGGCCCGGCGGGGTGCTGCGCCGCGCCGGACACACCGAGGCCGGCTGCGACCTCGCCCGGCTCTCTGGCTTTCCGCCGGTCGGCGTGATCTGCGAGATCATGGGCGACGACGGCGAGATGAGCCGCCTCTCGGACCTCCTCGCGTTCGGCGAGCGGCACGGCCTGAAGGTCGGCAGCATCGAGGCCCTTATCGCCTACCGCATGGAACATGATCCCTTCATGCAGCTCGTGGCGGAAGCCCGTCTGCCCACCGAGTACGGCGAGTTCCGCCTCGTCGGCTTCGAGGACACCCTCAGCGGCGCGGAACACGTCGCGCTCGTCATGGGCGACGTCACCCCCGAGCCCCTGCTCGTGCGCGTGCACAGCGAATGCCTCACCGGGGACGGCTTCCACTCGCTGCGCTGCGACTGCGGCCCGCAACGCGACGCCGCCATGCAGGCCATCGCCGCCGAGGGCCGCGGCGTCCTCGTGTACCTCCGGCAGGAAGGGCGCGGCATCGGCCTGCTGAACAAGATCCGCGCCTACCACCTCCAGGACGGCGGCGCGGACACCGTCGAGGCGAACCTGCAACTCGGTTTTCCCGCCGACGCCCGCGACTTCGGCATCGGCGCGCAGATGCTCCACCTGCTCGGCGCAAGGCAACTGCGTGTCCTGACGAACAACCCCCGCAAACTCCACTCCCTGGGCGGCTTCGGCCTGGAAGTCGTCGAGCGCGTCCCCCTGCACGTCGGCCACAACGAACACAACACCGCCTACCTCAACACTAAAGCCGCCAAACTCGGCCACCTCGGCACCGACGGCAGCGGCGACTGAGCGGCGGAGAACCCCTCAGTCCGCTGCGCGGCCAGCTCCCCTCCCTGCGGGCTCTACGAGTCAAGGGGAGCCAATGACACCAACATGCCTCCCCTTAAGGGGAGGTGCCCCGAAGGGGCGGAGGGGTTGCCCTCCGAAGGAGCATCACCATGAACCGAATCGAAGCCAATCTGCTCGCCACCGACCTGAAGTTCGCCGTTGTCAGTACCCGCTGGAATCACCTGATCGTGGATCGTCTGGTGGAGGGGGCGGAGCTGGCGTTCGTGCAGCACGGCGGGAAGACCGAGAACCTGGATCATTTCCTCGCGCCGGGCAGTTACGAGGTGCCGCTGATTGCCCGCAAGCTGGCGGAGAGCGGGAAGTATGACGCGGTGGTGTGCCTGGGGGCCGTCATCAAGGGCGACACGGATCACTACGATTTCGTGGCGGGCGGCGCGGCGAACGGCATCCTGAACACCAGTCTGCACACGGGGGTGCCGGTGGCGTTCGGCGTGCTGACGACCGATACGGTCGAGCAGGCCCTGAACCGCGCCGGGATCAAGGCGGGGAACAAGGGCGCCGAGGCGGTGCTGGCGATGATCGAGACCGTGAACCTGCTGCGGCAGATCGGGTAAGCGGGCAGTGCGGGGCGCGGGTGGGGGAGACTCCGGCCCGTGCCCCGTGCCCGTCATGCGGATTCCGTTTGTTTCGTTGACAGATCGGAACACCACCGATCTGTCAACTCCACGTCCGGAACCCGTTTCTCTCCTCCTCGCTCTGCTGCGCAGCTCTCCGAGTCCGCTCGAGTTGAAAGGTTTTGCAAACCTTTCAACCAGAGTCCTGATCAGGCCCAGCCGCTGTCCAGCAGCGCGCGGGTCTCGGCGACGGCTTCCTGCCAGATGAGCTGCATCTCGCGGTCGGGGCGGCGGTGCAGGCCGCCGTAGTTGCCGTCGCCCAGCACCTCGCGCACCCTCGCGGGGGACAGCTGGCGCAGCGCGGCGACGTCCACCATGGGTTTGCGTTCCTCGGGGGCCGCGACGCCGTCCAGGCGGGTCCAGGGGAAGTTCTCCATCCAGCTGGCGTGGCTGGCCAGGGGGTCCACGCGCTGGACGGCGGCCCAGGTGCGGGGTGCGTTCCACCAATTGTGCCACTGCACGCGCGCGTCCGGGTGCCGGGCCAGCCACTCGCCCAGCCAGCCCTGCCCCGGCGTGTTCCCGCCGTGCCCGTTCACGATCAGGATGCGCCGGAAGCCCTGCTCGTGCAGGCCGCTCAGCAGGTCGTCGAGCAGATTCAGGTACGTGCTCACCCGCAGGCTGAGGGTGCCCGGGTACGCCGCGAACGTCGGCGTGATGCCGTACGGCAGGGCGGGGAACACCGGAACGCCGCTGCCGTCGGCGGCCTCGCGTGCCACCCGTTCGGCCAGCAGCGTGTCCGTCGCGAGGCTGAGGGTCGCGTGCTGCTCGGTGCAGCCCAGCGGGAGGACGCAGCGGTCCTCGCGGGTCAGCAGGTCCTCGACCATGCCCCAGTTCATCCCCTGAATGTGCATGGGTCACATTATGGCACCGTTCACGCTGGCCCGGCTGCCCACCGCGCCACCCGGAACGGAACAGGCCGGAGCACTGGCCCCGGCCTGCCCTGCCTGCGGTCAGCGGCGCGGGTTGGCGAGTTCCTGCAGGTCCTTCCCGGCAGTGCTGAAGTCCGTTTCGATCAGTTTGCCGCTCTTCACGTAACGGAATTTCACCTGATCGCCCGGCTGCAGGTCCATGTCTCTCCCGTCGGCCAGCGGGCCGAAGGCAGTCACGACGGCCTTGCCGTTGAAGGTGAAGGCGGCGTTCACGGTCCCGCCGATCTTGTCCAGGGCGTTGGGGGCGCTCATGGCCTTCTCGCTGAATTCCAGGTTGCTCAGGTTGCGCAGGTACACGTTCAGTTCGGTCTTGTGGCTGGGGATGTCCAGCATGCCGGTCAGGTCGGCGCGGGTGGGCGTGAACGTGAACACGTTGCTGCAGCGGCCGCTGGTGGTGCCGGTCACGTTCAGTTTCATGCTGGCCGCCACCTTCTCCCGGGTGGTCGCGTACAGCGCCGAGCCGCTGAGCAGCACGTCCTTCTCGGTCCAGGCGTACGTCAGGTCCAGTTTGGCGGGGGCGTTCGTCTCGCGGCCCGCCCAGCCGCTGAGGGTCAGCGCGGTGGGGCCGGCGGTGTTCAGGCAGTCGCCGGGCGTCATGCTGAACTTCAGGCCGGCCACGGTCTTCCCGGAGACGGTGACGCTGCCGGTTGCATTGGTCGGCACTTCCTGCTGAAGGGGGAGCACCTGCCCGGTGCTGGAGTCGTACGTGTACCCGTTGTTCACCCAGACGGTCGGGGCGCCACCGACCTTCCAGCTGGTTTCGATGCGCACGCCGGATTGCTCGTCGATCTGCACGTAGCCGTCCCTGGGTAGCTCGGAGTACTGGTAGCCGCCGTTGCGGGTGTACGTGTGCGTGCCGGTGGCCAGGGCTTCCTGCACGGCCCCCATGGCCTGCGTGGTCACGCGCCCCTGGCCGCCGAGGCCCTGCACGAAGTTCTTCCCGAACGACGCGGCGCCGCTCAGGTCCAGGCTGTTCGGGCGGACGGGCGCGCTGCCCATGCCGAGCAGCCCCAGCAGGGGTTTGAGGTCGGCGTCCATGTTCGGGCTGTTCGGGTCGGTCATGGCGACCAGCTGCTTGGCGGCGCTCTGGGCGGTGCCCATCACGTCCTGCACGTCCAGGCTCTGACCCACGACGGGCGCAGCGGGTTCCGTCTGGGCAGGATCGGTGGGCGTGGTCGTGGGTTTGCACGCGGCGAGGAGCAGGGTCGTGACGGTCAGCAGGGCAGCGGTACGTTTCACACCGTCACCTTAAGGAACCTTCATTCGTCTGTCGTTCGCATGTGACGCACACCCCCGGCGGGTCATCCGGGCGGATCGGACATGGCCCGCGCGTGCCCGGGCGGCGCGGCGTAGCGTGGGGGCATGAGCGACACGCCCGCCGACACCACGCACCCCCAGGGGTGGACGTTTGAAACGACTGCCGTGCAGAGCAGCATTCCCCGGGGGCTGGGGCAGACCATCGGCTTTCCGATCCACGCGGCGGCGGCGTTCCAGTTCGACACGCTGGAGGAGGCGCAACTGGAATTCCAGCAGAACTCCGGCCTGAGTTACGCCCGCCTGCAGAACCCCACGGTGCGCGCGCTGGAGGACCGTATCACGACCCTGGAGGGCGGCGCGGCGACGGTCGCGGTGGCAAGTGGGCAGGCGGCGACTCTCACGGCGATCCTCAGCGTGTGCCGCGCGGGGGATCATGTGGTGTCGGCCAGCAGCCTGTTCGGCGGGACGACCGGGATGCTCAGCAACATCCTGCCCCTGATGGGCATCACGGCGACGTTGGTGGACAACACCCCAGAGGCCGTGCGGGCGGCCATGCAGCCGAACACGCGGCTGGTGTGGGCGGAAATGATCAGCAACCCCGCCGGGGACATCGCGGACATCCGCGCGTTCGCTGATATCGCCCACGAGCATGGGGCGCTGCTGGCGATCGACAACACCTGCGGCGGCGTCGGCTTCCTGTGCCGCCCGCTGGAGCACGGCGCGGACATCGTCAGCCAGTCCCTGACCAAGTGGGCCGGGGGGCACGGCAGCGTCCTGGGCGGCGCGGTCACGGTCGGCACCGGGCACGACCTGACCCGCAACCCCATCTACACGGACGGCGGCGAGCAGAGCATCCTCAGCGTGCGGGGCGACGCGGCCCTGGCGTGGCGGCAGCGCTGGTTCGGCGCGCACCAGCTCGGCATGACCCTCGCGCCGCACAGCGCGTTCCTGATCGCCCAGGGCCTGGAGACTCTCGCGCTGCGCCTGGAACGCGAGAGCGCTACCGCCCTCGCCCTCGCCCAGTGGCTGGACGCGCACCCGAAGGTCGGGAAGGTCAGCTACCCCGGCCTGAGCAGCCACCCGCACCACCACCTCGCGCAGACGTACCTGCGCGGCGGTCAGGGCGCCGTCCTGACCTTCGAGGTCCCGGACCCCAGCGCGTTCCTGTCACGCGTGCGCGTGCTGCGCATCGCCCCGAACCTCGGGGATGTCCGCACGCTCGTCGTGCACCCCTGGACCACCACGCACGGCCGCGTCCCCGAACCCGCCCGCCACGCCGCCGGCGTCACGCCCACCACCATCCGCATGAGCGTCGGCGTGGAAGCCCTGCGCGACCTCCAGGCGGACATCGAACAGGCACTGTAAGGGGTTGATAGTGGAAGGTTGATGGTTGATAGAGGGGGTGACCCATCCATCAACCGTCAACTGTCAACCATTCACCCTTTACAGCCAGGCTTTCTTGCCGGTGATGTACTCGCGCTGGAAGTCCGCGTCGTTCTTGGTCAGGTAGATGACGCCCTCGATGAAGCCCAGCAGGCCCACCAGGAACGGCACGAGGAAGAACACCGCACCGACGATGATGAACGACCCGATGATCCCCAGGAGCCACCCGCCGATGGTCGCGGCGAGCATGATCACGCCGGGCTGGGTGTTCCCCAGGTAGAACTTGTGGACGCCCAGGCCGCCCAGGAAGATCGCCAGGAGGCCCGCGATGAGTTTCTTCTGGGCCACGTCGCCGCTCTGGACGCCCTGCGTGAACTGGTTGATGGCCTGCCGCGCCTGCCGTTCCAGATCGTCGAAGTTCCCACTCTGACTGGGCGCGTGGGGCATGGGGGCGGGTCCCTGCGGGATGCTGGGGTTCTTCGCGCCGCCCGTGGCGCGCGTCACCCAGTCGTCGTCCGCCGTGGGGCGCGGCGGGGGCACGACCGTCGGGGCGGCCGGGGCGGGCGGCACGTGATGCGCGGGCTGGGGCTGCGGCTGCGGGGTGTGCGCGCTGCTCCCGGCGGCCTGATCCACCCAGGACGGCGCCGGGGCCGGACTGACCGGCGTACTGCCGGGTGTGCCAGCGGTCGTGCCGGAGGTGCCCACGGCGGCGTCCACCCACGACGGAGCGGGCGTGGGCTCGGCCGGGCGGGGGGCCGGGGTGGCGGGAGCGGCGCCCGCGACCTCGTCCACCCAGGAGGGCGCGGCGGCGCGCGGGGCAGCGTCCGGGATGCGCAGGTCGTCCGCCCCGGCAGGCTTCGGCGCCGCGGTCGGGGTGGGGGCCGGGCTGGCGCTGGACCCGCCGAGGACCTCATCCACCCAGGACGGCGCGTTGCTGGAGGCGTCGGGTTGCTTGTCGTCCGGGTTGGTCATGCCCCACAGTACGCGATTCCCACGCGGGCCGTTTCATCCGTCAAACGGTGGCGACGTGCCCGGACGCGACGATCACGGGGAGGGGCACAGTCAGCGGCCCTCCCTCAAACAGCGGCGCGAGGTCGGCGTGGTGAGCGGCCTCCAGCGCCGCCACCTCCTGCGGGGGCAGGGACGCCAGCGGCAGCCCCTCCAGCCCCGCGCGGATGTCGGCCCAGCGCGCCCCGACGTCCGGGAGGGTGTACGTCAGCGGGTGAAGGGCCGCCTGCACGTCCGTCAGGCCCGCCGCGCGCAGCACGTCCGCCAGGGCCTCCGGGGTGGGCAGGCGACCCAGCGGCGGCGCGCCCGGCTTCAGGCCTGCCCCGGCCAGCCGCGCCCGCCATAGCCCCGGCAGTGGGCCCAGCAAACCGGGCCCGAACGACGACACCACCACCCGCCCGCCGGGCCGCACCACCCGCGCCCACTCGCGCACGCCGCCCGGCATGTCCGGCAGGAAGAACACGCCCGCCGCGCACACCGCCACGCCGAAGGCACCGTCTGGGAAGGGCAGCGCCGCCGCGTCCCCCCGCACGAACTCCGCGCCCGGCACCCGCGCCCTGGCCCGCGCCAGCATGCCCGCCGACACGTCCACGCCCACCACCCGCCCGGCCCGGCCTGCCACGGCGGCGGCCACCGCGCCTGTGCCGGTCATCACGTCCAGCACCGCCTCGCCCGGCTGCACGCCCGCCACCTCGGCCACGAAGTGGGCCGCCTGGGCCAGGAACCCCACCCCGTCGTACCGGTCCGCCACCGCATCGAACAGCCGCTCGTTCGCCCGCACCCGTTCCCCGCTCATCCGTCCCCCAGGACCGTCCGCACCTGCGCCACCCGCTCCGGGACCGACCCGCGCAGCAGGGTGAACGGCACGCCCCGCGCCTCCAGATCCTGCCGGATGAACGCCTGCTGCACGGCCCGCACCTCCGTGTTCGCCCGCCAGCCGTCCTGCTCGTGCGGCAGGTCCGTGTCGCACAGGAAGGCGTGCACGTAGCGCGAGCGGCAGTCGTCGGCCAGCGCCCGCAACTCCGGCAGCGCCCCGCCGGTCAGGAGGTGAGACCACATCAGGGTCGTGGCGGCGTCCGTGTCGCTGAACATCCAGCGGTGCACGCCGGGCGAGGTGATCGCCTCGTCCTCCAGCGCCCTGTGCCCCCGCGCGATCTCCAGGAAATGCGCTTCTGTCAGCGCGCCGTTCTCCCGCTCGTACACGTCCCGGCCGTACTCGCGCACCCAGGCCGTCCCGAACGCCTCACCCAGCGCGCGGGTCAGGGTGCTCTTGCCGGTGCTCTCCGCGCCCAGGATCACCACCCGCCGGACGAAATGCGCGTACACCAGCGGCTCCAGAAAGCCGCGCAGGCCGTGCACGTCCGCACGCAGCGCCGAGCCGCTGACCGGCACCGCTGCCCGCGCCCGGTCCACGCACACGTGCGCCGCGCCCAGTGAGGCCGCGAACGCCTCGCCGTACGCCTCGGACGTGAAGACCGCGTCGGGCCGCACGCCCCAGCCGTCCAGCACGCCCCGCACGTACGCGCGGTGGGTGGCGTCCGGCTCACCATTCAGCGGTGGATTCGGCGCGTCCGGCAGCAGCTCCAGTCCCGGGAAGAGCCGCGCCGGGTACAGCGACCGGACCCAGCCCCGGCGCAGCGGGCTGGGCATGTCCGGGAAGTCCGGGCGGGAGTACACCCACACGCTCACCCGCTCGCAGTGGGCCAACGCCTCGTCAAGCAGGCGCATGTGCCCCCGGTGCAGTGGCGCGAACTTCCCCACCACCAGCCCATGCCGGTAGCGCCCACCCATCACGTCACGCAAACGCGACCTCCCGCGCCTCGTCCCGCCGCCACTCGCGCCAGCCGTACACGCTCATGGCCGCCAGCACGAACTGCAACGCGAACAGCACCCAGTAGGACGTATGCCAGAAGTACACCGCCTGCACGGCATTCACCACGATCCACACCGGCCACGACCACGCCCAGCGGCGCGTCGTCCCGAAATTCGCTACCAGCGACAGCGTCACCGCAGCGAACTGCACCCAGTTCCACACCGCGCCGAAATCCGTCACCGCCACCGTGAACGCGAAGATCAGCAGGCTCGCCACCCACGTCACCCCGTACCACAGCGGCTCGTTGAAACGGATCTCCCCCCGCGCCCGCCGGGCCTCCAGATGCCACAGGTACAGCCCGTGAATGCCGAACAGCAGGTACGTGACCTGCAACCCCGCCAGCATCCACTGCCCGCCACTGAGGAAAAGCAGGAAGTACGGCAGCAGCGACAGATTCGACCAGTGCCAGTACACCGCCCGCTTCGACCACAGGAAGTACAGGCTGACGAGCACGCACACCCCGCCCGACAGGTCCAGCAGCAGCGGCGGCACGTTCAGACCGAACAGATTCACGTGTCGATCCTCAGGGTCGCCACGCCCGCCCACGCGCCGCGCGGCAGGCGCACCACGTCGATCAACAGCAGCGCCACGCGGCCCGCCGTGACCGTCACCAGCCGCCCGTCCACGCCCGACGCGAACAGCGCCGCCGCCGCGCGGATGGCCTCCGGCTCACCCGGCGCATAGAGGTCGGCCGCGTTGCCCTCGGCCTCCCGCCGCGACAGGCGCTCCGCGAGCCGGAACGCGGACGGCTTGACCTCCACCTCGACCTCCCCGGTCGGCAGCGGCAGCAGCCCCAGCCAGTCCACGTGCCCCAGTTCCTCCGGCGTGAACGCGCGCGGCAGGACGAACGGCACGAACGGCGTGTCCGTGTCGCTCGACTCGGTCAGGCCCTCCAGCGCCGACACCAGCGCCCCGGCAAACGCCACTCCCTCCTGGACGCCCGCCCCGTCCACCGGCTGTCCCGGCTGGCCCTCCCACCCGAATACCCCGTCCGGCGACAGGCGACCCGCCACGACCACAGGCGACACCGCCCCGTCCGCCCGGTACGCCACCAGCCGCTCCAGCTGCACCCGCCCGTTCAGATCCCCGCCCGGTTCCGTCATGCCGACACTCTGCCGCCTGCGCCCCGCTCCGTCCAGTGAAGATCAGCGGCCGCTCACAGAGCGCCACCGAAGAAGCCGCACAGGGTCGCCACGCCGCGCGCCAGGGGTGTCAGGACCCACACCCGCGCCGGGGTGCTCAGACCATCCGGGCGTTCCTCGCGGGTCAGCAGGCCCAGGCCCGCCAGCCCCGCCAGCGCCCCCTCGAACTCCAGCCGCGACCAGCCCAGGGGCACGCTGCCGCGCACGGGCAGCGCGTCCGCGAACGGCTCGATGGGGTCGAGCAGGTCGAACACCTCGCCCAGTGCGTCTATCTCCCGCGCGGACAGGCCCTCCACGATCCGCAGGGCCTGGAAGCGGTCCGGGGTGGGGGAGGGGTGCAGCCGCGCGCAGCCCGCCAGCGCCCGCGCGATCAGCGCCAGCTTCCCGTCGGACTCCGCGATCTCCGCCGCGCGGTTCGCCTGCATCACGTTCGCCCGGAACGCCGCCGACCGCACGTACGCCACGTCCACCTGCTCCGCCTCCAGGCCCGCCCGGGCGTCCGCCAGCAGCGGCGACAGCCGCGCCGACACCGGCACATCCAGCCCGCCCAGCACCGCCAACCCCACAGCTTCCCGCATCCGCCCACTCTACGGCCCCGCCGTGGCGGCGCGTGCCACACTGACCCGCATGCCCACCCTGCGCCCCTACCAGCCCGGCGACCGGGCCGCGTGCCTGCACCTGTTCGACGCGAACACCCCCCGCTTTTTCCTGCCGGAAGAACGCCGCGACTTCGAAGGCTGGCTGGACGGCGAAGAAGGCCCCGCCGAGTACCTCGTCCTCGAAGACGAGGGCGACATCATCGCCTGCGGCGGCCTGTGGTTCAGCCCCGACCCCGCCCGCCCCGCCGGGTTCGCGTGGGGCATGGTGCACCCCGCCCGGCAGCGGCAGGGCCACGGCCGCACCCTCGCCCAGGCCCGCCTGGACCGCCTGCGCGCCCTGGGCATCACGCACGCCACGCTGGACACCAGCCAGCACACCGCGCCGTTCTACGCCCGCCTGGGCTTCCGCGAGGTGGGACGCACCCCCGACGGCTACGGCCCCGGCCTGCACCGCGTGGACATGGTGGCCGACCTGAACTGAGGGGTGGCAGCGGCCCGATTACCGTCCCAGCAGTCAGCTCAGGAGCCCGCCCAGCGCCGCGCAGAGCGGCACGACCACCCACGCCGGGACCCGCCCCGCCGTCAGCGCCGCGTAGGCCACCAGCACGCCCGCCAGGTCAGCCGGGCCGCGCACCGCACCCGTGAACACCGGCGTGTACAGCGCCGCCAGTAGCAGGCCCACCACGCCCGCGTTCACGCCCGCCAGCGCCGCCCGCGCGCCTGCGCGGCCACTCAGCGCGGACCAGAACGGCAGCGCGCCCAGCATCAGCAGCGCGCCCGGCAGGAAGATGCCCAGCGTGCCCAGCAGTGCCCCCACACCCGCCCCCAGGCCCAGCGCGGGCGCGGCGGCCGCCCCCAGGTACGACGCGAACGTGAACAGCGGGCCCGGCATGGCGTTCGCCGCGCCGTACCCCGCCACGAACACCCCCTCTGGCAGCAGGTCCGGCACGAACGCGGGTTCCAGCAGCGGCAGCACCACGTGCCCCCCGCCGAACACCAGCGCGCCCGCCCGGAACGTCGCCCACAGCAGCGCCCAGCCGCCCCCCAGCGCCGACAGGCCCGCGAGGGTGACCGCCAGCGCCGCGCCCAGCGCCAGCAGCGCACCCCCCGCGCGGCGCGACACCGGCACGCGCAGCGCCCCCGCCCCGGACACCGCGCCGCTCAGGACCCGCCAGCCGATCAGCGCGCACAGCCCCAGCACCCCCAGCGTGCCCCACCCGCCCGCGCCCGGCCACCACGCGGGCAGAACCAGCAGCGCCGCCGCCCCGCCCAGCGCCAGTCCCGCCCGCACCCGGTCCGTCACCAGCGCGCCCCACATGCCCGCCACCGCCTGCGCCACGACCGCTGCGGCCGCCAGCTTCACGCCCTGCACCCACCCCGCCCCGTCCGCCGCGCCGCCCGCCAGCGTCCCGCCCAGCACCGCCATGAGCAGCGCGCTGGGCAGCGTGAACCCCAGCCACGCCGCGCCCGCCCCCACCCACCCCGCCCGGTGCAGGCCCACCGCCAGCCCCACCTGCGAACTGCTCGGGCCCGGCAGGAAGTTCGCCACCGCCACCAGCTCCGCGTACTCCGCGTCACCCAGCCACGCGCGCCGCTCCACGAACTCCGTGCGGAAGAAGCCCAGGTGCGCGACCGGCCCCCCGAAACTCGACAGGCCCAGCCGCAGGAACACCGTGAAGACCTCCAGAGCGCGCATGCCGAACAGCGTACCGGACGGCCCGTCAGGTCCACCCCCAGCCCCGGGCCGCTCCTCACGCGGGAATGCACGAGAATGCCGGGTATGACCGCCGCCCCCACCCCCACGCCCGCCAAACGCCCCCGCGTGCCCAAGACCGTCTGGGACCTGATCTTCACGCTTGTTATCCCGATCCTGATCCTCAGCCCGAACATCCTCGGCAGCGGCATCAGCATCGCCGAGCAGGTCTTCGGGGGCGGCACCACCGGCAACGTCCGCGCGTACCTCCTGGCCGCGCTGATCCCCGTCGGGTACGTCCTGTGGGACCTGCTGGTCAACCGCAACGTCAGCCCCGTCGCCCTGATCGGCGGGGCGGGCGCGCTCTTCAGCGGTGCGCTGGCCTTCTGGTACGTGGACGGCTTCTGGTACGCCATCAAGGACAGCGCCCGCTCGTACCTGACGGGCCTGCTGTTCCTCATCAGCGCCGCCACCAGCGTCCCGCTGTTCCGGGTCTTCATTGACGCGACCAGCATCGGCGAGAGCCCCGAACACCGCGCCGCCACCCAGACCGCCATGCGCGACCCCATCGTGAAACGCGGCCTGGTGCAGGGCACCGTCGTGTTCGCTGTGGTGGACCTGATCGGCGGCGTGGTGAACAGCGTCGTGAACTACCAGCGCGTCACCGCGAAGTTCGGCACGGACGACTTCAACGCCCAGATCGCCGCCGTGAACGCCGTCATGCGCGTCCCGGGCCTGATCATCAGCCTCGTGGGCGTCGCGGGCGCCGTGTGGCTCCTGAACCGCGCCGTGACCGCCCGCTACGGCGCGGGCGCCAGCCTCTTCGAACCCGGCAAGCTCGCCGAGCGCCTGCGCGAACGCGGCGAAACGCCCGCCTGAATCACCCCCTCGGGCCGCGTCAGGGGAGGGTGCCCCGGCGCGGCCCTTCCACGTCCGGGGCCGGGGGGTGTTGACAGTTTCGGCACTCGCCTATAAAGTAAGCGAGCCCTGAAACGCGCCCGAGCGCGGGCGAGAATACCAAAGGTGTGCCGAGGTGGCGGAATTGGTAGACGCACTAGTTTCAGGGACTAGCGCCGCGAGGCGTGTGGGTTCAAGTCCCATCTTCGGCACCACACAGAAGACCCCAGCAGCAATGCCGGGGTCTTCCTGTCTTGCATGACGATCTAGCAGCGGAGGGGAGACCAGTCCGGCCTCCCCTCCACTGTGGCGTTCCCTACCGGCGTTTGCGGCGGATGACGTCCTCGTACACGGCTTCGAGCGCGGCGGCGCGGGTGGTCAGGTCGTACTGCGCGGCGCTGGCCCGCGCCCCGGCCTGGAGCGTGGGCAGCCGGGCGGGCATCAGGGTGTCGAGCAGGCCCTCGGCGAGTGCCTCGGGCGTGGCGGCGCGGACGGTGCCGTTCACGCCTTCCTGAATGAGGTCCAGCGCGGCGGGACTCTGCGCGGCGACCAGGGGTGCACCCGCCGCGAGGGCCTCGATCATGCTCATGGGCAGCACCTCGCTGGTGCTGGCGGTGATGAACACGTCTGCGGCGGCCAGCGCCTCGGGCACCCGCTCGTAGGGGACCGGGCCGGTGAAGGTCACGCCCTCGGGGGCCGACTGTTCCAGTGCAGTGCGGCTGGGGCCGTCCCCGACGACCAGCAGGCGCAGGTCCGGGCGGCTGGCGCGCGCGCGGTCGAAGGCGCGCAGCATCACGTCCAGGTTCTTCTCGGGGGCCAGTCGGCCCAGGGACACGACCAGCGGCGCGTCCGGCGCCACGTGGTACGCCTCGCGGAACGCCGCGCCGGTGGCGGCGCGGAACGCGGCGAGGTCCACCGGGTTCGGCATCAGGTCCACGGGGCCCTGGAAGCCGTACTCGCGCAGCATGTCCACCATCGCCCGGCCCGGCGCGAGCACGGCGTCCACGCGGCGTGCGAAGGCGCTCACGTGCGGGCGCAGCACCGCGCGGCCCACCCGCTTGGGCATGGGCGCGTAGTGCAGGTACTGGTCGTACTGCGTGTGCGCCGTGTACACCACGGGCGCCCCGGACAGCCGGGCCCACTTCAGGGCCAGCTGACCCGCCAGGAACGGGTGCATGGTGTGCAGCACGTCCAGCCCCCGCAACGGCAGCCGCGAGGTGAGCAGCGGCCCTGGTGCGAGCATCACGGGGTAGTCCGCCGGGGCGCCCAGCGCCCGCGCGCCCGCAAACGAGGAATTCAGGCGGTACACGCCGTCCTCCTGGGGCGGCATCAGCGGGTGGCGGGGCGCGAAGATCCGCACCTCGTGCCCGCGTTCACGCAGGCCCCGCGCGAACAGCGCCGTGCTGGTCGCCACCCCGTTCCGGGACGGCAGGTAGGTCGCAGTGACAATCCCGACGCGCACCCGCGCAGTGTAGCCCCGCAGGCGTCCCCGCGCGAGCCGGCCCCGTATCCTGTGGCCCATGCAAGAGCCGCTCATCATTCCCTGCGTGGACATCCAGTCCGGGCGCGCCGTGCGCCTGTTCGAGGGCGACCCGGACCGCGAGACCGTGTACTTCGACTCCCCCCTGGACGCCGCCCGCCACTGGGTGGGCCTGGGTGCGGGCCTCGTGCACCTCGTGGACCTGGACGCCGCCACGGGCCGCGGCGAGAACCGCGCCGTGATCGCGCAGATCACGCAGGAACTCGGCGTGCCGGTCGAGGTGGGCGGCGGCATCCGCAGCCGCGAGGCGGCCGAGGAGCTGCTGCGCCTGGGCGTGGACCGCGTCGTGATCGGCACCGCCGCCGTGAAGCAGCCGGAACTCGTGCGGGAATTGATCGCCGCGCACGGCCCCGAACGCGTGGTCGTCAGCCTGGACGCACGCGGGCTGGAGGTCGCCACGCACGGCTGGGCGCAGGGAAGCGGCGTGATGGTCGCCGACCTGACCCCCACCCTGGCCGACGCGGGCCTGGAAACGCTGATCTTCACGGACGTCACCCGCGACGGCACGCTACGCGGCCTGAACCGCGACCTCATGGCGCAGGTCCGCCGTCTCTGGACGAACACCCTGATCGTGGGCGGCGGCGTCGCCAACCTCGACGACGTGCGCCTGCTGCGCGAGGAACACATCGAGGGGGCCATCGTGGGCCGCGCCATCTACGAGGGCACCCTGCCGTTCCCCGCCGCGCTCGACTGATACGGATTCCGTTTGTTTCGTTGACAGATCGGAACACCACCGATCTGCCAACTCCACGTCCGGAACCCGTTTCTCTCCTACTCGCTCTGCTCGGGTTGAAAGATTTTGCAAACCTTTCAACCGGAGTCCGTATGATCCGCCGGACAGGGAGCGGGGCGGAGGTCGTGGGTCACCTCCGCCCCGCTCCCTGTGCCCTTACCTGCGGCGGCCGCCGGTGATGCCCAGCAGGCGCAGCACGATCACGACGGGCACGGCGAGCACGGCGGTCACGGCGTTCCACAGGGCGGCGCGGACGGTGGGGAGCATGCGGCCCTCCTCGCGGCGCGGCACCTGCTTGAGCACGCGCGGAAGTTTCGGGACGGTCACGCCCAGCACGCGGCCCCGGGCGTCCTGCGCGGGGCGCCCGGCGGCGTCCTTCGCGTCGCGTTCCTGGGCGCTCTCGGTGGGGTCGATGTCCACGCCCTGCGCGGCCAGCGCTTCCTTCTTCGCGGTGTTCGCGGCGCCCCCGGCGTGCGTGCCGAACTTCTGCGAGTACACCCAGGTCACTTCCGCGCCGAAGAAGAAGATCATCGCGGAATAGTAGATCCACAGCAGCAGCACGATCAGGGTCGCGGCGGCCCCGAAGGCGCTGCCGGGCGCCGCCTGCCCCAGGTACAGGCCGATGCCCAGCTGCCCCAGCGTGAATAGAGTGGACGTGAAGAAGCCCCCCACCCACACCTCGTGCCACTGGAGTTTCACGTCGGGCAGCACCTTGTACACGCCCGCGAAGACCGGCGCGAGGAACAGCGTGGACAGCAGCGCCGTGCCCAGCCGCACGAAGAACGCGCCCGCGCCGATGGTGTCCCCCAGGCTCTGCGCGATGGCGGACAGGTAGGTGTTCAGGCCCAGGAACACGATCAGCAGCAGGCCGATGGCGATGATCATCAGGAACGACTTCACGCGCGTCCACAGGATGTTCACGATGCCCTGCGGCGGGGCCGGGTCGGCGCCCCACATGGAGTTCAGGGCGTCCTGCACCTGCACGAACAGGCCGGTGGCGCCCATGAACAGCGTCACGAACGCCGCGATGGTCGCCACGAGGCTCCCCTTGAGCAGGCTGTCGGGTTTGATCAGGCCGCGCAGGAACTCGGCGGTGTCGGTGCCGAGGTTCTGCGACACCAGCCCCGCCGGGCCGAACAGCTGATCCAGGACCGCCGAGTCGGTCAGGAACCGCCCAGCGACCGCCACGGCCAGCAGGAGGAGCGGCGCGATGCTGAACATGGCGTAGTAGGCGATCGCGGCGGCGAGGCGCGGGGCCTTGTCCTGCCCGAAGGCCAGGAAGGCCTCGCGCAGCAGGGTGAACAGGTCGGCAGGCTTGAGCCTCATCCCGGCAGTCTACGGACGCGCGCGGCAGGTGTCCGCAGGAGAGGGATTCACGCTTTTCCCATACTGCCCCGGCCCTGCTAGCCTGCCCCTCATGCACGCCATCCCGGAAGGCTTCACGCAGACCCTGACCGTGACCGTCACCGACGACATGACCGTCAGTTTTGGCGAACTGGGCCGCCTGCACCCCGTGTACGCCACGTACTGGATGGCCAAACACTTCGAGGAGGCCGGGCGCAAGATCATCCTGCCCTTCCTGGAAGACGGCGAGGGCGGCATCGGGACGCAGGTGGACGTCACGCACACCGCGTCCGCGCTGCCCGGCATGACCGTCACCGTGACCGCCACCTTCGACCGGATGGAGGGCCGGCGCATCGTCGCCCGGATGCGCGCCGTGAACGAACTCGGCGACGAGATCGGACACGGCAGCACCACCCAGATGGTCCTGCCGCAGGCGCGCATCGACGCGGGGTTCGACACGCTGCGCGCCCGCTGGGCTGAGAGGGGGAATGGTTGATGGGTGATGGAGAGGGGGCCGGTTCCCGCCTCTGCCGGCCTTCTGTTCACAGGATGAACTGACGTCCCCTGCGGTCTGGGCGGCGGCGTGCGTTTCGTGCGCGGCTTTCCTGGACCGGGTGCAGTGGGGGGCCGCTATGCTGGAGCGTCATGCCGAAATCTCTTCCCGTGTCCCGGTACTACGACGTGCAGCGCGATGAGGCCGGTCAGCGCTTCATCCGCGTGAACGTGACGGGCCTGGCCCTGCTGCAAAACCCCCTGCTGAACAAGACCACCGCGTTCACCCCCCAGGAGCGGCGCGAGCTGGATCTCGAGGGCCTCGTGCCGCCCCACACCAGCACCTTCGAGGAGCAGAAGGAACGCACGTACCTGCGCTACCTGAAGTGCGGCTCCGACCTGGAAAAGCACGAGTACCTGCGCGCCCTGCAGGACCGCAACGAGGTGCTGTTCTACGCGATCCTCGAAGATCACCTCGAGGAGATGCTGCCGATCATCTACACGCCCACCGTGGGCGAGGCGGTGCGGAACTACTCCAGCAACTACCGCTACCCGCGCGGCTTCACGGTCAGCACCGGCGACATCGACCGGGTGGACGACATGCTGGAGAACGTCACCGTGAACGACGTGCGCATGATCGTCGCGACCGACAGCAGCGCCATCCTGGGCATCGGCGACCAGGGCTTCGGCGGCATGGCGATCAGCATCGGCAAGCTGTCCCTGTACACCGCCGCCGGGGGCGTCGGGCCGGACAAGACCCTGCCCGTGGAACTGGACGTCGGCACGAACCGCCAGGACCTGATCGACGACCCGCTGTACCTGGGCGTGCACCACCAGCGCCTGACCGGCGCCGAGTACGACGAGTTCCTCGACGCGTTCGTGGAGGCCGTGTCGCACCGCTACCCGAAGGCGATCATCCAGTGGGAGGACTTCAGCCGCGGCACCGCCTTCCGCGTGCTAGAACGCTACCGCCGCGTGGTGCCCAGCTTCAACGACGACATCCAGGGCACGGGCGCCATGGCGCTGGCGGGCCTGATGCGCGCCGCGCAGATCAAGGGCGAGCGGCTGGAGGACCAGGTGTTCGTGATCGTCGGCGCGGGCGCCGCCGGGATCGGCGTGGCCATGGCGATCCGGCAGGGCCTGATGACCTGGGGCGGCCTGAGCCACGCTGACGCGAACGCCCGCGTGTTCGTCGTGGACCGCCACGGCCTGCTCATGCACGGCCAGCCGGACCTGGAGGAACAGCAGCTCAGCTTCGTGCGCCGCCCCGAGGACCTCGCGGGCTGGACCTACGAGGGCGAGTACCCGGGCATGCACGACGTCCTCGTGAACGCGCGCGCCACGGCGCTGCTGGGCTTCACCGGCGTGCCCGGCCTGTTCCGCCAGGAGAGCATCCAGGCGATGCTGGAGAGCACCCCGCGGCCCATCGTGTTCCCGCTCAGCAACCCCAGCAGCCACGTCGAGGCGCGCCCCGCCGACGTCATCCACTGGACGCACGGCGGCGCCATCGTCGCCTCCGGCAGCCCCTTCCCCGACGTCGAGTACGACGGGCAGCGCCACCCCATCGGGCAGGGCAACAACGCGTTCATCTTCCCCGGTCTGGGCTTCGGCGCGATCGCCAGCCGCGCCCGCGAGATCACCGACACCATGGTCATGGAAGCCGCCCGCACCCTGGCCGAATTCACCGCGCAGTACGGCGAGCGCGTGTACCCGCCCATCAGCGACCTGCGCGAACTGAGCATCCAGGTGGCCGTGAACGTCGCCCTGCAAAGCATCCGCGACGGCGTGTGCGCCGAACGCCGCATCCGCAACATGACCAGGGACGAACTCGAACAGGTCATCCGAGACCGCGCCTGGGAACCCCGTTACCTCCCACTGCGGAAGGGGTGATGGTTGATGGTCGAAAGTTGATTGAGGAGGGTCACTCCCATCACCCATCAACCTTCAACCCTTCCCCCCGTCACTGCGCCCTGCCTACCCTGGGCTCTAGAATGGTGAGGTGAAGCGGCGTGCATGCAGGGTGGGGCTTGAGTTGAGCGGCGACAGGCCGCGGGGTTCAGCGTTCGAGCCGCTCCTGCGCCGCGCCTCCCGGGGGCGCGCGTGAGTGCCATCTACCAGCGGGCCCGCCCAGTCCGGTGGGAGGACGTGGTCGGGCAGGAGCACGTCAAGGACGTTCTGAAGGCCGCGCTGGAGCAGGGCCGCGTCGGGCACGCGTACCTGTTCAGCGGGCCGCGCGGGGTGGGGAAGACCACCACCGCCCGCCTGATCGCCATGACCGCCAACTGCACCGGCCCGATGCCCAAACCCTGCGGCGAGTGCGAGTCGTGCCTGAGTGTCCGCGCCGGGTCGCACCCGGACGTCATGGAGATCGACGCGGCCAGCAACAACAGCGTGGACGACGTCCGCGACCTGCGCGAGAAGGTCGGCTTGGCCGCCATGCGCGGCGGGAAGAAGATCTACATCCTGGACGAGGCGCACATGATGAGCCGCGCGGCGTTCAACGCGCTGCTGAAGACGCTGGAGGAGCCACCCGGCCACGTCATCTTCATCCTGGCGACCACCGAACCGGAGAAGATCATTCCCACGATCCTCTCGCGCTGCCAGCACTACCGCTTCCGCCGCCTGACCCCGGAGGAGATCGCCGGGAAGCTCGCCGGGCTGGCCCAGCGCGAGGGCGTCCGCGCCGAGGGCGACGCGCTGCAACTCATCGGGCGACTGGCCGACGGCGCGATGCGGGACGGCGAGAGCCTGCTGGAACGCATGCTGGCTGCCGGGACCGCCGTGACCCGCGCGGGCGTGGAGGAGGCGCTGGGTCTCCCGCCCGGCGAGCGCGTGCGCGGCATCGCCGCCGCCCTGGTGAGCGGCGACGCGGGCGCGGCCCTGAGTGGCGCGGGGCACCTGTACCGCGACGGCTTCGCGGCCCGCACGGTCGTCGAGGGCCTTGTCGCGGCGCTGGGCGCGGCCCTGCACGCCGAACTGGGCCTGAACCCCGACGGTCGCCTGGACGGCGCGGACATTCCCCGCCTGCTGAAACTCCAGGCGGCCCTCGACGAACAGGAATCCCGCTTCGCCCGCGCGGCCGACCAGCAGAGCCTCGAACTGGCCCTCACGCACGCCCTGCTGGCCGCCGATACCGTGACCGGCGGCAGCGCCCCGGCCAGCGCGGGCGCGGGGGCCGCCCTCCCGGCCGACCTCGCACAGCGCCTGAACCGACTGGAGAAGGAACTCGCCACGCTGCGCGCCAACCCGCCCGCCGCGCAGCCCGGCCCGGTGGGGGAGACCCGCCGCGCGCCCGCCCCCGCGTCCAGTGCCACCGGGCCCGGCCCGCGCGCCGCCAGCCTGGACCCCGCCCAGCCCGTTCCCGCCCCGACGGGGGGCAGCTGGGCGGACGTGACCCGACAGGCCAGCATGCAGCTGCGCGCGTTCCTGAAACCCGCCCGGCAGCACGCCGAACCCGGCTACGTCAGTCTCGGGTACGACGACCGCAACGCCTTCCACGCCAAGCAGGTCGCCGCGAAATTCGACGACATCGCCAGGATCGTCCTGGGCGTGTTCGGCCCGGTCACGTTCGAACTGATCGCGCCGGAAGGCAGCCGCCGCGTGAACCTCGGCGGGGGTCAATCCGGTGGGGGACAGTTCGGTGGCAGTCCAGCCCCCACGCCCGACCCCACCCCACCCGCCCCAGCCCCGGCCCGCGCCGCGCCTCCCATGCGCGAGCCTGCGCCGGACCATGGAGCCGCGCCGGACGTCGCGCCGTTCGACCCGACCCGCAGCGCCCCACGCCGCCCCACGAGCACGCGCGGCCCGGACTTCGCGCCGATTGACCCGCCACAGGCCCAGGCGCACCCCCAGCAGATGCCGCCACAGCTGCAGGCCACCCCGCCGACCCAGGCCGCGCAGACCCAGGCCGCCCCGCCCCCACGCGCCAGCGTCGCCACGCTCCCCCCACCCCTCCCCGAACGGCGCGTGCCCCCCACCAGCCCGGACGACGCCGCGCCCGCCCCGCTGGCCGACCTCGACCCCGGACCCTGGGACGACACCCCCGCCGCGCAGCCCGCCAGCACCCCCCGCGACGCCGGGCCGCCCCCACGCAGCGAACGGAACCTCTACCTGGGCGAGGTCATCACCGAGGAACCCGACTGGAACGCCTTCGGCGGCCCCGACCTGCTCGGCGACCTGCCGCCCGAGGAGGACATGCCCTTCGCGGATCTCAGCGTGCCTCGCCCCGCCCCGAAACCCACCCCTCCCCCGGCCCCCGCGCCCGCCCCGCAGGAAGCGAAAGCCCCCCCGCAGGACGCAAAGGCGACCCCCGGAAGGCCCGGTGACATCCGCGCCCACCCCGTCTACGAGGACATCCGCACCCGCTTCAGCGGCCGCGTGCGCGAGATCGGCAAGAACCGCAACACCCCGCCCGTCCCCGATACAACGGACACCGACCTTCCCGAAGAGGATGACGAGTAAACGGAACAGCAGCCCCCGTCCAACGATGGGGGCTGCCCTCGTTCACAGGTCCGCGCGGGTCAGCCGCACGTGCCAGAGCTTCGCGTCCTGCAACGTGGGCAGCTGCGGCGTGCGGCCCAGCACCACCGCGTCGTACGCGGCGCGCATCTGCCGGGCGCACACGTCCGGCGCCATGCGGCCAATCGCGGTACCCAGTCCCGGACACGCCACCCGCCGGATGGGCGACCCGCCCGACGCGTTGTGCGCCTGCACGGCCAGCAGCGCCGCCCGGAACGCCAGGAACGCATTCGGCGTGCCCGATACGTCCGCCGGGACGCGCATGGTCGGCGCGCAGATCAGGTGCGGCCACACCACGTCCAGCGTCGGCACGATGAACGCCTGTCCGACCAGCAGCTCCCCGTGGTAGTCCCGGCGGATGCGCTCCTGCACGCGCTCCTGCAGGTCCCACCCGAACTGCTCACTGAACGCCAGATCGATTCCGCCATCCATGAACCCGAAACTGTTCGCGGGGCTGACCAGCGCGTCTGCCTCATCCTGAAAGATGTCGCCCAACTGCACCCGCACCTGATCCACACCCGCGAAATGCGCCGCCCAGGCGTCCACGACCTCTGGAGTGCGATCCCGAAGGTCGAAGCGGACGCCTGTGAGATCCATGGCTTACCCGCGTCCCCGGATGGTGTCCAGCGTGTCCCGCACCAGCAGTTCGCCGTCGCGGTACACGGTGCGCATGAGGCTGCCGGGGAAGTCGGTGTCGAAGGTCCTGTACGCCTTCGTGACCATGCGGCCGCCTTCCTGCACGAGGTCGAGGATGCCGTCCTTGCTGCGTTTGCCGGGGTCGGTGACGGGGTCTTTGTAGATGCCGCGGTACGCGCCGTCGATCTGGCCTGCGCTGGCCTTGTACGCGAAGCGCTGGGTGTCGCGGTCGACTTTCTGCAGCAGGGCGCCGCCCATGCCGAAGGAGACGTTCTCGGCGCTGTAGCCGTCCACGTCGAGGTTCCCGAGGATCTGGCGGATGGTGTCTTCGTCGATGCCGTCGCCCTGGATGACGCGGACGTGGTTCAGGACCTTGTAGCCCCTGCTGTTGGTGGTGGTGCCGTACTTGGCGGCCAGGGCGTTCACGGCGAGGCGGACCATGGCGGGCGGTTCGCCGCTGTCGGGCCGGACGACCAGGGTGCCGCCCGAGGCGATGACGTCGGCCTTGAGTTCCTCGCCCCAGAGGGTGTTGATGGCGTTCTTGAGGTCGTAGCTGTCGCTGACGACGGCGTAGATGCTGCCGGGGCGGCTGAACTGCGTGATCATGTTGCGGTACGCGTCGACCTCGTGCGCCTTGCCCCAGCTGGTGATGGTGCTGTGTTCGGCGGCGGGGATGGAAAACGCGGCGATGTCGGCGCCGTAGTGGTTCCGGGCGACCCGCAGGGCCTCCAGCGTGTCGCTGCCCTGGAAGTTGATGAGGTGGGCGAGGCCGCCGATGCCTGCGCTCTCGCGGCTGCTGACGCCCCTGGACCCGAAGTCGTGCAGTTTGAACGGGAGTTCCTCGGCGGCGCAGTCGCTGGTCTTTTCGAGGGCGGCGCGGATGATCTCGCGGATGTGCCAGCTCTGCGTGGCGACGGTGGTGGGGTACCAGACGCGCATCAGCATCGTCTCGAACCAGCCGACCAGCCAGGGGAGTTCGGGGTCCGTGTTCGTGCAGCTCAGGAGGACGTTGTGGATGGGTACCAGAGTGCCTTCCGGGACGGCGCGGATGTGCAGGGGCAGGCGGCCGCCGTGGACGTTCACGACGCGCATCCAGCCGTCATAGGGGAAGGGTTCGCCGTGCGCCTCGATCAGGGCGCGGGCCTCCTCGACCATCTCGGCGGTGACGCGGGTGGTCAGGTAGCGGTCGAGGATGTACTGCAACCCGAAGAAGCGCGTCTGCGGGTACTTGCCGCCGCGACTTTCCAGGTAGGAAAAGAGGCGGGTGGTGCCTTTCGGGTACTGCAGGAAGTGGCTGCTCTTGTAGGAGTCGGTGTCGAGGATGATGTTGCGGTCGTTCAGGGGAGTGGTCATGGGATGCCTCCTATGGTGCAACCTCTTGTGTGACTCATAATCCAGAAATCTATTATGAAAACTATGAACAAGGGGATGTATGAGGTTGAGGCAATCGTAGTCTCGCGCCAGATCGCCGGGTTCTTCAGTCGGGGAACCTGTCCCAGACGACCTTCGCGCGTCTGCACAGCGGTGGGGAAGAGGTGCGAAGTCCTTCACGCCACCCTGCTGACCGTGCGTTTATCATTCCTTCATGCCCGCGCGCCGCTCCGCGACCGTCCTGCTCCTCACGGCCCTCCTGACCGCCTGCGGCTCGGGTTCCGGCGGCAGCGGCACCACCCCCGCCCCCACACCGACGCCCACGCCGACGCCCACGCCAGCGCCCGCCCCCACGCCAGCCCCGACCCCGGCGCCCACGCTGCCCACCGCAAAATGGAGTGACCCCGCCACCTGGGGTGGCACCCTGCCCACCGCCGGGCAGAAGGTCACCCTGCCCGCCGGGAAACGCGTGCTGCTGGACACCACCCCGCCCGACCTGGGCGGCCTGACCATCCCCACCGGCACGGTGCTGGAATTCGACGACACGGCCGACCGCACCCTGCGCGCCGAGTGGATCATGGTGCACGGCGAACTCCGCATCGGCAGCGAGGGCAAGCCCTTCACGCACCACGCCGAGATCCTCCTGACGAACGCAGTCCCCGGCGAGGACGTCATGGGCATGGGCGACCGCGTGCTGGGCGTCATGGACGGCACCCTGGAACTCCACGGTCAACCCCGCCTCGCCTGGACGCGCCTGAACGCCACCGCCCGCCGGGGCAGCAGCACCCTGACGCTGGACCGCGCGCCCGACTGGCAGCCCGGCGACAGCCTCACCCTGACGAGCACCGACTTCAACCCGGCCCAGACCGAACAGGTCACCGTGCAGCGCGTCAGCGGCACTGCCGTCACCCTCGCCGCGCCCCTGAAGTACACGCACTGGGGCGACCCGATCACCGTCGCGGGCCTCAGTGTCAACGAACGCGCCGAGGTGGGCCTCCTGACCCGCAACGTTGTCGTGGCCGCCACCGACGACGCCGCGCAGACCGGCGTGGGCGCGCACGTCATGATCATGGGCGCCAGCACCGCCCGCATCGAGGGCGCGGAATTCACCCGCGTGGGGCAGCTGAACACCCTGCGCCGCTACCCCGTGCACTTCCACCAGCTGGGCAGCGCCCCCGCCTCCTACCTGCGGGGCAGCAGCGTGCACGCCTCCTTCAACCGCTGCGTCGTCGTGCACGGCACCTCGGGGCTGCGCGTGCAGGACAACGTCACCTTTGACAACATCGGCCACTGCCTCTTCCTGGAAGACGGCGACGAGACCGGCAACACCCTCAGCGGGAACCTCGTCACGCGCGTCAAGGCGCCCGACGCCAAACAGGGGCAGACGCCGCTGCTCGACAGCGACAAGCGCCCCGCCGCGTACTGGATCACCCACCCCGCCAACACCGTCAGGAACAACGTCGCCGCCGGGGTGGACGGCACCGGCTTCTGGCTCGCGTTCCCCGAACACCCCACCGGCCTCGCTGCCGCGAAGACCGACCTCTGGCCCCGCCGCACCCCGCTGGGCGACTTCAGCGGCAACGTCGCCCACGGCACCGACCGTGGCCTGAACCTCGACAACGGGCCGAAACCCGACGGCACCACCGAGGTCACGTATTACGCGCCCGTCACCACCCCCAGCGACCCCAAGAGCGCGCCCGTCACCGCCACCCTGGACACCTTCACCGCGTACAAGAACCGCGACCACGGCGTGTGGCTGCGCGGGAAGGGCCACGTCCTGCTGAACGCCACCCTCGCCGACAACGGCGTCGGCGCGACCTTCGCCAGCGACGACAGCACCCTCCGGGGCGGCCTTCTCATCGGCGAGACGCCCAACCTCGGCCAGCCCGAGAGCTGGGAACCCACCGGCACCGGCGGCCGCGCCCTCCCACGCCCCTGGGACCCCGGCTTCCCCATCCGCGGCTACCAGTTCTACGACGGGCACGTCACCATCGACGGCGCGACCCTCGCCGGATTCACACCCGACGCCACCCGGCAGGCCAGCGGTCTGGGGTACCTCACGAAGAACGCCTTCAGCCTCGTCCCCACCAACAACGCCCTGAACCTCCGCTGGGCCGACGCCAGCCCCCACGTGTACTTCCCGGCTGCGCAACCCGACAAGGACGGCGACAAGGCCGCCACGTTCCTCGACACCGACGGCACCGTCACCGGCACGGCCGGACTGACCGTCACCGCCAGCCCCCTCCTGAAAGGCGCACCCGACTGCACCCCCAACGCCGACTGGAACGCCAGCACCTGCCCCGGCGCGTACACTCGCCTGTGGCTCCAGGACGTCACCGGCGGCAAGCTCGCCCCCATCACCGTGACCGGCCCGCACGGCACCGTCAGCCTCACCGGGACGCCGGGGAACTTCACCAGTTTCAGCACCAGCGCCCGCCTGAACCAGACCTACACCCTGACCCCCAGCGCCGCCAGCACCCACCTGCGCCTCGGCCTCCAGAACCGCCAGCCCGGCGACACCCTGACCGTCACCCTGCCCGCCGCTGCGGAGCCCCGCATCTACCGCGACTGGTGGATCGACAACCGCAACCTCCTGAAAAAAGTCACCCCCGCCGCCCTGCCGGGCACCACCGGCGACAGCTACACCTACGAGAACGGGCAGCTCACCCTGAAACTCGTCGTGCAGGCCAGCCGGGACTACGCCCAGGTGGAGATCTGCACGACCGACCTGTGCAAGTAAAGAGGAGGGGAGCCCCCAGCCCTTACAGGTACACCTGACAGCCCCGCGCGATCAGCGTGTCGAAGGCGTCCGGCAGCTGCTCGATGCGGTTCCAGCGCAGGTCGAGTTTCCGCAACTCCGGCAGGTGCGCCAGCCCCTCGGGGAGGCTGGTCAGTTCGTTGGCGCGCAGGTCGAGGGTCCGGAGTGCGCTCAGGTCGCCCAGCGTGCCCGGCAGGTGCGTCAGGGCGTTGAAGCGCAGGTTCAGCGTGGTCAGGCGGGCAAGTTGCCCCAGCGAGTCCGGCAGCGCCGTCAGCGCGTTGCCCTGAAGGTCGAGAACCTCCAGCGCTCCGCACCCGCCCAGGCTAGCTGGCACCCCGGTCAGGCGGGCGTTCATGACGTGCAGTTCCCGCAGAGAGCCCAGCGCCCCGAGCCCGTCCGGCAGGGCCTCCAGCGGGTTGCCGTACAGCCGCAGTTCCGTCAGGGCGCGCAGATCGCCCAGCCAGTCCGGCAGGCGCGTCAGGACGTTGTCCGTCACGTTCAGGTACGTCAGCGCCCCCAGGTGCCGCAGGGACTCCGGCAGCTCCGTCAGGTGGTTGTGGCTCAGGTACAGGAACGCCAGCCGCCCCAGCCCGCCGAACACGTCCGGCAGGGCCACCAGCTCGTTGTGCCCCAGATCCAGCATCCGCAACTCGCGCAGGTCGCCCAGCGCGTCCGGCAGGGTCGCGAAACGGTTCGCGGACAGGTTCAGCGTCCGTAGCCCGCTGCGCGTCCACACCCAGTCCGGCACGTCCGTCAGCGCGTTGTCGTACACGCTGAAGACCGTCAGTTCCGGCGCGGCCTCCCGCCCCGGCAGGGCCTCCAGACCCAGCCCGTCCAGATTCACGCGGCCCACCCCCGACCAGTCGGGCAGATTCAGCAGCGCCGTTCCCCGCAGATCCGAGAGATGCTGGTGGACGGGGAGTGTGACAGCAGACATGCCCGCAGCGTAACGGCAGCGGGTGGGCTCATGAGGCTCAGGTCGTCAGGACGATGACGCGCTTGTCCACGTTCAGGACGCTTGCCCCGCCCGGCAGGTTCCCGAGTGGCTGGTCCCAGTGCATGTGCCCGCAGACGGTCAGCGGTGGGGGAGAGGCGCGGAGTACCCGGCTCAGGGACTCGTCACCCCGTTGAGTCGCGCCCAGAGCTGGGGCCTGATGCAGCAGCAGCACGTCCGGTCGGTGCTCCAGGGTCAGGGCCACGCCCGCCAGATAGTCCGCCTCTGTTCGCCGGGCGGGTCGCGCCGGGTCGCCGATCACGCTGCCCATCCCTGCGACATTCAGGCCGGACAGCGTGACGCCGTCCACGTCCAGCAGGTGCGCCCGTCCCAGCGTGTCCGGGTGCGGATCGAAGGTGTCGTGGTTGCCCTGCACGCCCACCACCCACGCGAACGCCTCCGCGAAGGCCGCCCACACGGGTGTGACGTTCCCGGCTGCGCCCGGCACGTCCCCGCCGGGCGCGGCGTACAGGTCGCCCGCGAGCAGCACCCCGATTCGCCGCAGGTCGGGCAGGGAACCCCTCTCTGCCAGCGACACGCAGGCAGCCGCGACCTCCAGCCCCAGCAGGCGTGAACCGGTCCAGTCCTGCACGACGCCCTGAAGGTCACCCGTCAGCAGCAGGGCATCGAGACCGTCCGGCAGGGCGTCCACCTGTCCGCGCAGGAAGGGCAGGTGCCCGGTCTCCGTCCCACCGCGTTTTGCCGCGTTCAGGAACCGGATTCGGTGAAAGGGACGGTCCTGAAGGCTCAGCAGGCGCATGCCCCGATGCTGCTCGTCAGGGGCACCGGGGCACATCCGCCAGAACGCTCAGTCCTTCTTGGGCAGGGCGAGGCCCATCTGCTGGTACATCTGGTACTGGGGGGCGCCGCCGAGCATGTTCTGGCCGCCGTCGACGGGCAGGATGACGCCCGTGACGTAGCTGGCCGCGTCACTGACGAGGAACAGGGCGGCGTTGGCGATGTCTTGGGGGATGCCGAAGCGGCCCAGCGGCACGGTGCTCATGAACTGCTGGCGGGTCTTCTCGTCGGGCGCGAGGCGGGCCATGCCCTCGGTGCCGTCGATGGGACCGGGGATGATGGCGTTCACGCGGATGCCGCGCAGGCCCCACTCGACGGCGAGGGTGCGGGTCAGGGCGTCCACGCCGGCCTTGGCGGCCACGACGTGCGCCTGCATGGGGACGGGGACGCCGTACGCGCTGATGCTCAGGACGTTCCCGCCGGGGGTGGTCAGGTGGGGCGCGCAGGCCTTGATGGTGTTGTACGTGCCCAGCAGGTCGATGTCCACGACGGTCTTGAAGCCGTTGGGACTGATGCCGTCCACCGGGGCGGGGAAGTTCCCGGCGGCGCCCGCCAGGACGATGTCGATCAGCCCGAAGGTCGCGACGGCCTGCGCGGCGGCGGCCTGGAGGGCGGCGATGTCGCGCACGTCGGCGCTCACGCCGATGGCCTGCCCGCCCGCGTCCGTGATGCCCTGCGCGGCCGTCTGGGCTTTTTCGAGGTTGCGGCCCAGGATGGTGACCCGGCAGCCGTGCGCGGCGAAGCTCTGCGCGATGCCGAGGTTGATGCCGCTGCCGCCCCCGGTGATCAGGGCGTGCCTGCCCTGCAGGAGGTCGGGGCGGAAGGTGCTGTCGGCGGTGCCGGGCTGGAGGGTGCCGGGGTTCTGGCTCATGGTGGGCTCCTTGGAAGTGGGCTGAGGGGCGGAGGGTCTAAAGGTCGAAGGGTCTCAGCGGTCCAGGTCGAGGGTCTTTGACTCTTCGACCCTCGACCCTACTTCAGTGCCTGCGCGAGGCCGTCGGCGGTCATGTGCTGGGCGTTCCAGCGCACGGCCTGGTCGAGGCTCTGCGCGTGGGGGAGGCGGTCCTGGAGGGTGCGTTTGGTACCCTCGACCGCGCGGGGCGGCAGGGTGGCCAGTCCGGCGGCGAGGGCGTTTGCCCGTTCGAACAGGGCGTCCGGGGTGGGGAGCAGCTCGGTGATGAGGCCCCAGCGTTCGGCGGTGGGCGCGTCGATGGGGTCGCCGGTCAGGGCGAGATGCGCCGTGCGGCCGGTGCCGATCAGGTGCGGGAGGCGTTGCAGGCCGCCCAGGTCGGCGGTGATGCCCAGTTTCACCTCGGGGAGGCTGAAGCGGGCGTCCGCACTGGCGACGCGGATGTCGCAGGCGCTGATGAGTTCCAGGCCCGCGCCGATGCACCAGCCGTGCACGGCGGCGATCACCGGGATGGGCAGCGCGGCGAACGCGTCGATGGCGGCGTGCATCTCGGCGACGATCGCCGCGAAGGCGCCTGGGTCGCCCAGGGTAGGGGCGATGACGGGGGCGCTGGCGCGGACGTCCAGTCCGGCGCTGAAGAGGTCCTGGCCGCGCAGGATCAGCGCGCGGGCGCCGCCCAGTTCGGTCAGGACGCGGGGGATTTCGGGCCAGAAGGTCGGGCCCATGCTGCCCTTCTTGCTCGTCAGGGTCAGCGTGGCGACCTCACCCGCGTGGGTGAGATTCACGTTCTGGAATGTCATACGTCCACTCTACCCCGCGCGGTGGACCGGGTTCAAAATTCTCTGCGCGGAGTTGACTGCGTGCGCAGCCGGCCGCGCCCCACTGCACTAGAATGCCCGGGCATGTCGGCTGCTCCCGTTTCCACACAGCCCGGATCGGCCGCACCCAGGCCCGGTCCGGTCGGGGCGGCGCGCGCCCGCCCGGCGCCCAGCCTGCGGCAGGTGCTGCTGCGCCCGTTCGCGCTGCCGTTCGCGCTGCTGCTCGGGGTGGGCAGCCTGGTCGCGTACGGCGTGAACCAGAACGACGAGGCGCTCCAGCAGGTTCTCGACGCGCAGACCCGACTGCAGCTCATCACGGATCTCTCGCAGCAGGTCTCCCTGATGGAAAACGGGCAGCGGGGCTTCGTGATCACGGGACAGAACGATTTCCTGCACCCCTACGAGGACGGCAAACTGGCCTTCCAGGCCGACGTCTTCGCGCTGCACGACCTGAGCGTCACCGCGCAGCAGCGCACGAATCTGGCCCGGGTGCAGGCAGCGGTGGCCCGCTGGGACGAGGTGGCCGCGCAGCCGGAGATCGGCGTGCGCCGCGACTCGCTGGAACGCGCCGCCGCGCGGGTCGGCAACGGCGTGGGGCGCACGCTGCTGGACGACGCCCGCCGCGTCCTGACGCTCATGGCGACGAATGAAACGGCGCGCCTGAACGCCGCGACCGACCGCAGCAGCGTCCTGCTGAGCCGCGTGCGGCTGGTCACCGTGGGGGGGCTGCTGCTCAGCATCGCCCTGCTGCTCGTCACGGCGTACCGCGTCACCCGCACCGTGAACCGCACCGTGCTGGAACTCAACGGCGCGGCGCAGGCCATCGCGCAGGGCGAGTACGCGCGCCGCACGCCGCCCATGCCCGTGCGGGAACTGGCGCAACTGGGCGCGCAGTTCGACGCCATGGCCGCTGCCGTGCAGGACCGCGAGGCGCAGCTGCGCGCCACCGCCGAGGCCCTGCAGGCCAGCAACATGCACCTGGAACGCAGCAACCGCGAACTCGAACAGTTCGCGTACGTCGCCAGTCACGATCTGCAAGAACCCCTGCGGACCATCGGCAGCTACACCGAACTGCTGGCCCGCCGCTATCACGGCAAGCTGGACGACCGCGCCGACCAGTACATCGCCTTCACGACCTCGGCGACGCTGCGCATGAAGACCCTGATCCAGGACCTGCTCGCGTACTCCCGCGTGCGCAAGGCCCCGCGGGTCATGCAGGACGTGAACCTCGCCGACCTGACGCGCGACATCGTGTCGGATCTGGCGGTGCAGATCGAGGGCCTGGGTGCGCAGGTGGATGTCGGCCCGATGCCCACCGTGTGCAGCAACCCCGACCTGCTGCGCCACGCGCTGCAGAACCTCATCGGGAACGCCCTGAAATTCCAGCAGCCCGGCGTGCCCCCCCGCGTGCGCGTCACCGCCGAGCGCGAGGCGCGCCGCTGGGTGATTCACGTGCAGGACAACGGCATCGGCATCGCGCCGGAGTACCACGAGCGGATCTTCGGGGTGTTCCAGCGCCTGCACGGCATGGATGAATACGCGGGCAGCGGCATCGGCCTGGCCGTCACCCGCAGCGCCGCCGAACAGCTCGGCGGGGACCTGTGGCTGGACAGCACCCCCGGCCAGGGCAGTACATTTCATCTGGCACTGCCGCTGACGCCCGCCCACACCGGAGACCCCCTATGACCACCAGACCAGTCGAGATCCTGCTCGTCGAGGACAACCCCGCCGACGTCCTGCTTACACAGGAAGCCTTTGAGGAGGCGGACTTCCCGCATCACCTCAGCCACGCCCGCGACGGCGTGGACGCCCTGAACTTCCTGCGCCGCAGCGAAAACCACGCGGGCGCGCCCCGACCCGACGTGATCCTGATGGATCTGAACATGCCCCGCATGACCGGTCTGGAACTGCTGGACGTCCTCAAGGAGGACGATGAGCTGCGCAGCATTCCCGTGATCGTTCTGACCACCAGCCGCGCCGAGAGCGACATCTGGCGCAGTTATAATCTGCACGCCAACGCGTACATTCCCAAGCCCGTGTCCATCGCGGAATTCGTGGAGGTCATCCAGTCGCTGGAGAACTTCTGGTTCCGCAAGGTGGCGTTGCCGCACCCGCCCCGCCCCTCCTGACGGCGAAGAAGCACGGCCCCCGGATGTGTATCCGGGGGCCGTGCCATTGGGTGGTTTACATCGAGGCGACGTAGTCCGAGCGGCGCGCGCCGCTGTCCACGATCTCGCCGCCGTGACGGGCAACGGCGTCCATCAGGACGTCCTGGGGCACGCTGTCATGCACGGCCACCACGCGGCCACCACTGTTGATGGTGCTGTCCATGCGGTCGTAGTAGGTATCGTCCACGTCGTAACGGTCATCCACCTTGCCGGTCTCATCGACGCCCATCGCGCCGCCGGTCGCGCCGACCGCCGCGCCCACGCCCGAGCCCAGCGCCGCCATGCCCAGGATCACCGGGAGGGCCAGGCCGCCCGTGGCGATGGTCGCGCCGGTCGCCAGGATGCCCGCCGCAGCGCCCACGACGGCGCCCACGCCCGTGCCCTTCACGGCGCCCGCACCGGCGTCCTCGGGGGTGCCACCCACGCCGTCGCCGTCCATGGTCAGGCTGCCGGGGCCGTCGGCGCGCGTATCGGCCACGTCGGTCGCGGCGCTGCGGCGGGTGTAGGTGCTGCTACCCATCGTGGGGGCGATGACGCCCTGGGCCTGGAGGTCAGCGGTGAACGCATCGGCCGCAGCCGCCGTCGGGAACAGAATGTGTTTCATGGCTGTCAGTCTTCGCTGCCGCCTTCCCGGAACCATGAGATTGCCCGCAACAGCCATTGGGCTGACCCTGAACGGACACTGAGATGGGTCTCACAAAGTGGTGGCTCAGCCCACCTGCTGCGCCTCGAACAGCCGCGCGGGTTTCAGGAACTCGTCCTGCGCGGCGACGAGCTGAATCTCGCGGGTGCCCGCCACGTGCGTGCGTTGCAGCAGGGCGTACAGGGCGCTCATGGACAGGCTCAGGGCCTGCGCGGCGTCCCCGCCCCGCAGGTAATGACCCAGGAACAGCGCCGCAATGGCGTCCCCGGTCCCGTTGCGTGGCGGGTCCAGCGGCAGCAGGGGCGTGCGGCACAGCCACGCGCCGCCGTCCGTGACGACCAGCGTTTCGATGCTGCCCTCCGGCGCGCCGCTGCGCACCAGACTGGTCACCACCACGATCCTCGGCCCACCCGCACGCAGCCGTTCCCGCAGGGCGCGGGCGGCCTCCAGCGCGTGCTCCAGCGTGTCCACCGTGTGCCCGGTCAGGAGTTCCAGCTCGAACTGGTTCGGCGTGACGAGATCCGCCTCGGGAATCGCCTGCGCGGCGATCAGGTCCGGCAGTTCCGGGCGCACGAACACGCCGCGCCCCACGTCCCCCATGACCGGATCGCAGGCGTACAGCGCGCCCGGGTTCGCCACGCGCACGCGCCGCACGGCGTCCACGACCGCCGCGACCGTGCCCTCGCTGCCCATGTACCCGCTCAGGACCGCGTTGCAGTCGCCCAGCGCCCCGCGCGCCTCAATCCCGTCGATCAGGTCCGCGACCTGCTCGGGCGGGAACACCGCGCCCGTCCACGCGCCGTACCCGGTGTGGTTGCTGAACTGCACCGTGTGGATCGCCCAGACCTCGAACCCCAGGCGCTGCAGCGGGAACACGGCCGCGGCGTTCCCCACGTGCCCGTAGGCCACCCACGACTGGATGCTCAGGATGTTCTGCGGCAGCGCCGGAGCGGTGAGGGCCGGGGACAGGGCAGGCTGGGCGGCGGGCGGGGCGTCCTTCATGCCGCCCAGCATACCCGCCGCCCCCACGCCCTGCGGCGTGCTACTCGGCCTTCAGGGTCAGCGGGCCGAACGCGCGGGCCCACACGTCCGCCTTCTCCCGCGCGCCCTCCAGATCCAGCGGCGTGGCGCCCTGCACGCCCAGCTGCCAGCCGTCACGCGTGCGGGTCAGGCCGGTCACGCGCGCCGCGCCCGCATGCGAGCGGTCCAGGCCGTCCGCGACCCGCAGGATGCCCACCCAGCGCGTCACGAGCGCCTGATCCGCCGCGCTGAGTGCCGCGAACTCCGGATGCGACAGCTTCGGGGCACTCTTGCGGTGGTAGCGCGACAGCAGCGCCACCAGCTCGATCTCACGCGGCGTGAACCCCCGCAACTCCGCGTGCCGGATCAGGTACGCCGAATGCTTGTGGTGCGCGCTCTGCGCCACGATCTGCCCCACCTCGTGCAGCGCGCCCGCCGCCGTCAGGACGCTGCGCGCCTCACCCTCCGCCCCCAGATCCACGCCCAGCGCCCGCAGGCGTGAGAGCAGCTCGCGGGCCAGGGCCGCCACCTGCCGCGAATGCGACAGGTTCGCCCCGAACCGCTCCGCCATGCCCAGCACGCTGCGCTGCCGCGCACTGATCGACGAACTGTACGCCTCCAGCCGCGTCAACTCCTCGATCAGCATGCCCTCACGCAGCGCACCCTCACTGACCGTGAATTCCTGTGCGCCCAGCACCACCAGCGCCGCGTGCAACGTCGCCAGCCCCGCCACGACCGTATCCGCCCGGCGCTCCAGGCCCGGCACCCGCGCCCGCGCCGCGGCCTTCAGGCCCCGCACGTGCTCCAGCAACTCGCCCAGCTCCGCGACGCTCAGGCGCGTGCCGTTCACGCCGCGCGCCTCCTCGCCCCGCCGGGCCAGGATCGCCTCGGCCGCCGCCTCCGCCGTACCGCTCGACAGCACCACCCGCGTCCCCGGCCGCACCCGGAAGCGCCCCACATGCGGCTCCAGCGCCTCCCGCACCGCCGCGTCCAGCGCCGCCAGCTCCCGCCGCCCCGGCGGATCCGCGCGCAGGAACGCGTCCCGCATCCGGATTGCCCCCAGCGGCAGGCTCAGCACGTCCAGCGCCCGCGCCGCATCCCCCCGCGCGAACTCCAGACTGCCCCCACCCAGATCCAGCAGCACGCTGTCCGCCCCCAGCTCCACCGCATGCGCCGCGCCCAGGTACGTCAACTCCCCCTCACGCACCCCACTGATGATCACCGGATACACCCCGGTCCGCGCCAGCATCCGCGACGCGACCTCCGGCCCGTTCGGCGCCTCCCGCAGCGCACTCGTCGCGCACACGTGAATCTCCGCCACGCCCGCCCCCGACGCCAGCGCCCGGAACCGCGTCAACGCCGACGCCAGCCGGTCCTCCCCCCCCGGCGTCAGGTTCCCCGCCCCGTCCAGGCACTCGCCCAGCCGCGTGCGGTCCTTCAGGGCGTCCAGCACCCGGTACCCGCCCGCGTCCCCACGCGCCGCCTCCGCGATGAGCAGGTGACTGGAATTGGTACCCACATCCGCAACGGCAACCCTCATGGGCAGCAGCGTAGCGCAGCGCGCCTCAGGGCCTCACATCCCCCAGCCACAGCCGCTTGAAATCGATCCGGCCATACGCGTCCGGATGCACGTCCCGGATCAGCGGATGCACCGTGCGGGCACTCCGCCAAGCGCTGGGGCGGGGTTTGCTCCCGCGTGAATTGGTTTGTGTGACGGTGGAGTGGTGGCACCTGGCGGCGGGCCTCCCCACCCCCCAGCCCCCTACCCCAGGGGGGCAGGGGGAGCAACGTTGGCACTGGGCAAGAGTTTTTATTTGTGCGGCGTGGTTGTGATGGGCGGTGACGGGTCCGGCTTCGACGCTATCCTCCGCCCCCTCGTAGGCCCGCGCGCTTTGCGCACGACGGCCGGCGGGGTCTGCTGTGGCGGGCTGGGCATCCTGAAGCAAGCCGCTGATCGACTTTGAAAAGACCGCTTTTGCAGAAGCGAGAAAAAGTAGAACCTTCCAGCCCCCACCAAGTTGACTGGCCTCACAACCGTCGTGGCAGCCGAGCCCGTCGTGCGCGCAGCGCGCGGGGCGCCCACAGCGATACCGGAGGTCTGCACCCCATCAGTGGCCGTCCCCGCCAGTCACCCGCCCATAAAGCCAGAGAAATACTTGTCGAGCGCAGCGAAAACTCCCCCTGCTCCTAGGGGGGGTAGGGGGCTGGGGGGTGGGGAGGCCCGCCGAAGGCGCAGCCACACAACATCAAACTCGGCGTTACGCCCGCTTCAGCTGCCACTCCGTGAAACTGCTGTACGGCGTGAAGCCCAGTGCGACGTTGATGCCGAGCATGGGGGCGTTTTCGTTGGCGTTGTTCGTCTGGACCCAGCGGGCGCCGGGGCACTCCTCCAGGATGCGCTCCAGCATGGCGGCTTTGACCCATTTGCCCAGGCCCTGTCCGCGTGCTTGGGGTCGGACGGCGGTCGCGCCCTGGTACACGAGGGTGGCGCGTTCCGGCATCCAGAAGACTTCGCTGTACGCGTCGAGCCTTCCGGTGCGGGTGTCTTCGATGGCGAGCATGTGGCGGGTTTCGTTGGCTTCCTCGATCATGGTTTCCCAGGAGCGGATCATGTCGGGGGTGACGGTCCAGTCGTGTTGTTCGAGGTCGCCTTTGGGGGCGGTGTTCATGACCATCATCATGTCGGCGACGCGCTCCAGGTAGTCGTCGGGGACGCGCTGCCAGAGGTGCAGGTGGAAGGGGTCGCCGTCGGGCCGGTTCTGCCAGCGACTCAGGAGGTCGTGGTCGAGGGTGGTGAGGTCGAGGCGGCTCTGGCGCATGGGCAGGGCGGGTTGCGCGCCCAGTGCGGTCGCGAAGGCTTCTCCGGCGGGGCTGCGGCTGCTCGTGCCGAAGGTGAGGGTGCCGCGTTCCAGCTTGTCGGCGTGGGTGAGAAGCTGGGTCATGACGGCGCGGCCCAGGCCCTGGCGGCGGGCGGTGGGGTGGACGGTGAGGCGCAGGTGGGCCATGTGGGTGTTCTGCTCGAGGTCGTAGGACAGGCTGCCCCAGGCCAGCGCGCGCTCGCCGTTCCACACGGCGTAGTGCGCGGTGCGTTCGGTGGGCAGCTGGTGCGTGAGGCCCACGGCCTCGGTTTCGGGCAGGAGGGCCGGGTCGTCCGGGTGGGTGTGCGTGAAGGCGTCGGCGAGGAGGTGCCCGACGGCGAGGCGCTGCGCGGGGGTGGCCGCGTGTGGGTCGAAGGGGGTCACGGTGGGCGGGGTGGGCCAGCCGGGTGCCGGTTGGGCCTGGGGTTGCGGGGTGGTCAGGGGCGCAGTGGAGGTCATGTCCGCAGTGTGCGCCCCGCCGGTCAGCGCGGCATGTGCCGGATGGCGGAGGGGATGAGTAGGCCAGATCGGCCCTTGCAGGACGCTACGCTGGGTGGGTGTTCGCGCATGCCATCGGGTTCGATGACGCTCCTTTCGCGCATGGCTGGCGGGGCGACGTGCCGGTGATCGGGACCGTGTACGCCCGCACCACCCTGCATGGGGTCGTCAGTGGGCGTGTGAGGCGTGACGGGCGCAACAGCACGGCCGAACTGGCGCGGCTGGTGAACCAGTCTCCGGAACACATCCAGCTGATCCTGTTGCAGGGGATCGCGCTGGCGGGTTTCAACGTCGTGGATCTGCACGCGCTGCACGCGCAGACGGGGAAACCCGTGCTGATCGTCGCGCGGCGCGCCCCGGACCTGGATCGCATTCGCTCGGCCCTCCTGACCCGCGTGCCCGGTGGGGCGCGCAAGTGGGCGCTGATCGGGGCGGCCGGGCCGATGGAGCCCTGTGCGGGGGTGTTCGTGCAGCGCGCCGGGCTCACATTGGCGCAGGCGCAGGGGGCGCTGGAGGCGTTCACCGTCACGGGCCGCGTCCCGGAGCCGCTGCGGGCCGCGCACCTGATCGCGCGGGGCGTCACGCAGGGCCACAGCCGGGGTGGGCGCGTCTGAAGGGTCCTCACATCTGACCCGGCTGGAACTTCACCTGAGGGGCGGGGCGCGGGCGCGATCCCGGCAGTGCGCGCGGCACCGTCCCGCTGGGCTTGGCGGGACTTCACGCTTTCCTGAACTCTCAAGGCTTCCATCAGGTGCGGTCAGCCTGCCGTCACGCGTTCGCCGCAGACTTGATCTCATGAAAAGCAACCTGACCGCCCTGCTCGCCCTCGGGACCGCCGCCGCCCTCAGCACCGCTGGTGCACAGGCGAAGATCAGCGCCCAGAGCATCATCGTGAACCCCACCCAGCCTGACCTGAGCGTCAGCGTCCGCATCAACAAGGACACGACCGGCAACCAGAACCCCGCGTACCGCATCGACGAGCCGATCAGCGTCAGCACCACCGTCAACCGCGACGCGTACGTGTACCTGTTCAACGTGAACCCCGACGGCAGCGTCGACCAGATCCTGCCCAACCGCCTGAGCGGCGAGAACTTCGTCAAGGCGAACACCACCACCACCTTCCCCGCCGCCGGCGCGAACTTCACGTACACTGTGGGCGGCCCCATCGGGCAGAACAAGGTCCTGGCGCTGGCCAGCCTGACCCCGCTGAACCTCTCGCAGATCAGCGAGTTCAAGACCGCGCAGGACCAGTTCGCGACGGTCAAGACCCAGGGCGGCCAGACCGGTCTCGCCCAAGCGCTGAGCATCGTCGTGAACCCCCTGCCGCAGAACAGCTGGGTCAGTGACACCGCCTTCTACACCGTCGCCGCGCAGAACCCCGTCAGCACCGGCAGCCTGTTCGTCGGCACGAACGTCGGCAACGCCACCGTGATCCTGAACGGCCAGCGACTGGGCGGCGCGAACGTCACCTACAGCAACCTCCGCGCCGGGAACTACCCCGTCCGCGTGCAGGCCCCCGGCTTCACCGACTTCACCACCACCGTGACCGTCCGCGCTGGCGGCACCACGAACCTGAACGTCGAGTTCGCCCGCCCCATCGCCGCGCCTGCCCCCACCAGCGGCAACGCCGTGCTGGACCTGATCGGCAACCTGCTCGGTGCGATCGCCGGGACGACCATCCAGGATCCCGCCCGCAGCGCCTACGACCAGAAGGTCCGCGACCTGCAGAACATGGGCTACACCCTGCAGCAGACCCGTCAGACGACCACCGGGTACACCGGTACGCTCGTGAAGGGCGCGACGACCGCCACCCTGACCGTGGACCGCGGCGCGAACCGCACCGTGCGCGTGAACGTCAGCGAGAGCACCACCTACCAGTACTGATCCACCACACGAAAGGGGGCCGCGCAGCGAATGTGCGGCCCCCCTTGTGGTGTTGCGTTCCGGTGCCGCTGGTCAGGCCTGCATCTGCCCGCGCAGGAACGCCATCAGGCCCCGGATGTGCTCGCGGTCGAAGCGGAACTCCACGCCCGCCGCGCGGTACAGGTCCGGCACGCTGACGGTACTGCCCAGGCGCAGGCTGGCGCGGTAGCGGTCCAGCGCACCCGCGGGGTCCGCCTGCGCGGCGCGCCAGATGCCGGTCGCCGCAAGGTAACACATGGCGTACTCGATGTAGTAGAAGGGCACTTGGAACACGTGGTAGTACTGCCAGCCCTTCGCGCGGGCCCGTTCGTCCAGCCCGTCCCAGTTCACGAACGGGTGGAAGGTCCGGTCCAGTTCCAGCCACTTGGCGTCCAGCGCCTCAATGCTCACGTCCTCGGGCGCCTCGGCGTACAGCCAGTGCTGGAAGGCGTCCATCTGCGCCGCCCACGGCAGGAACGCGATCACACCTTCCAGCTGCTTCTGGCGGTAGCGGGCCAGTTCCTCCGGTGTGAACACGTGCCCCAGATGGTCCAGCGTCAGGAACTCCATGGCCATGCTGGGAATCTCCACGAACTCGATGGGACTCCAGCGGTTCCACACGAGCGGCTGCGCGTCCCCGCTGTAGAAACCGTGGAAGGCGTGCCCCATCTCGTGGAACAGCACCCGGACGTCCTCGGCAGTACCGACCACGTTCATCAGCACGAACGGCTCGTTGCGGGTGGGGAAGTACTGGCAGTACGCGTGCGTCATCTTGCCCGGGCGGGATTCCAGGTCCAGCAGGCCACCCGCGCGCATCTGCCCGAAGCGCGCGCCCAGGCCCGCGTCAAGCGCGTCGAAGGCCACCTGCGCCAGCGTCTCCAGCTGCGCGCCCGTCTGGAACGGCGCCAGCGGCGCGCGGCCCTGCGGGTCCAGGAGGTTGTTGCGGTTGTAATCCCAGGGCCGCACCGAGTCCAGGCCCAGCTGCGCGGCGATGTCCCCGGCCAGCTGTGCGGTTAGGGGCACGACCTCGTCCCGCACCGCCTCATGGAACGCGGCGCAGTCGGCCGGGGTGTAGTCCACGCGGTCGAGGACCTTCCACTGGTAGTCGCGGAAGTTCACCTCGTCCGCGTTGCGCGCCAGCTGCCAGCGCGTGGCGAGCAGATCCCGCATCACGCCGTCCAGATCGGCGGCCACGCCCAGGTTGCTCTCGGTCAGGGCGCGCCACGCCGCTTCACGCTCGGCGCGCTCGGGGTGGTCGAGGCGCTGCCTGGCCTGCGGGATGGTCAGCGCTTCGCCGCGTAGCGTGACCCCCTGGTTGCCCGTGATGACCGAGTGGCGGTTCTTCTGCTCCTCGTGCGTGACCCCCAGCGCCACGTTCGCCTCGCGGTACAGCGCCGCCTCGTCCCGCATGCGGCGGTACGTCAGCGCGAAACCGGCGTCCGGCACGTAGTCCGGCACGGCCAGCAGCTTCTCCTTCAGGGCCTGCTCGGCCCGCGCCGCCTCGGGCATCACGGTCCCCGTGAACGCCTGGAAGCGCGCCTGAACGTCCGGCTGATCGGTGTGCAGGTCGGCGTGCGTCGCGAGTTTCGCCGCGACGCTGTGCAGCTCGCCGCTCAGGTCACTCCACGTGCTCAGCCACGCCGGCACGTCCGCCGCGCTCAGCGGGGCGTCCAGCAGGGCCTGCACGCGCGGCGCGAACGCCTCCCAGCGGGTCAGGGCGTCCGGGACGGCCAGGGTGGCTTCAACGGCACTCAGATCGGTGAGGGTCATCCCCGCGAGTCTACCGTCCGGGCCGTGAACCCCGTCACTCGCGCGACTGCGCCCGATTCGGCCTGCCCGGACGGCTCCCGCCCCGCCCGGTGTCGGGCATCGCCTTGATCTCCGCGTCCGTCAGGCGGCGCAGTTCCGCGGCGGGCACGTCGGTCAGGACGCCCTGATCGGTCGTGACGTCCACCGTCCCGGCCAGCGGGTGCAGCTTCGTGACCTTCCCGCACGCGCCGCTGCCCTCGTGGCACACCCGGGCGTTCTTGCGCGGCAGGTCCTTCAGGAGGTCGAGGTACTGGGTGTGTTCGAACTGCAGGCAGCACAGCAGCCGCCCGCACGGCCCGGACAGTTTCTCCGGGTTCAGCGGGAGCTGCTGGTCGCGCGCCATGCGGATACTGACCGGCGCGAAGTCCTGCAGGTGCGTCGAGGAGCAGTTCTCCCGCCCACAGGCGCCCAGCGTGCCGATCATCTGCGCCTGCTCGCGCGGGCCGACCGCCGCGAAGTTCACCCGGGCGCGCGTGTGCCCGCGCAGCTCGCTGATCAATCCGGTCAGTTCGATGCGTTCCTCCGCGCTGTAACTGACGGTCACGAGGCTCTCGTCGAGCGTGAACTCGACCGCCACGACTTTCACCGGGAGGCTGCGCTGCCGGGCGCGGGCCCGCAGCAGCCACTTGAGGTCCTCGCCGGTGCGGTGCAGTTCCTCCCAGCGGCTCAGGTCCTCGGGCGTGGCGGCGCGCAGCACCGCGCCGTAGCGCTCCTGCTCCTGCGGCGGCGTGGGCTCGCCGCGCACGGTGGCGACCTCGGGGCCGCGCTTGCCCTGCACGACCACGCGGGTGCCCACCGGGTGCGCGACCTCGCTCAGCATAGGGTGCAGGCGGGGACTGCGCTCGAAACGGACGGGCAGGACAACCATGACGCGCAGGATGTCACGCCGCGCGGGCAGGCGTCGAGAGCCGATGCACAAAGCCCCCGCCGCGCGCGGGGCGGGGCAGGGGCCGGGCGGGGGAGAAGGTCAGAGGATGCGCTGCCCGAGGAGGCTGGCGGCCATGCCCACCATGACCTCCGCCGTCTGGTTGCGGGTGTCGAGGATCGGGTTGACCTCCACGATGTCCATGCTCGTCACGCGGCCCGACTCGGACAGCAGTTCCATCAGCAGGTGGCCCTCGCGGTAGGTCAGGCCGCCGGGGACGGGCGTGCCCACGCCGGGGCACACGCTGGGGTCCAGCGCGTCCGCGTCGAAGGACACGTGCAGCCGCTGGGTGCCGCTCAGGCGCTCCAGGGTCTCCTCGTGGATGCGGGTGATGCCCAGCTGGTCCACGTCCTTCATGGTGTACGCCTTGATCCCGGCCTCGCGCAGCAGGTCACGTTCATGGGGGTCCACGCTGCGGATGCCGATCATGACGATGTCCTCGGGGCGCATGTGCCAGCCGCCGCCCAGGCCGGTCAGGCGCGGGTCGCCCAGGCCGGTCAGGTGCGCGACCGGCATGCCGTGAATGTTGCCGCTGGGGCTGCTGCCCGGCGTGTTGTAGTCGGTGTGCGCGTCCACCCAGATCAGGCCCATCCGCGCGCCCGACGGGTTGCCGCGCAGGGCGTTGCCGGTCACGGTGCCCATGCTGACGCTGTGATCCCCGCCGATCGTCAGCGGGAAGGTGCCGTCCGGCAGCGCCGCCAGCCGGTCGCGGGTGCCCTGGCAGGCGTCCAGGATGGACTCCAGGAACACCATGCCCCCTTCCTCCAGCTTGTCGACGCTCTCGGGGAGGGCCACGCGCACGTCGCCCAGGTCGGTCACGCGGTGGCCGAGGTCGCGCAGCGCGCGGGTCAGGTGGGCGTTGCGCAGCGCGGACGGGCCCATGTCCACGCCACGGCGACCTGCCCCGAGGTCCATCGGGATACCCAGAATCGAGAGGTTCATGCACTCCAGCCTAAAGGGTCCAGGGCGGTATGCCTCACGCCTGCAACATTATTTCCACGCGCTGCGTCCAGATGAGGCGCACTGAGTATTCAGGTGAATATTCATGCCGGGCGGTGGTCATCCGGCGCTGCTCAGGTGGCGGCGTGCGACCACAGGATCAGCGGCCCGTCCGCCTCGCTGTGCCCGCGGCCTACCTGCCGGAAGCCCAGCTTCGTCAGGACCCGCGCGCTGGCCGGGTTGTCCACGGCGGTCTCAGCCGTGACGGCTCGCACGTGCGGCCCCGCGTGCAGGTACGTCACCAGCGCACTCACGCCCTCGGTGGCGAGGCCCTGACCCCACACCGCCGGGTTGAACCCGTACCCGATCTCCTGAGCGCCGTCCGGTGCGGGGTCACCCTTCGTGCCCAGCATCCCGACCGCCTCCCCGGTGTCCCGCTGCACGGCGATGAACGAGCCCGCGACCTCCGATTCATTCCCGACCAGCGCCGCCAGCATCCCCGGGAACACGGGCAGCGGTTCGCCCGGCCACTGCGGCCCGAACCGCACGTCCACCGGCCCGTCCGGGCCGTCCAGCGGCAGCGTGAAGGTGTCGGTCTCCAGGCGGCGGGCCAGCACCGCGCGGGACAGGGGCAGCAAGAGTAAACGGGGCGTGAGGAGTGCTGGCATCCCCCGCACGGTACCCTGCGCCGTTAGACACGCGGCCCCGACCGGCCGGGCCCGGCGGTACACTCGGCCATCATCACCGCGTGTCACCCGCCTCCGGACCGGCCGGAGCGCCCCCCCTGTCCCCATGACTGCGCCCCTATGACGCCCCCTGCCCTGCCCCCCCTGTCCCGCGCCCCGCTGGGGAAGCGGGTGATGGTGCTGGCCGATCACGTCCACCCGTTCGTGTACCGCTCGGCGTTCCCGCAGGGCGTGCCCGCGGTGGACGCGGTGCTGGCCGCCGGGGACCTGCCCGGGTACTACCTGGAGTTCCTGGCGACGAAACTCACGGTGCCGATCATCTACGTGCACGGCAACCACGAGAACGAGTACGTCAACGAGGGGGACGGCCGGATTCCCCCGCGTGGCGTGATCGCCGCGCACGGCCGCGTGGTCGAGGAGGCCGGGTTGCGCGTGGCGGGCTGGGGCGGCGTGCCCCGCTACCGCGGTGACGGCGAGGGGCAGTACACCCGCGCGCAGGCCCGCTGGGGGCTGGGGCGGCTGGCGTGGCAGGCGCGGCGCGGCGTGGACGTCCTGCTGACGCACGCGCCTCCCACCGGCCCGCACGCCGGGAGTGACTACGCGCACCGGGGCTGCCCGGATATCAACGCGTTCATGGGTCGCCGTCACCCCCGGCTGGTCGTGCACGGGCACATCCACGAGTACGAGGGCAAGAAACTGGAGTATCTGGACCCGGAGAGCGGCGCGCGGGTCATCAACGCGTACGGGTACCACGTCGTGGACCTGTAGCTGCTGAATGAGTTTGTGTCGTCTGGAACAGTGTTCCCTCTGCGCCATTTTGCTTAAGGCCCGCTGTAGATCCGGCACATGCGGCGCTGACACTGGCGGGGCATACTTCGCCTCGGCCTGGTGAGGTCGCCCCCCACGGGGCGAAGGCCGAGAGGGAGACGCCCACCTCTTCACCAACGGGCGCGCGAGCAGGTCGCAGGCCACCCGGCCAGCGCGCAGAAGGTGCAAGTCCTTCAACCTGACCCAACCAGAGCTGTCCCTGACCGCCCCGGATCCCACCTCCGGGGCGGCGGTCTGTTGCGACCCCGTACGCCACTGGCTGTTGCTAGGCTGCCCGGTATGCGCCCGCTGCCGCTCCTGCTGGCCCCACTCTTGCTGAGTGCGGGCGTCGCCGGGGCCGCCCCCCTGACCGTGGAGGTGAGGTTCGACCTGCGGGCCGTTCTGGTGAACCGCGAGGCGCCCAGCGCCCTGACCCTGCACGCCCCGGGCCGCGCGCCGCTGCCGGTGCCGCTGCGTGGCCCGGCCAGCGTCACGCACCCGGAGTCGTTCGGGCTGCTGCTGCCCGTCCGTGTGACCTTGCCCGCCGCGCCCGCCGGGGAGCTGCGCCTGCGCGGCCCGCTGTTCGTATGCGGCCTGCGCGAACGCGTGTGCCGCCGCGTGGACCTGAACCTCCCCGTTCCCGTCACCGGGGGCGTGGCGCGGGTGACCGTCACGGACGCCGACCTCGCCCCGCGCCGCAACCTGTGGCCGGGCCGTTAGCATGACCGGATGACCAGTCAGGCCCCCAAGACGAACGCCCGTCACCTGCGCGACTTCCACGACGCCATCGGCGAGGACCGCCGCGATACCCCCACGCCCCCCGACCGCGCCCTGCTGACGCTGCGCCGCACCCTCATTCAGGAGGAGGCGGCCGAGGTGGACGCCGAATTCCAGACCCTCGCCGACCGCCTGAATGCCGGGGAGACCCTGGCCGCGCACGACCTGACCGCTCTGGCGCACGAACTGGCCGACCTGCTGTACGTCACGTACGGCGCCTTCGACCGCCTGGGCCTGGATGCCGACGCCGTGTTCGCCGAGGTGCACCGCGCCAACCTCACGAAAGCCAGCGGACCACGCCGCGCCGACGGGAAGATCCTCAAGCCTGAAGGGTGGCAGCCCGCCGACGTCCGCGCGGTGATTGAACGGGCAGTGGGCGGTAGGTAGTGGGGAGTGGGACAAGAGGAAGGGCACCGCCGATCTGGGGTGCCCTTCCTGCCTTTTCCACTCACCTTCCTACTGCCCACTGCCTCCGTCAGAACGGTGGTTCGTCGTCCGCGCGGGTCGGGGCAGGCCGGGCCGGTGCGGGGGCCGGGCGGGTGGGGGCGGAACGCGCCGCCTGGGTGGGGGCCTGCGTGGGCGTGCCGGGGCGGCTGCCGGGGGTGGCGTAGCGCTCCTGCCGTTTGCCGCCGCGGAAGATGGCGAGGGTCACGTACTCGAATTCGCCGTCGCTCTTCTCCCGGATGTGCTCGGGGTCGGTGCTTTTGGCGCCGCGGGAGTATTTGACGGCGGCGGGGAGTTTCATCTTGCGGCTGTCGACCGCTTCGAGTTCACGGCGGCGGTAGGCGTGCCCCTTATGGATGACGAGTTCCTCGCCGTCGGGGCTGGTCCATTTGCGGGCGCCGATGAGGTGCCAGTCGAAGTCGGGTTCGTTCTCCAAGGGGAACTGGTAGCCGCCGCTGGGGATCTCGCCGCTGGTCCAGCCGAGGCGGCCGTACTGGCGCTGGGTGTCGAGGAGTGCCGAGGCGTTCTCGACGTCCACGGTGACTTTCGCGCCCAGGTCGGTGGTGAATTCAATGTGTAGCATCTGACCTCCTTATGTAAATAACATAACACGGTTGGAGGGTTCTGAACAGTGCCCGCTCAGCCCTCGCGGCGCAGCACATAGAAGGCTCGCTCCCCCTCGCGCGCCAGATCCACCACCGCGAAGCCCCGCGCCAGCGCCCCGCCCAGCACCTCGCGCAGCGCCAGCCGCCACGCGCGCCGCACGGGCTCCGGCAGAGCGTCCACGCGCAGCGGCACCTCGGCCAGCAGCGTCGGGGCCAGGAGCACCTCACCCTCCAGAGGCAGAGCCGTGCCCGGCACGTCCCCCCGCGCCTCCAGCACCCGCAGCCCCTCCGGGGGCGGGGCCGGACGTTCCAGGGGGCCGCGCGCCAGATCCCACTCGATCAGCAGGCGGTCCGCCGGAAACGCCCCGGCTCGGTTCTCCTCCAGCGCGTACCAGTCCGGCAGGTACGTCCGCGCGGCGGCCCCCAGCTTCCCCAGGTTCAGGCGGGCATTCCGGGTCACCAGCGGATCAAAGGTCCACGTCATGCGGGTCAGGCCCTGCTCCAGCGCCAGCCGCCGCTGCACGTCCTTCAGCGCCACCGCCAGTCCCGAGCCCCGGCAGGCCGGATCAACGGCCAGCAGGTGCGAGTGATGCCACACCGCGCCGCCTTGCAGCGCCGGGAAGCCGAACGCCAGCCCCACCGGCCGCTCCGGCTGGTCCACCGGGTACGCCCCCAGCACGATCCCGCCCGTCACGCCGCTGATCCGGAACAGTGTGCCCGGCGTCACCTCACGGTCGGCGTAGCCCCACGCGGCCACCTGCACGCCCTCCAGCGCCCGGAACGCCCAGGGGTCCACCACCTCGCGGATCACGAACTCCGGCGGACTCCACTCCGGGAACGCCCGCCCCTCGACCGGCACGCGGATCACGCGCGGAATTCCTCCTGCACCTCGGCCACGCGCGACACGAACTCCCGGTCCAGGGTCACGCCCGTGCCCGGCCCCTGCGGCACCGGCATCAGGCCGTCCGTGGCTTCCAGCCCTTCCTCGATCACGTCCTTCTCCCAGTAGCGGCTCGCGCTGCTCGTGTCACCCGGCAGCGTGAAGTTCGGCAGGGTCGACAGGTGAATGTTGTGCGCCCGGCCGATCCCGCTTTCCAGCATCCCGCCGCACCACACGGGCGCCCCGAACGCCTGCGCCACGTCATGCACCCGCCGCGCCTCCGCGTGACCGCCCACGCGGGCCACCTTCACGTTCACCACGCCCCCCGACCCCAGCGCCAGCCCCTTGCGGGCGTCCTGCGCGCTCGCCACGCTCTCGTCGAGGCACAGCGGCGTGCTCAGGCGGCCCTGCAACTGTGCGTGATCCACGAGGTCATCCCACGCCAGCGGCTGCTCGATATACGTCAGCCCGAACGCATCCAGCGCCCGCAGCCGCCCCGTGTCCGCCAGCTTGTACGCGCTGTTGGCGTCCACCGTCAGGCGGATGTCCGGGAACGCCTCCCGCACGGCCCGCACCGGCTGTACGTCCCAGCCGGGCTTGATCTTCAACTTGATCCGCCGGTAGCCCTGCTCCACGTGACGGCGCACCACGTCCACCGTCGCCGCCTCGTCCGGCTGGATGCCCAGGCTCACGCCGACCTCCACCGTGTCCTTCCGGCCACCCAGCAGCTGCCCCAGCGGCACGCCCAGCTGCCGCGCCCACAGGTCCCACGCGGCCATCTCCACCATCGCCCGAGCCATCCGGTTCCCCCGGAACGACCCCAGCGCGTCGTGCAGCGCCTCCGGATTCGCGAAGGGGCGCCCCAGCACACGCGGCAGGAACACCTCACGCAGCAGGTGCAGCGCCCCGGCGATGGTCTCCTCGCGGTACATCGGCGCGAACTCCATCGTGCCCTCCGACACGCCCTGTACCCCACCGCCATGCAGCACGAGTAGCGGCACGACCTTCTCTGTCTGCACCCCGAAGCTCGTCTCGAACCGGAACTTCAAAGGCAAGCGCACCACCAGCAGTTCTGCCGCTTCAATCGTGAACATGCCCCAGTATGCGCGGCGCAGGGAGCGGGGGGCCGCGTGTCATACGCAAATCAGTTCATACGCAAATCAGTGACCCGCCGCCAGCCAGCCAGGAGAAGGAATCAGACGGGAGAGGGGAGAGGAGGCACCAGTCCAACCCGGCCTGGGTGACAAGCAGGCTGGTGGCCGACGCTCGGGGCCCGTCCCAGGCGCGTTTCCCGGAGACCTAAGGGAGTCTCTGGGGGAGGGTGTTGACAGATTCAGGCAGGGCCTGTATCTTTTCTGAGCCTCAAGCGAGGCGGGAAGCATGACAGGCGAAGAGATGAGTGAACAGGCCGATCCGACAGGGTCGGGTGAGCGGCACGCCCCCCGGTGTGCTCCAGACTCACGAAAACGATCGAGACCTTCGGGTGGAGATCACAAACGGTACCCAATGGGTACAGCCAAGCGCAAGCTTGGGTCAACACTTATCGATACCGCTCCGCTTGCGGAGCGTTATGGA
>CALPYF020000020.1 GCA_943327755.2 Deinococcus hopiensis KR-140
CGACTTGCATGTCTTAAGCACGCCGCCAGCGTTCACCCTGAGCCAGGATCAAACTCTCCAAAAAATGGTTCCATAACGCTCCGCAAGCGGAGCGGTATCGATAAGTGTTGACCCAAGCTTGCGCTTGGCTGTACCCATTGGGTACCGTTGTTGACTTCACCCCAAGGGGCGTCGTCCGTTTCGTGAGTCTGGAGCACACCGGGGGGCGCGCCGCTCACCCGACCCTGTCGGATCGGCCTGTTCACTCATCTCTTCGCCTGTCATGCTTCCCGCCTCGCTTGAGGCTCAGAAAAGATACAGGCCCTACCTGAATCTGTCAACACCCCGCCCCAGAGACTGACTTGAGAGTCCGTGAAACGCGACAGGGAAGTGGGAAGTGGGTGGCCGCGACGTCCAGACCGCACGCCTGGGACGCCGGACCGGATAGGACACCACCTCCACCTCTCCCCTGCCCGCCACACGAGGCGAAGGCAGACGGCAGAGCCCACTCCCTATTTCCCACTGCCCACTAACTGCAATCCGCGTCCCGCGCGCTGCGTCCCGCCTCCCTATACTGTTCTCTTGGCACATGAACCCGCGTCCCGCTCAACGGGAGTGCGCGGAAGGGAGGCACGCCCATGCAGGAACTGCTGGAAAAACTCGCGTCGCTCCGGGAGTACCTTTGACATTCCCGGAAAAACACGCCGCCTGAACGAACTCGACCGTGAACTGAGCGACCCGGAACTCTGGAACGACTCCGGCCGCGCCCGCAAGGTGACGCAGGAAGCCGGGACGCTGCGGCGCGTGGTGGAGGGGTACCAGACCCTGAACTCGGACGCGCAGGGCCTCAGCGAGATGCTGGAGATGGCCGACGCCGACGAGCGCGAGATGCTCATGGAGGAGCAGACGTCCATCGAGCAACGCGTGGACGACCTGTACAAGGAGACGCTGTTCACCATGAAGCACGCGGACACGGCCGCGATCGTGCGCGTGAAGAGCGGGGCGGGCGGCACGGAAAGCATGGACTGGGCCGGGATGCTCACGCGGATGTTCATGCGCTGGGCCGAGCGGCGCGGGTACAAGGTGGACCTGATCGATCAGGTGGACGGCGATCAGGCCGGCGTGATCAGCAGCGAATTCATCATCCGGGGCGAGAAGGCCTTCGGGATGATGCTGCCCGAGCATGGCGTGCACCGGCTCGTGCGCGTGTCGCCGTTCGACAGCAACAACCGCCGCCACACGTCCTTCGCGTCAGTGGACGTCGTGCCGGAGGTGCCGGAGGAGGAGATCAACATCCACATTCCGGACAGCGACCTGCGCCGTGACGTGTTCCGCTCGCAGGGCGCCGGGGGGCAGGGCGTGAACACGACCGACTCGGCCGTGCGCCTCACCCACCTGCCGACCGGCATCGCGGTGGCGTCGCAGCAGACGCGCTCGCAGATCAAGAACCACGAGATCGCGCTGCAGATCCTCAAGCAGCGCCTGTACGACATCGAGATGCGCAAGCGCGAGGAAGAGGAAGCCAAGGCGCGCGGCGAGCAGAAGAAGATCGAGTGGGGCAGCCAGATCCGCTCGTACGTGCTCGACAAGCAGTACATCAAGGACCACCGCACGGGCGTCATGAAGCACAACCCCGACGACGTGCTCGACGGTGACCTCGAGGACCTGCAGTGGGCCGGACTGGAATGGATGGCCGGCAAGCGCGTCGCGGAGGAAAGCAGCGACGACGAGTAACACCCCGGCAAACTTACCTTCTCTCCGAAGCACTGGAGGCGCGCTGCACCGGCAGACGCGCCTCCTTCTCCTGATCTCTGCCGCGCGGTACGAAAATTGAGACTGGATGAGGCGTCTTCGCTTGTCAGGCCGGGCCGGACATGACACCCTTGGGGGCAGTCATGACCGAGGCCAGCACCATCAACGGGTATACCCTGCACCGCGTACTGGGGCGTGGGAACACCTCTCTGGTGCGTCTGGCGACGAACGCGCAGGGCCAGCTGGTGGCGATCAAGTTACCCCTGGCTGAGACCCTGGCCGTTCAGGACGCGGCTGAACGCTTCGGGAACGAGGTTCGCCTGACGCTCCAGTTCCGGCATCCGAACCTGGTGCGGGGCTTCGAGGGCACGCCGTTCGGGCCGACGGCTTTCCTGGCCATGACGTACTACCCTCGTGGCGCGCTGAATGAACAGCTGGCGACCCTGCCCGGCAAGACGCTGCCCCTGAACGAGGCCCTGCGCATCCTGGCCGATATCGCGTCGGCCCTGACCTACCTGCACCGTCAGGGTGCCGTGCATCAGGACGTGAAGCCTCAGAACGTGTACGTCACGGAAGAGGGCCGCGCGGCCCTGGCCGATCTGGGCAACACGTATTTCGTGGTGCAGGGCGGTAAGACCAGCGGCAGTCCCTTCTATATGGCTCCGGAGGTCTACCAGGGCGAGGCGACGAGCAGTGCCAGCGACGTGTACAGCCTCGGGGTCATGCTCTACGAACTTCTGAGTGGTGAACGGCCCTTTTCCGGCAGCACCTACGAGGAACTGATGGTCTCGCACCTGACGCGGTTCGTGCCGCCCCTCATTCACCTGAATCCTCAGGTGCCGCGTCCCGTGACGCGGCTGGCGGAACTTGCCCTGGCCAAGCGGCCTGCCGAGCGGCCCAGTGCGGATCAGCTGCGCCGCGCCCTCCTGAAGGCGCTCGGTGAGGAAGCCGAGGAGATCGTGATTGAGGAGGACAAGCCGGTGGTCGAGGCCACGCGGCCGGTCGGACGGCACGGGCCGACGCCGGCAAAGCCCACCGCACCGGAACCGGTCGAGACCGTGGCGCCGGAACGTGAGGGACGTCACTGGAATCCCTTCCGCCGGCGCCGCTGAACCCGGGTACCAGACCAGTCATCCGACCGGCGTCTCCCAATGACTGCCTGTGGCAGGCCCCTCAGCGCAGCAGGCCGTGCATCTCGTAGCGGCCCGCGAGCTGCCGGAAGCCCAGGCGGCGGTTGACGGCCAGCATGGGGGCGTTCAGGGAGTGGTTGTTGGTGCGCATGGTGGCGTAGTGCTCGGCCTGGGCGCGCTGCACGACCTGAAGTTTCAGCGGCAGCGCCAGCCCGCGCCCGCGCGCGGACGGGTGCAGGGCGGTCAGTTCGTTGTACACGAACGGCAGGTGCCGGAAACGGACCATGGCGGTGGTGCCCAGCCACTCGCCGTCCGGGCCGAGGGCCAGGATCAGCCAGTCGGGGCGGGGGTCGCGGTCCAGCCGCAGGGCGTCACGGACCTGCGTGGGTGTCCAGCGGGGGTATCCGGCGAGGTCGGGCGTCTCGGTCAGGCGGTCGGCGACGAAGTCCACGTACCGTTCCAGGGTCGCGTCGCCCTCGCCGCGCAGGTCGGTGAAGGTCACGCCCTGCGCGCGGGCGGCGTCCAGCTGCGGCTGGAAGTCCGCGAGGTTCACACCGGTCAGGTCCAGTTCGGAGGCGTAGCGGTGGGTGCGCAGCGTGAAGCCGCGCCGCTCGGCCCAGGCGCGGTGGGCCGGGTCGGTATCCGGAACGTCGCTGCTCAGGCCCCGGGCACCCAGGTCACGGGCGGTCTGCTGCGCCGCCTGCCACAACCGCTGGCCCACACCCTGCCCGCGCGCCGCCGGGAAGACCAGCACGCTCACCTGCAGGAAGTCCGGCGGGATGAACAGCGAGGGCTGGAGCTGCCAGCCGCCCAGCACCTCACCGTGACGGACGAGCAGCCGCCGTGTGGGCTGTGGTCCGGGGCCGCGCCGGGCGTCGGCGGCGAGCAGGTCGTCGGCACTGGTACTGCGCCCACCCAGCGAGAGCAGCTCGGCGAAGACCGGGGCGTCCTCTGGCGCGTAGGGCCGCAGGGTCCAGCCGCCCGGGAGGGTCACCGTGTGCCCTTGATCAGCTGCCGGATGGCGCCCAGGTGGTACGCGACGTGCGCGACCGCACCTGTCAGGCCGCCGGTCACGTCCCCGTCGGCGGGTCGGTCCTCGAAGGTGCGGGCGAAGGTCACCAGGGCGTCGTACGCGGCGCGCAGCCGTTCGCGGGTGGCCTCCCACCCGGCGGCGTCCACCTGGGCGGGTTCGAAGCTGCCTTTCCAGTCGAAGGGGCCGCGGTCCCCATCGCGTTCCCAGCGGACGATGACTTCGAGGTGGTAGGCGGTGTGCGCGGCGTGCGCCGCGACGGTGCTTCCCAGCACCTCCCGGCTGGCCTGCTCGGCACTCAGGGCGTCCAGGGTGGCGAGCAGCCCGTGGTTGCCGCTGCCGTCGGCTTTCGTGCCGTCCAGGAAGGCGGTGCCCTGGCCGGGGCGGCCGCCCAGGGTGGCCTCGCGCAGGATGTCGAGGATGCCGCTGACCGCGCTGGACGCCGACGGGATGGGGTCGCTCATGCCTGCCAGCGTACGGGGCGGGGCGGGGCTGGACATGCGTCATCTGACGGCTGGCAACCGCGCGCGGACTCTGGTAATGTGGTGAGTTGCGCTGCCCGGCGAGGCCTGACCCTGTCAGGACACTCCGCCTGCGTGCGGCGACAGAGGAGGTGAACTATGAACCAGTACGACCTGAACCTGATCCTGAACCCCAACCTCAGCGCCGAGCAGGTGGGCATCGAGAAGGAATACATCGAGAGCACCGTGAAGAACGCGGGCGGGGAAATCAGCAACCTGGACGAGCTCGGCAACCGCCGCCTCGCCTACGCCGTGAACAAGGACCGCGAGGGCTACTACCTGATGTACACCATCAAGGCCGCCGGCAACCCCGAAACGGACATCGCCAGCACCCTGCGTCTGCGTGACCACGTGCGCCGCGTCCTGGTGGTCAAGGACCGCCCGGAGTGGAAGACCAAAAAGGCCTGATCTCCTTACGCTATTGACGTAATGAGATCGGTCCTGTTATCGTACGGTCAACCCGCAAGGGCCACACACGCCAGCCGCATCCAAGACCCCAGTACGAATCCTGCCGGATTCAGCCAGCAACAAAGGAGACCACGTCATGGCCCGAGGCATGAACCACGTTTACCTGATCGGCGCACTCGCCCGCGATCCCGAACTGCGCTACACCCCCAGCGGCACCGCCGTATTCGAAGCCACCATCGCCGGTGAAGATCACGTCATCGGCAACGACGGGCGCGAACGCAAACTCCCCTGGTACCACCGCGTGTCCATTCTTGGCAAACCCGCCGAATGGCAGGCCGAACGCAACCTGAAAGGCGGCGACGCCGTGATGGTCGAAGGCAGCGTGGAGTACAGCCAGTGGGAAGCCCCTGAAGGCGGCAAACGCAGCATGGTCCGCGTGAAAGCCCTGCGCATGGAACAGCTCGGTTACACCCCCGAACTCGTTCAGGACGCCGGAGGCGGCGTTCGCATGAGCAGCGGCATGAACGAAGTCATTCTCATCGGGAACGTCACCCGTGACCCCGAACTGCGCTACACCCCCGCCGGCGACGCCGTGCTCGGACTCGGCCTGGCCGTGAACGAGACTTGGAACGACCGACAGGGCCAGCGACAGGAGAAGACCCACTGGATCGACGTGACGCTGTGGCGCGACCTCGCCGAACGCATGAAGGACCTCCGCAAAGGAGACCCCGTGCTCGTGCAGGGACGACTGGTCAACGAAGCGTGGACCGACCGCGACGGTAACAAACGCAACTCCACCAAAGTAGAGGCGACGCGAGTCGAAGCCCTGTCCCGAGGCGCAGGGGCCGGTAACCCTGCAGCCACCCCCGCCGGACCTCGCACGCAGACCGCGAGCAGTGCGGCGCGCCCCCAGAGCGGCGGCTACGGCCAGCCGAGCCGGGCAGCGAACACGGGGAACCGTTCGGGCGGCTTAGATATTGACCAAGGTCTCGACGATTTCCCACCGGACGAAGACCTGCCGTTCTGAACCCCGCTTGGGGAGAGGAACGCAGATTTCAAGGACTAACACATGACCCAGACCAACAGCGCCGAGCGTAAACCGCGCGGCAAGGGACCCAAGCGTCCCCGCAAGCCCAAGGTCGATCCGTTCTCCATCGGGGAACTGGAAATCACCGATTACAAAGACGTGAAGATGCTGCGCCGTTTCGTGAGCGATACGGGCAAGATCCTCCCCCGCCGCCGCACGGGCCTCTCGGCCAAGCACCAGCGCCGCATCGCGCAGACGATCAAGATCGCCCGCCAGCTGGCTCTGCTGCCCTACACCGAGAAGCTCGTCCGGAAATAAGGAGAATTGACATGCAAGTAATTCTTCTTGAACCCGGCAAGCTCGGCAAGACCGGCGACGTCGTGAACGTCAAAGACGGCTACGCCCGCAACTGGCTGATCCCCCAGGGCATCGCCACCCCTGCCACCGCCAGCAACATGAAGAGCCTCGAGGCCCGCATCCGCGCCCGTCAGAAGACCCTGGCGGCCGAGAAGGCCAGCGCCGAGGACCTCGCCAGCCGCCTGAACGGCGTCGCCGTGGAACTCAGCGTCCGCGCCGGCGAAGGCAAGATCTACGGTGCGGTCACGCACCAGGACGTCGCCGACTCGCTCGACAAGCTGGGCTTCGACGTGGACAAGCGCCGCATCACGATGCCGAAAACCGTCAAGGAAATTGGCGAGTACGACATCTCCTACCGCGCCCACCCCGAAGTGAGCATCCCCATGAAGCTCGTGGTGCACGCCGCGAAGTAAACGCCCCCGCGCGTTTGACCCCCGCCCCCGTGGCGGGGGTTTTCTCTTACCTGCCCGTCGGGCCTCTGCCCGCTGCCCGACCTCCACCTGTAGGATGGACCCGCTACACTTGGGGCGAACGTCCCCACACGAACCAGGGAGGCGTTCACCTTCAGTTTCTCACCCCGGGGCGCGTGCCCGACATCGGCGCGCCGCCTCATGCAACACACCATCAAAGGAGCGCACCGTGACGACCCCAGAGATCACCGGGATCATCGTGGCGCTGCTGCTCGGACTGGTCGGGGGATTCCTGGCGGGGCAGAGTCGTGGGGCGCGGCCGCGCGCTGAGATCGACGACCGCCTGCAACAGGAAGCCCAGCGTGACGCGGACCGTATCCGCGCGCAGGCCGACGCCGACGCCCGCACCACGCGGGCCGAGGCCGATCAGGACAGGCAGGACGCCACCCGCAGAATCAAGGAAGCCAGTGACCGCGAAGCCCAGCTGAACGTGCAACTCGCGCAGTTCGATACGCAGCTCACGCAGTTGCAGGGCCAGCGTGACCAGATCAGCGCCCTGCGCGCCGGTCTGGAGCAGGAACGCGCGCAGGCCAAGCAGGACGCCGCCCGGGAACGCGAGGCGCTGGGCAGCGACCGCCAAGAGACCCGCCGGGAACGCGAGGAACTCAAACGCGAGATCGAGCGCCTCAACCGCCGAGCCGAGCAGCTCGACGCGCGCGGCGAGAAACTCGCCGCGCTGGAGGAACGCCTCGAGGACCGCGCCCGCCTCCTGGGCACGCAGGAGCAGGAGATCGCGGCGCGCCTGCATCAGGCGGACCTGAAACTCTTCGAGATCGCCGGGCTGTCCCCCGAGGCGGCCCGTGCGGACATCATGAACCGCCTGGACGCTGAACTGGAAGAGGAGAAGGCCATCCGCGTGAAGGCCATGCAGGAACGCGCCACCGCCGATGCGAAACGCTCGGCGCGGCACGTGATCGCGCAGGCCATCCAGCGCAGCGCGTCCGAGACGAGCGCCGCCCTGAGCGTGTCGGTCGTGCCCATCCCGAACGACGCCATGAAAGGCCGCCTGATCGGCCGCGAGGGCCGCAACATCCGCGCGTTCGAGGCCCTGACCGGCGTGGACCTGATCATCGACGACACGCCCGAAGCGGTGATTCTCTCCAGCTTCAACCCGGTGCGGCGCGAGGTCGCCAAGCACGTCCTGGACGCCCTGGTCGCCGACGGCCGCATCCACCCGACCCGCATCGAGGAGATGGTGCACAAGGCGCAGGACGAGATGAAGGCCTTCATGCACGCCCAGGGCGAGGAAGCCGCCATCGAGGCGGGCGTGGTGGGCATCAAGCCGGGCCTCGTGCAGCTGCTGGGCCGCATGTACTTCCGCACCAGCTACGGCCAGAACGTCCTGAAGCACTCCATTCAGGTGGCGCACCTGACCGGCATCATGGCCGGGGAGCTGGGCCTGGACGCCGGCATGGCCCGCCGCGCCGGACTGATGCACGACGTCGGCAAGAGCATCGACCGCGAGATCGACGGCACGCACGTCGAGATCGGCATCAACCTCGCCAAGAGGTTCGGGGAGCCCGCCGAGGTCATCGACGCGATCGCGCACCACCACGACCCGGAGAACGGCGAGACGCTGTACTCCGTGCTGGTGGCCGCCGCCGACGCGATCAGCGCCGCGCGGCCCGGTGCGCGCCGTGAGGAGCTGGAATCGTACGTGCGCCGCTTGGAGATGCTGGAGCAGATCGCCGTGTCGTTCCCCGGCGTGCAGCAGGCCTACGCCATCCAGGCCGGGCGTGAGGTGCGCGTGATCGTGCAGCCGGACAAGGTCACGGACGCCCAGGCGACCCTGCTGGCCCGCGAGATCGCCGGGCGGGTCGAGCAGGACATGGAATACCCCGGTCAGGTGCAGGTGACCGTGGTCCGCGAGAGCCGCGCCGTGGAAGTCGCCCGCTGAGCGGAAGCGGGCAGAAGAGGGCCGAGGCCATGCGCTCCGGCCCTCTTCGCTGCATACTGCTGGGAACGCCGCCAGAGATCACCCGTGCAGCACGAGCTTTTTCAGGCCGCTGCGCGGGGATTGACACGCCCTGCATACCGGGGTATCCTATTTTTATCACCGTCCGCGAAGGGCGGATTTTTCGTTTTGGTCTAGACCTCCCCACGCAAACCACCACTGGGAGGCCCTCTCCCCCGCCGATCAGGCCCACGCTGCGGCCAGTTCGACGCATGGCCGCTGCGACGGGGCGATCAGCACCTTGCAGGTGAACCCGACTGCGTACCTCTCGGTTTCCACTTCTGCCGGAAGGACGTCCAGCACGACGGATTTGCGGTCGGCGCGCAGGACTTGACCAGCCCTGCATACCGCGCTATCCTTTTCTTATCACCGTCCGCGAAGGACGGATTTTTCGTTTTGATTCCCCGCAACTCCGCATGATCGGCTGGCCCCGCCATCGGGCGCACTTCCACCAGCCTCCGGAACAACCGAACACACCGACCGGGGCTGCATGCCGCCGCCAGAGCATCGCCGAAGAAGCCTGTCCAGGACGGCATTTTTCCAGCTAGCCTGCTAGGCTTGACGCCCCCTGCATACCGCGCTATATTTTTCCTATCACCGCCGGAGAAGGCGGATTTTTTATTTTCCACTCCCTGAGAGCCACGCGGCGGCGCTCTGCGCGACGTGCAGGTCGTGCTCGGCGGCGCGGCCCGGCGCGGCCAGCGGGGTCAGGCGGGCGATGTCCGCCGCGACCTGTTCACGCAGCAGCTCGCTGTCCTCGCGCAGCAGCAGCGGGCCGTAGCGCAGGGCGGCGTTCCCGGGCAGACCCGCGTAGGCCGGGTCGGGGCCGGACTGGCGTTCCAGACGCAGCACCGGGTAGCGCCAGAATCCGGGGGCCAGGACTTCCGCCGCGACGTGGTAGCCGCGTTCCTGCGCCCAGCGTCGCAGCGGTTCCGGGCTGTCGTTCGGTTGCAGTACCAGCGCGTCCGGCACGCGGTCTGGCGTGCGGGTCAGGATGCCCAGCATGGTCTGCGCGCCCATGCCGGTCATGCTGGCACTCTGCACCTCGCCCGGCAGCAGCGGGGCCAGGCCGTTTCCGGCGCGGACCTCCAGGCGGTCCGTGAGGCCCGCGCGGGCGACGTTCACGCGGGCGTGCTCCAGCGGGCCGGGGTTCACCTCGACGATCACGCCGCGCGTGATGCGGCCCAGCTGCGCCAGCCGGATGGGCAGGTGCGCGTGGTCACTGCCGATGTCCGCGTGAGTCTCGGCGCGGATCAGGTGCAGGGCCGCCTGGAGGCGTGCGTCAAGGTGCGGCATGCGGGTCTTCAGGGGCGTCCGGGCGGTACCCCTGGCGGGAGAGGATCACGGAGTACGCGCCCACCGCGAGAATCACGGCGGCGATGGCCGCGCCGTACACGAGGATGTCGGACCCGCCCTTCCATTCCAGTGCGACGCTGAAGAAGTTCACGCTGAGCGCCACGATCACGATCCCAATCAGTTTCTGTTTCAGGTCGTCGAAGGAGTCGATGTGCAGCCAGCGGGGCACGTTCTGCACGCGGCCCACGAACAGCGCCTGCAGGCCGAACGAGATGATCAGCAGCGCCACCCCGACGAGCAGCGTGTCGGCCTGCTCGACTGCCGCGACGATCAGGGTCTTGGTGGTGTGCGCCTCGCCCAGGTCACCCAGCGCCGCGCGGATGGTCACGTACGCCTGCGCGATGGCCGCGACGAACAGCGCGAGGCTGAACGCGAAGGAACTCAGCACGCCCAGCTCCACGATCAGGCGCGTGAACCCGAACGCGCCCGCCAGCGTGACGCGCCGCGTGCGGCTCAGGGGCGGGGCGGGACGTTTGGGCATGCCGCCCAGCATAGCGGGCCCTTCAGGTCACGGCGCCCGGGAGGGGGCGCACCTCGTCCCCCAGGCGGATCACGCCGCCCCGGATCACGCGGGCGGTCAGGCCCCCGTGCCCGCGCACGGCGTTGTACCCGCCCTCGCCCAGCGTCTCCTCCATGCGGGAGCAGGGGTGGCACTCGCCGGTGCCCTCCAGGATCACCTCGCCGATCTGGAAGCGGCGGTCCTTCAGGGCCAGCAGGGGAATGCCGCGCACGGCGATGTTGCGGCGCAGCTGCTCCGGGCTCGCAGCCTCCAGTCCGGCCAGCGCGGCGATCACGGGCAGGTGCTCAGCCTGGATCAGCGTCACCTGCCGCCGACCGGGGCCGCCAGGAATGGCAGGGGCGTTCGCGGGGCGCACGTCCTCCCCCGCCTCGCCGGTCAGGGCGGTCAGGCGCGGCGGGGCGAGCTTGCCGTGATCGCCGACTAATCCCACCAGCGGGTGCGCCTCGACCTCCGTGACTGCCTGCACGGGCGCGCGCCGCGCGGGGCGCAGGCCCAGCCACTCGACCACGCCTGGGCGGGGGAAGGTGTCGCGCAACTCCTGAATGGTCTTCACCGCCCGATGCTAGCGGGTGGCGGCGCCTGTTATGCTGGGCGGCATGAGGCGTCTGACCCGACGTGCGTATCCCTGCCCGCCGCCACCGGTGGGAGCAGGGTCAGTCACAGCCTGAAATCCAACCCCGAGCGGCGCATCCGGACAGTCCTGGTGCGCCGCTCCCCCATGGAGTCACCATGCAGAATGAAGTGAAGAGGCAAGAACCCGCCCCCATCCGATGGAACCTGCCCGTGGACGAACAGATCGACCTGCTGCGCCGCGGCGTCGTGGACCTGGTGTCCGAGGACGACCTGCGCCGCAAACTCGCCAAGGGCCAGCCGCTACGCGTGAAGCTGGGCGCCGACCCGACCCGCCCGGACCTGCACCTGGGGCACGCCGTGATCCTGCGCAAGATGCGCCAGTTCCAGGACCTGGGCCACAAGGTGATCATGCTGATCGGGGACTTCACCGCGATGATCGGCGACCCCAGCGGCAAGAGCAAGACCCGCCCGCCGCTGACGCTGGAGCAGACCCGCGAGAACGCCCAGAGCTACCTGGAGCAGTGCCGCCTGATCCTGCGCCAGGAGCCCGAGGTGCTGGAGGTCCGCTTCAACGGCGAGTGGCTCGAACCCATGGGGTACGCCGACGTGATCCGCCTCGCCAGCCGCTACACGGTGGCGCGCATCATGGAACGCGACGACTTCCGCAAGCGCTTCGAGGGCGGCGTGCCCATCGCCGTGCACGAACTCCTGTACCCGCTGACACAGGGCTACGACTCCGTGGCGCTGGAAGCCGACGTGGAGCTGGGCGGCACCGATCAGCTGTTCAACAACCTCGTGGGGCGCGCGCTGCAGCGGGATTACGGGCAGGAGTCGCAGGTCGTGATGACCCTGCCGCTGCTGGTCGGCCTGGACGGCACCGAGAAGATGTCCAAGAGCCTCGACAACTACATCGGCCTGACCGACGAACCGCACGAGATGTTCGCGAAGCTGATGAAGGTGCCCGATCCGCTGCTGGACAACTACTTCACGCTGCTGACCGACCTGCCCCGCCCCCACATCGAGGAGTTGCTGGCCGGGCACCCGGTCGCGGCGCACCGCGAACTGGCGCGCGAGGTCGTGGCGTGGTTCCACCCGGACGCGGACCTGGACGCCGCCGAGGCCCGCTTCCGCAGCGTCGCCAGGGGTGGCATCCCCGAGAACATCCCGTCCGTGACGGTCCCGGCGGCGGAACTGGCGAACAGTGCCGATCCCGAGCGGATCAGCCTGGTGAAACTGGTCGTGCTGGCGGGCCTGGAGCCCAGCAACGGCGCGGCCCGCAAGCTGATGCAGAACCGGGGCCTGAAGCTGAACGGGGAGGTCGTGACGGACGCGCAGGCCAGCCTGACCCTTGAGCAGCTGTCCCAGGAGGGCGGCGCGGTCATCCAGAAGGGCAAGGACAAGTTCGCGCGGCTGGTGCTGGGGTCCTGATCCACCCCGGGGCTTCATGGGGCCTTCACGGGCTTCCCAGAGCCCCGGTCGGCTGGTCTTCATTCAATCTTCAGGTCTGTATGGGCGGGGAAAGTTATGCACAGGGCGCTGTGGACAACTGTCCCTGCCTGTGGACGACCGCTGGGGGCAGCAAAACCCTGTGCACAACCCAGCAGTTATCCACAGGGTCGGTGTGGAAAAAGCCCGTCCCTGTGGATAAAAATCTGACGAATCCCTGAATGTCCGCGTGGTGGTCGGTCAGGGTTGCAGCAGGTCCTCACGCAGACGCTCGACGCGCAGCATGTTCGTCGTGCCACGCACACCAAAGGGCACACCGGCCGTGATCACGTACCGGTCACCCACGTCCGCCAGACCGCTGCGGCGCAGCTCCTCGTTCGCGATGCGGACCATGTCGTCCGTGTTGCGGGGGTCCTCGCTCAGGACCGGCACGACACCCCAGGAGAGCGCCAGCTGGTTGCGGGTCTGCTCGTTGGGCGTCAGGGCCAGGATCGCCAGCGGGGGGCGGTTCTTGGCGATGCGGCCCGCGGCGCCGCCGGTGCTCGTGAACGTCACGATCGCCGGGGAGTCCAGCTTCTCGCCGATGCTGCACGCCGCCGACGCGATGGCGTCCTGCGCCAGTTCCGTGTCGATCACGAGGGACCGCTGGAGCATCTTGTAGTGCTCGCTGCCCTCGGCCTCGCGGGCGATGCGGGCCATCATGGCGACCGACTCGACCGGGTACATCCCGGCGGCCGACTCGGCGGACAGCATCACGGCGTCGGTGCCGTCGTAGATGGCGTTCGCCACGTCGGAGGCCTCGGCGCGGGTGGGGCGCGGCAGGCTGATCATGCTCTCGAGCATCTGCGTGGCCGTGATCACGGGTTTGCCCGCCTCGCGGCACATGCGGATGATGCGCTTCTGGATGGTCGGCACCTGCTCGGGGCGCATCTCGACGCCCAGGTCACCGCGCGCCACCATGATGCCGTCCACTTCCTTCAGGATGTCCTCGAAGCGGTCCACGGCCTGCGGCTTCTCGATCTTCGCCATCAGCTTGGCGCGGCTGCCGAAGCGGGACATGTAGTGGCGGGCCAGCAGCAGGTCGTCGCGGGAACGCACGAAGCTCAGCGCCACCCAGTCCACGCCCAGTTCCGCGCCGAACTCCATGTCCTGCACGTCCTTCTCGGACAGCGCGGGCACGCTCAGGTCGGCCTCGGGCACGTTGATGCCCTTGTTGTTCTTCAGGACGCCGCCGATCACGACGGTGGTCAGCACGTCGTTGCCGCGCACGCCCTCGACGCGCAGGGCCATGTTGCCGTCGTCGAGCAGCAGGGCCATGCCGGGGTGCACGTCCCGGACAAGGTCCTTGTAGGTGGTGCCCACGCGGGTCTCGTCGCCCTCGACGTCGTCCATGGTGATCGTGAACTTGTCGCCGGGGGCGAGGGTTACGCTGCCGTCCTTGAAGCGCGCCACGCGGATCTTCGGACCCTGGAGGTCCTGCAGTATGCCGATGGTGACGCCCTTCTGGGCGGCGAGTTCGCGGACCATCTGCACGGTCTGGCGGTGGTCCTCGGGGTCACCGTGGCTGAAGTTCATGCGCACGACGTTCAAGCCGGCGTCGATCATGCGGCTCAGCACCTCGGGGGAGCGGCTGGCCGGGCCGACGGTGGCCACGATCTTGGTGGAACGGTCAATCTGTTTCATCTGGAATCCTTTCCAAGCGCGGGAAGAGCGGCGGGCGGTCAGGGTCTCCCCCGCCGCCCGCCTGCCGGGGTCAGCGCAGCGCCTTGCGGCCGGGGAACACCGCGCGGTCACCGAGGCTGTCCTCGATGCGCAGCAGCTGGTTGTACTTCGCGATGCGGTCCGAGCGGCTGGCCGAACCGGTCTTGATCTGCCCGGCGTTCGTGGCGACCGCCAGGTCCGCGATGAAGCTGTCCTCGGACTCGCCGCTGCGGTGGCTGATGATCGTGCCGTAGTGGTGCCGCTTGGCCAGTTCGATGGCGTCCATCGACTCGGTCAGGCTGCCGATCTGGTTCACCTTCACGAGGATCGCGTTGCCGACCTTCGTGTCGATGCCGCGCTGCAGACGCTCGGGGTTCGTGACGAACAGGTCGTCGCCGACCAGCTGCACGCGGTCACCGATCTTGGCGGTCAGCTGCGCCCAGCCGTCCCAGTCGTCCTCGGCGAGGCCGTCCTCGATGCTCACGATCGGGTAGCGGCTGGCCCAGTCGGCCCAGAAGTCCACCATCTCGCCCGTGCTGAGCACGCGGCCCTCGGATTCGAGGTGGTACTTCCCGTCCTTGAACAGCTCGGTCACGGCCGGGTCCAGCGCGATGGCGATGTCCTTGCCGGGCTCGTAGCCTGCCTTCTCGATCGCCTCGAGGAGCACGTCCAGCGCTTCCTCGTTGCTCTTGAGGTCCGGGGCGAAGCCACCCTCGTCGCCGACGTTGGTGTTGTAGCCCTTCTTCGACAGGACCTTCTTGAGGCTGTGGAAGGTCTCGGCGCCGTAGCGCAGCGCCTCGCGGAAGCTGGGCGCGCCGACCGGCATGACCATGAATTCCTGGAAGTCCACGCTGTTGTCGGCGTGCGCGCCGCCGTTGATGACGTTCATCATCGGGACCGGGAGGGTCTTGGCGTTGCTACCGCCCAGGTAGCGGTACAGCGGGATGTTCAGTTCGGCGGCGGCGGCGCGGGCCGCGGCGAGGCTGACGGCCAGGATGGCGTTGCCGCCCAGGTTGCCCTTGTTGGGGGTGCCGTCGGTCGCCATCAGCGCGGCGTCGATGGCGGCCTGCTCGCTGGCGTCCAGGCCGACCACGGCCGGGCCGAGGGCCTCGTTGACGTTCTTGACGGCCTGCTGCACGCCCTTGCCGAGGTAGCGGCTGCCGCCGTCGCGGAGTTCCAGGGCCTCGTGGGTGCCGGTGCTGGCGCCCGAGGGCACGATCGCGCGGCCCTGCAGGCCACTGTCGAGGTGAACTTCGGCTTCCACGGTGGGGTTCCCGCGCGAGTCCAGCACTTCACGGGCAATCACTTTCTGAATCTTCATCCCTGTTTCCTCCCGGATCACGGCCCTGTCGCCCGCAGGCGAGTAGGTGTACTTCAGACACTATAAGCGGGTGCCCCCGCAGAAAGATGCACCCGGTTCAACTTCCGGTGCAGACAGGTGAGACTGCGAGCCCCACCTGCCCGCTGCCTCAGACGCGCAGGGTCACCATCACGGCCATGTACCCGCCGCCGCCCGCCGCGCGGAAGATCGCCGGACTGGTCGAGCCCGAGAACAGCAGTTCCGCGTCCCCGTCGATCGGGCCCAGGGCGTCCAGCACGTGCCGGGCGTTGAACGCGAGGCTCATGGCGGGCTCGCTGCCGCCCTGCACCACGTCCAGCGTGTCCTGCGCGCGGCCGTAGTCGCCCTCGGCCGCCAGCCGCAGTTTGCCCTCGGAGACCAGGAACTCCACGCGGTTGTTCGCGTTCTTATCGGCCAGCACCGCCACGCGGTTCACGGCCTCCTTCAGCGCCGTGGCGGGCAGCGTGACCTGCAGGCGGATCTCCTTGGGGATCACGCGCTCGTAGTCCGGGAAGTCCCCGTCGAGCAGTTTGAGGTTCATGTGGACGCGGTCGGTCGTGACGCTCAGCTGCCCGTCGCCGTACGTGAAGCGGGCCTCGCCGTCTTTGAGCACGCGGATCAGTTCGTCCACGCTACGCGCCGGGATGATCAGGTTGCGGCCGTCCCCGCTGGCCGGGAAGTCCCGGATCGCCACGCGGTACCCGTCGGAGGCGACCACGCGCGCGCCCTCGGGCCGGTGCTCGAGCTTGATGCCGCGGAACACCGCCTGAAAGGCCTCGTTGCTGGCGGCGTAGCGGACGCTGGAGAGCGCGCGGGCCAGTTCGGTCGCGTCAAGGCTCACGTCGGCCTGCGCGGGGAAGCTCAGCGGGGGGTAGGCGTCGATGTCGCCGGTCTGGAGTTTGAAGTCCGAGCCGCCGGCCCGCACCGAGAGTTCCGAGCCGCTGAGTTCCAGTTCGACCAGTTCACCGCCCAGGTTGCGCACGATCTGCGCGAACAGGTGGGCGGGCACCACGAAGTTGCGGGGGTCTTTGACCTCGGCCGGCACGAAGCACGACAGGTCGATTTCGAGGTTGGTGCCGGAGAGGGTCAGGCCTGCTTCGCTGGCCTCGACCTTCAGAGCGGTCAGCAGGGGGTTGCTGCTGCGGCTGGGGATGACGCGTTCCAGAAGGCCCAGGCCTTCGCTGAGGATTTTCTTGGTGACGTGTACGTTCATGCGTGCCTCTCTGTCTGGTCCCTATCTTTTATCTGTCTTTATTCTAAAAAAAGATAGTAGTAGTAGTAATAGGTCCTGTGGAAACTGTGGATAAGTGCCTTCGGGCTGCGCTGGGCGCGCATCTGCGCTGTGGACAAAATTGTGGATAATTGGCACTTTCCTGTGGATAACCTGTGGATAACTTCGTGACTTATCCACAGCCTTTCAGGGGGCTGGGTTATCCACAGACTTTTCCACAGGGAAATCCCCGGTTATCCACAGCTTTTCCACAGGGTTTTCCACAGCTCGTGAAATGCCGCACAGGTGTTTGGAACGGAAAATGGAACTTATTCTGAAATACGAAGAATGAAGCGGTTGAATTACGCATCAGAATCCTCGTCGTCCTGACCCTTCATCCGGCGGCGCAGTAGGTCCACCGCCGCCGTCAGTTCACTGTCCTTGCCCATCTGCTCCGAGACCTTGCTGATCGCGTGCATGACCGTCGAGTGATCCCGCCCGAAGAACTGCCCGATCTCCGGCAGGGAATGATCGGTCAACTCGCGGATCAGGTACTGCGCCACCTGCCGCGCCTGGACCACATCACGCACGCGCCCGGAACCGCGGATCACGTCAGGCGGCATGTTGAACTGCGCGGCCACCTGCCGCAGCACGTCCATCATCTCCACCTTCACTTCCTGCGGCGCGAACACGTTGCTCAGCGCCTTGGCCGCCACCGCCCGTGAAAAGGGCACGTTGTTCAGGCTGGAGAACGCCACCACCCGCATCAGCGCGCCCTCCAGCTCGCGGATGTTGCTCGTCACCTGCCGCGCGATGAGTTCCAGCACCTCCTGCGGGATGTCGATGCGGTTGTGCTCCGCGTTCATCTTCAGGATGGCCACGCGCGTCTCGTACTCCGGCGACTGGATGTCCGTGATCAGCCCCCACTCGAAGCGGCTGCGCAGGCGACCCTCCAGCGTCTGGATGTCCTTCGGCGGCCGGTCGGAACTCAGGATGATCTGCTTGTGGTTCTCGTACAGCGCGTTGAAGGTGTGGAAGAACTCCTCCTGCGTGCGCTCCTTGCCTGCCAGGAACTGGATATCGTCCACCAGCAGCAGATCCACAGAGCGGTAGCGGTTGCGGAACTGCGTCATCTTGTCGTCGCGGATCGCGTTGATCAGGTCGTTCGTGAACGACTCGGTCGACACGTACTCCACCCGCTTGCCGGGAAACCGCTCGAGCATGTAGTGCCCGACCGCGTGCATCAGGTGGGTTTTCCCCAGGCCCACGTCCCCGTAGATGAACAGCGGGTTGTACGCCTTGCCGGGGGACTCCGCGACCGCCAGCGCCGCCGCGTGCGCGAGGTTGTTGTTCGGGCCCACCACGAAGTTCTCGAAGGTGTACTTCGGGTTCAGCACCTTGCGGTTTTCCGTGAAGGTGGGGGCCGGGGCGCGCGGCGCGGGCACGCTGGGCGGTGGGGGCGGGTCGCTGGGCAGCAGCAGCGCGTCCTGCGCGGCGGGCAGCACCTGGAAACTCACCTGCGGATCCTGCGCGCCCAGGCTGCGCAGCGCGTCTTCGAGCAGTTTGAGGTAGTTCTTGCGGAACCACTCCTGCGCGAAGGAGTTGCGCACGCCCAGCACCAGCGAGCCGTCCTGCACGCCCAGGTTCTTCACCGGCGCGAACCAGGTGTGGTACTCGACCTCTGTAATGTTCTTGCGGACGTACCCCAGCACGTCCGACCAGATTTCCTGCGAGATAAGGCGCACCTCCCTTAAGGCACTCTTGAGCGGGAGCCAGCATACCACCGCCCGCTCCTCTCTCCCGGCCCGTTTTCCCAGGACAGAGAGAAACGGTTTCTCTCTCGGGGCTCAGCGGTGCGCGGCGGCCAGGGCCTCGGCCTCCCACTGCGGAGTCAGGGCGTAGCTCAGCCCGGCTTGCTCACTCCAGGCCCGGGTGTCCCGCGCCGTGACCTCCGGCGGGGTCAGAGTCAGCCCGGCCAGCACCGCCCGCTCCGCACTGACGTCCATCAGGCCTGCCTGCGCCCCGTCTTCCGGGATGAAAAGCGGCAGCTCCCGGAAGCCCAGGCCCAGCGCCTCCAGCTGAGCTGCGTCCACCCACACCGGCTCCCGGATGCCCAGCAGCCGCGCGAACTGCCCCCAGCTCAGGCGCGGCCCGGCCACGTTGAAGACGCCGCCCACCGCGCCCTCCACGACCCGCACCGTGAACTGCGCCAGATCCCGCGCGTCGATCACCTGCACGTGATCCGTGCCGTTCCCGGGGAGCAGGGTCTCCTCTCCCCTGCCTGCCCGGTCGACCCAGTACGGATAGCGGGCGGTGTGATCGAACGGCCCCGCCACGATCTGCGGCCGCAGGATCGTGGCGTCCGGGCCGTAGGCGCCCAGCACGATCTGCTCACAGGTGACCTTCAGCGGCCCATACGTCTCCCCCGTGACCTCCATGGTGTCCTCCTGAGCGGCCGGCAGCAGCGGGTCATCCTCGCGCACCGGGTGCCGATCCGGCTCGGCGTACACGCTGGCGGTGCTGATGAAGACGTACCGGCCCACCCGGCCCCGCAGGGTCTCACTGCTGGCGCGCACGGCGGACGGCAGGTAGCCGCTCACGTCCACGCAGGCGGCCCAGCTGCGGCTCCCTAGGGCGTCCAGGCCCCCCGCCTCGCCCCGGTCGCCACGCAGCCGCTCGACCTCCGGCGGCAGGTCGTCGGGTGTGCGGCCGCGTGTCAGGATGCTCACGCGGTGCCCCGCGGCCAGGAACGCCAGCACGATGTGCCGACCCACGAACTGCGTGCCGCCCAGAACCAGGATGTCCATGCGCCTATCCTGTCACCCATGAAGGTGAGGTTCACGCCGGGACGCGTCCGCGTCCGCATCGACGACTTGGAACTGGCCGCCCTACGCCGTGGCGAGCACCTGCACGCGCGCGTGACCTGGCCCGGCGGCGGCTGGACGCTGACCCTCGATCCCCACGGGCACGATGTGGCCGGGGACGGGGGGACGCTCGCGGTGGGCCTTGCGCCGCTGCTGCCGCAGCTCTCGGATCCCGCGCAGGAGGGCGTGACCCTGGGCGGCGAGCCGCACGTCACCGTGGAAAAGGACTTCGGCCCGCAGCACGCGTAGACTCGCTCAGCGCCGCACCCAGCGGCCCCCGACCTCCTCGGCCAGGCCCAGCAGGTTCAGCATGACCAGCGCCGTCTGCATCTCGGGCAGCGGCAGGCCAGTGGCGGTCACGAGATCGTCCAGCGTGACCGGGCCGGTCAGAGCGGCCAGCACCCGCGCCTGCTCAGGGGGTAGCTGCGGCAGCGGGGCGTCCGGGACGCTGCCCCAGCCCAGCTCAGTCAGGACATCCGCCGCGCTCTCGGTGAGCACCGCCCCGTCGCGGATCAGGGCGTGCGGCCCGGCAGCGCGCGGATCCCCGGCGCGGCCCGGTACGGCGAACACCGTCCGCCCGCACTCCAGCGCGTGCGTGGCCGTGATCAGCGACCCGGACTTGCGCTCGCCCTCCACGACGACCGTCCCGGCACTCAGCGCGGCGATCAGGCGGTTGCGGGTCGGGAAGTGATGCTGCGCGGGCCCGGTGTCCAGCGGGTACTCGCTGACCAGCGTGAGATGCGCGGCCAGCCGGGCGTTCTCGCTGGGGTACACGCGGTTCACGGCGCTGCCCAGCACGCCGATGCTGATTCCACCTGCCTCGACGGCCGCGCCGTGCGCCGCCGTGTCGATGCCGCGCGCCAGGCCGCTCACGACGATCACCCCGGCGCGGGCGAGGTTCGCCGCGAGCATCCGCGTGAACGCCTGCGCGTGCGGGCTGGCCGCGCGGGTGCCCACGATCCCGATGGCGCGCGGCACGGTCGGCAACTCCGGCAGCGGGCCGCGCACCCACAGGGCGGGCGGCGGGTCGCCCAGCGCGTCCAGCGCCGCCGGGTAGCCGGGCAGGCCGCGCAGCAGCAGCGTCACGCCTTCCTGCGCCACCCGGGCGAGTTCCTGATCGGCGCGGGTCAGGGCCGCCGGGGTCCCGACGGCCTGCGCGGCGCGGGCGTCCAGGCCCGTCACCTCCCGCAGGTCCCGCAGGGGCGCCTGCCACGCGCGGACCGCCGATCCGAAGTGCCCCCGGAGGGCCTCGATGCGGCGCGGGCCGAGCTGCGCACAGAAGCGCAGGGCCAGCAGGGCGCGTCGCTCGTCGGGGGGGACGGGGGCGGGCGGGTCGAACAGCGGACTGGTCACCCGGTCAGCATAGGCAACCGGTGCGGCCCGGCCTGTCTCAGATGCCCATGCCCCCGACCGGGGTGAGCGGCGGCTCGTCCAGCACGTCCGCGTCGTCCAGATCGTCACCGTCGTCACCCAGGGCCGCGCCGGGCAGCGTCAGGGTGAACAGCGCCCCACCGTCCGGGTGGTTCGTGCCGCTCAGGTCCCCGCCGTGCATCCGCGCGATCTGCCGCGCCACGCTCAGGCCCAGGCCACTGCTGCCCGCGCCGCTCACGAACGGCTCGAAGATCTGCTCACCCAGTTCCGGCGGTAGGCCCGGCCCGGAGTCCCGCACGCGAAAGCACAGCTGCTCCGGCGTCTCGCGCAGGTCCAGCGTGACCATGCCGTCGGCGCCCGCGTGCCGTCGCCCGTTCGCCAGGAGGTTACGCAGCGCCTGCGTCAGCCGGTCCGGGTCGCACAGGATCCCGGTCCCCCAGTCGCCGGTGAAGGTCGTGCCCGGCACCAGGCGGTCCAGCCGGTCGCGTAGGGTGGCCGCCGGGATGTAATGCCACGCCAGCTTCAGTTCCAGCTGCCCACGCGCGAGCTGCATCAGGTCCTGCGTGGTGAAGGTCAGTTCGTCCGCGACCAGCGCCGCGCGGGCCACCTCCGGGTCGCCCAGGCGGGCCTCGGCGCGGCTCAGGCTGGCCTTCAGCACGGTCAGCGGCGCACCCAGCTCATGCACGATCTGGCCCAGCAGCTGCTTCTCGCGCGCCTGCTGCGCCTCAATGCGGCCCAGCAGGCTGTTGATCGCCACGAGCAGGCGCTGCACCTCGTCCTCACGGGCCGGGAGGGGCAGCGGCGCGAGGCTCAAGGCCGGGTCCAGCCGGTCCGCCAGATTCGCGGCGTTCTCCAGGCCCGCCAGGGCGCGGCGCCCCACCCACCAGCCGGTCAGCAGCAGGATCAGCGGCGCGGTCACCAGCGCCAGCAGCAGCGCACTCAGAGCACTCTGGCGCGCGGCGATCAGGTCGTCCTCGGGCAGGCCCACCCACAGCGTGCCGAAATCCCCCGCCTTGCGTTTCACGGCGCGTACCGTGGTGCCCTGAACCGGCACGCGCGACAGTGTCCCGAACGGGTACGGGGAGTTCTGGAACTCCCGCAGGGCCGGACTGGCCGCGATGACCTGGCCGTCCGGGTCCACCACGAGCGTGTACGCACTGGGACCCGTCGCGGATTTCCCGAAGCCGCCCCCCAGGTTCGTGAAGGCCTCGGCCAGCGTGTCGGCGCGGTCGTTCAGGCGGTCCACGAACTGCTGCTCCATGCGCGACAGCAGCAGCGACACGACGCCCAGCGTGATCAGCATCAGCAGCGCGGCGCTCAGGGCGCTGTAGGTCAGCGCCAGCCGGAAGCGCAGGCTGTGCCGCCACGCCACCCGCGCCGAGTACAGGCCGGCGCCGGGCGTGAGCAGCGCGGCCCGCCGCGCCCCGGCCGGGGTCGTGACGGGCCGCGCCTCGGGGGTCATCAGGCCTGCAGCACGTACCCGACGTTGCGGATCGTGCGGATGCGCAGGTCACTGCCCGCCTGCTCCAGCTTCTTGCGCAGCTGCGAGATCCGGACCTCGACGCTGTTGCTGTTCGGGGTTTCCCAGCCGTACAGGTGCGACTCGATGTCCGCGCGCGAGAACACCCGCTCGGGCGTGCGCATCATGAGTTCCAGGATACGGGCCTCGTGCTCGGTGAGGTTGATGTTCTTGTCGTTCACGGTCAGCAGCAGACTGCTGGTGGACAGGCTGGTGTTGCCCAGATTCACGCCCGTCCCGGCGGCCGTGCGGCGCAGCAGCGCCGAGATGCGCGCGTCGAGTTCCGGCATCGCGAACGGTTTGGTCAGGTAGTCGTCCGCCCCGGCGTTCAGGCCCGCCACGCGCTCCTGCACGCCGCTGCGCGCCGAGAGGACGAGCACGGGCGTCGAGGAGTACTGCCGCAGCGCCTGCACCAGATCCAGGCCGTCCCCGTCCGGGAGGTTCAGGTCGAGCAGGATGAGCTGCGCGGTGTGGGTGCCCAGCCACGCCTGCGCGTCGCGCAGGGTCGCGGCGTGATGCACCTGATAGTCGGCGGACAGGTACTCCTTGAGCAGGGGACCGAGGTGGGGATCGTCTTCGACAACGAGGATCTGAGCCAGCATGCTTCTCCTTGAAGGGCGACCACTCGGGGTGGCCGCGGTTGACGTGATCCTACTGCCGCGCCTGCAGGGTCACCTTGATGAAATCTGCGCGGTTCCTGACGGTCGCGTACAGCTTCCGTCAGGTGACAGTCAGCGGTTCTGGGCCGGGGGGGCCGCCTTACGCAGCCCGGGCAGACTGAGGGCTGCCGAGGCCACCTGCACGGTCGCCGAGAGCCTGTAGGTTCCCAGGAACTTCGTGATGGACTGCGGGGCGCTGCGTTCCTCTCCCAGGACGTTCAGCTGCCCGTTGGCGAGCGTGCCCACGTACCGACTTTTCAGACCCGGGAAGGCGTTGCGGGCGCGTTCCTCGTCACTCTGGGCGAAGAGCACCACCACCGGGCCGCTGTAATCCCCGGCCAGCCGCACCGTGACCTTGCCGCCACTGCTCTCGCCGTCGCCCAGTTTGGTGGACAGGTCGCGGTCCCACACGAGCAGTTGCAGGGCGGACGCCGGCGAGGTGGCGGTCAGGGTGGTCAGCAGGGCAAGCAGGAAGCGGCGCATGGGATTAGGTGAACTCCGGGGGCAGGGCAGGGGTGGGGGGCGGGGCGGACATTCAGGTTACACGGAACCTGTGATTGCCCAGCGTAACAACGGCACCTGACGCTGGACTGAAGACCCACCCAGGTGACGCCCAGCGTAGACGTGCCGCTCTCGCGTTTTCCTGACGCTGCCCGGCGGCCCACTCCTGCCCGGCACAGCAAAGAGGAGCGGCCCGGCTGGGCGCTCCTCACTGCATACCGGTGCGGGGTTCAGCTGTGCGTCATGTCCAGCGGCACGACCCACTGCGCGAACTCGTCCTCGGTGACGTAGCCCAGGCTCAGGGCGGCCTCCTTCAGGCTGCTGCCTTCCTTGTGGGCCTTCTTGGCGATCGCGGCGGCCTTGTCGTACCCGATGTGCTTGTTCAGGGCCGTGACCTGCATCAGGTTGATGCTGAGGTTGTGCTCGATCTTCTCCACGTTCGGTTCGATGCCGACCGCGCAGTTGTCGTTGAAAGCGAGGCAGGCGTCCGAGATCAGACGGATACTTTCCAGCACGGCGTGCACCATCACGGGCTTGAACACGTTGAGCTGGAAGTTGCCCTGAGACCCGGCGAACGCCACCGTGGCGTCGTTGCCGAACACGCGCGTGGCGACCATCGTCATCGCCTCGGACTGGGTGGGGTTCACCTTGCCGGGCATGATGGAGCTGCCGGGTTCGTTCTCGGGAATGACGATCTCGCCGATGCCGTTGCGGGGCCCGCTGGCGAGCCAGCGCACGTCGTTCGCCATCTTCATCAGCGCGCCCGTCAGGGTCCGCAGCGCCGCGCTGGTCTGCACCAGGGCGTCGTGCGCACTCAGGGCCGCAAACTTGTTCTCCGCGCTGCGGAACGCGAAGCCGGTCTCCTCGGCGTACTTCTTCGCAGCCAGATCACCGAACTGCGGGTGCGCGTTCAGGCCGGTGCCCACCGCCGTACCGCCGATCGCCAGTTCCAGCAGGCCCTCACCGGCATGCCGCACCTCGGCGAGCGCGTAATCGAGCTGCGCAACCCAGCCGCCGATCTCCTGCCCCAGCGTGATGGGCGTGGCGTCCTGCAGGTGCGTGCGCCCCACCTTCACCAGCCCCGCGTGCTCCTGCGCCTTGGCGTGCAGGGTGTCGCGCAGCTTGCCGACGCTGCCGTACAGGCGCTCGTTCAGTTCCAGCACCACCGCGATGTGCATCGCGGTCGGGAAGGTGTCGTTGCTGCTCTGGCCACGGTTCACGTGATCGTTCGGGTGCACCGGCTTCTTGCTGCCCAGCTCGCCGCCCGCGATCTCGATGGCGCGGTTGCTGATGACCTCGTTCGCGTTCATGTTGCTCTGCGTGCCCGACCCGGTCTGGAACACCACCAGCGGGAAATGCTCGTCGAGCGTCCCGGCGATCACCTCGTCCGCCGCCTGCACGATCAGGTCCGCCACGTCACGCGGCAGTTCACCCAGGTCCGCGTTCGCCTGCGCCGCGCCCTTCTTCAGGATCCCCAGCGCGCGGATCACGGGGCGGCCCCACACGAACGTGTCGCGCCCGATCGGGAAGTTATGGATGCTGCGCTCGGTCTGCGCGCCCCAGTAACGGCTGGCATCCACGTCCAGGGTGCCCATCGTGTCCGACTCTTTGCGGTAGGTCGTCATACAGCGGCAAGTCTAAACGCCGCCGGGTGTCACACGTCCGGGAACGCCGGGAGCGCCGCTGTCCGCTCCACCCGCCCCCGCCATCCGTCCCGCCCCGCGTGCTTCGCGGCGTACAGGTACTCGTCCGCGCGGGCTACCAGTGCCGGGAGCGTATCCCCGGGGCGCGCCAGCGTCAGCCCCGCGCTGATCGTCACCACCCCCACCCCCGCCACCGCCTGCGTGCGGAACGCGGCGCACACCGCCTCCGCCCGCGCCGCCGCGCCCGGCCCGTCCAGGCCCGGCAGGGTCATCAGGAACTCCTCGCCGCCCCAGCGCCCCACCCGGCCGCCGGGCGGCAGCTGGGCCTCCAGCACCCGCGCCGCCCACGCCAGCACCTCGTCCCCCACCTGATGCCCGTACTCGTCGTTCACGCGCTTGAAGTAATCCAAGTCCAGCAGCATCGCCGCGCCGCCCGACTCGATCAGCGCCTCCACCGCCGGGTACATGCCGCGCCGGTTCGGCAGGCTCGTGAGCAGATCCGTGTGCGCCAGCTGCTCCATGACCCGCACCGCACTCCGCTGCGACTCGAACTGACCCCGGTACCACGACAGCGCGTGCACGAACAGCAGCACAATCCCCACCGTCAGCTGCAGCCGCGGCAGGTCCGGCGAGACCACCCCGCCCCGCAGCGCCACCCCCACCCACGGCATCCCAGCACTGAACACGAACAGCGCCGCGCTGTACCCGGCCGCCACCCGGTTCGGGAAGATCAGGTACCCCAGCATGACGTTCACCACCACCGACCAGTACAGCAGGTCCGTCTCACCGGTCGGTTCGACCCGCCGCAGTTCCTCCAGCAGCGCCTGCGACAGCACCTGCACATTTACCGTGAAGAACATCAGCCGCTCCGGCACCTCCAGCGGGCCGTCCCGCAGCAGCCACGCCAGGCTGAACAGCGCCGGAATCATTGTGACCGGCAGCACCACCTGCACGTACAGGTTGACGCCCTGCTCCCGCAGCGCCAGGACGTTCAGGGTCAGCACCACCACCAGCCCCAGCGCGATCGCCAGGATGTACAGCCGGCGCCGTAACTCCTCCGGCGGCCGCCAGGTGGGCGGCCCGGCCGGGCGGGGCGAGAACGGCGACATGAACCAGCCTACTGCACCGTTCCCGCCCCGGCGCACCCCCAGTCCGGGGCGCCGCTCACCTGAGGCAGCAGCTGACCGGCAGGCCAGCTAACCTGACTGGACCCGCCTGGCCACATACCCACAGGACACCCCAAGGCGCCCCCATGAACCCACGCGTCATCCTCGCCACCCTGCTCCTCACCCCCACCGCCCACGCCCAGAGCGACAGCGCCGCCATCGCCGCCGCCAGGAAAGCCATCCAGGCCCAGCTGAAACAGAGCACCACCTACTACCTCGGCAAGGGCTACAGGACCATCAACGCCGACATGCTCGACGTCAACGCCCTCGACGAAGGCGACTCCGACAGCGAACTCGTCTACATCCTCACCGCCGGACGCGAATACCTCATCTACGGCGTGTGCGACGACGACTGCAGCGACCTCGACATCAACGTCTACGACGCCAAAGGCAACCTCGTCGCCACCGACGAGGAAGACGACGACGTCCCCGCCGTCACCGTGAAAGTCACCAAAACCGCCGACTACACCATTGAGGTCGCCATGGCCGCCTGCGACAACGACCCCTGCTCCTACGCCGTCGACGTCCTCCAGAAAAAGTAACCCCACCAACGCGCAGCGGCACTCCTGGCTGAAAGGGAGTGCCGTTCTATACTTTGTTCAGGCGCGGGCACTTCGCCTCACTCTGCGCATCAAGGGCGCAAGACATTTCGAAAAGAAGAAGACGGCCACCTCTGAAAGTCAGCCGTCGACAACGTCCGCAACAACGTTTCTGTGATCTGCACTCCTTCCGACGGGAGCGCATTTCCTCGCTGTTGCTCGTTCAATCTATTCTCCCTATTCTCTGCCCGCGCCGATTGAGTGAGTCTGGAGCTTCCACACGTATGACGGACACCATCCCAATCGCACTTCTCGGACTGGTCGCCTTTCTCGCTGTCCTGCTTGCCCTGGGGAGCAAGCTGCCCCTGACGGCACTACTGGACTTTCTGAGTTCCTCCGGGCGTGAAATGGCGGTCGCCGCAGCATTCATCGCGTTCCTGACCTTCCTCCTCAGACTCTGAATTCTGCGGCTAGAGCGGCGTTACCTCACCCGAGGTGCGCCGCTCTAGACTGTCCCCATGCGGCAGTACCTCGACCTGATGCGCCACGTGCTGGAGCACGGCACCGACAAGACCGACCGGACCGGCACCGGCACCCGCTCGGTGTTCGGCGCGCAGATGCGCTTCGACCTGCGGGACGGCTTCCCGCTGGTCACCACCAAGAAAGTGCACCTGAAAAGCGTGATCTACGAGCTCCTGTGGTTCCTGCGCGGCGAGAGCAACGTCAGGTGGCTGCAGGAACGCGGCGTGAGCATCTGGGACGAATGGGCCGCCCCGGACGGCGAACTCGGCCCCGTGTACGGCGTGCAGTGGCGCAGCTGGCCTACCCCGGACGGCAGCAGCATCGACCAGATCGCGCAGGTCATCGAGCAGATCAAACGCACCCCGGACAGCCGCCGCCTGATCGTGAACGCCTGGAACGTCGCGCAGATTGACGATATGGCCCTGCCGCCCTGCCACGCGATGTTCCAGTTCTACGTCGCGGACGGGCGGCTGAGCTGCCAGCTGTATCAGCGCAGCGCGGATCTCTTTTTGGGCGTGCCGTTCAACATCGCGTCCTACGCGCTGCTGACCCTGATGGTCGCGCAGGTCTGCGGCCTGGAACCCGGCGAGTTCATCTGGACGGGCGGGGACGTGCACCTGTACAGCAACCACATGGAGCAGGTGGGGCGGCAACTGGCCCGGGAGCGGCGTTCACTGCCCGTCATGCACCTCAACCCTGACGTCAAGGACATCTTCGAGTTCAGGTACGAGGACTTCCGCCTGGAAGGCTACGACCCGCACCCCGGCATCAGGGCACCGGTGGCCGTGTGACCCGCCCGTCGTTCGACGAGCTGGGGCTGGCGACGGCACGTTTGTGGGCGACGCGCAGCGCGGACAGCAAGGTGCGGGTGGGGGCGTGCATCCTGGACCGGCATCACCGCGTGGTGGGTGTGGGGTACAACGGGCGCGCGGCGGGCGAACCGAACGAACGCGAGAGCCTGTCGCAGGGGCACAGTGGGTTCATTCACGCGGAGGTGAATGCGCTGCTGGCCGCGAACTGGAACGGGGAGGGGCACACGCTGTACGTGACGCATGAGCCGTGCGCGGCGTGTGCGCGCCTGATCGTGAATTCGCGGCGGGTGGGGCGCGTGATCTTCGAGACGGCGTACCGGGAGACGAACCGGGTGGAGTCGGGCCTGCCGAGCGGGGAGCGGATCCTGCGGGACGCGGGGATCGAGGTGCGGCATGTCCCGGCCCCCTGAACTGGGCGAGGCTGAGCGGGTTGGCCCGGAACTGGTCGGCATCGTCGCGGTGACCGAGAACGGCGTGATCGGGCGGGATGGGGGGATGCCGTGGCACCTCCCGGCGGATCTGGCGCATTTCCGGTCGCACAGTCGCGGGAAGCCGAACGTCATGGGTCGCAAGGTGTGGGAGTCGCTGGGGGGGCGGCCGCTGCCGGGCCGGGCGAATATCGTCCTGACCCGGAATGCGGCGTTCAGTGCGCCGGGCGCGCAGGTGGCGCACTCGCCGCAGGGCGCCCTGGCGCTGGCCGGGGACGCGCCGGAGGTGGCGATCATCGGCGGGGCGGAGGTGTACGCCCTGTACCTCCCGCAGCTGACGCGGGTGGAACTCACGCTGATTCACGCGCGGCTGGACGGGGATACGGTCATGCCGGACCTGGGGGACGGGTGGGTCGTCACGCAGGAGCGGACGCGCGCGGCGGACGACGCGAACCCCTTCGACCTGACCTTCCGCACGCTGGTCCGCCGCGCCTGATCCCGTCACCGTGCCTTGCCCGCAGACTCGGGCGGGGCGGGGCTGGCAGAATGCCGCTCATGAGTCTGGTGGATGTCGCCATCGTCGGAGCGGGCCCGGTGGGCCTCGCCGCCGCCATCGCCTGCAAGCGTGCGGGCCTGAGTTACGTGGTGCTGGAGAAGGGCTGCGTGGTGAACGCGATCTTCGAGTACCCCACGTACATGTCGTTCTTCACGACCGCGCCGGAACTGGAGATCGGGAATCACCCCATGGTGACCGGGCACGACAAGCCCGACCGGCGCGACGCGCTGATGTACTACCGGCTGGTCGCGCAGCGCGAGAGCCTGAACGTCGAGCAGTACACCGAGGTGACGCGCGTGCACGCCGCCCCGGCGGGCTTTACGCTGGAAGTAGAGAAGCGCGACGGCACGCCCGGCGTGGTGGAGGCGCGGCGCGTGGTGGTCGCCACCGGGTACTACGACAACCCCCTGGCCCTGGGCATCGCCGGTGAGGACGGCGAGAACGTCAGTCACTACTACACCGAGGCGCACCCGTTCATGGGCCTGAACGTCACCGTGATCGGCGCCGGGAACAGCGCCGCCGACGCCGCGCTGGACCTGTGGCGCAGCGGCGTGAACGTGACCATGGTCGTCCGCGCGCCCGAACTGAAGAGCACCATCAAGTACTGGGTGCGCCCCGACCTGGAAAACCGCATCAAGGAAGGCAGCATCACGGCGCACTTCAATTCCCGCGTGGTCGAGATCCACCCCGAGCACGTGGTCGTGCAGCGCGAGGACGGCACCACTTGGCAGCTGCCGACCGACTTCACGTTCGCCCTGACCGGATACCGCCCCGACCTCTCGTTCCTCGACGGTCTGAGTCTCGCCACGCAGCCGGACGAGTGCCTCGTGCTGGACGAGCACTACCAGAGCAGCGTGCCGGGTCTGTTCGTGGTGGGCAGCGCGGGCTTCGCCGGACGCACGAATCAGGTGTTCATCGAGAACGGCCGCTTCCACGCCGATCACGCCGTCGCCGAGATCGCGCGGCAGCTGGCGGAACGGGGCGTGCAGCCCGCGTAACCCTGCTGAGTGAAGGCCGCCCGGTGCAGCCCGCCGGGCGGCCTCCTTCATGGAGGTTCTTTTCATGGAGCGGGCCTGGGGGCGTGAAATACTCGCCGCATGACCCCCGCCCCCCGGCGCGCCCTGACCCTGGGCGCCCTGCTGCTCAGTGGCTCCCTCGTGACCGCTGCCCTGGCCCAGACGGGCACGGAGCCCTCCCCTCCCCCACCGGCGCAGACCATCCCTGCACTGCCGCCCACGCCGCCCGCGCCCCAGCCGGAACCGAGTCCCGCACCGACGCCCGCGCCGGAGCCCCAGCCGAGTCCAGTCCCTCAGCCGACCCCGGAACCCACACCCACCCCGGCGCCTGAGCCCAGTCCGGCCCCGACCCCGGCGCCTCAGCCCGCGCCGCCGACCCCCACGCCGCAGGTCACCCCGGTCCCGGCGAAGATCACGGCCCCGCTGCTGATCACGGTGGAGGCCCAGTGGCCCGCGCTCGTGAACGGCAAGAAGACGACCGTGCCGTTCAGCCGCACCCTGACCATTCCTGGCAAGCGTGTGGAGGTCATCCGGGCGCGCGGCGTGATCACCGAGAGTCTGGATCAGGAACTGACTACCTTCTTGAAGGCCCTGCCCACCACCGCGCAGGACGCCCGCTTCGAGGAGCTCTGGGACGGCTGGGCGGTCGTGCAGCGCAACGGGTTGAAGGTGAACGCCGAGAAGGCCCGCGCGAACCTGCTGACGGCCATCAAGGACCCCACAGGCATCAAGGTGACCGTCCCCGTCACAGGTCAGGTGGCGCCGAAACGCACACTGGATTACTTCGCGTCTCGCGGCATCACCGCGCACCTGGGCACCGGGCAGACGAACTACTACGGCAGCAGCGCCGCCCGCGTCACGAACATCCACGTGGGCACCAGCCGCTTCCAGGACCGCCTGCTGTACGGGAAGAGCGTGTCGTTCAACCAGATGGTCGGCCCGATCACCACCGGCGCGGGCTTCGTAACCGGGCTGGTCATCGCGGGGGAACGCACCGCGAACGGCGTGGGGGGCGGCATCTGTCAGGTCAGCACGACCGTGTTCCGCGCGCTGTACGCGGCGGGCCTGCCGATCCTGCAACGCCAGAACCACTCGTATCAGGTGCACTACTACGACCCGCAGGGCCTCGACGCCACGATCTACCAGCCCAGCCTAGACCTGAAGTTCGCGAACGATACGGGCGGGTCGCTGTGGTTCCAGAGCGACTGGGACGACGAGTCCTCCACGCTGACCGTGAACGTGTTCGGCAAGGCCCGCGACTTCACGGTCGAGATCGGCGCGCCCCGCACCCTGAGCACCACCCCCTCTCCCGCCGACCGGCTGATCCCGGACGCGACGCTGACGAAGGGACAGCGCAAGCAGGTGGACTGGGCCGCGCCCGGCGCCGTGATCGAGGTCACCCGCCGGTTCATGCGGGACGGCAAGGCTTTCAAGCAGGACACCCTCAAGAGCACCTACCGGCCCTGGCCGAACATCTACCTCGTCGGTACCCGCTGACCGCGTGACCGAGAGGCGGCCCCAGTCACCGGGGCCGCCTCTCGCCTGTTGTGGTCGCCTGCTCCGTTATTCCTCGGCGGCGTAGCCCAGGATCTCCAGAATCCGGTCGAGTTCCTCGCGGGACGCGTAGTTCAGTTCCACGCGGCCCTTGTCCTCACCGGTGATGCGCACGCGGGTGCCGGTGCGGCGGCTCAGGTCGAGTTCCACCTGCCGGAACGCGCGCGGTGGGTTCACCTTGATCGGCGTGGGCTCGCGCTTCTCGCGCTTGAGGGCCTCGGCCTCGCGGACGCTGAGGCTGCGGGCCGTGATCTGCTCCAGTGCCCAGGCGCGGTCTCCGTCGGGCTGCGCCAGGATCGCGCGGGCGTGCCCGGCGCTGATCTGCCCGTCATCCAGTGCGCGCAGGGCCGGGGCGGGCAGCGTCAGCAGGCGCAAGGCGTTCGACACGGCGCTGCGGCTCTTGCCGACCGCCTGCGCCACGCCCTCCTGATTCAGGCCCTGCTCCATGAGCGCCTGGTACGCGCGGGCCTCTTCCAGCGCGCCCAGGTCCTCGCGCTGGAGGTTCTCCACGATCGCGATCTCCAGCGCCTCGCGGTCCCCAAGGTCCCGGATGATCACGGGCAGTTCGGTCAGCCCGGCGAGCTGACTGGCGCGCCAGCGGCGCTCCCCGGCCACGATCTCGAAGTGGTCGTCGCGCGGGCGGACCAGCAGGGGTTGCAGCACGCCCTTGTCGCGGATGCTCTGCGCGAGTTCCGCCAGGGACTCCGGCGTGAACACCTGACGCGGCTGGTACGCGGCCTGCACGATCTTCTCGACCTTCAGGGTCTGCACCATGGCGGGCGCACTCTCGGCGGGTTTGCCGAGCAGAGCGTCCAGGCCGCGGCCTAGGCTAGATTTTTTCGACACGCTGCATCACCTCCTCGCTCAGGCGTTTGTACGCCGCCGCGCCCGCTGACAGCGGCGCGAACGCGTTGATGGGCTTGGCGAAGCTGGGCGCCTCGGACAGGCGCACGTTGCGCGGCACGACCGACCAGAACACCAGCTCCCCGAAGTGCTGGCGGACCATGCTCTCGACGTCCTGCGAGAGGTTCGTGCGCCCGTCGAACATGGTCAGCACGACGCCCAGCACCTTCAGTCGCGGGTTCAGCCCGCCCTGCACGCGCTCGACGGTCTCCATCAGGCCCGCCAGGCCCTCCAGGGCGTAGTACTCGGCCTGGAGGGGAATCAGCAGCGCGTCGGCGGCGGCCAGCACGTTCACGGTCAGCGGCCCCAGGCTGGGCGGCGCGTCGATCAGCACCACGTCGTATCCGCTGATGGACGCCAGCAGGCGCGTCAGGGCGTCCGGGTCCTCCGCGAGTTCCACGCCCGCGCCCGCAAGGTCCGGCGTGGCGGGCAGCAGGTAGAGGTTCGCCTGCACGGTCTCCACGGTGTACTCGGCGGCGCGGGCGGGTTCGCCCAGCGCCTCGTACAGGCCCTGCGTGGCGCCGCGCTGCCCCAGGCCGCTCGTGGCGTTCGCCTGCGGGTCCATGTCCAGCAGCAGGACGCGTTTGCCGCCCGCCGCGAGGTACGCGCCGAGGTTGACGGCGGTCGTGGTCTTACCCACCCCGCCCTTCTGATTGACGACGCCCAGGACCTTCACAGCGGCCCCCGCGTGTGTTCGTGTCGCATGCCGTTCACCGTGCCGTCCAGAATAGCGGCTGCTGGTTGGGAACACCCTCGCGTCTGGGGTACTTCTTCGGGGTGGGTCCGACCTTCTCAATCACGACCAGGGTGCGCGCGTCGCCCAGCACTGGCAGGGTGAAGGCGTCCACCTCGGTCACGCGGCCCCCGACCTCGCCCGCCGCGCGGCGACCGGCGTGCAGTTCCTCCTCGCCGATCGGGCCCTTCTGCGCCACGAGCAGCCCGCCGGGTTTCAGCAGCGGCAGGCCCAGTTCCGCCAGGATCGGCAGGGCCGCCACTGCGCGGCACACCACCCGGTCGTACGTCTCGCGGTGGTCCGGGTCGCACCCCAGCGTCTCGGCGCGGCCCACCAGCGGCGTGACGCCCGTGAGGTTCAGCGCCTCGGCGGCCGAGCGCACGAAGTCGATCTTCTTGCGGATCGAGTCGAGCGGCGTGAAGGCCACCTCCGGCCGCACGATCGCCAGCGGCAGCGTCGGGAAGCCCGCCCCGGTGCCGATGTCCAGTACCCGCAGGCCCGCGCCGTCCAGGTGCCCGCCGCGCAGGCAGCTCAGGGAATCCACGAAGTGCTTCAGGACGATATCCGACTCGGTCTTCAGCGCCGTGAGATTCACGCGGCTGTTGGCGTCGACCAGCAGGTCCAGCAACTGCTCAAATTGCGGCAACTGGCCTTCGACATTCAGCCCGAGTTCCGCCGCACCCCGGTTCAGGAGCGCCTGTCCTTCTGGCGTCACAAGCCGTACCTGACTTTCATATCCTGATACCTTTCGTAGACGTGTTCATCGATGTCCTCCAGCGGCAGCCGGTCCAGCAGGGGCAGCAGCGTCTCGCGCAGCACCTCGCCGCGCGCCATCCACTGAAAATAGCGCCTGCCGCCGTGGTTGTACGGTCCGTACAGTTTCGAGCCGGGGCACAGGCGCAGCAGCGTCTCGAAGAGTTTCTGGTGGCGGGTGTGCATCCGCAGCGTGATCTGCGGCTGCTTGCCGTCCCCGCCGAAGTGCCCCTCGCCGATCAGGATGCCCAGCAGCAGGCCGTCCTCGAAGGGGGTGTTGGTGGTGTTCACTGCTCCGGTCATCGAACCTCCGTTGTTTCACCGTCAAGTTTCCCGTGAAACGCAGGTGCGGTCAAGTGACGAAAAAATCGGAGGGTGATCTTCCCTCCGATCCATCTTGTTTCACGGTCAGGTTTCCCGTGAAACGTCCCCGCCCCGCTGTTTCAGGTGAACCAGCAGCGCGCTGATATCCGCGTGTCGCACGCCCGAAATCCGGCTGGCCTGTTCCACGGTTCGGGGCTGGGCGCGGCCCAGTTTCTCGCGCGCCTCGTTCGACAGCGCCGCGATCCCGCCGAAATCGATGCCCTCCAGGCTCAGGCCGCGCGAGCGGTCCTCGGCGCGCAGCTGCACCTCGGCCCGGCGGATGTACCCGGCGTACTTCACGCGGATCTCCACCGCCTCGCGCTCGGCGGGCGACAGCTCGGGCAGGGTCACGCCCAGCGCCTCCACGTCCGGCAGGCTGAACTCCGGGCGGCGCAGCCACGCGTCCCCGGTCTGCCCCTGCGCCCGCTGCCCCTCCAGCGCCGCGATGCCGCCCTGCACCCGCGCGTACTTCGCCTGCACCCGCGCCAGTTCCGCGTCGTCCACCAGCCCCAGCGCATGCCCGATGGGCGTCATGCGCTCGTCGGCGTTGTCCTGGCGGACCAGCAGGCGGTGCTCCACGCGGCTGGTCATCATGCGGTACGGCTCGTTGCTGCCCTTGAACACCAGTTCGTCCAGCAGCACACCGATGTACCCGGTCTCCCTACCGATGAACGCCTCCTGCTCACCCAGCGCGCGGCGGGCCGCGGCCGTCCCGGCGATCAGGCCCTGCGCCGCTGCCTCCTCGTAGCCGCTCGTGCCGTTGATCTGCCCGGCGGTGAACACGCCCGGCATCAGCTTCGATTCGAGGTTCAGGGACAGTTCCAGCGAGTCGACCACGTCGTACTCCACGGCGTACGCGTACCGCTGGATGACCGCCTGCTCGAAGCCCGGCAGCGACCGCACCAGCGCGTCCTGCAGGTGCGGCGGCAGCGACGAGCTGAAGCCCTGCAGGTACACCTCGCTGGTCTGCACGCCGTCCGGTTCCACGAACAGCAGGTGCCGGTCGTGATGCGCGAACCGCACGACCTTGTCCTCGATGCTGGGGCAGTAGCGCGGCCCCAGGCCCTCGATATCCCCGGAGTACATCGGGGATTCGTGCAGGTTCTCGTTGATCAGGCGGTGCGTCTCGGCAGTCGTGTGCGTCTGCCACGTGGGCGACTCGGCCGCGCGGGGTCCAGGCGTGCCGGTGAACCCACGCGGGTCCGGATCGGCCGGGATCTCCAGCAGTTCGGCGAAGTTCACCGCGTCCGCCCGCACGCGAGGCGGCGTGCCGGTCTTGTAGCGCTTCAGGACGTGCCCGGCGCGCGCCAGCGGCGCGGACAGGAAGCGCGCGGGCGGCTCGCCCTGGCGGCCCTCGGCGCGGGATTGCCGCCCGTACCACGTCACGCCGCGCATGAACGTCCCCGCCGCGACCACGACGCTGCGCGCCGCCAGTCGGCGCCCGTCGGTCGTGACGACCAGCCAGCCCCCTTTGCCGTCGCTTTCCAGATCGGCCGCCTCGCCACGCAGGATGTCGATGTTCGGATGTCCGAAGATCACGTCCTGGGCGCGCTCGGCGTACGCGTCGCGTTCGTTCTGCACGCGCAGGGACTGCACGGCGGGGCCCTTGCTGGCGTTCAGGGTACGGGTGTGGATCGCGGTCTCGTCGGCGAGTCGGCCCATCAGGCCGCCCAGCGCCTGCAGCTCGAACACCAGCTGGCTCTTGCCGGGGCCGCCCACCGCCGGGTTGCAGGGCATGCGGCCCACGGTGGCGGGGTTCCCGATCAGCAGGGCCACGCGGGAGAACTTCGCGGCGGCCCACGCCGCTTCCAGTCCCGCGTGCCCACCACCTATGACCAAGACATTCCAGCCGCTCATCAGCCCACCAGTGTACCCGCCCCGAGCATGGGAAACGGTGATCCCGTGCGGTGTGGTGTGCCGCCTGATGGGGGTGACCGGCCCAGCCGATCAGGGCCGTTGAGCCGCGCTGACCGCCCGCCTACCATGGGGGGATGAACTTCGAGCAGCTGCGCGCCGACCTGATCGGGACCGACACCGTGATCCGCACGCCCTTCGGGGAGCGGCGCGTCACGTACGCCGATTACGTCGCCTCGGGCCGCGCGCTGCGCAGCGTCGAGGACCGCGTCGCGACCCTGGCGCTGCCGCTGTACGCGAACACCCACACCGAGGACAGCGCCACCGGCGCGCACTCCACGCACCTGACCCATCAGGCGGCCGAGTACGTCAAGGGGCAGCTGGGCGGGGACGCCACCTGCAAGCTGGTGTTCTGCGGGTCCGGCAGTACGGCGGCCGTGCGGCGCATGCAGGACATCCTGGGCCTGACGGTGGGCGCGCCCCACCGCGCCGCGATCCTGGCGGGCATGGCGGTGGGGGAGAGGCCGGTCGTGTTCGTCGGCCCGTACGAGCACCACAGCAACGAGATCAGCTGGCGCGAGACACTGGCCGAGGTCGTGGAGATCCCTCTGTGCGAACGCGGGAACCTCGATCTGGATGCGCTGGTCGCCGCGCTGAAGGACCCGCTCTACGCCGGTCGGCCCAAGATCGGGTCGTTCAGCGCCGCGAGCAACGTGACCGGCCTGCTGACCGATACCCGCTCGGTGGCGCGCATCCTGCACGCGCACGGCGCGTACGCGTTCTTCGACTTCGCTGCCAGCGGCCCGTACGTGACCATCGACATGAAACCCGGCCGCCCCGACGGGTACGACGCGGTGTTCCTCAGCCCGCACAAGTTCGTGGGCGGCCCCGGCACGCCGGGCCTGCTGTGCTTCCGCGAGGACCTGTACCGGCTGACGGTGCCCAGCACGCCGGGGGGCGGCACGGTCCGCTTCGTGAACCGCGAGCGGCAGGTGTACGTGGAGGACATCGAGGCCCGCGAGGACGCCGGGACGCCCGCGATCCTCGGGAAGATCCGCACGGCGCTGGCCTTCCGCGTCAAGGAGGAGCTGGGTGCCCGGCAGATCACCGACCGTGAGCACGAGCTGTTTGCCCGCGCCCTGACCCGCCTGGGCGCCAATCCCCGCATCCGGCTGCTGGGGAACCTGGAGGCGCCCCGGCTGGCGTTCCTGTCATTCCTGACCTTCACGCCCGGCGGGCGGCAACTGCACCCCCGGCTGGTCGTGCGGCTGCTGAACGACCTGTTCGGCATCCAGGCGCGCGGCGGCTGCGCGTGCGCCGGACCGTACGGGCACGTCCTGCTGAACGTGGACGACCAGACCAGTGAGCGGGTGCTGCAGTGCGCCCTGAACCACGTGGACAGCGTGAAGCCCGGCTGGACGCGACTGAACCTCGCGCCGTGGGCGACGGACGAGGAGGTGGAGTTCCTGCTGGACGCCATCGAGTTCGTCGCGGAACACGGCGAGCGCTTCCTGCCCTTGTACGACTTCGACTGGGATTCCGGCGCGTGGACGCACCCGGCGGACGCCGCGCCGATGGACCTGTTCGGGGTCGCGCGGCCCCGGACGGCGACAGGTGCGGTGCCGTACGCAGACTACCTGCACGAGGCGCGTGCCCTGGCGGCAGGCCTGAGCCCGGCAGGGGAGGGGAGGGCGGTGCCGCCGAACGTGCCGGAGGATCTGGTCTTCTTCGCACACTGACACGGACTCCGGTTGAAAGGTTTGCAAAAACGTTCAACCCGAGCGGACTCGCAGAGCTGCGCAGCAGAGCGAGCAGGAGAAAGACGGGTTCCGGGCGTGGAGTTGGCAGATCGGTGGTGTTCCGATCTGTTAACGCAACAGACGGAATCCGTATGACATGGGAGATCGGGGAGCCCTCTGGCGTCCGGCTGGCCTGGACGTCGGGGGGCTTTCCGATGGAGTCGGCGGGGCTGGAACCGGTTCGCCTTGCGGGGCAGGATTCGCGCCTCATGGGCAAAGCGTCTAAAATGCCTAACGAGCGTTTGCTAGACAGATGAACTTCCGGTCCCTCTCCCGCCGCGCGGGTGAGGCGCACCGGTCAGGAGGCCCCAGCCCATGATTCAACCCTTCACCCCCGAACCCATCCGCTTCGTCGCGGAAGACGGGACGCCGGTGCAGCCCCTCCCGGAGCGCTACACGCCCGAGGTGCTGCGCGACCTGCACCGCCTGATGCTCCAGGCACGCGAATTCGACCGCAAACTCATCACGCTGCTCCGGCAGGGCCGCACCACCTTCTACGCGCAGTCCAGCGGCATGGAAGCCACCCAGGTGGGCCTCGCCCGCTCGATCCGCGTCGGGCACGACTGGGTCTGGCCGTACTACCGTGACCACACCCTGGGCCTCGCCATGGGCGTCCCCATGGCCGAACTGATCAGCCAGTGCCTGGGCACGAACAGCGACTCCTGCCGGGGCCGCCAGATGCCGCACCACTTCGCCGCGCAGCGCCAGAACTTCGTGTCCATCAGCTCTTCCATTGCGTCGCAGGTGCCGCCCGCCGCCGGGAACGCCATGGCGCAGAAGTACCTCGGTGTGGACGAGATCACCGTCTGCACCTTCGGGGACGGCGCCACCAGCGAAGGCGACTGGCACGCCGGGATGAACATGGCAGGCGCCGCGCAGGCCCCCGCGCTGTTCGTCTGCGAGAACAACCAGTGGGCGATCAGCACCAGCATCCGCGAGCAGACCGCCAGCGAAACCATCCACATCAAGGCCAAGGCGTACGGCATGCCCGGCTACTACGTGGACGGCAACGACATCATCGCCGTCATGGAAGTCTGCGGGTACGCCGCCGAGCAGGTCCGCAGCGGCCACGGCCCCGCCCTGGTCGAGTGCCTGACCTACCGCGTCGGGTCGCACAGCAACGCAGACGCGGACGCCGAGAAGCACTACCGCACCCGCGAGGAAGTCGACGCGTGGCTGGCCCGCGACCCCATCACCCGCCTGGAGAACCTCCTGGCGCACCTGGGCCACCCCGTCACCGCCGAGGACCGCGCCGCGATGATCGCGCAGACGCACCGCGAGGTGGACGAACAGGTCCTCGCCGCCGAGGCGACCGGGCAACCCGACTGGCGCATCATGTTCGAGGACGTGTACGCCGACCTGCCCGACCACCTGCGCCAGCAAGAAGCGTTCCTGCGCGCCGAGCAGACCGGAGGCCGCGCGTGACCGCCACCCAGACCCGCCCGGAGGCTGCCCCCATGACGACCGGCCGCACCATCAACCTCATCCAGGCCGTCACCGAGGCCATCGCCGAGGAGATGGAACGCGACCAGCGCGTCGTCCTGTTCGGCGAGGACGTCGGCGCGCGCGGCGGCGTGTTCATGGCCACCGCCGGGCTGCAGGAACGCTTCGGGAAAAACCGCGTGTTCGACACGCCCCTCAGTGAGGCCAGCATCGTGGGCGCGGCCGTCGGCATGGCCGTGCGCGGCCTGCGTCCCATCGCGGAAATCCAGTTCGCGGACTACATGGGCCCCGGCTTCGACCAGATCATCTCGCAGGCGGCCAAGATCCGCTACCGCAGCGGGGGGCAGTTCACCGCCCCCATGGTCATCCGCACCCCGTCGGGCGGCGGCGTGAAGGGCGGGCACCACCACAGCCAGAGCCCCGAGAGCTACTACACCCACACCCCGGGCCTGAAGGTCGTCATGCCCAGCACCCCCTACGACGCCAAGGGCCTCCTGAAGGCCGCGCTGCGCGGCGAGGATCCCGTCATCTACTTCGAACCCAAACGCCTCTACCGCGCCGCCAAGGGCGAGGTGCCCGACCACGACTACGTCGTGAAGCTCGGCGAGGCCGCCATCCGCCGCGAGGGCAGCGACCTGAGCCTCATCGGGTACGGCGGCGTCATGCCCGACCTGGAGAAGGCCGCGGGCGCTCTGGCCGCCGAGGGCGTCAGCGTCGAGGTCATCGACCTGCGTTCCCTGGTGCCCTGGGACCGCGACCGCGTCCTGACCAGCGTCCAGAAGACCGGCCGGGCCGTGCTCGTCAGCGAGGCCCCGCGCATCAGCAACTTCATGGGCGAGGTCGCGTACGTGATCCAGGAGCAGGCTTTCGATTACCTCACCGCGCCCGTGGGGCAGGTGGCGGGCTTCGACACGCCGTACCCGTACGTGCAGGACAAGGTGTACCTGCCCGGCGCGAACCGCATCGTCGCCGCCTGCGTGCAGGCCCTCAATTACTGACCCCGTCCGTCCCCTGGCCCATAAGCTGTCTCCATGCGACCTGACCTGCTGCGCCCCCTGCTGGGCACCCTGGGCCTGCTGATCGGCTTCACGCTGTACGCCCTCGCGGGCAAACTCGCCGAACCCTGGCAGAGCGTCGCCATCGGCGGCATGTTCGCCCTGCTGGGCCTGTCGGCCTGGGTGTACGCGCGCGGGGAACGCTGGATCCAGGGACTGGGCCTCCTGCTGCTCATCTACGGACTGCTGCGCGCCACCGTGCTGCGCTGAACCGAAACAACACCGCGTTTCTCCGTTTCGTGGCCGTGAGGAAAGCACTCCCGTCCACTCCACTCCAAACCGCTGTGCATCACGGTTTCTCGCTCCGCTCGGGTCAGGGGCTTTCGGGAACACCGCCCTCAAGACCCCTGACCACCGATAAACGAGGTCCACCATGAAAGAAGTGCTGCTGCCCGAACTGGCCGAGAGCGTCGTCGAGGGCGAAATCCTGAAGTGGCTGGTGCAGGAGGGCGACACCATCGCCCTGGAACAACCCCTGTGCGAGGTCATGACCGACAAGGTCACCGTGGAACTCCCCAGCCCCGTCGCCGGGGTGCTCAGCAAGCGCCTCGCGGGCGAGGGGGACGTCGTGGCCGTGCACGCCGCCATCGCCCTGATCGACGAGACCGGCGGGGCCGCCGCTGCGCCCGCACCTGCCGCCACTGCACCCGCCCCCGCTGCTGCGCCGCTGAGCACGCAGGCGCAGGAGGAACGCGAGCAGGTGGGCGGCAGTATCGTCGAGGCCGGGCACCTCCAGAAGGGGGCGGATGACGATTCCACCAGCCTCTTCAAGGCGTTCTCCAGCGACGAGAAGGTGCAGGTGCAGGGCCTCGGCGCCCGCCAGCCGGCCGCCCCCGCTACCCCGGCCCAGCCGACCCGCGCGGACGGCCGCGTGCTGGCCGTGCCCGCCGCGCGGCAGCTGGCGCGCGAACTGAACCTCGACCTGACCCAGGTGCGCGGCAGTGGCCCCAACGGCCGCATCCGCGTGAGCGACGTACTGGCCCACCAGGGCATCAACCAGGGTCAGGCGGCCCCCACGCAGACGGCTGCCCCGGCTCCGGCCACCGCGCAGGCTGCCCAGCCCGCCGCTGCCCCCGCCAAAGCCCCCGCTGCGGGCGGGATGCCCGTCGCGCCTGTGCAGTACCGCACGCCCAAGGGCTACGAGCACCTCGAGGACCGCGTGCCGCTGCGGGGCATGCGCCGTGCCATCAGCAACCAGATGCAGGCCAGCCACCTGTACACCGTCCGCACCCTGACCGTCGACGAGGTGAACCTCAGCCGACTCGTCGAGTTCCGCGCCCGCGTCAAGGAAGATGCCGCCGCGGCGGGCGTGAAACTGTCGTACCTGCCGTTCATCTTCAAGGCCGTCGCCGTCGCGCTGCGCAAGTTCCCCAGCCTGAACACCAGCTTCGACGAGGCCACCCAGGAGATCGTCCAGAAGCGCTACTACAACATCGGCATGGCTGTCGCCACCGACGCGGGCCTGACCGTGCCCGTCCTGAAGGACGTGAATCACAAGAGCGTCTTCGATCTCGCCCGGGAAGTCAGCGACCTCGCCGTGCGCGCCCAGGGCGGGAAACTCCAGGCGGACGAACTGGCGGGCAGCACCTTCAGCGTCACGAACATCGGCTCAATCGGCGCGCTGTTCTCCTTCCCGATCATCAACGTGCCCGACGCCGCCATCCTCGGCATCCACTCCATCCAGAAGCGGCCCATCGTGGACGAGTACGACAACATCGTCGTGGCGCACATGATGTACCTCAGCCTGTCCTTCGACCACCGCCTCGTGGACGGCGCGGAAGCCGCGCGCTTCTGCAAGGAAGTCATCCGCCTGCTGGAGAACCCCGACCGGCTGATGCTCGAAGCGATGTAAACCTGCCTGGGGGAGGGGAGGCGGCCGGTCAGTCGGGGTCGCCTCCTCTCGCATGAAGGGCTCCTGAGGCGCCTCGCATCTTCCCGCTGGCCGGGGCGGCGCAAGCTGAGGGCATGAGCGACGAGCAGAAGACCGGGTACGACCCCGCCAACACCAGCCCCGCCGAGGGGCAGAGCCACGCCATTTCCGACGAGGCGAAGGGCAAGGACCCGAACATCGACCCGGCCGCGAAACCCGAACCTGCCGAGGGCGGCCGGGATGAGGTGGAGAGCGACAGCACGCCCGGCCATTCCTGAGGCTGTGACCGACCCGACCCCCCTGAACGTGGCCCGCCCGGATGACGAGCGGGCCGCGCTCCTCGTATGGATCAAGGACACGCTGCGGCCCGAGTACAGCGAGCGACCCCTGAAGCCCCGCCGGGAGCCGCTGCACGAACTGATCAGCACGATCCTCTCGCAGCGCACCACGCATGCCGACGAGGAAGCCGCGTACCGGGAACTGCGGACGCTGGGCGACTGGGACGCCATCATCGCCGCGCCCGTGGAGACCGTGGCGCACGCCATCCGCCGCAGCAACTACCCCGAGAGCAAGGCCCCGCGCATCCAGGCGACCCTGGCCGCGCTGCGCGACTCGCCCGGCGGGTACGACCTGAACTTCCTGCGCGACCTGCCCGTCAGGGACGCCCTGAAGTTCCTGACGGACCTGCCCGGTGTGGGCATCAAGACCGCCAGTCTGGTGCTGCTGTTCAATTTCGCCCGCCCGGTCTTCCCGGTGGACACGCACGTGCACCGCGTCACGACCCGCGTGGGCGCCATCCCGAAGATGGGCGAACAGGCCGCGCACCGCGCCCTCCTGAAGCTGCTGCCGCCCGACCCGGCGTTCCTGTACGAACTGCACGTGAATCTGCTGCGGCACGGCCAGCGCGTCTGCTCGTGGTACGACCCGAAGTGCGGCGCGTGCGTCCTGCGTTCCCGCTGCGACGCCCACGCGCAGTACGGGGATGGGGTGCCCGCCTGGAAGGGTTGAGGCGGCGTGCTGCGACCTGCCGTGTCACGCTGGGGGCATGTGGCGCTGGCTGCTGCCCCTGCTGATCGTCCCGGCAGTCCTGTACGCCGCGACGGGTGTCTGGGCGGTCCACCCGCCGCCGTTGGAGGTGCGCCGCGTGACGCCCGTGAACCTGCACGAACCCCGTGACCTTCCCGAAGTGCTCGCCCGCCTGGACGCCTGGGTGGCGCGTGATGTACCCCTGCACCACGCCACGCTGCGCCCCGGCGTGACAGACGCCTCGCTGGACGCTGTCGAGGCGCGGCAGGGCGTGACTCTCCCTCCGGCCCTGCGCGCCCTGTACCGCTGGCATGACGGCGGCGACCTGTTCGGCCTGGAGTTCCTGAGCCTGGAGCACCTGGAATTCAACCGAGTGGCATGGGCGGAACTCGCTGCCGACCGCCTGACCGACCTGGATGAGGACATCGTGTCGCACCCGCCCGGCGCGATCCGCCCCCTGTACGCCACGGGTAACTGGCTGCCGTTCCTGCACGACGGGGGCGGGAACCACGTGGCGATCGACCTGAATCCTGGTCCCGCCGGGCTGGTTGGGCAGGTCATCACGACCGGCCGCGACGAGGAGCACCGGTACGTGCTGGCGCCCAATCTCGACACCTTCCTGCGCGAGTACCTGCGCCGCCTGGAAACGGGCCAGGTGACGGTGCGCCGCCTGAGCGGGTTCAGCGACGAGACCTGGGAGGTGCGCCTTCAGGAACCCGGCGGACGCGCTCCGGACGGGTACGGGGTACTGGCCGACCTCTTCCCCGGGTTCGGCGCGGCCGCCGAACACATGGAGACCCGCTGGCACTGACGCCGCGTCAGCTCAGGTGCGCGCGGGCCAGTGCCTCGCCGTCTTCTCGTGCTCGCGCCACGGCGTCGGTCCAGTCCTGAAGAACTGCTTGGTCAAAAGGTTCATCTGCGCCATCCAGTTGTAGGTCACCCAGGAGCGCACCGATCTCGTCAGAACCGGTGCGCTGGGCGTAGGCCTCCAGAAAGGCGACCATGGCAAGGTACGCCAGCCGGTCGGGAATGCTCATGCTTACCCGCGTTCGCGTTCGCGCAGGATCAGCTGGATGAGGCCCATCAGGACCAGTTCGTCGTCCTGCCCGGCGCGCGGCTGCAACTCCTCGACGGTGAAGCGGCGCGCCATGAAGCTGCGTTTCTTGTGCACGCGGTACGCCGCCTGCCCGCCCGTGTCGGTGACGGTGTACGTGGGGTTCACGAGGTAGTCGAAGCCCATGGCGATGAAATCCCCGACGAATGGAATGGCGTCCAGCGCGCCCTCGATCAGGCCCAGCCAGGGGTGGTCGTCGCGGATGGCGAAGCGGGGTTCGCCGTTCGGGCCGAGCAGGTCGTACCCGGCGGCCCACAGGGTCCGCATGCCCTGTGCCTGGAGGGCGCCGACGGGCGTGCCGTCCATCCGTTCGATCAGGCGTGACGCCTTCCAGTCGAGTGCGCCCGCGAGGAAGCCCTTGGCTTTCATGCGGTGCGTCTGGACCTGTTTCTGCTCGTCGCGGTAGATGCGGACCTCGTCGCGGACGCTGAAGGTCTTCTCCTTGACGACTGCGACGAGCTGGCCGCGCGCATCGGTGACGCGTAGTTCGGTGAAGAGACTGAATTTGAATTCCAGTGTCAGGGGGAAGGCGAGGCTCATGCCCCCGGGTACGGGCTCAGCTTGGGGTCGGTTCCCACAGGTCAAGGCGGGTGCCGGGTTTGATTCCAGCCCCCTGCGCCCAGGTGTGCGCGGCCTGCGCCTTGCGCGCCTCGGGCTGCACGGTGCGGATCAGCACGGCGCCCTCCTGCGCGGCGACGGTCAGGCCGTCCTCGCTGACGCCCAGCACCTCGCCCGGCTGGCCGGACCTGGCCGTGACGCTCAGGCCGCCGAGTTTCAGGCGGGCGCCGCCCAGGAACGCGGTCGTCTGCGGCCAAGCGGCCACACCCCGGGAGCGGTTCACGATCTGCGCGGCGGTGTCGGTCCAGCGGACGAAGCCGTCCTCCTTGACCAGCATGGGCGCGTGCGTGGCGAGCGCCTCGTCCTGCGGGGTGGGGGAGAGGCCGTCCAGGTCGGAGAGCGCCTGCACGATCAGCCGCGACGCCTGCGTGCTCAGGGCGTCCGCCAGGTCGAGGCTGGTCCACTCGGGCACAACCGGCAGCGCCTCCTGAAGCAGGACCGGGCCGGTGTCCATGCCCTCGTCGGTCTGCATGATCGTGGTGCCCGTCACCGCCTCGCCGTTGATCAGCGCCCACTGGATCGGCGCGGAGCCCCGGTACGCGGGCAGCAGGCTAGTGTGCGTGTTCAGGAAGCCGTACCGGGGCACCTCCAGCACGCTGAGGGGCAGGATCTTCCCGTACGCGCAGGTGACCGCCACGTCCGCGCCGGACTCGCGCAGCGTCGCCTCGAACGCCGCGTTCCCCCGCAGCTTCTTGGGCTGCGCGAGGGGCAGGCCCAGTTCCGCCGCGCGGGCCGCGACGGGCGGCGGCGTCAGCTTCAGGCCGCGCCCCACCGGCTTGTCCGGCTGCGCCACGACCAGCACCACCTCAAAGCGCTCGCGGATGGCGTCCAGCACCGGCAGCGCGAACGCGGGCGACCCGAAGAATGCCACGCGCGGCCCGCCGCCGGTCAAAGGCCCGCCTTGCGCTGCCGCTCGTGCGCGGCCAGATCGTTCAGGAACGTGCGGGACTTCTGCTGGATCGCCAGCAGCTCCTTGCGGTAATCCTCGGTCACCTCAGCCGGCAGTCGGTCTAGGAACAGCACGCCGTCCAGGTGATCCGCCTCGTGCTGGAACACCCGCGCCAGGAAATCATCCGCCTCGACCACACGGGCCACACCGTCCAGGTCGGTGTAGCTGACCTGCACGGCGCGGGCGCGCGGCACGCCCTCCTCGTAGATGCCGGGAATGCTCAGGCACCCCTCCTGGTACGAGCGGTCCTTCTTCTTGTCGATGACCTTCAGCACCGGGTTGAGCATCACGAAATCACGCAGCACGCGGGACTTCAGCGGCTTCTCCTGGCCCTCGTTCTCCTCCTCGTCGTCCTCGTACTCGACCGCCACGAACATCCGCACCGGCAGGCCGATCTGCGGCGCGGCCAGCCCCACGCCGTGCGCCTCGAACATCGTCTCCAGCATGGTGTCCGCCACCTGACGCACCGTCTGCGGATCGAAACCCGGCACGGTCAGGGTGTCGGTCGCCTGGAGGGGCTTGGCCTTGCGGCGCAGCACGGGGTCACCGTACAGGCGCAGCGGGTACACGCGGGGAGAGGCAGGGTCGCTCACAATACTCCTGTTTTACCAGACGCCCCCGGAAGCGACCCTGCCCTGACATCCAGATCGCGCCGGGCGGCGGGTGGGGGGAGTGTGAAGTGCGCCTTAAAGAAACCGGCCCACGGGGGTCAGGCTGAGCTGCTCAGATGACCGGACGACCCTCAAGCCCCGTCCTGCATTCAAGGAGCCCCTCATGCGACCCAAGCTGCTGACCCTGACCGCCATCCTGGCCCTGACCGCACCCCTGCAATTCGCCGCCGCACAGACCGACACCACCCAGACCACCACGACCCAGACCACGACAACGCAGACGCCCGCCGCGCTCGCCGCCGACGCCCGCGCCCTGGCCGACAAGGCCCGCGCCACCTACCCCAAGGGCAGCGCGAACATCGACCAGACCCTCTGGAAACAGGCTGCCGCCGCCGCCGAGGCCGCTGTCGCCGCCGCGCCCGGCAACCCCGAGTACCTGAAACTCCGCGCGAACATCTACACCGAGGTCGGCTTCTGGAAACAGGCCGAGACCACCTGGACCGCCTACTTCCAGGCCGCGCCCAGCGCCGCGCGGAACACCCCCGAAGCGAAGAGTGCCGCGGCCGTGCAGTACAACCTCGGGTACGCCGCGTACACCCGCAACCAGCCCGATCAGGCCGCGAAGTTCTTCGACACCTGCCTGACCTTCGACCCCGCCAGCGCCCCCTGCTCTACCTGGGCCGCCCGCACCGCACTCGAAGCCGGGCAGTACACCCAGGCCCGCACCCTGTACGACCGCGCGCTGACCCTGAACCCCGGCGACAAGACCCTCACGTACTTCCGCTCGCTGACCGACAAGGCCGCGCAGTACGGCCCCGCCGCCACCCGCGCCTTCAGCCGCGCCTACGGCGACCTGGACGCCGGACGCAAAGCCCAGGCGCTCGCCGGATTCCAGGAGGCCGCCCGCAGCGCCCCCAACTTCGCCGACGCGCAGCGCGAAGCCGGACGCCTCGCCCTGGACCTGAACGACACCCAGGCCGCGCTGGACGCGTACACGGCCCTGGGTTCCCTGCCCGGCGCGACCGCCAGCGACCGGTACAACCTCGCCCTCGCCCAGGAAGCCCAGACGTACGGCCTCCAGGCCGTCCGCACCTACCGCGCCGCGTACACCAAGTACGCCGCCGGGGACAAGACCGCCGCCGAGGCCGGCTTCCAGGCCGCCACCACCCAGAACCCCAAATACGCCAAAGCCTGGGCGTGGCTGGGCCGCACCCGCTACGAACGCAAGGACTACCCCGGCGCGACCGCCGCATACACCCAGGCCGTCGCCCTGGACCCCACCGACAAGAGCAGTGCCTACTACCTGAAACTCGCCCAGCAGGGCAAATAACGTCGGAAGGAAAACGGCCCCCTCAGCGCAGGGGGCCGCTTCGCCGTTCAGTCCGGGATGAGGTCGTGCGGGTCGGGCGTCAGGCACGCGGCCCACGCGGCCTCGAACTCCGCGCGGTCCAGGCCCCGGCCGATCACCACGAGTTCGGACGTACCGTCACCAGCCTCCCAGGCGTCGGCGGTGAACAGGTCCCGCACCGCCTGGAACAGGATGCGCTGCGGGTACCCGAACAGGTCGAGGAAGCCCTTGGCACGCAGGACCTCCGCCGGGCGGGACAGCAGGTAGTCGGTCATGAAGCGCTGCCACGCGTAAGGGTCCAGGGGGCGGTCGGCGCGCAGCGTGAAGGACTTCAGGCCCGGCGTGTGCACCGCGCGGGTATCCACGCCGTCCAGCACGCGCGGGTCGAAGTCGTCGCGGGCCAGCAGCGCTTCAGCGTCAACCTGCCCCTGCTCCACTCGTTTGATGTCGGCCAGGGGATTCACACCGCGCAGCACGCCCTGCGCGTGATCCAGCAGTGCCGGGTCGGCCAGGTCGGTCTTGTTCAGCACGACCACGTTCGCGTACGCCAGCTGCCGCGCCGCCTCCGGATGCTCCCGCAGCGTCTGGAGGGCGTGCCGGGCGTCCACGACCGCCACGAGCGTCGTCACGCGGAACGCCGCGCGCACCGAGCGTTCCAGCAGCGTCGTCAGGACCGGCGTCGGGTCGGCCACCCCGCTCAGCTCCACGATCACCGCGTCCGGTTTCTGCTCGCGCATGGCGATCGTCACCAGCGCCCGCAGCAGATCGTCGCGGCCCGTGCAGCACAGGCACCCGGCCGTCAGTTCCGTCACGTCGTCCTGCAGCCGCTCAATCAGGCTGCCGTCCACGCCCTGCGCGCCGAACTCGTTCACGATCACACCCAGCCGGTGCGGCAACGACCGGATCAGATGATTCACCAGCGTCGTCTTCCCGGCCCCCAGAAAGCCGCCCACCACCACCACAGGAATCCGGTCATCCGGCCGCGCACTCGTCATGCCGCGCAGCATACGAGGTGACCGGCGCGGGAAATGGAACGGGGAAGGCGGGACTCCTCACACGGATTCCGTCTGTTTCGTTGGCAACCCGGCAGTGCACCGGGTTGCCAACTCCACGCCCGGAACCCGTTTCTCTCCTGCTCGCTCCGCTCGGGTTGGACGGTTTTACAAACCGTTCAACCGGAGTCCGTATCACAGGTGCGGGCGCGCGGGTGGCGTAGCCTCGCCCGTATGCCTGCCCCGAGTCCGTCCGTGTTGCGCCGCCTGTACGGGCTGCTCAGTCCATACAGGCGCACGGTGACCGTGGGGTTGCTGCTGTTGCTGGGGAGCGTGGCGGCGGAACTGTACCCGCCGCTCGTGTGGATTCGCGTGGTGGATCACGGCATTCCGGAGCGGGACTGGACGTTCATCGGGTGGCAGCTGGTCCTGCTGGTGGCGGTGTTCGGGGTGCAGCAGGGCCTGTCCGCGTGGCGGGGGCTGCTGCTGGAGCGGGCCGGGCAGGCGTTCACGCGCGACCTGCGCCTCACGCTGTACCGGAAGTTGCAGGGGCAGTCGGCGGCGTACTTCGAGGGGCAGCGCACCGGCGACCTGATCGCCCGCGTGACCGGGGACGTGGACGCGCTGCAGGACGTGCTGGTGCGCGGCACGGACGCCGTGCTGGCGAACGCCCTGCGATTGATCGGGGTGATCGGGATCTTCATCGCGCTGCAACCGCTGCTGGGCGTTCTGACGACCCTGCCGATGATCGCCGTGGCGCTGATGCTGCGCCGCTACGCGCGCACGGTGCGGCCTGCGTACCGCGCCGCGCGCGCCCGTCTGGGGGACCTGAGCGCGCTGATCACGGACCGCCTGAGCGGCATCCGCGTCGTGCAGGGCTTCGCGCGCGAGGACGCCGAGGCCGACCGCATCCGCGCCCTGGGCGACGAGCTGTACGCCGAAGGCGTGAAGGCCGTCACCATCCGCAACCGCGCCTTCCCCCGCGCGCGCTTCGTGGGGAACCTGGGGAACGTGATCATGCTGGGCGGCGGCGCGTGGCTGATCATGGCCGGGCAGTTCACGCTCGGCGGTCTCCTCGCGTACCGGGGGTACGGGCGGTACTTCTACGGTCCGATCGACGACCTCGTGAACATCGGCGACCTGCTCCAGCGGGCCGAGGCGAGCGGACGGCGGGTGTTCGAGGTGCTCGACGCGCCCGTCCCCGTGCAGGACCGGCACGGCGCGCAGCCCCTGCCGCAACCCGTGCGGGGCGACCTGCGGTTCGAGAACGTCACCTTCGGGTACGACCCCGCCCGGCCCATCCTGCGGGACGTCACGCTGCACATCCCCGCCGGGCAGCGCGTCGCCCTCCTCGGCGAGAGCGGCGCGGGCAAAAGCACCCTCCTGGCCCTCGTCACCCGCACCTTCGACCCGCAACAGGGCCGCGTGACGCTCGACGGGCACGACCTGCGCGACCTCACCCTACGCAGCCTGCGCGAGAACGCCGCCGTCATGGCGCAGGACACCTTCCTGTTCCACGACACCGTGCTGAACAACGTCCGCTACGCCCGCCCGGACGCTTCGGGCGCCGAGGTCGAGGCCGCCCTGCGCGCCGCGCACGCCCACACCTTCGTGCACGCGCTCCCCGAGGGCCTCCAGACGGTCGTGGGGGAACGCGGCGTGCGGCTCAGCGGCGGGCAACGCCAGCGGCTCTCCATCGCCCGTACGCTGCTGGCCCGGCCCAGCCTCCTGCTGCTCGACGAACCCACCAGCGCCGTCGACGCCGAAAGCGAAACCCAGGTCGTCGCCGCCCTGGACGAACTCACGCGCGGCCGCACCGCGCTGATCGTCACGCACCGCCCCAGCCTCGCCCGCACCGCCGACCGCGTCATCGTCCTCGCAGGGGGGAGGGTCGTCGAGGACGGCCACCCTGACACCCTCCGCAGACGCGGCGGCGCGTACGCCAAGCTGGAACGCCAGATGGGCGGCGAGCTCAGGCCCGAGGTGACGGGCTGACCCCTACAGCCCGCCTCTGGGGTTCACGTCCACCCTGATTTTGGCTTTCCAGGTGCGGGTGTCGAGGATGCGCAGGAGTTCGCCGAGGCGGGTGTCGTTCCGGGCGCGCAGGAAGAGGTGGTAGGGGTAGACGCCGCGCACGCGGGCGACCGGGCTGGGCGCGGGGCCGAGGACCTCGTGGGCGGTGGCGCCGGCGCCGTGGAGGGCGTCGGCGAGGTCCTGCGCGGCAGCCTGGGCCTTGTGCTGGTCGCGGGCGCTGATTTCGATCTGTGCGAGGCGGGCGTGGGGGGGGTAGTTCAGGGCGGCGCGGGCGCGTTCCTCGGCGGCGGGGTACGCGAGGGTGTCGCGGCCGTCGACCATGACTTTCAGGGCGGGGTGGTCGGCCTGGAAGGTCTGCACGAGCAGCATGGGGGCGCGGGTGGGGTGCCATTCGGCGAGCTGCCGCAGCAGGCGGTGGTAGCGTTCCGAGGCGCGGAAGTCGCTGACGTTCAGCCACGTGTCGGCCAGGGTGACGCCGATCAGGGCGAGGTCCGGCGGCGGTTCGTGTGACAGCAGGAGTTGCGTGCCGATGACGACGCCGCTCTCGCCGCGCATCAGGGGCGTGAGGTCGTCCTGGCGGTCCCTGTCGAGGCGGTAGACGGGGAAGCCGGGGAGGAGTTTCTGTACTTCCTGCGCGATCCATTCGGTGCCGGGGCCGCGCGCCTGCCACATGGGGTCGCCGCACTGGTCGCAGCGTTCGGGGATGGGCTGGTGGTACCCGCACTGGTGGCAGGTCAGTTGCCGCCCCTCGCGGTGGAAGCGCAGCGGCACGTCGCAGTTGCGGCACTGCGGGGTGTGGTCGCAGCCCGGGCAGCGCAGCAGGGCGCTGTACCCGCGTCGGGGCGCGAGCAGGGCCGCCTGACGGCCGCGTTCCTGCACCTGCCGCAGCACGCGGGCGAGGTCGTGACTGAGGGGGTAGCCCTGGTCCCCGAGGCGCAGGTGCACGCTGGACAGCGGCCCCAGTTCGGGCTGCTCGGGCGGATTGGCGTAGTCCACGACGTGGACGCGGGCGCGCGGTGGTGGGAGGATCGCGCCGGGGTGTGGGACGCTCTCGGCGGCGGGCGTGGTGCCCACGAGGGCCAGGGCGGCGTCGTGCGTGGCGGCGAGGCGCGTGGCGAGGTCCGGCAGGAACGCGCGGCTGCCGCTCAGGAGCTTGTGCGCGTCGCTGGCCTCCTCCAGCACGATGATCAGCGCGAGGTCGTCCAGCGGGGCGGCCAGCGCGTGCCCGCTGCCGATGACGAGCCGGGCCTCGCCCGTGCGGATGAGGTGCCAAGTGTGGGCGCGCTGCGGTTCGCTGAGGGTGCCGGTCAGCTGCGCGGCCCGCGTGCCCGCGTGCGTGGCGAGGCCGGAGAGGCCCTCCCAGGCGCGGCGCAGCGTGGCGTGGTCCGGCGCGAGGACGAGCACGCCCCGCCCCTGCGTGAGGAGTCGCGTGACGCGCGGGGCGAGCAGCGCGAACCGCGCGCGGGCGCGGCCCCCGTGCAGCCGCCACACGGGCGCTTCCGGCAGCGGGTCGGGCGTCCCGGCGGGGTCGGGCTGCGGCCAGGGTTCCGGCAGGGCGGGTGGGGGCTGCGGCACCTCGATGGTGTCGGCCCAGCCGCGCAGGGCCAGCGTGCCCGCCTGCGTGGGCGTCAGCGGCACCCCGTCCGCCGAGGCGCTGTTCGCCCACGCGGCGTACGTGTCCACCGGGCCGTGCTCGTGCAGCCACGTCCAGGCGGGCGGCGCGGGGGCATCGACCAGCGTGTACGCCGCGCCGCCCGCGTTCAGGGCCGCCGTCACCACGCCGCTACTGACGCCCGCGCCCTTCGCCCAGGCGCTCAGGGTGTCGCAGGGGCCATGTTCCGCGAGCCACGCGGTGGCCTGCGCCTGCTTCGCCGTCAGGCCCGCCGGGGCCGGGGTCACGGCGCTCAGGACCGTCGCGGTGCGGCTGGCGGGCGGCACCGCGTCCAGGGGGCGGGCGGCGACCGCGCCGCGCATGCGGGGGCGGGGCGTGAAGCGTTCCTCCAGCAGGCCCTGCTCGCGGATGGCGTCCAGCAGCGCGTCCGGGAACGCCCCGGCGTCCGTCCAGCGTTCGGTGGGCGGGCGGCGCGCGAACATGCTCAGGTCCGCGCCCTCCACCGCGCGCACCATGTGGGTCACCTCGGCCTGCCAGCCCACGCCCAGCAGGTCGCCCCAGATCAGCCCGGCGGGAATGCGGGCGTCCGCCGCCCAGCCCTGCACGCCCGTCACGGTCGCCGGGGTCACCCAGGGGCAACCGGGGTCGTCCAGGACGTGCACGGCCTCCCGCAGGCGATGCCCGCCGCGCCCGTCACCGCTGCCGACGACCAGCCCGACCTCCAGCGCGCCGCGCCACGGCACCAGCACCCGGCAGCCCACCGGCGCCGCGCCACGCCAGCCGTGCGGCGCGGCGAAATCGCACGGCCCGATGGGCAGATTCACGACCACCAGCCAGGATTCCAGAGAGGGGGCGGCGGGCGGCGTCATCCAGCCTCCGTCCCGACCGGCGCGCCGCGCTGATCGGGGCCGAGCGGAGCGAGCAGGAGCAGAGCGGCTTCCGGGCGTGGAGCCCTCGACTCGGTGCCGTTCCGGGTTGAGGGCGAAACAGACGGAAGCCGCATCACGTGCCTCAGGCTAGCGCGACCCGCGCCCCGGCAACGGTGAGGCAGTACCCTCGGGCGGATGACCGGGGCGGCGGGGGGCGGGGACATACGCAGGGGCGTGCTGCTGGGCGTGACGTCCGCGGCGGCGTTCGGGACGCTGGGCATCTGGGGGAAACTGGCGGGGCAGGGGGGCCTGTCGTCCTTCACGACGCTGGGGTGGAGGTTCCTGATCGTGGCGGCGTTTCTCCTGCCCCTCAGTTCGCGCGGGGTCACGGGCGCGCAGCGGGCGCGGATGCTGGGCGTGGGCCTGCTGTACACCCTGGCGACCACCTGTTACTTCGGGGCGCTCGAGCGGGTGTCGGCGGGCGCGACGTCGCTGCTGCTGTACCTCGCCCCGGCGTTCGTGATCCTGCTGTCCTGGGGGCTGGGCCGCGCGCCGCGCCGCACGCAGCTGGGCGCGGTGGCGCTGGCGGGCGTGGGGCTGGCGCTGGTGGTCGGGCTGCCGTCCGCCGCGGACCGGGACGCCGTGGGCCTGACCTTCGCGGCGGGGGCCGGCGCGCTGTACGCCGGGTATCTGGTCGCCAGCGAGCGGCTGCTGGGCGGCGTGAGCGCCCTGGCCGCCACCGCGCACATGGCGCTCGTCAGCGGGGTGGTGTTCGCCGCGCTGGCCGCCGCGCAGGGCACGCTGCGCGTCCCGGCGGGCGCGGCGCAGTGGGGGCCGATCCTGGCGCTGGCGCTGCTGCCCACCATCGTCGCGGTGCCCGCCCTGTACGGCGCGGTCCGGGCACTGGGGGCCACGCGCGCCAGCCTGCTGGGCACCCTGGAACCCCTGGTCACGGTGGCGCTGGCGGCCGTCATCCTGCGTGAGCAGCCCGGTCCCGGCGCGGCGCTGGGCGGCGTGTTGATCCTCGCGGGGGCGCTGCTGGCCCAGTGGCCCGCGAAAGCTACTCCTGTGGTTGCCCCGGCGGGAGGGGACGCGGCGGCGGGGCGTACACTGCGCGGGCCGGAACGCTGAGCGTCTCCCGTTCGGGGTAGCGCAGCGCGGTCAGCGCCCCGCCGAACGCGCAGCCGGTGTCGAGGTTCACGGTGTTCCCGACCCAGCGCGGCGAGGCGTGCGGCGTGTGCCCGTACGCGACCAGCGGCGCGCCCGCGTACCCGGCCGCCCAGTCGCGCCGCACCGGCAGGCCCAGTTCGTCGCGTTCGCCGGTCGTGTCGCCGTACAGCGCGAAACTCCGCGCGCGGCCACTTCCGCGTCCGTGCAAGTGCGCCGGGAGGCCCCCGTGCGCCGCGATCAGCCGCCCCCCGTCCAGCACGAGGTGCGCCGGGAGCCCCTCCAGAAAGGTACGCACCTGCTCCTGGAACGCGGGCCCGGCCTCCTGAAGTTCCGCGAGGGTCACGTCCAGCCCGTGCAGCGCCTTCACCGCCTTGCCGCTCAGCGCCCGCAGGAGCTTCTCGTCGTGGTTGCCGGTCACGCACAGCGCCGCGCCCGACGCCACCATGTCCATTACCAGCCGCAGCACGCCCGCGCTGTCCGGCCCCCGGTCGGTCAGGTCCCCCAGGAACACCGCCGTGCGGCCCGCCGGGGGCGTCACCGACTCCCCGTCGAGGACGTACCCGAGGCGGGTCAGCAGGTCGCGCAGTTCCTCCAGGCAGCCGTGCACGTCCCCGATCAAATCGAACGGGCCGCTCAGGTCCCGGCGGTCCACCCGCAGCGGCACGCGCCGTACGCCCACCCTCCCGATCTGCTCGCCGCGCAGGTGCCACGCCTGCCGGAACCCCTCGGCCCGCAGGCCACCCGCCGTGCGCCGCAGCTCCGAGACCTGCGCGATCAGCTCCTCGCGGCTCAGGCTGCCCCCGGCGCGCGCCTCCAGCACGGCGCGGTCCTCGTCCAGCAGCACAGCCACTGCCTTGATGTCGTGCTCGCGGGCCAGGGCCGACCAGGGCGCCCGCTCCAGGGGCCGGACCGCCGGGGAGATCACGACCGCCAGTTCCCCCGCCGCCAGCCGCGCCGCGACCGCCGCGCGTAGGGCTTCCGCGTCCGGGAACGCCCGTGCGTCGAACACCTCGTCCGGCGCGAAGTGCCGCGCGAACGCCGACCGGCCCGAACCCGGCACGCCCACTAGCAGCACCAGCGCCAGGGCGGGCAGCTCGATCACGTCGGGGGCGGCGGTCAGGGTCACGCCCTGCATCCTCGCACAGCTACCCCAGAGCAGACGAGGCGACCCCAGCCGGCAAACTGACCGGCAGCTGATCGTGCGAGCTTCACCGCAGCTTCACGCGGCTCCCGGCCCGTACCATGCGCGCGATGCGCCGCGCCGCCCTCCTGCTTCCCCTCCTGATCGGCTCGCTGAGCACGGCCACCACCTCGCCCCGCAGCGCCGACCAGTGGTACACCCACGCCCGCGCGCAGGCCCGCGCCGGACAGTGGACGGCCGCGCACAGCGCGTACCTTCAGGCGACCACCCTGAACCCCACCGCCGCGAACTGGCGCGTCCTGGCCGACACCCGCGTGCAGCTGCGCGACTACGACGGTGCCGTGCAGGCCTACACGCAGGCCGCGAACTTGGCCCGCGCGCGCGGCGACCTGAACACTGCCCGCGCCACCGACCTGATCGCCGCCCGCTACCGGCAGGAGGGGCAGGCGTACCTGCTGGCCCCCGCCCCCTTCAGCCCCGACCCCACGCCCGGCTGCGCCCCCCGACCCGCCCGGCTGGAACCCACCGCCGGGATCCTGCTGGGCCGCTACGCTGACGAGCAGGCCCTGACCCCCACCGGACAGCTGCGCGCCGAACCCGGACTGGGCGGCCCGCTGGCCGTCAGTTTCCGGTACTTCACGCTGCGCCCCCCCGGCCGAGGCGAGGCCTTCCCGACCCGCTGGGTGCGCGCGGCGCGGCAGGCGGGCATGGCCGTGCACATCGCGCTGGAACCCGGAATGCCGCTGCGGCAGATCACCGAGCAGACCCTGACGCCCTTCGCGAAGGCCGCCCGCGCCTCCGGGGCGCCGGTCTACCTGCGCTTCGCCGGGGAGTTCAACGACCCCGCCAACGAGTGGAGCCGCGACCCCGCGCTGTACCGGGCCAAGTTCCGCCTCATGCATGACGTCATGGCGCGGCTGGCGCCGAACGTCGCGCTGGTCTGGATGCCGATGGGCTCCCGCCTGGACGTCATTGACCGCTACTACCCCGGCGCGGACGCCGTGGACTGGGTGGGCCTGAGCGTCTACGCCACGCCCTTCCGCAACGGCAACGTCCGCGACAGCGCCCTGACCGACAGCCCGCTGGACGCCCTGGACGTCATCTACCGCCGCTATGCCTGCGCGCACCCCATCCAGATCAGCGAGTTCGCGTCCTCCAGCCGCAGCGGCGCGCAGCCTGAGACCGGCTACGCCGCGTTCGCCGCCGCGAAACTCCGCGAAGCCTACTGGGGCGCCGCGCTGAAGTACCCGCGCGTGAAGAACATCAACTGGCTGGACCTGAACATGCTCACCAGCCCCTACGTGCAGCCCCGCCCCGTCACACGCCGCAACGACTACCGCCTGCTCGGCAGCCCCGAGAAACTCGCCGCGTTCCGCGAACTCCTCACCCACCCGGCGTTCCTCACACGGCCCGGCGCGGGCGCCACCCTCACCCCGCGCGCCCTCCCCACGACGGTCAGCAGCGGCGCACCCCACAGCGGCAACCTCTGGATCAGGACCGTGGACACGCCCGCCCGCGTGACCCTCACCCTCGACGGGCAGCCCGTCCCGGTCGGGCAGACCCTCCCGCACGCCTTCACGCTGCCCGCCGACCTCACGCCCGGGCCGCACGCCCTGACCCTCACCGTGCACAACCGGCAGGGCGAGGTGATCCTGACCCGCACTGCCCCCTTCAGCGCGCAGTGAGCGGGAGGGCACCCAGCCGCACCTGCACCACCCAGTCGCTCACCGCCCGCTGCGCCGCGTCCGGTACGGCGTCCGGCAGCCGGGTCGAGAGGGGCGCGGCCTCCAGCGCCGCGAGCAGCTGCCGGTGTGCGGCGCGGTACACCTCCAGCGGCTCCGGCAGGGGCTCCGCCTCACGGCCCGACCGCTTGAGGGCCATCAGGTCCTCCAGGAACGGCAGGCGCGCCCCGGCGTTCAGCGTGCCCAGGTTCGCCTCCACCTCACCGGTCCGCAGCAGGTGCAGTCCGGTCAGTACCGTGCGGAACGCATACAGCAGCGGCTTCACGCGCGGGCCCTTTGGCGTGGTGGCCTCCTTCTCCAGCAGCCGCCACTGGTTCACCGTGAACCCCAGGTAATGCCCCGCGTGATGCCGCGTCAACACCCCCGGCGCCAGGTCCACCAGCGCCGCGTGCGCCGCCGACGAGTGCACCACCAGCGGCGACAGCAACTGCTCCAGCACGTACCCGTTCCGCTTCAGCAGCAACCCCGCGAACTTTCGCGCGTCATGCGTCACCAGATCCAGCTCCACCAGCCCGTTATCCCGCTCCAGCGACCACGTCCCCGGCCCCTCCCGCAGGCCCAGCACCTCGGTCAGCGGCAGCACGTGCACGCCACGCAGGTCCCAGTCGCTGTCCGCACTCGGAAAGCCGTACAGGTGCGCCCCACTGACCGTCGCGAACACCAGCGGGAAGGCGTGCCCCCGCACGGCCTCGGTCAGCTGAGGGGGAAAGGTGAATTCCGACATGCTTCAGTCTCACTCCTGTCTCCACCCCGCGCATCGGCCACCCGCGCACGCCCCGCTGGGCCGGATGGCGGAGGCACCGGGTGGCGGCCTACCAGTCGAGCGCGGCGCGACGGGCGTCCAGCAGCCACGCCTCCACCCGCGCCACGTCGGGGCGTTCGGGCAGGCGGGTGTGGATGGCGGCGTGCTCGAACTCGGCCTGCAGGGCCTGCTGCCACGCGTCCGCTTCGGCCCAGGTCGTTTCGCCGCGCTTGATGGCCAGCAGTGTCTCGCGGTGCGGGGTGACGTCCACGAGGACCTCCCCGGTGCGCAGGGCGTGCGCGCCACTGATCAGGAGGCGCAGCAGGTGCACGAGGTGCTTCAGGCGCACCTCGCCGTGCGTGCGCCGCTCGTTCTCCAGGCGGCGCAGCTGCGCCCGGACGTACTCGCCGTACGTCGTGACGATCAGGCGACTCAGGAACGCGTCCCGGAGGTCCAGCAGCGCTGCCGCGACCGGCGTGACCGTCAGCGGCAGCGGCGAGGCCAGGACCTCCAGCACGTTCGGGTTCGCCCGCAGCGCCAGCCGCACGAACTTCCCGGCCTCCCAGTACACCTCCTCGCGGCCCGGCGACTCGAACTCCAGCTGCTCGGGCACGCCCGCCAGGCTCCAGTGCAGCCGGGCGGGCGGCAGGTAGAAGCCCCGCACGTCCGTGTCCGACGCGTCCGTGCTCAGCCCGAAGGCGCGGCTGCCCATCACGCACGCGTACTGCACGAACGGCCGCAGATCCTCGTGTGCGGTCACGGTGGGCTCGGCGTCCGCACGGGCGACTTTCAGGTGGACACGGTTTACGGCCCGCACCACCCCGGCAAAATCCACGGTGTACACGCTGCCCGTCCCGCCGGTCACGACCCCCCAGGTGCCCTGCGCCAGCCCGGGCAGGGGCACATGCAGTGCCACGCGCGTTCCGGGGAGCAGGTCACGGGTCATGCCCGTACGCTAGCGGGTCGCCGGGGACTGCGGCATCCGCCATCCGGCGCAGGCGGGGCAGACAATAAAAAAGCCGCCTCGTGGGCGGTGATGTCCAGAACTATAGCGCGGTATGCAGGGGCAGTCAAGGGTATCCACCCGAAGGTCGTGGATTCTCAGGCATGACGGGTGTTCAATTTGGTACGAGTCTTTCCTGCGGCTGCCAGCAGGCGCCTCCGGAACGCCTGGCTCCTGGGGGAGGCATCACGGCGAACCCACGATTCGCTCTGCAGCAGGCCTCGCGTGGTATCAGCAGGCTGCTTTCCTGATGCTTGCATTCCCTGCTGCGCAGCTGGGCCAGTTCGTTCTGCTGGGTCACCTGCACCCGCTCTCCTCCGCAGCTTGTCAAGTCCGCTCGGCCATCCAGATCTCTTCACCTGCGGTCAGCCTGCCTTACAGGGTGCAGCGCCCGGTGCCGCCCGGCCAGTTCAGATTCAGCGCCGTCACCTCTGTCCCGCCCAGCGAGAAGCCGTCACGCCCGCTCCAGCCGACCGTGAGCACCCCGACCTGCCGTTCCTGCCAGCCCTGATCCTGCTCCCAGGCGCGTGCGCTCAGCCCGGTCCAGAAGCCGTCCAGGGGCTGCGCTTCTGCGGGCCAGCAGGTGTTGAACAGGCCCAGCGCGACCTGCACGAGTGCGCGGCGTTGATCCGCCGTGGCGTGTGGCTGCTCAACGTACACCGTGAGGTCGTTGAGGGTGAGGCTGCCGTCCCTGACCGAATGGGTCAGCACCACCCGCTCCGGGTGGTCGCCGGTTCTGACGCGCACCGTGTAGGCGGAGAAGCGGTTCCTGAAGTACTGCGCCTGCACGCGCGCGTCGGTGGACCGTGGGGGCGCCTCGACCACGGTCACGCCGGTCAGGGCGGCGATGGCGGCACGGATCGGCAGGGCGGCGCCGGGCAGTGTCGCCGGACGCTGCGGCACCGGCCTGCCCCCGCCGCCCGCTGAGACGGGGCCGGTCAGGATGAGCGTCAGTGTGCAGGTCAACGTGAGCAGTCGGGACACCCCGCAGTGTAGAAGGGGTGGTGGGGTCGCGTGACCGCAGGTGCGTGTCGCGGCCCGGAAAGGACCGCAGGGGTGTCGTTCCCGTCTGCTGCGCCGCACGTCCCAGGGCCCGTATGCTCAGAGGGTGAGGACGCCTTGAGCGGGATCGTGTGGCTGGCGCTGGACGGTGTGGGGCACCCGCAGGACGCGCCGGACGGGAGTGTCTGGGCGCAGCCGCTGGGGACGCTGCGCCGGCTGGTGGACGCGGGCCGGTGTCTGGACGCGACGCTGGGCGTGCCGGGCCTGCCGCAGTCGGGGACGGGGCAGGCGTGCTGGTTGACGGGGCGGGACGCGGTGCGCGTGATGGGCGAGCATTTCGGGCCGCATCCGGGTCCGACGCTCCAGCGGCTGCTCCGGGAGGAGTCCCTGCCGGTACGGCTGGCGCAGGCCGGGGCGCGGGTGGCGCTGGGGAACGAATACGTGCCCGCGTACGTTCAGGCGCTGGAATCGGGGGCGGGTCGCCGCAACCGCATGGGCTGCTTTCCGTTCTCGTTCCGCGCGGCGGGGCTGGCGCTGAACCCGCCGGGCTTGCCGCTGCTGGGCGCGACGCTGGGCCTGCCCTACGCGCGCCCCTGGGCTGGAGTGCCGCACGAGGAGACGGCGCTGGACGCCCTGGCGCGGCACGGCGCGGCGCTGGCCCGCGCGGCGACGGAAGTGGACTTGCTGGCGCTGGACCTGTGGTTCGGTGACCTGCTGGGGCACGCGGGGGCGCCGGACGTGCCGGGCGACGCGTTGGGTGCCGGGCGCTCGTACCTGCGGCGGGTGGACGCGCTGCTGTCGGGCCTGTTGGGCGCGGGCGTGCGGGTGGTGATCAGCAGCGATCACGGGAACCTGGAGGACCTGCGCACGAAGGGCCACACGCTGGCGGGCGTGCCGTTCGCGGGGGCCGGGGTGGACCTGGGGCAGCCGGGGAACGTGGTGGAGGCCGGGCGGGTGCTGGCGGGCTGGTTCGGGTTGCCGGGTGCTTGACCGGCCCTGGGGTGGTGTTGCTAGAGTGCCCGGCGGAACCGCTCAACGTGAGAGGTGGCCCTGCGGGGGCCGCGTGCAGGGCAGGAGTCGGGCGATCAACTCAGGTTATCCACAGGTTTATCCACAGGCGCTGTGGACAGCCTGTGGATAAGGGGAGTGCCCCGGTGTCGGGGGACCGGGCATTTGTCCGTGTGAAACACGCTTTTCAGGTGGCTCGTGGAAGAGTTCCACATCCGGGAAAGTTATCCACAGGTGCCCGTTTCACTGTGGATAACTCTGGGCGGCGCGGCGGGCTTCCCTGACAAATTCCCGCACCGCTGCGTGGTCCTTCACACCGGGGCACGCCTCCAGACGACTCACGGCGTCCACCCCGGCCGGGCTCAGGGCACTCATGGCAGCCGCCACGTTCCCCGCGCCCAGGCCTCCAGCCAGCCACGCCCCGCGGGGGAACAGGGGGCGCAGCGCCTCCCAGTCGAGCGGAATGCCGCCGCCGGGTTCGGGCGCGTCCAGCATCAACGTGACGCCCTGATGCCCGTGCCACATGTCCGCTTCCGCCGCCAGATCGGCGGGGTGCACGACACGCAGAACGGGATAATACGCGGCGACCGCGGTCACGTAAAGACCTGACAGGCGGCCATGCAGCTGCACGGCACTCACCCGCGCGGCCTCCGCGGTGCGCAGCACGTCGTCCAGACCCTGGTTCAGGAACACGCCTACCCGCGCCACGCTCGGGCCGACGCTCAGGCCCGCCTCGCGCGCCACCTGCGGCGTCACCAGCCGCCTGCTGACCGGCGCGAAGATGAACCCCAGCGCGTCCGCGCCCGCCTCGGCACTCAGGACGGCGTCGCGCACGCTGGTCGTGCCGCACACCTTCACCTGCATGGTCACTGCGGCCCCCGCGCGGCTTCCAGTTCGTTCACGCGCGCCTCCAGCGTCCTCACCTGCCGGGTCAGGGCCAGCAGCAGCAGCGCGTAATGGTCGTAGATCTTCGGGCGTTCCATGCGCAGCTCGCCGCGCATCCAGCCGTCCAGCAGCCGCTCGGCCTCCGCGAGCACCTCGGCGTCCGGCACGTCCCGGTAGGAACGGCCCCCCATGATCTCCCGCGCGAAATTCAGTTCCCGGTCACTCATGGGCCGCATTCTCCGTGAAACGCGCCCGGGCCTGCATGACCGCCGCGTGATTCGCCTCGGCCCACAGCCACACCGGGCAGAACGCCTCGCTCAGGCTGCGGCCCAGCGGCGTCAGGGTGTACTCCACGCGCGGCGGGATCACCGGATGCACCACCCGCGTCAGCAGCCCGTCGAACTCCATCTGCCGCAGGGTCTTGGTGAGCATCTTCTGACTGATGTCGCCCACCTGCGCGCCGATCTGCGTGAAGCGCAGCGTGCCGTGCTCCTCGAGAACCTCCAGCAGGATCAGAGTCCACTTGTCCGCCACGCGCCCGATCATCTCGCGCACGAGGGCCTCGACCTCCGGGGTGCTGTGCGGCCAGGGCTCCGGCCTGCCCTGATCCGATCCGTTCTGGGTGACACTCTCCACGGGGAAACTATAGCACTCACGGGTGCTTACTTCCCAAAAGAGAGCATCGGGTCTATGCTCCCTGTGCACCGACAGGAGGCGCGAGTGACCCGCCGCCGCAGGAGGCCCGCATGTTCTACGAATACCGCCGCTACACCATCCAGCCCGGCCAGCGCGACACCTGGGTGCAGCTCATGCACCGCGAGATCCTGCCGTACCAGACCGCGCGCGGCATGCAGGTCGTCGCGGCCTTCACCGACGACGCCGACCCCGACGCCTACATCTGGATCCGCCGCTTCGAGAGCGAGGCGCAGCGGGAAGCCCTGTACGCCGCCACCTACGACACCGACACGTGGCGCGACCTGCTCGCCCGGCACGGACACCTGCTGGCCGCCGAACCGCACGTCACCCGCCTGACCCCCACGCCCCACTCCCCCCAGCTGTAACGGAGACCCCATGAACACCCAAGGCAACACCATCCTAATCACCGGCGGCGGCAGCGGCATCGGCCTGGGCCTCGCGCAGGCCTTCCTGGAACGCGGCAACACCGTCATCATCGCCAGCCGCAGCCAACGCACCCTGGACGCCGCCGCGGCCGCCCACCCCGGCCTGCACACCTACCCGCTGGACGTCACGGACCCCCCCTCCATCCAGACACTCGCCCACCGAGTCACCGCCGCCCACCCCGGCCTGAACGTCCTGATCAACAACTCCGGCATCATGCTCGCCGAGAACCTCTTAGGCGGCACCGCCCTCCCGGACGCCGAGGCGACCGTCACCACCAACCTCCTCGGCCCGATCCGCGTCACGCAGGCGCTGCTGGGCCACCTCCTCACGCAGCCGCGCCCGGTCATCGTGAACGTCACCTCCGGCCTCGCCAGCATCCCCCTGACCGCGACGCCCACGTACAGCGCCACGAAAGCCGCGCTGCGCTCCTATACCGAGAGCCTGCGTCACCAGCTGCGCGGCACGCCCGCCGAGGTCATCGAACTCGCGCCCCCCTACGTCGCCACGGAACTCATGCCCGGCGGTAGCCAGAACCCACACGCCATGCCCCTGACCGACTTCATCCAGGAGACCATGACCCTGCTGGCACAGCCCGGCATCCGGGAAGTCCTCGTGGAGCGAGTGCTGCCGCTGCGCAACGCCGCGCTGAACGGCACGTACACGCAGGTATTCACGGGTCTGAACGGCCAGTGACGCCCGCCGTGCGGCGCGCCCAGGCCGCGCTGCGGTTCGTCAGGAAGCCCACCACCGGCAGCAGGCCCGACACGGCCGCCATGATGACGGCCATGCCAGCTGCCATCGGCAGCAGCGTCAGGGAGATCAGCGGCGCGCTCGACAGGCCCGCCAGCGTGAACAGCGCGCCCGCCACGAACGACACCAGCCCGCCCGTGATGACCGCCTGTGCCGCGACCCGCCACCACGCCCTGTCGAGCGGGCGGTGCCACGCCGCCAGCCCCAGGCTGCACAGCCACGCCGCGCCCCCCACCGACCCCGCGATGGGCACGAAGGACCAGAACTTCATCCACTCGTCGGTCACGCGCAGGTAGGGACGCCCCCAGTACATCCGGGTCAGCCACAGCAGGCACAGCGTCCCGATCAGCAGCGCGTCCAGTGCGGTCCCCAGCACCGTGCGCGGTGAGAGGACCGCGCGGAGGGCCGCCCAGCGGGTCATGTGCCCAGCGTATCCGGGTCCGTGCCGGGCGGCTGCGTCATCTGACGGATGCCCGCCGGGGGCGGCGCATGCGAGGCTGCGCGCATGAACCCCGTGCGGCGTGAGACGACCCTGCACCTCCTCCTGACGCAGCCCGGCGGAACCGGGGTCGCCTGCCGGACCCTGACCGTGGATCACCCCGTGTATTACGGCGAGCACGTGCTGGAGGCCGCGCGGGCGGCGGGCGTGGAGGGCTGGCTGGGGCGGCGACTGGACTTCACCCGGCACGGGACCGGAGAGGACGGCGTGACCCGCGCCACCTGCACGTGGCAGCTGTTCGCGCCCGACCCACCGGACGCCGCGCCTGTTCCGGACGAGTTGCGGGGACTCGCGAACGCCGCACTGAGCCCCACCTGCACCCTCTGGTTCCAGCCGCACTGGCACGCGGCGGCGCTGGCGTGGCTGGATGAGGAACTGGCCGCGCAGGGCCGCCCCCGCACGGGTGAACCGGTCGTGCTCAAACACTGGCAGATCAGCCTGCTGTGGCGCGTGCCCACTCAGGGCGGGGACGTGTACTTCAAGGCCGTCCCGGACTTCTTCGCGCATGAGGTGACCGTCACCGCCCGGCTGGCCACCGAGGTGCCCGGTGCGGCCCCGCCCGTTCTGGCCGCCGACGACCGGCGCGGCTTCCTGCTGCTGGACAGCTGCGGCGAGGTCGGGGGCGACCCGCAGGCCATCCTGCGGCAGCTGGGGCAGGTGCAGCGCGCCGCGCTGCCGCTGCTGCCCGGGCTGACATTGCGCAACCGCGGCCCGGCGTACCTGCTCACCCAGCTGGACACCCTGCTGAGTGACGCGAGTCTGCACGCCGATCAGCACGGCCCGCACCCGGATGCCCTGACCCCCGAGGAGGCCGCCACGCTGCGCGCCCGCCGCCCCGAACTGGAGGCAGCCCTGGAGCGGCTGCGTGTCAGCCCAGTTCCCCTCACCCTCGGACACGGGGATCTGCACGGGGGCAACGTCACCACGCGCGGGAAGCAGGTGACGCTGCTCGACTGGTCCGACGCCAGCCTCACCCACCCGTTCTTGGACGCGAACCCCGCCTACCTGTGCCCGGACGGCAGCGACCCGGACCCCGCCGTGCTGGACGCCGCACGCGACACGTACCTGCGCGAATGGACGGACCTCGCCCCCCTAGACGACCTGCGTGCCCTGCACGCCGACGCCACGCTGGTCGGAGAGATCTACCGCGCCCTCGGGTACGCCGACGGCATCCAGGACGCCGTCGAGGACCGCCGCGAGTGGGCGGGCTCGCACCTGTGGCACCTGCGCCGCCTGCGCCATGCTCTGATGAACCGGTGACCGCAACCTCCCTGCCCGTGACTGACCGGCGTCCCCCGCACTTCTGGGGCACGTTCCTCGTGAACCTCCTGTTGCCCGGCGTCGGCCTGCCCTGGATCGGCCTTCACCGGCTCTACTTAATCCTTCAACTGGCGAGCTACCTGCTCGTGGGTCCAGTCGCGCGCCGACTGTACGGAACCGCACCTGACTGGGGCTTCTACGTATGGCTGAGCCTCCTGGCCTTCATGGTCCTCGGCTTCCCGCGCCTGTACGACCACCAGTTCCCGAAAGGCCAGCCCGTGCGTGCGCTGCCGCCTCTGCCGCTGCGGCTGATGGGCGTCTGGCTGCCCGCCCTCGGTCTCGCGCTCATCCAACTGGGCTACGTGTTGGGCCTGTTCAGTCTCACGACCCGCTGAAAGGTAATGAACGCCGCGCCCTCCAATGGTGCAGGCGCGGCGTTCGTCTTGGTCCGACGCCAGCCTCACCCACCCGTTCCTCAACGCGAACCCCGCCTACCTGTCCCCGGACGGCACCGATCCGGACACCGCCGTGCTGGACGCCGCACGCGACGCGTACCTGCGCGAGTGGACGGGCGCGCACCTGTGGCACCTGCGCCGCCTGCTGCCCTGACGCTGCATCCCCGGCCCAGTTTTCAGGCACCCGGTACGCCCGCCTCGGCGAAGGTGCGCATCTCGCGCAGGGTGGCCGCCGCGCCGAGCAGGATAGGCGCGGCCAGCACGCCGCCGGTGCCCTCGCCTAGGCGCAGGTTCAGGTGGAACATGGGCTTCAGGCCCAGGTGCGCCAGTTGCGCCGCGTGCCCGATCTCGGCGCACTCCCCGGCGGGGAACAGATAGTCACGCAGGTGCGGGGCGAGGGCCACACCGATCAGGGCGGCGCTGCCCTCCACAAAGCCGTCGAGGATCACCGCCCGGCGGCTGGCGGCGGCCTGGAGCATGACGCCCAGCATCGCGGCGATCTCGAAGCCGCCGAACTCCGCGAGCACCTCTAGCGGGTCGGTGGTGGGGGTACGTTCCAGCGCCGCGCGGATCACGGCGACCTTGTGCGCCAGCTGCGCGTCGTCCACGCCCGTGCCGCGCCCCGTCACCCGCGCGGCGTCCACGCCCAGCAGCCGCGCCGTGATGGCCGCCGCCGGGGTGGTGTTCCCGATGCCCATCTCACCGGGAATCAGGACGTCCGCGCCGTCCGCGATCGCCCGGCGGGCCAGCGCCGCGCCCGAGAGGATCAGCGTCTGCGCCTCGTCGACGCTCATGGCCGCCTGCACGCTCAGGTCATGCGTGCCGCGCCGCAGGGCCGCCCGCACCAGCGCCGGGTGCTCGGGCAGATCGGCGTTCACCCCGGCGTCCATCACGTACACCCGCGCGCCCACCGCCCGCGCCAGCGCATTCACGGCCGCGCCGCCCGGCCCGGCGGGCGTGTCCGCCAGGAAGTTCGCGACCATCGCCGAGGTCACCTCGGGCGGGTAGGCGCTGACGCCCGCGCGCGCCACCCCGTGATCCCCCGCCGCCACGATCACCGCCACGCCGCGCGGGTCGGGCCGTTCGCTGCCCAGCACGCCCGCCAGCCGCACCGACAGGTCCTCCAGGTCACCCAGCGCACCCGCCGGTTTCGTCAGTTGCGCCTGCCGGTCCCGCGCCCGCCCCATCGCGTCGGCGTCGGCAGGCTGGATGGCGGTCAGGAGGGCCGTCAGGTCAGGGTGCATCAGCGGGCATTCTGCCCGTTCAGGGAGGCGGGCGCAGCGCCGTCAGCCACCAGTGTCCGGCTTCACGGCGCAGGGTGGCGACCGTGCCGGGCGGCGTGGCCACGGCAAACAGGTTCACCGTGAGGCGCAGCGCGGCCAGTAGCGGCCCGGCGTGCGTGAAGGCCACCACCTCACCCGCTGGGAGGGTGTCCAGCCACGCCTGCACGCGGGCGTGGAAGCCCCGCCCGGTGTCGCCGCCGGGGGGGCCATGGGGACTGGTGGGGTCGCTCAGCGCCTCGATCCAGGCGCGGGGTGCGTCGCCGTGCGCGGCTTCCAGTTCGGCCCAGGTGTGCCCGGCCATCACGCCGAAACTCGCCTCGGCCAGGGCGGGGGTGGCCTCGGCGTGCGGGAATCCGGCCAGTCGTGCGGTCTGCCGGGCGCGGCCCAGCGGGGAAGTGAACGCCAGCGCGCTCCGGGGCAGGTCGAGGCGGCGGGCCAACTCCTCCCCGGCGGGCGTGAGGGGCGCGTCCTCGTGCGGGTGCGGGTAGCGGCGCTGCGCGTTCGGGAGGGTGGGAGCGTGACGCACCAGATGCAGCGTCAGGCCTGATACGGGATTCAAGTGATTCCTCTTCATTCAGAGTCGCCCGGTGGCCCCCTCACCCTTCCGTCGCTTCGCGCCTCCCTCCCTCTCCCACACGGGGAGAGGGGACAACGGAACGCGATCACGTTGGAAGCAAGTCACTTTCATTCCGTATGACATGGTCAGCGGCCCCAGGCGAACCCGCCCAGCGCGAGCAATTCGGCCGTCACCACGATCATCCCGTACGTGTCGCCGTTCAGGCCGCCGCCCAGCCGCCGCGCCGCGAACGCCGCGACGAGCAGCGCGCCCACCAGCGCCGCCAGCCACGCCGCCCACGCGCCGGGCACCAGCAGGGTCGGCGCGGCCAGCAGCAGGGCGGCCCAGAGGCGACCCTCGCGCGAGCGGGCGCCCAGGCTCTCGGCGCGCGCGGCCGGGTAGGTGTTCATGGGAATCAGCAGTAGCGTCCGCGCGGCCACCGCCGCCACCAGCGGGGCCAGTGGCGGAATCGGGGCGGACAGCAGACTCCAGAGCAGCAGCAGGTACAGGCCCCCGGTCGCCAGTCCGAACGCGCCCACGTGCACGTCGCGCAGGATCACCAGCCGCTCGGCGGGCGTCTTCATGGCGAACAGGGCGTCTGCGCTGTCCACTAGTCCGTCGAAGTGCAGCATCCCGGTCAGCAGCAGCCACGCGCCCACGCCCAGCGCGGCCGTCACCCCGCCCGGCAGCGGCACGTCCAGCCACAGCAGCCCCGCCACCACGCCGCCCACCGCGTACCCGGCCAGCGGGTAGTACGCACTGGCCAGCGCGAAGTCCCCGTCGCGCACCTCCTTGATATGCGGCAGGGGCAGGGTCGTCAGGAACGTCAGCGCCAGATGCGCCGCGCGCAGCTGATCGCGCATCAGGCCCACTCCGATGGAGCGGTGTGTCCAAATCGTTTCATCCGAGCGGAGGCGACTCGCAGAGCTGCCCCGCAGAGGAGGAGGACAGGCGGCCTCTGCATCAGGTCGTCTGCACGTGGATCTGCGCGGCGACGCCCAGCGAGAGGGTCAGGGTGTGGTCGGTCGCCCAGACGGTCAGGGTGCCCAGCGCGGCGTCCACGGCGTCCAGCCGCAGTGGCGCGCCCGGCGTGAGCCCGGCGGCCATCATGGCCCGCAGCTGGTCGGCGTCGCCGTCCGGGACGCGCGCCACGGTCGCGGTGTCCCCGACGGCCAGCTGGGACAGGCGCCGCTGCGGCTGGTGCGGCAGTTCGCCGTCCAGGGTGGGGATCGGGTCGCCGTGCGGGTCGTGCGTGGGGTCGCCCAGCCACGCCGCGATGCGGGCCTCCAGCCGTTCGCTCAGGGCGTGTTCCAGCCGCTCGGCCTCCTCGTGCACCTCGTCCAGCGGGACGCCCAGCGCGCGGTGCAGGAACAGTTCCAGCAGCCGGTGGTGCCGCAGGACCTCCAGCGCGACCCGTTCGCCCTCGGCGGTCAGCTGGGCGCCCTGGTACGGCGCGTGCGACACGAGGCCCTGCTCGGTCAGCTTGCGGAGCATGCCGGTCACGCTGGCCGGGGCGACCTCCAGCGCCGCCGCGAGGGCCTGGGTGTTCACCTTGCCCGCCTGCCCCAGCGTGTACAGGTGCTTCAGGTAATCCTCCGCCGAGCGGGACAGGGAACGGCCGGTCATGCCGCCCAGTGTAGCGGCACCGCAGATGGGAACTTTTTCGCGGTGGGGCTCCTCTAAGGTATGAGGTGCCCTTGAATGATCCGCACGACACCCTGTCCGACCTGCACCTCGCGCGCCTGGCTGCGCGGGACGAGCGGGCCTTCGAGGCGCTCGTGAGAACGCACGCGCCGATGGTGCACCGCCTCGCCGCCAGCCTCGTGGGGCCGGGCGCGGCGGACGACATCGTGCAGGAGGTGTTCATCGCCGCGCACAGGGCCCTGAAGGGGTTCCGGGGCGAGGCGAGCCTGAGCACCTGGCTGCACCGCATCACCCTGAATGCCTGCCACAGGGCACTCGGCGCGCGGCAGACCGTGACGCTGGAGGACACCCCCGAACCCCACGCGCCGCACGACCCGGCCCGCGCGGGCGAGCAGGCGCAGGTCCGCGACCGTCTGGCCCGCGCGCTGGCGCAGCTGCCGCCCGACCAGCGCGAGGCGGTCGCCCTGCGGGAACTGTCGGGCCTGGATTACGCCGAGATCGCCGCGCTGACCGGCGCGGAACTCGGCACCGTGAAGAGCCGCATCAACCGGGGCCGCGCGGCCCTGCGCGCCCTGCTCACCCGCGCCGGAGTGACCCCATGACCCACCCCACCGACCGTCACACAGACGACTTCGACGATCTCGACACCCTGCTCGCGCAGGCCCGCACCCTTGGCCCCGCCGACCTGGGCGCCGCCGACCGCTTCCTGACCCGCCGCCGCGCCGCCCGGAGCCGCAACCGCGCGGGGTGGCTGACCGGCGCACTCGCCTCGGCAGCCCTGGTGGCGGGCCTGATCGTGCTGCGCCCCGCCACGCCGCTGCCCAGCAGCGCCGCGTACGACGCCTATCAGAGCGCCTGGGGAGCCGACTGGTGAGGCGCCCCCTGACCCTGCTCCTGCTGACGCTGGGCACCGCGCACGCGGGCGACCTTGAGGACGTGCAGGCCGCCCTGAAGCAGGCCCGCACGCAGGTGGCGCGCGGGCAGGCCGAGGTGACCGTGCTGTTCCCGCCGCGCGCCACCCCCACCCGCGCCGCCGCGCAGCTGCCCGCCCTGACCGTGCGGCCCGCGCTGCTGGCCAGGAACTTCAGCGTGACCCGCACCGGCACCGAGCAGGTCGCCGGGCGCGACGCGGCCCGTTTCACCCTGACCCCCAAGGTCGGGGACGCGGCGCGCTGGACGCTGTGGGTGGACCTGAAGTGGAACGTGCCGCTGGCCTTCGAGGAACGCGGCGCGGACGGCACGCTGGCCCGCCGCGCCGCCCTGACCCGCGTGCAGCCTGCCCCGGCCCGCGCGACCCGCCCGGCCCCGCCCGCCGCGCCCGCTGGCCTGCGCGTCGCCCTGACCCGCGCCCTGCCGGGCCTGAGGCTCCCGCCCGGGTTCACGCCCGTGGGCGTGCAGCCGCGCGGGCAGGGGCTGGAGGTGGCCCTGACCGACGGCCTGAACGGCCTGACGCTGGTCGTCGCCCCGCAGGACGTGAAGGCCGCGCCCGGTGTGGCCTCGCGCCGCGTCGGGCAGCGGTTTGTGTGGCTGGTCGGGAACCTGCCGCAGCCCACGCTGCAGGCCGCGCTGGCGGGCGTCCGCAGCGCGACGCCGGACCCGCTGGGAACTTTTTCGGCCCCCGCCGACTCCAATCCATAACGCCCCCCCACCCGGTCCCTGACCGCCGCCGCAAGGAGTTCCGCATGTCCCTGACCCCCCTGTCCCGCCCCCTGACCGCCGAGGACGCCGCGCACTTCCTGCGCCGCACTGCCTTCGGCGCGACCGACGAGCAGATCCGCGCCCTGGTCGGCCAGAAAGCCCAGGACGTGGCCCGCGCGGCCCTGGCCTTCGATCAGAGCGTCGCGCCCGGCAATCCCTTCGATCCCCTGCAGGGCGCGACGCCCGGCGCCGCCCTGCAACTCGGGCGCGGCGCGTGGCTGTACGAACTCGCGTACGGCCCGCACCCGCTGCGCGAGAAACTGGCCCTGACCTGGAGCAACCACTTCGTGATCGCCACCGACAAGGTCCGCAACGTGCCCGCCGTCGCGGACTACCTGAACCTGCTGCGCCGCCACGCCGCCACGCGGTCCTTCGAACGCTTCACGCTGGAGGTCGCGCAGTCCCCGGCCATGCTGCGGTACCTCGACAACGACCAGAACCGCAAGGGCAAACCGAACGAGAACTTCAGCCGGGAACTGCTGGAACTGTTCACGACCGGCATCGGCGCGTACACCGAAAACGACGTGCGCGAGGGGGCCCGCGCCCTGACCGGCTGGTCCTACCAGGGCGGGCGCGGCAACAAGCAGTACCTCGAGCAGCCGCGCTTCGTGTACCAGCCGCAGCAGCACGACGACGGGAAGAAGACGTACCTGGGCCAGAGCGGCGCCCTGAAGGGCGAGGACATCGTCCGGATCGCGACCTCACACCCGGCCACCGCGACCTTCGTGAGCCGCAAACTGCACCGCGCGTTCCTGGCCGACACCCCCGACGACGCGGCCGTCCGGGGCAGCGCTGAGACCTGGACCCGCACGAAGGGCGACGTGATGGCCGTCCTGACCGAACTGCTCGCCAGCGAGGCCTTCTACGCCAGCCGCTCGCGCATCATCCGCTCGCCCATCGAGTTCCTGGTGGGCGGCATCCGCACGCTGGGCCAGCCGAAGATCGACGCGCGCTCCCTGCTGAACCTCGCCGGAACCGCCGGACGCATGGGACAGGTGCTGCTGGAACCCGACACCGTCAAGGGCTGGGACGGCGGCCGCGAGTGGATCAACGACACCACCCTGCTGCTGCGCATGCAGGTCGCCGCCGCGCTGACCATGGGCTCCAAGGCCCCCAACCTCGACACCCCGCCCAGCCTGCTGGCCCTGACCGGCCAGGAACGCCCGGCGGGCGCGGTGCTCCTGAGCAGCCTCAAGGGCCGCCAGCGCACGTACCTGAGCCTGATCAGCCCCGAATTCCAGCTCGCCTGACCCCCCGGAGGAGTGCCCCGTGACCAACCGACGTGATTTCCTGAAACTGTCCGCCCTGGCGGTCGCCGCCACGAGCGGCATGCCCGGCTTCCTGGCCCGCGCCGCCACCCAGGCCGGCGGCCCGAAGACCCTGGTGGTCGTGCAGCTGACCGGCGGGAACGACGGCCTGAACACCCTGATCCCCTACAGCAACGGCGCGTACTACGCCGCGCGGCCCAACATCGCCATCCCGAAGAAGGACGTGCTGACCGTCACGCCCGACCTGGGCATGCATCCCGCACTGCGGCCTCTGATGAAACTCTGGGACGAGGGGCACCTCGCCTGGATGGAGAACGTCGGGTACCCCAACCCGAACCGCAGCCACTTCGCCAGCATGGCGATCTGGCACACCGCCGACCCCACGCAGGCCGAGGCGGACGGCTGGATCGGGCGGATCGCCGAGAAGATCGGCGACCCGTTCTGCGCGAGCAACCTGGGGGCCGCCACGCCGCAGGCGCTGCAGGCCAGCGAGTTCAGCCTGCCCAGCATCGACTCGGTGGACAACTTCCAGCTGAAACTGCCCGGCGGCATGAACACGCCGTTCGAGTCCCTGCTCAACTCCCCGCGCAGCGGCGAGGCCGCGTACCTGACCCGCGCCACCCGCCAGATGCTGAAGAACACGGCCCGCGTGCAGGAGAACGTCAAGAAGTACAAGGCGGGCGCCACGTACCCCGACACGAAGTTCGCCTCGCAGCTGCGCGACGCCGCGCGCCTGATCGCCGCCGGGGTGGGGCAGCGCGTCATCTACGTGTCGCTGGGCGGCTTCGACACGCACGCCGGGCAGCGCGCCGAGCAGGACGGCCTGCTGGGCACCCTCGCGGGGGGCCTGAGTGCCTTCCAGGCCGACCTGGAACGCCAGGGCCTCGCCAGGGACGTGATTGTGATGGGTTTCTCCGAGTTCGGGCGGCGCGTCGCGGAGAACGGCAGCGCGGGGACCGACCACGGCAAGGGCAGCGTGATGTTCGCGTTCGGGCAGGGCGTCAAGGGCGGCGTGCACGGCAGCAGCCCCGACCTCGAAGACCTGTCCGAAGGGGACATCAAGTACAGGCAGGACTTCCGGGGTGTGTACGCCGAGGCCCTGACCCGCTGGCTGAACCTGGACGCGCGCGGCATCCTGGGCGGCACCTTCACAGGGCCGCGCTGGATCGCGTGAACGCCCGCGCACGCGGCGCCCACGTGCACAGGGGCAGTGTGAAAGGGGTCGGGCTGACGCTGGGGGCACTCGTGCTGCTCTCGCCGCTGCTCAGCCCCGCCGGGGCGCTGCCCCGCTACCGCATCCAGGCCGCGCCGCAACTGCACCTGACCGAAGAGAACGAGCTGTGGGAGCTGGACCGCCGCGTCATGCCCTGCACGTACTGCCACGTGAACGCAGATGGCGGCGCGCCCTGGAACCCGTTCGGGCAGGCTATCCAGGCCACCTTCGCCAGCGAGGCCAGAGAGGGACGGCACCTGACCTTCCCGCAGGCGCTGTCCACCCTCCTGAAGGCCGATACCGACGCGGACGGCGACGGCTATCCGGACGCGCTGGAGGTCTACGCGAAGACCCTTCCCGGCGACCCGGCCAGCCGACCCGGGCAGCCCCTGGACGAGCTCCGAGCGGCGTTCGCGGCGGCCGGAGGAGCCGAGCAGTTCGCCGCGCCGAAGAAGAAGGCGGGAAAATAAAAAAGCCGCCTCTCGGGCGGTGATGTCAAAAACTATAGCGCGGTATACAGGGCGGGTCAAGGGTATGCGGTGAAAGCAGAAGAGGGGTGGCTTCAGTCTGAGGAGGCCACCCCTCCCTCTTGTTCACGCTCTGGCTTCCCGGCTCCCTTGAACCGGCAGACCACGGCAGCCCGGGAGGACCGGTCAGGTGCGCTCGACCAGGGTGCCAGCCGTGTCGATCGGGAAGTCGAGCACCCGCCCTTCCAGGCCGTTGCGGGTCATGACGCCGTGCAGGTAGGCGTGCAGGGGCGCGGTGGGTTCGCGGGTGTCGTGGAAGCACAGCACGGTGGGGCCGGCCCCACTGAGGGCCGCGCCGAGCGCGCCGTGCTTCCAGGCCTCTTCCAGGATGTCGCTCAGGCCGGGTACCAGGGGTGCGCGCCAGATCTGGTGGATGTAGTCCTGCATGGCGTGCCGCAGCAGATCCAGGCGCCCCTGCGCGAGGGCGGCGGCCAGCAGCGCCGCGTGCGACAGGGCGTGCACGGCGTCGGCGCGGCTGTACTCCTTGGGCAGCACGGCGCGGGCCTTGCTGGTGCTCAGCTCGAAGTCCGGGATCAGGACGGTCACGCCCAGGTGGGCGGGCGGGTCCAGTCGGACGTAGTGCGTGCCGAGTTTGTCCAGTGTGGCGACGACGATCCCGCCGAACAGGGCCGGGGCGACGTTGTCCGGGTGGCCTTCCTCGCGCGCGGCGACGTCCAGTACCGTCAGATCGTCCAGGGGCTTTCCCAGCAGTTCGTTCCCGGCGACGATCCCGGCGACCAGTGCGGCGGCGCTGCTGCCCAGGCCGCGCGCCAGGGGCACGTCGGTCTCGATCTCGATGCGGGCGGGTGGCAGGGGGCGCCCGGCACGCCGCGCGGCCAGCTGCATGGCGCGGTACACGTAGTTGCTCTCGTCGGCGGGCGTGCCGCCCAGTTCTGCGCCCAGGGGCACGATTTCGGTGGTGGGCTGCGGGGTGACGCGCAGGGTGGTGTACAGCGGGACGCTCAGGCCCAGGCTGTCGAAGCCGGGACCCAGGTTGGCACTGCTGGCCGGGGCACGCACCGTGAACGGTGTGATCTGGGGTGGGGGTGGGGTTCCGGGCATGGGGTGGGGCCTCCGTGTGCCCGCCATGCTACTCAGCTGGCGGGGCCGGTGCGGGGCTCGGGGTAAGACAATTTGAGGAGGCAGGGCGGCAACTGTCTTACGGGTCAGGTCAGAAATGAGCGTCAGGCAGGGCATCCGGGCCTCCTTTCCTTAGGGCAGATTTGCGGGACATCCATCCCACCTTCAACCGCTCTTGAGAAAGTACGGATCTCCACAATCGGAGGTTTTGACGGGTCGCATGCTGCGTTCACAACGAACGGTTCACAGCGAACGCGGGAATCGTTGAATCTCACGCAAGAGTCAAATAAACGGAGGTAGGAATCATGGGTTGGATCATTACTATTCTGGTTGGTGCACTGTGCGGCTGGCTCGCGAGCCTCATCATGAAGACGGACGCTCAGCAGGGCGCCATCGCCAACATCCTGATCGGTATCGTGGGGAGCCTTCTGGCCCAGGCGATCTTCGGCAGCTGGCTGAACATCGGCGGCGCCGACGTGGCGGGCAACGGCTTCAGCTTCTGGAGCATCGTGTGGGGTGTGGTCGGCAGCGTGGTGCTGATCGCCGTCCTTAAGGCTCTGCGCGTTCTGCGCTAAACTGCGTCACGAACCCCCAGACCGGACAGGCCCTGTGCCCGTCCGGTTTTTGCTGTTTCCTGTCAGGGACGGGTGGGATGAGTCAGGAGGGAGGGGTGCCGCAGAGGGGCTGGCAGGGACTGGCGCCCGTGTCCCGCTGTGCGCGAACCCTTAAGGTGTGTCCCCCTCCCCCTTTGCCTGCTGCCGCTCTGGTGTGCTACATTCGGACGGCTTGTCTGATGTGGGCTGGCGCGGCACGGCACCCAGAACGGGTACCCCCCCGGCTCAGAAGGAACCATCAGACTCAAGAAGGAGAGTCATCATGGCGAAAGTGTGCGAAGTGTGCGGTAAGGGGCCGATTGTGGTGAACTCGGTCATCCGCCGTGGTAAGGCCCGCGCTGCGGGCGGCGTGGGTCGTAAGGTCACGGGCGTCACCAAACGTGTGCAGAAGCCCAATCTGCAGCCCCTGACGGTCACCCGCGGCGGCGTGAGCCTGCGCCTGCGCGTGTGCAGCAAGTGCCGTAAGGCCGTTGCCTGATTCCGGACCCGGATTTCCTGTCGCCCCCTGCCTGTCCGGTCGGGGGCGACACGCTTTGACAGATGTGCGCTGCTAGAGGGCGGCGCTCGCCAGAAAAACCAGACCGCCACTCTGCTACAGGGCGGCGGTCTGGTTTTTCTGGACTTCGTATCAGATGCGTGGCTTGCGGCGATCTCCTAAGAAACTGGCGACGATGAGCAGAATGGTGCCCAGCACCACGCAGGAATCGGCGATGTTGAAGATCGGGAAACTTCCGGCGTTCAGGGCCTGCGTGATACTGCTCAGGACCGGCGAGTGGATCATGTCCGTCACCTTGCCCTGCCGCAGCCCATCGATCGCGTTCCCGATGGCCCCGGCAGCGATCATGCTCAGCGTGACGCTCAGCAGCCGTGGCTGCGGGCGCACGAACAGATAGATCAGGATGCCCAGACCGATCACGAGGCGGCCCAGGGCCAGCGGCGCGGCGCTGCCGCTGAACATGCTCCAGGCGGCGCCTGTGTTGTACACGAGGACCCAGTCGATCAGCCCCGGAATGAAGGGCTGCGCGGGCGCGTTCTCCTGCAGGTTCGCCAGTGCCCAGGCTTTCAGGGCCTGATCCGCGACGATCAGCAGCGCGGCAAGGACGAGGGGCAGCCACGCGGGCGCGCGGCGCGGGTGATCGATCAGGGTGGGCACGACGCGCAGTATATGAAGGTGCCCTGCGGCGTGCGAGATTCCTGAGTCTTCACAGTCCGGCCCGTCTATCTATAGGAGTGCGCGGCGCGTCCCGTTTGACCGGCGCGCAAAGCGGCACAATCAGGCGTATGGCGAACGTCGAATCCTTTGATCTGGATCACACGAAAGTGCAGGCTCCCTACGTCCGGCTGGCGGGCGTGAAGACCACCCCGCGCGGCGACTCGATCAGCAAGTACGACCTGCGGCTGCTTCAGCCCAATCAGGCGGAGATCGACCCGGCGGCCCTGCACACGCTGGAGCACCTGCTCGCCGGCTACCTGCGCGATCACCTGAATGATGTGGTGGACGTCTCCCCGATGGGCTGCCGGACCGGCATGTACATGGCCGTGATCGGCGAGCCCGACGAGCAGGGCGTCCTGAAGGCCTTCGAGGCGGCGCTGCGTGACACGGCCGCCCATGACCGCCCGATTCCCGGCGTGAGTGAACTGGAGTGCGGCAACTACCGCAACCATGACCTGCCGGGGGCGCGGCAGCACGCCGCCGACGCGCTGGCCCAGGGGCTGAAGGTTCAGGAGACCATCCTCCTGCAACGCTGAGGCGCCGCGTGCGGACAGGGGAGAGGAGATGGGCTCTCCCTTTTCTGCTGTCTGGGACGCGTCTGTAGTTCCGGGCGGTGGTGCCTCAAGCAACGCTCTGGGGCAGGGTGTTGACAGATTCAGGATAGGCCTGTATCTTTTCTGAGCCTCAAGCGAGGCGTGAAGCATGACAACGAGCGTGAAACGAGCGAGAGAACGCATATACCAGCGTCTCACCGCCGACTGCCACCCTTCGGGGTGACGGGCGGAGGACGCTAAGAACGAAGATGGTCAAGATACCAAGGGTCCACGGTGGATGCCCTGGCACTGGAGCCGATGAAGGACGCGATTACCTGCGAAAAGCCCGGGCGAGCTGGAGATACGCTTTGACCCCGGGATGTCCGAATGGGGAAA
>CALPYF020000021.1 GCA_943327755.2 Deinococcus hopiensis KR-140
GAAGTCGCAGACGCGACGTCTGGAGGCACGCTCGAAAACGACCGTCAGTGAAGCGATCCGGGTGGCGTTGGAAGCCGTCCGCCCAAAAGATTGCGCTGGCTGGTTTCAGCATTGTCTTTTCCCTCAATGCCTCTGAAAACCGCTTTGACTCTGTCATCCGCCGTGTGGAACGCTTCTTTGACCGGCATCCCATTCAGCCAGCCGATGTCGCCCGGGTCGTTCTGACGCTCCTTCCCTCCGCGAAACCACGTGAATTCATCCTTGACCGGACGTTCTTGGGCAGAACGGACGCCCGTGAGGACGCCTGCCCGCAACTGGAAGTACGGGCAGACCGATGTGAACGTCCTGCTCCTGGCTGTCATCTGGCGCGGCGTCGCGATCCCCCTGCTCTACGAGCTGCTGCCCCATGGGGGCGGCAGCCATACGGAGATCCGGCACACACTCATGGACGATGCCCTCTGCCTGCTCCGTGCAGCGGACATTCGGGTCCTGTACGCCGACCGTGAATTCGTCGGCTATGACTGGATTCAGGGACTGGCGCGCCGTGGAATTCCCATCTGCGTGCGACTGAGGAGTGACACGCTGATGGACGACTGGACCGCAAAGGACTGGCTGAGTCGCTTGCAGACCGGCATGGCCGGTCTGCTGGTCGATGACACGGTGGTCTACGGGCAACCGATGAACGTGGTTCTGACGCACACGCAAGATGGCGAGGCGCTGATCATCGCCAGTAACGCGGGGTCAGTGACGACGATCCAGACACGATATCGCCGGAGGTTCCTGATCGAATGCCTCTTCAGAGCACTGAAGAGCAAGGGCTTCCAACTGGAGGGGACGCACATGACGCTCCACGATCACGTGGAGCGCCTGCTGTGCCGGCCCTCGTTGACCTACACGTGGTGTGTGCTGGTCGGGATCACGTTGGACTGCCCGAAGAAGGCGCATGGTCGCCGGGCGTGGAGCGTGGTGAAGATGGGCTTGCGGGAACTGGTCCGGTCGTTCAGCCGGGAGTCATCACGCCTGTGTCACTTGATCCACCTGTTGGTGCCGTCCCAGACGAAATCGCCGGAAAGTGTCGGGTACTGAGATGGAGCCCGCCACCGCCATAGAAAAAAGATGGGGCGCCTACGACCGGGACTCCTGTTATAGGTGCCAGCCCTCCGGGCGTTCCTTGATGGGTTTAGCCGGGGCGCCGACAGCGGTGCAGTTTGCGGGGAGGGATTTCGTGACGACAGCGCCTGAGCCGACGATGGTCCAGGCCCCGATCTCGACGCCCTGGTTCACGGTGGCGTTCGTACCTAGGTCGGTGCCCTCGCCAATGGTAACGTTCCCACTGATCACGGTGCTGGGGGCGATGGTCACGAAGTCGTGCAGGTCGTCGTCGTGGGCGACGGTGGCCATCCTGTTGAGCAGGACGTGCTGTCCGAGGCGGTAGTCGGTGCTGGTGATGACACCGGCGCAGATGACGGTGCCCTCACCGATCTCGACGCGGCGTCCGATCAGGGCGGTGGGGTGGATCAGCGTGGCGAATCTGGTGTGGCCGACGGCTCGGACGCGCTCCACCACGCGGCGGCGGACGGGTGGCGCGCCGATAGCAACGGTGACATATACGTCGGGATTGGCAGGGAGCCAGTCGACATCGCCCAGGACGGGGAGGTCGTGGACAGTCGCGCCGTGCCTGGCGGCGTTGCTGTCCAGCCACCCCAGAATCTCCCAGGCGGCGGGGCCCTCGGCGTTGATGTCTTCGATGAGTTCGTGGATCTCGCGGGCGTGTCCGCCGGTGCCGACAATGACGATTCGGCGGGTGGTGGGCGTATGGATTGAGTTCATGGCCGGATTTTAGGTCGGTCTGTGATCGTGGTAGGGACCGGAAACTGACCAGACCTGAGAGACCCGACTCCCCCTGCCTAGCGGAGCAGGTCGAGGAGTTCGCCGACGGTGTGGTGCGCTTCGAGGGGGTGGCGCAGGGGGGTGCTGGGCTGGAGGTGGTAGGTGTTGCGGCGGCCGTGGCGTTCGCGGGTGAGCACGCCGGCGTCTTCGAGGTCGCGGACGATGCGTTGCACGGCGCGTTCGGTGATGCCGACGCGCGTGGCGACTTCGCGGAGGGTGTCGCCGGGGTGCTGCTGGAGGCACAGCAGGACGTGGGTGTGGTTGGTGAGGAAGGTCCACGGGGCAGGCGTGGTCATGGGTGGCTTGACCCTAGCACATAATATACGACATACTTTTCGCGTATTCGTTTTCGCTCTTTGGAGGAGCCATGACCCGAGCCACCCTGGACACCACCGCCACCACGCCCCTCACCACCGTCGCGGTCGCCCACGGGGACGGCATCGGCCCGGAAATCATGGACGCCACCCTGCGGATCCTGGCCGCCGCCGGGGCGCGCCTCCAACCCGTCCCGATCCGCATCGGCGAGGCGGTGTACCGCGAGGGCCACACCAGCGGCTTCACGCCCGACACCTGGGACACCCTGCGCGCGGCGGGCGTGCTGCTCAAGGCGCCCATCACCACCCCGCAGGGCGGGGGGTACAAGAGCCTGAACGTCACGCTGCGCAAGACGCTGGGCCTGTACGCGAACGTCCGCCCGTGCCGCGCCTACGCGCCGTTCGTGCCCAGCCACCACGCGGGGACGGACGTGGTGATCATCCGCGAGAACGAGGAGGACCTGTACGCCGGCATTGAACACCGTCAGACGCGCGAGGTCGTGCAGTGCCTGAAACTCGTCACGCGGGACGGCTGTGAGCGGATCGTGCGCTACGCCTTCGAGTACGCCCGCGCGCACGGGCGGCGCCGGGTCACGGCGCTGAGCAAGGACAACATCATGAAGTTCACGGACGGCCTGTTCCATCAGGTGTTCCGCGAGATCGGCGCCGAGTACCCGGATCTGGAGCAGGAGCACCAGATCATCGACATCGGCACGGCGCGGCTGGCGACCCGCCCCGAACGCTACGACGTGGTCGTGACCCTGAACCTGTACGGCGACATCATCAGTGATGTGGCGGCCGAGGTGACGGGCTCGGTGGGGCTGGCGGGCAGCGCGAACATCGGCCCGAGCTTCGCGCTGTTCGAGGCGATTCACGGCAGCGCGCCGGACATCGCCGGGCAGAACGTCGCCAACCCCGGCGGGCTGCTGCAGGCGGCGGTCATGATGCTGGGGCACCTGGGGCAGCACGACGTGGCGGTGCGGGTGCAGAACGCGTGGCTGCGCGCCCTGGAGGACGGCGTGCACACCGCCGACATCGCGGGGGAACACACCCGCGGGCGGGTCGGGACGCGCGAGTTCGCGGACGCCGTGATCGCCCGGCTGGGGCAGGAGCCGCAGGTGCTGCCCGCCGCGCGCCGGGGCCCGGGGCAGCTGCCGGCGCCCGCGCCGCAGGCGGGGCGCCGGGACGTGGTGAAGATGCTGGTGGGCACGGACGTGTTCTTCGAGTGGGCCGAGGCGGACCGGGATCCGGCGGTACTGGCGGCGCGGCTGGAGGCGCTGGCGACCGGGCGGTTGCGGCTGAACATGATCACGAACCGGGGCGTGAAGGTCTGGCCGGGCGGGCAGCCGGAGACGTTCCGCGCGGACCACTGGCGCTGCCGTTTCATGGCGGAAGGCGACGGGCCGGTGCGGCACGCGGACGTGGTGGCGCTGCTGACGGGTCTGCTGGGCAGCGGGCTGGACTTCATCAAGACCGAGCACCTGTACACCTTCGACGGCGTGCCGGGCTTCTCGATGGGGCAGGGGCAGTAACAGACACTCCGTCAGCCATGCCGTGAGGGCCGCCTTCTTCCCGCGTGGGAGGGGGCGGCCTTCCTCCGCTGTGCTGCTGGGATTGCCGAGCATTCCGGTGGGTGTTCTGCGTTGAGTTCGGGGGGCGGGGGGAGTAGAATCCTCTTATTGAGAATCCTTCCTATTAAGGAGGATCGTCCCTCTCCCCCACCCCGGAGGCACCCCGTGACCACCCAGACCCTTCCCCACCCAGGCGCCCGGCCCGAGCCGCGCTTCACGATGTCGCCGGAGCTGCGCCGCGCCGTCACCCTGACCGCCCTGACCCTGGCGGGCCTCCTCGTGGGCCTGACCGGGCAGTACCTGCTGCACATCACGGCCCTCCAGTGGGCGGGGTATGTCACGGCGTTCCTGGCGGGCGGCATTCCCGCCGGGCGCGAGGCGCTGCACTCGCTGTTCGTGGAACGCAGGCTGGACGTGGACCTGCTGATGGTGCTGGCTGCCCTGGGCGCGGCGAGCATCGGGCAGGCGGCGGACGGCGCGATCCTGCTGTTCCTGTTCAGCCTCAGTAACACCCTGCAGGACTGGGCGATGGGCCGCACGTCCAGCGCCATCCAGGCCCTGATGGACCTGAACCCGGAGGGCGCGACCGTCCGCCGGGACGGCGTGGAGAGGTGGTGCGAGCTGGGCGAGATCCGCATCGGGGACCTGCTGGTCGTGCGGCCCGGCGAGCGCGTGGCCGCCGACGCGCGGGTCGTGAAGGGGCAGACGAGCGTGGACGAGAGCCCCATCACCGGCGAGAGCGTCCCGGTGGACAAGGCGCCCGGCGCGGAGCTGGCGTCCGGCACCGTGAACCTGAACGGCAGCGTGGAGGCCGAAGTGGTCCGCCCGGCGGGCGAGAGCACCCTGGCGCGGCTGGTGGGCCTGATGGAGCAGGCGCAGACGCAGAAGAGCCGCACCGAGAGCCTCACGGAACGCTGGGAGAGCCCTTACGCGATGATCGTGCTGGCCCTCGTGCCCGCCGTGTACGCCCTGCTGCGCTTCGGGTTCGGCCTGAGCGTGGACGACGCGTGGTACCGCGCGATGACGTTCATGGTGGTCGCCAGCCCCTGCGCGGTGGTGATCAGCACGCCCGCCGTGATGCTCTCGGCGATGGCGGCCGCCGCGCGCGCCGGGGTGCTGTTCAAGAGCAGCGCCGCGCTGGACGCCCTGGCGGGCGTGCAGACCGTCGCGTTCGACAAGACCGGCACACTGACCCAGGCCCGCATGACCCTGACCGCCGTGCACGCCGGGGACGAGGGGCAGGCCCTGGCGCTGGCCGCCGGACTGGAGGCGCACAGCGAGCATCCCATCGCGCAGGCGATCGTCACCGCCGCCCGCGAGCGGGGCGTGACGCCTCTGACCGTCACGGACGCGCAGGCGATTCCCGGCCACGGCATCGAGGCGCGCCTGCCGGACGGGCAGGTCGCTTGGGCGGGGAACGTCCGCCTCGCGGACCGGCAGGGCGCGACCCTGGACGCCGCGCAGCAGGCAGCCCTGGGCGACCTGGGCGCGCGCGGCAGCTCCAGCGTCATCGTGGGCGTCGGCCCCCGCGTGAGCGGCGTGATGGGCGTCGCGGACGCCCTGCGTCCCGACATCCGCGCCGCGCTGGACGCCCTGAAGGCCAGCGGCGTCACACACCGCGTTATGCTGACCGGGGACCGCGAGGAGGTCGCCCGCAGCGTGGCTGCCGAGGTGGGCCTCAGCGAGTTCCGCGCGGGCCTGCTGCCCGAGGACAAGCTGCGCCTGATCGGCGAGCTGCCCGGCCCGGTCGCCATGGTCGGCGACGGTGTGAACGACGCGCCCGCCCTGGCCCGCGCCGACCTGGGCGTCGCGGTCGCGTCCGGCACCGACGTGGCCATCGAGAGCGCGGACGTGGTGCTCATGCAGAACGACCTGGGGAAACTGGCGGGCGCGGTCCGGCTGGCCCGTGACGCGCGGCGCACCGTGATCACGAACCTCCTGTTCGCGTTCGGGGTGATCCTGATCGTCGCGCCGCTTGCCGTGGCGGGCAAGGTGCCGCTGCCGCTGGGCGTCCTGGCGCACGAGGGCGGCACAGTGTTCGTGGTGTTCATGGGCCTGCGCCTGCTGCGCCACCGCGTGTAGGCAGGGGCGGGGGCAGTGCCGCTGCGCCCCCGTTGCCCCCGTCTCCGTCACCCCAACATTCCCGTAAGCCGCTCCACATCCCGGCGCGGTCCGCGCCGCCGACGCTGAAGACCGAAGCGTTTCCCGGAGGCCCCATGAGACTGAATCCCGCCCGTCGTCCCCTTCTGCCCCGACTGCTGCTGGGCCTGATCGCCCTGTTCGTGCTGATCCAGCTCGTGCCGTATGGCCGGGCGCACGCCAATCCCACCGTGCAGGCGCAGCCGAAGTGGGACAGCCCGCAGACCGAGGCGCTGTTCACGCGCGCCTGCGCGGACTGCCACAGCCACGCGACCGTGTGGCCCTGGTACAGCAACGTGGCACCCATCTCGTGGCTGGTGCAGCGGCACGTGGACGAGGGCCGCAGCAAATTCAACGTAAACGTCCCGGGCTTCGGGCGGGATGCCGACGAGGCGGCCAAGGAAGTCCGGAGCGGCGGGATGCCCGAACCGACCTACCTCCCTCTGCACCCCACCGCCCGCCTGAGCGCCCAGGAGAAGGAGCAGCTCGCAGCGGGCCTGGAGGCGACCTTCGGCGGAGAACGCGAGGCTGGCGAGGGCGAGGGCCGCTGAGCGTGACCGGGCCGCACCGTAAGGTCTGGTGAACGTACCCCCCACCCGATTCCAGCCTGCGCGGGCCTACGCTGGGCGACACACTTCAGTTCAGGTGCTCCGCGCAGGCGGGGCGGGAGGGCATGACATGGGAGAAGGCAGACCGAACGGGCAGGCGAACGCGAACGTCTCACAGGACACCATCAACGACCAGGGCCAGTGGAACACCGGCACCCCCAAGAACGCCGGGGACGCCGCCACCGAGGGCCAGTACACCGGGGTCAGCGACGCGAATGCGGACGCCGGGAACACCACCTCGCAGGCGCAGCAGGTGAGCCTCACTACCGACCCCCGGTCCGACGCGCAGGGCGGCACGGACGTGAACCCGTCCTCTTTCGGGAGTATGCGGGACGGGCTGCCCGCCAGCGGCGCGACCACCGATCCGGACACGAAGGCTGACGCCGACAGGGCCTGAATCTCGCAAGTGGAAGCGCCCACCCCTGACTGCGGGTGGGCGCTTCCACTTGCGACCTTGGCGTTACTTCTTGGGCGCGTCGATGGTCTTGCTGGCCTTCGCGGCCGGACGGGCGGGGGCCTTCTCGACCTTCTGGCCGATGGTGGCGGTTTCCTTCTCGACCTGACGGTTGATCAGGATCTGCTGCCCGATGCCGATCAGGGTGGACAGGATGATATAGATCGTCACGCCCGCCGGGAAGGTCAGCGCGAAGTACAGGAAGATCAGGTAGATGAACGCCTGCTGGCGGAACATGTCCGGGTTCTTACGGGTCATGACGTACAGCTGCCCGATGTTCACGATCAGGTACACGACGGCGAGCAGGTAGAACGGATCCGGAATCGCGAGGTCCGGGAGCCACAGGAAGCCGCTGTCGAACTCGAAGTTGCGGATCGTGGACCACAGCGCGATCAGCACCGGGAACGGAATGAAGGTGGAGAAGCACCCGGCCGGGTTGAAGTTGTAATCCCGGTACAACTGCTGCATTTCCGCCTGCATGGCCCGCTGGGAATCCATGTCCTTGCGGTCACGGTACTTCTCCTGGATCTCCTTGATCTTGGGCTGCATGACCTGCATGCGGGCAGTGGTGCGCCCCTGGGCCTGCATGAGGGGCCACATGATGGCGCGCAGCAGGATGGTCAGGACGACCAGTACCAGCCCCCAGTTCCCGATGACCTTGTACAGCTGCTCCATGAGCTTCACGATCAGCAGGCTGATCTGACCGAAGAAGTTCGGCTTGAACAGGCCCGGCAGTTCGGTGTAGCCGCTCTGGTACAGGTGGATCAGTTCGTTCTTGCCGCCGTAGACTTCCAGGTTGCTGCTGGCCGGTACGGACGCCGTGATCAGGCCCTGCGCGCCGCCGGTCAGGGTGGTGTTCACCTGCGTGCCGCTCTGGGGCCGGATGATCAGCGCGTGCGCGATCTGGCTGGGGTTTTCCTGCAGCGCGGCGTACTGGACGTTCTCGACGTTCAGGGTACCGCTGCCCTGCACGGCGGCGGGCTGCGCGCCGCCCTGCGCGTAGGCCTGCACGCGGGGGTTGTCGGCCTTGCCCAGACCCGGGAACAGGATATTCACGCGCTCTGGGCCGCCCGTGACTTCCGTCTTCAGGTCGACCTTGAAGTTGCGGGGGTGCAGCGTGACGGTCTTCGTGACGGTCACGCCGCCCTGCGTGTAGCGGAACACGGCGTCCTGACGGTTGGCCTTCAGGTCGGTGGTCAGGCCGGTCGGTTCGCTCGTTTCGGCCGTCTGCGCGGGGTCGAGTCCGGCAGCCTTGTCCTCGACGGCCAGGGCCTTGCGCCCGGCGACCATGTTCACGATGCCCTTCTGGTTGGTCAGGGCGCTGAAGTCGTAGGTGCCGTCGCCCCGCTTCTTGATGTAGGGGGTGCCGGCGTAGCCCTTGACGTACCAGCCGATGATCTCGCCGCGGGCATTGAACACCACGTCCTGAAGGTTGCTCGTGGCGATGAATTCGTCGCCGGGCTGACCGTCGAAGTCGGTCTTGATCCATTCGGGCGTGATGGCCTTCCCGAAGGTGGGCAGCGGGCCGGTCTGACCGCAGCCGCTGAGCAGCAGCATGCCGCCCAGGGCAGCGATTGGAAGCAGGTGTCGTGTCTTCATGGGTTTCGGGGTTGCCTCTTGGGGAAATGCTCGGGGACAGGGTCGAACCCGCCGGGCACCAGGGGGTTGCAGCGCAGGACGCGCCACGTGGCCAGCCAGCCGCCCTTCACGGCGCCGTGCCGCTCGATGGCCTGCGCGGCGTACTCCGAGCAGGTCGGGGTGAAGCGGCAGGTGGGCGCAGGCTTGCGGGGCGAGAGGTGCTGCTGGTATGAACGGACGGCCCGGACCATCAGTTTGCGGGGCGCGTTCACGCGCGGTCTCCCTGCGGGTCGGGTTCCGGTGAGTCTAGCGCGGGCTGGGGGGCGACTGGGGGCACGGGGGCAGGTACGCGCCGCCCCCCGCCCGGGTTCCCGCCGCCGCCAGCTTTGCCGCCGCTGCCGCCTTTGCCGCCCCGACCACCGCGCGTGGGGGCGCGTTTCAGGGCGCGTTCCAGCGCCGCCTGGAGGTCCGCGAATGGCACATCCAGGATGGCAGGGTTGGGGAGCAGGATGGCGCGGCAGGCGGGGAGACCGCCGGGCAGGGTCCGCAGGGCCTCGCGGGCGCGGCGGCGGGCGCGGTTGCGGTCCACGGCGTTCTTGAGGGTCTTCTTACTGACCACGATGCCGATGATCGCCCGCGGCTGCCACGCTTCCCCGTGGCGGGGGCGGTACTCGGTGACACGCAGCGTGAACAGCGGGTCGCGGATCGCCTGCCCGTGGGCGCGGACCTTGCGGAATTCCCGGTCGCCCCGTAACGAGTCCAGCGCCACCGGACGGCGGGGCCGTTCCTGGGTGGCGCTGGGGGGATCAGTCTGTGCGATGAGGGCCGCTCCGGGTGGGAGCTTACTCGTCGGCGACGGTGAGCTGGTGACGGCCCTTGGCGCGGCGACGCGCGAGGATGTTACGGCCGGACTTGGTCTTCATGCGGGCGCGGAAGCCGTGGGTCTTGGCGCGCTTGCGGTTGTTGGGCTGGTAGGTACGCTTCATGGTGCTCTCCTCTTCTTCTCGCGGAGCCGCTGGCCTGCTGGCCGGGCGCGCAGCGTCACGCGGGAACGCCTCCCTCGGGAGGCAAACTCCGGGAGTGTAGCACGGCGCGCGCCGCGAGGGCAAAGGGCATGTGCGGCAGCGTGCCTGCCCCCGGACTTCTAAGCTGACCGCATGCCCAGCACCGAGGTGGCGACCCCTCACCCGGCTGACCCGTCTGCGCCCGAGTGGGGAGCAGGGCGGCACGCCGCAGCGCCCGTGTCCCCGGCGGCGCCAGCCAGACTGGCACCCCATGAGACTCTGTCCCGTCTGCCTGCTGCGCCCCACCTGTCTGCCCTGGACCGCTGGACGCTCCTGCTGGGCGGCGCGGTGCTGCTCGCGGCGGCGTTCACGCTGGTTCCGGCGCTGTTCCCGCAGCCGCGCGTGCCGACCGTGACCCGCGTGGCGCTGCCGGCGGCGACCTCGCCTGCACCCGCCACGCCGGAGGCGCCGGTCTACCCCACCACGAGCAGCGTCACGCCGCTGATCTCCGGGCGGGTGAACCTGAATTCGGCCAGCCTGGAGCAACTGGAGGCCCTGCCGAAGGTCGGTCCGGCGCTGGCCTCGAGAATCGTGGCGGGGCGCCCCTACCGGTCGCTGGCGGACCTGGACCGCGTGAAGGGTGTCGGGCCAGCGGCGCTGAAGACGCTGGAACCGCTGGTGTCGTTCTGAACGCGCCCCGGCCCCGCGCGGGCAGTCTGCCGTGGCCGGTTCCGGCGGTGGTGGGCGTGATCGGCGGCATCCTGCTAGTGCTGGGGCAGGGGTGGGGCGTGGCGGCGCTGCTGGTCGGCACGGGGCTGGTGCTGTGGCACGCCCGGCCGGTCCTGCTGGCGCTGGTACTGCTGGGCGGCGCGGCGGGCTGGGCCTCGGCTCACGCGGTCCTGACCCGCCCGAACGCCCTGACGCCGTGGTTCGGGGCGCAGGTGACGGTGCAGGGCGAGTGGGACGGGCAGTTCCTGACCCTGCGTGATCCGCCTGCCCGCGTGACGCTGGCACCGAAACCCACGCAGGGCCCGGGGCGGCTGCGGGTATCGGGCCGCCTGCTCGCCCCGGAGGGCCGCCGCACGCCCGGGGGGTTCGATCAGGCCGCGTGGTTCTGCGCGCAGGGTGGGCTGCTGAGCGTCACGCCGGGCGGCGCGCTGGTAGGCGCGAGGGTGCGAGAGTTCCAGCCGCAGGGCGGGCTGCGCGGCTGGTTCCGCCGGGGCCTGACCACGGGCCTCACGGAGCGGCAGGGCGCGCTGATGCAGGCCATCGAACTGGGCGACCGGGGTGACATCAGCCGCGAGCAGTTCAGCGAGGGCGAGGCGGTGCGCGACGCATTCGCGCGGGCGGGGCTGGCGCACCTGATGGCGCTGTCTGGGCAGAACGTAGCGATCCTGACCGGCGCGCTGATCCTGCTGCTGACGCGGCTGGGCGCGGCCCCCGCGTGGCGGTTCGGGCTGCCGGTGCTGTTGCTCGGGCCGTACCTGCTGCTCGTGCAGTCCTCGGCCAGCATCACGCGCGCCGTGCTGATGGGCGGCGCGGTACTGCTGGCCCTGGCACTGGGGCGCGGGCGGCCCGACCCGATCGGCGTGATCGCGCTGGCGGCGCTGGCGTGCCTGCTCCTCTATCCGCTGTGGCTGACAGACGTGGGGTTTCAGCTGTCGTTCCTGGCGGTGCTGGCCCTAACGCAGTCCGAGCGGGTGGCGGGGCTGCTGCCGGGGCGCTGGCCGCGCTGGCTGCGGCTGGGGCTGGCGGCGACCCTGCTGGCTGAGGCGGGCACGCTGCCGGTCATCGCGGGAACGTTCGGGCAGGTGCCGCTCGTGGGTCTGCCCGCCAACCTGCTGGCGGAGGGGCTCATGGCCGCGCTGGTCCCGCTGGGGTTCCTGGCGGGACTGCTGGGGCCGCTCGCCCTGCCGCTGAATGTGGTCAATGGCGTGCTGGCCGACGCGCTGCTGCTGGTGGCGCGCACTTTCGGGCATGCCCCAGTCTTGAGCTGGGGTCAAGTGGGTGTGGGGGGCCTCCTGGCCTACGGGGCGGCGCTGCTGGCCGGTTGGCTGTGGCTGCTGGGCCGCGTCCGCGCGCCCGCCGCGCTGGGGACATGGCTGGCGTGCCTGCTCCTGACGACCCTGCCGGGACGACTGCACCCCGCGCGGGAGGTCGTGTTTCTGGACGTGGGGCAGGGGGACAGCACCCTGATCCGCCTGCCCCACCTAACGGTGCTGGTGGACGCGGGCGGCTCGGTGGGCAGCGACTACGACGTGGGCGCGCGCACGGTGGTGCCGACCCTGCGGGCCCTGGGCGTGCGGAAACTGGACGTGCTCGTCGCCACCCACGCCGACACCGATCACATCGAGGGGGCCGCGAGCGTCCTGCGCCAGCTGCCGGTCGGGGAGGTCTGGATCGGGCAGCGCAAGACGGACGATCCGGTCCTGACGGCCGTGCTGCTGGCCGCGCAGGAACGCCATGTGCCGGTGCGCGAGGTCCGCCGGGGCGATCAGGTCACCTCCGACGGCGCCTCCCTGACCGTCCTGTGGCCCGCCGGGACCGCGTGGTCCACCGAGGACAACGACAACAGCGTCGCCCTGCGCCTGGAGTCGCGCGGGTGGCGGGCCGCGTTCCTGGGCGACCTGCCCGACCCGGTCGAGGGCACACTGGCCGTGGGGCCTCTGAATCTCCTGAAGGCCGCGCACCACGGCAGTCGCCACAGCAGCTCGGCGGCGTTCCTCGCGCAGGTCACGCCGCCCGACACGGTGATCAGCGTGGGGCGCAACACCTACGGGCACCCTCACCCGGACGTGCTGACCCGGCTGGCACAGGTCCACTCGCGGGCGTGGCGTACCGATCAGCTGGGCACGATCCGCTGGCCGGTGCCCTGAACAGGCGCAGGGCGCGAAGAGGCCTTCCCTTCCGCGCCCTGTGCCTAACCAGCCGGATCAGTCGGTGGCGCTGACCTCGATCTTCTCGGCACGCGGGGCGAGTCCGGCGCGGCCCTTCAGGGGGCGTTCGGGCAGGGCGATGGTCGCCAGGAACGCGAGGCCCACGAGCACGGCGGACACCAGGAACACCTGATCGATCGCACCGGCCATGACGCCGCGCAGGGCGTCGAGGATGGGCTGGAGGAGGTTCGCGTCGCCCAGTTTGCCCAGGCCCGCGCCGAGTTGCGCGGTGGCCTGCGGGCTGGTCAGCAGGTTCGGGTTGGCGATGGCGTCCTGCACGGGGGCGGGCAGCGTGCGGGCCTGTTCGGGCAGCTGCGAGGCGAGGTTGGCGTTCAGGTGCGCGTTCACGAGCGCGCCGAACAGGCTGACGGCCAGGGTCCCGCCGATCTGCCGGAAGAACTGGTTGCCGCTGGTGGCGCTGCCCAGTTGCTCGCGCGGCGCGGCGTTCTGCACGGCCAGGGTCAGCTGGCTGTTCACGGGGCCCAGGCCCAGGCCCAGCAGGACCATGATGCCCACGGCGATCAGGATGGGCGTGCCCGTACCCAGCGTGGTGGCCAGCAGCAGCGCGCCGGTGGCGACCAGACCGCCGATCAGGATGAGGTTCTTGTAGCGGCCGGTGCGGCTGACGACCTGCCCGCTGAGGGTGCTGGTCAGGATCATGCCGAACATCAGCGGGGCCAGGGCCAGACCGCTGCCGCTGGCGCTTGAGCCGCGCACGCCCTGCATGTACAGCGGGAGGTACAGGATCGCGGCGTACATGCCCGCGCTCGTCAGGAAGCCCGCGACGGACGCGATGGCGATGCCGCGGTCCTTCAGGAGGCGCAGGTCGAGGATGGGGCGTTCCTGCCGGGCGCTGTGCCACGCGTACGCACCGAAGGTGAGGACAGTGGCGGCCAGCAGGCCCAGGATGGTGGCGCTGCCCCAGGCGTACGTGCCGCCGCCCCACGAGAGGGCCAGGGTCAGGGTGGTGACGGACACGCCCAGCAGCAGCGCGCCGGGCGCGTCGAAGTGGCCGCGAGCGCCGGGGGCGGGCAGGCGGAAGTAGCGCCAGATGAAGTACGCGGCGAGCAGCGCGAAGGGCAGGTTCACGAAGAACACGCTGCGCCAGCCCAGATGATCGGTCAGGAACCCGCCCACGAGCGGCCCGACGACCGAGCTGACGCCCCACACGGCGCCGGTGTAGCCCTGGTAGCGGCCGCGCTCGATGGGCGTGAACAGGTCGGCGATGGCGGTGAAGCTCATGGCCATCAGGGTGCCGCCGCCGATGCCCTGGAGGGCCCGCAGGAAGATCAGCTGCTCCATGTTCTGCACGAAGCCCAGCAGGACGCTGCCCAGCGTGAACACGGCGATGCCGAGCAGCATCAGGGGGCGGCGGCCGTAGCGGTCGCTGACGGTACCCACGATGGGCAGGGTGATGGTGGTCGCCAGCGAGTACGCGGTGAACGCCCAGGCGTACAGGTGGAAGCCGCCCAGGTCGCTGATGACGCGGGGCATGGCGCTGCCGACGACGGTGAGGTTGAGGCTGGACAGGAACAGCACGGTCAGGATACCGACGAACGCGAGGAGCTTCTCGCGCGACGGGGCCGGACTGGCCGGGGTGGGTGCGGGGGTGGTCATGCGGGGTCTCCGGGGGTGGGGCAGGGGGCGTGCAGGGCGGTGTCCAGGGCGGCCAGCGTGGCCAGGGCGGCCTGCACGCGCTCGGGGGGCAGGTGGCCGAAGTGCGCGTGGACGATGTCCTGCGCGACGGCGCGGGTGAGGGCGCGGGTGGCCTGGCCGTCCTGGGTGAGTTCTAGGCGCTGCACCCTGAGGTCGCTGGGGTCGGTGACGCGGCGCACCAGGCCCGCCTGGACGAGCTTGGTGACCATGCGGGTCACGGTGGGCGCGGGAAGGTTCTGTGCCTGCGCCACGGCGCCGGGCGTGTCGGCGCCGTCCATGACGGTCGCCAGCACGAGCAGCTCCTTGGTGTTCAGGCCCAGCGCGGTTTCCAGCGGCTCGTCGAGGACGTGGTGCACGCGCCGGGACAGCCGCAGGATCAGCCGGACGAGGCCGTACAGGTCGTCCATGACTGCGGTGGGGGTGAGGGTAGGACTTCCGTTCATTTCAGATGGAAGTATTTCAAATGGAAGGAGTTGCCGCCAGTGGAGAAGTGTTCATCCAGCAGGAACACCACAGGTCACACTTCAGGGGGCGACCGCGCTGACGGGCCTCAGCGGCCAGCCAGCGGCACACCCCTCAGGGCCGCCCAGCCGTCCAGCATCTCCGAGAGGCGCACCCCGCCGCGCAGGTGCGCGTCCAGCACGCCCGGCAGCCACGGCAGGGCGTCCCCCGGCAGGGCGTGCGGGTCGAACCACCCGACCTCCGAGGTCTTCTCCAGCGGTGTGGGCTCGCCCGCCCAGTCGCGGATCAGGAAGAACACGTCCAGGCCCCCCACGCCGTCCAGGTCGTAGCGGCAGGCACCCAGGCAGGTCAGGGCCGCCGGGTTCACGCGCAGGCCCACCTCCTCCAGCGCCTCGCGGGCCGCCGCCTGCGCCAGCGTCTCCCCCGCCTCCACGTGCCCGCCCGGCAGGCCCCACAGGCCATCGGCGTACGACGACCCGGAGCGGCGGCCCAGCAGCACCCGCCCCGCGTCGTCCTGCACGATCAGCCACGCCACCAGATGGAACGTCACGCGATCACCCGCGCCTCGCGCACGTCGCGCAGCTGCTCGGTCAGGCGCGCCCCGCGCCGCAGGTGGGCGTCCAGCAGCGGCGCGATCCACGGCAGGGCGTCCGGCGGCAGCGCGTCGGGGGCAAACCACGCGACCTCGGAGGTCTTGTGGAGCGGCTGCGGCTCGCCCTCCCAGGCAAGCGTGCGGAACAGGAAGTCCGTGCCCTGCGCGCCGTCCACCTCGTAGCGGCGCACGCCCAGCAGGGACAGCCCGGCCGGGTCGAGGCTCAGCCCCGTCTCCTCCCACACCTCGCGCGCGGCCGCCTCGGGCAGGCCCTCGCCACGCTCCACGCCACCGCCCGGCAGGCCCCACAGGCCATGCCCGTACGCCGAGCCGTCCCGGCGCCCCAGCAGCACCCGGCCCCCCTCATCCTGCACGACCACCCACACGAGCAGATTCCGCATGGCCCAGGGTGGCACGCGCCGCGTGCGGCAACCGCAACCGGTGACGCAGGACACTCCCCGCGCGGCGGCCTGCGCTATCCTGCCGGGTGCGTCACCGGGGGTGCCTGCCAAAGGGCGGGCTGAGACTTACCCCAGGAACCTGATCCGGGTCATTCCGGCGGAGGGAGCGTGACCGGCCGCCCACACCCGTGGTGACGGCCCACCGCTTCCCCTCGTGACGCGAGGGGACTTTCTTATGCGCAACACACTGATCCTGCTGACCGCACTCGCCGCCGCTGGCGCCGCCAGTGCCCAGACCACCCTGACCGTCATCACGCACGATTCGTTCGACGTGGACAAGAAACTCATCGCCGCGTTCGAGACGCAGAACAAAGCGAAGGTGCGCTTCATCAAGGGCGGCGACGCCGGGGAACTCCTGAACCGCCTGATCCTCACCCGCCGCGCCCCCATCGCCGACGTGGTGTACGGCCTGGACAACAGCCTGCTGCCCCGCGCCCGGCAGGCCGGCATCCTCCAGCCGTACAAGAGCCCCCTTCTCTCCCGCGTGCCCGCCGCGTACCGCCTGGGCGACGACGGCCTGCTGAACACCGTGGACTACGGCTTCGTGGCCCTGAACTACGACCGCGCGTGGTTCGAGAAGAACGGCGTGGCGCTCCCCAGGAGTCTCGACGACCTGAAGACCCCCGCCTACGCCAAGCTCACGGTCGTGCAGAGCCCCGCCACGAGCAGCCCCGGCCTCGCGTTCCTGCTCGCCACCGTCAACCACTACGGCGAGACCGGCGCGTGGCAGTGGTGGCGCGCCGCCCGGCAGGGGGGCATGAAAGTCACGCGCGGCTGGAGCGACGCGTACTACAAGGACTTCACCCGCAACGGCGGCAAGTACCCCATCGTCCTGTCCTACGCCAGCAGCCCCGCCGCCGAGGTCTTCTACGCCGACGGCTTCAACCCCGCCAAACTTCCCGCGCAGGCCCCCACCGCCAACCTCTTCCTGCCCGGCAGCACCTACACCCAGCTCGAAGGCGTGGGCATCCTGAAAGGCACCAAGCAGGCCGCCCTCGCCCGGAAATTCGTGGACTTCATGCTGAGCGCCCCCGTCCAGACCGACATTCCCACCCGCATGTGGATCTACCCCGCCGTGAAAGGCACCCCCCTGAACCCCGTGTTCACCTTCGCGCAGCAACCCCAGCCCACCCCCATCAAGGCCGACGTTGCCGCAAACCCCCAGCGCCTCGTGGACGCCTGGGTGACGCAGGTGCTCCGCGCGCGGTGAGGGTTGTAGGGAGTGGGAAGTGGGAACGGCAACACCGCTGCTGCGCAGGACCCCTCAGTCAGCTGCGCTGACAGCTCCCCTTGGAGGGGAGCCTGCACACCTTCTCTCGCCTGAGCTGAAACAGTAGAACCTGCCGACATGCACCAGGACACCCTGCCCCTCTACCGTCGTGGCCCACGAGCCGTCGTGCGCGAAGCGCGCGGGCCATCGGCGATGCCGGAGGATGGCGTCGAGGCCGGACACGTCACCGCTCCACGAAAGCCCGCCGCACCGAAAGAATCTCTTGCCGAGCGCAGCGACTGCTCCCCCGTCCCCCCCGGGGATGGGGGCTGGGGGGTGGGGCAGCCCGCCGCAGGCGCCCACCTATGACCCGCACGAAACTGGAGGGTTGGCTCCTCGCCCTTCCGGGCCTGATCTTCGTGGCACTCTGCCTCGTCCTGCCCTTAGCCAGAACCCTGCGGGAGGGCGGCGTGACGCTGGACGTGTGGCGTGACCCGTACTTCCAGGGTCGCCTCGCGTGGACGCTGACGCAGGCGGGGGTGACGGCGGGCGTGGCGGCGCTGATCGGGGTGCCGCTGGCGTTCCTGCTGTCGCGCTTCGAGGTGCGCGGGAAAGCGCTGTTCCTGCGGCTGCTGCTGTTGCCGTTCGTGACGCCGACGCTGGTGGCGGTGCTGGGCCTGAGTGCGCTGCTGGGGCCGCAGGGGTGGGTGACGCGCCTGACGGGGGTGGACCTGAGTGACACGCCGACGCTGCTGGTGCTGGGGAACCTGTTTTTCAACGTGCCGGTGCTGGTGCGCCTGAGTTACGCGGGGTTCGCGCGGGTGCCGGGGAACGTGGTGGGCGCGGCGCGGTCGCTGGGGGCGCCCTGGTGGCGGGCGGCGCTGGGCGTGGCGCTCCCGCTGGCGCTGCCGGGGGTGCTGGCGGGGGTGGTGCTGGTGTTCCTGTACTCGGCGCTGAGTTTCGGCCTTCCACTGGCGCTGGGTGGGGAGCGGTTCGCGACGCTGGAGGTGGAGATCTACACCCTGACGGCGCTGCAACTGCGCCTGTCGGAGGCGAGTGCGTTGATCGTGGGGCAGCTGGGGTTCACGCTGCTGGCGACCTGGGCGTACGTGGCCCTGTCGCGCGGTGGGGTGGGAGTGCCGTTGGGGGGACTGCCACGTGCGCGGGGCGGGGCGCGGGCTGCGCTGCTGGGGCTGGGTGGGGTGGTGGCGCTCGTGTGCTTCGCGCCACTGGTCGCGGTGATGCTGCGGGGCGTGCTGGGCACGTCGGGGTTCACGCTGGCGTACTGGCAGGGCGTGCTGGCGGACCCGGACACACCGCTGCTGGTGTGGAACACGCTGCGCTTCGGGCTGATGGCCCTGGCGGGCGCCACCCTGCTGGGCGGGCTGTACGCGCTGGGCGCGTGGCGGGCCGGGTCGCGGGCGCTGGATCTAGTGTCGCTGCTGCCGCTGATGGTCTCCCCCGTCAGCCTCGCCGTCGGGTACCTGCTGGCGTACCCGGTGCTGGCCGCGACGCTGCCCATGCTGATCGCGGCGTACACGCTGCTGGCGTGGCCGCTGGTGGTGCGCTCGCTGCTGCCCGCGCTGCGGGCCATTCCACCCCGGCTGCTGGGGGCCGCCCGCTCCCTGGGTGCCTCGCGCGGCGCGGCGTTCCGGTCAGTGACGGTGCCGCTGGCCTTCCCGGCGCTGCGGGGGGGCGGGGCGCTGGCCCTGGCGACCGTGCTGGGCGAGTTCGGCGCCACGCTGGTCCTCACGCGGCCCGAGTGGGCGACCCTCAGCACCGGCCTGTACGAACGGCTGGGCCGCCCCGGTGAACGCAACCTCGGCGAGGCGTGTGCGCTGGCGACCGCGCTGCTCATCCTCGCCACGCTGGCTTTCACGCTGCTCGACGGCGGCGAGGGCGAGGTCACGTGAGAGAATCCGGCATGACCGATCCTCTGCCCGCGCAGCTGTCCGCGTTCATTCAGACGCACGGGATCAGGGTGGATCCGGAATTCAGCCTGCACGCCAGTGGGGTGCATTCGGTCGTGAACTGCGTGTTCAGCGCGCAGGCCCGCTTCGATGTCGTGGTACTGCCCCTGCTGAAACGGCTCAATGACCGACTGCCGGACGTTCCGGAACTGACCTTCCAGGCTTTCGTGGACGACGTGGACTCGATGGGCACGGAGGCATATGCCGAGGACGTGGTGCGCAACCGCCAGCGGCTCTCGCGCCGCCTGAAGGTCGAGGTCGCGCGCGACGTGGCCGCGTTCTTCGTCCGGCACGGCGTTCAGACCGTGGGCGACTTTCGGCGGCTGGACGACGAGGCCGCCGAGCAGATGGTACTGGTCGAGCTGGTGCAGGAGGTCAGAGGCATCGGGCCGACGCTGGCGCACTATCTGCTGTGGCTGCTGGGCCGCGAGGATCACGTGAAAGTGGATTCCCTGCTGACTCGCCTGTTCGCCCGGGTCGGTGACTGGCAGCCTCGTATGGGGAACGACGCCGACCGCGCCCGCATCACGGCCGCCATCCGCGGGGTGGCCACCGATCTGGGCACGACGCCCGCCCGCCTCGACAATGCCCTGTGGCAGTTCGAGAGTCGCCCGAAAGAGCGCAAGTGACCGACCTTCCCCCTGCCCTGTCCCTCGCTGGTCTCCGCAAGTTGTTCGGTGGGGTGGCAGCGGTGCGGGGTGTGTCGCTGGACGTGGCGGCGGGTGAGACGGTGGCGCTGCTGGGCCCGAGCGGGTGTGGGAAGAGCACGGTGCTGCGGGTGGTGGCGGGTCTGGAGCGGCCGGATGCGGGGTCGGTGGCCGTGGCGGGTCGGGATGTGACGGCCCTGCCGCCGGAGGCGCGTGGGGTGGGGTTGGTGTTTCAGGATTACGCGTTGTTTCCGCATCTGAGTGTGCTGGGGAACGTGGCGTACGGGCCGCGGGTGCGGGGCGCGGGGCGCGCGGCGGCAGAGGCGCGGGCCCGCGAGGCGCTGGCGCTGGTGGATCTGCCGGGACTGGAGGCGCGGCGTCCGGCGGGGCTGTCGGGGGGGCAGGCGCAGCGGGTGGCGCTGGCGCGGGCGCTGGCGACGGGGGCGGGGCTCCTGCTGCTGGACGAGCCGATGTCGAACCTGGACGAGCGGCTGCGCGCGGAGTTGCGCGCGGGGTTGCGGTCGCTGTTCGCGCGGGTGGGGGCGGGGGTGCTGCTGGTCACGCACGATCAGCGGGAGGCGCGGGCGCTGGCCGGGCGTGTGGCGGTCATGCGGGCGGGTGAACTCGTGCAGGTGGGGGCCACCGAGGAGGTGTTCGCGCGGCCCACGACGGCATGGGTGGCGGCGTTCCTGGGCGAGTCGAACCTCCTGCCGGAGGGGCCGGGCTGGGTGCGCTTCGTCCCGGAGGAGGCGCTGCGGCCCGGCGTGGGTGAGTGGTGGTCGGTGACGGCGCGGCAAGCGGTGGAGGGAGGTGTGCAGGTGACTGTCGCACACGCCTGGGGGCCACTCTCGTTGACCCTGAGTGCGCGGGAGGCGGCGGCGCTGGACGGCGACCGGCTGCGCCTGAGCGTGGACGAGTCGGGCGTGCGGCGTCTGCCGGAGGACCGCATTCCCTAGCGTGACTTTTCTTACATTTTTCGTATGCTGACAGCATGGTCAACTCGAACAGGGGAAAGAGCGAGGTCAGGTGGGGAGCGCGGCTGGAGCTGACGCTGCTGGGCATGCTGTGCGTGGGGACGGGCAGCGCGGCGACGTACGCGGGACCCCAGGCGGCGGTGTACATCGGGGACCGCTGGTGCAGCGGCGGGTACTGCTCGGGCAGCGTGTACGCCGCGTTCGACGAGGCCCTGTCCCGGGCCCTGAGTGGCAGCGGCTACGTGCGTCCCCTGCGCCAGCCGGAAGGCGCGAGCCTGGACCTGCGGGGCGGCATCACGGACGTCAGTACCGGTGGGGGGCTGTGCCTGCCGTTCGTGGGCTGCGTGCGGGGCACCACGGTGCGCGCCAGCCTGGAACTGCTCGACCGGCAGACCGGGGAGGTCCGCTGGCAGGACGCCTGCGAGGGCAGCAGTTCGGGCTTCAGCACCTGGACGTGGTGGACCGGCAGCGTGTACCTCGACTCCGACGAGGGCAAGGCGGCGGCGGACTGCGCGGCGAAGATGGTCCAGAAACTGACCGGGAGCGCGGTGCTCAGGCCGTACCTGACGCTCGCGCCGGGCGCGGCCCTCAATTCCCCTGCGGCTCCTGCCGCGCCGGCCACGGCCCTCGGCCCGGCCCCCGCCGCAACCCTGCTCGTCCGGCAGCTGGAGGGCGCACTGCGTGGGCTGGCGTTCGCGGACCTGAACGCGCTGTCCAGCAGCGACGTCCTCAACCCCGTGAAAGTGAAGGAACTGAACGCGGCAGCCACGGCGGCGACCCTGAGGGCCGCGGCGTCCCTGAAGTTCGAGGTGGGGGCCCCCGAGACTGCCGGGCCGTACCAGCTGGTGGGCGTCACGTACACCCTGCCGGACGGGCGCGAGCGCTTCACGCAGCTGGCGGTCACGTCGGACCCGGCGCTGAACCCGCGTGGTGGAACGCGGCTGCTGTACCTGTCGCCTCTCAATCCGCTGCGGTCCAGCGCGCCGCTCGACGGGGTGAGCCGCAATGTCGAGACGCTGCTGGGTGACGTGCTGGGCAGCCTGAACCTGCCCGGACTGTAGGTCTACACTGGGGAGGTTTTGAGACGACTGGACGGCACAGAGGGAGTGGCAAGGGTCGCGTGGGTGCTGGTGGGGGGGCGGCTGGTGGATTCGCCGCTGCTGGCGGCACTGCCCCGCCCGGCCGTGGTGGTCGCGGCGGACGGCGGGGCGCGGCACGCGGCGTTGCTGGACGTGCGGGTGGACGTGTGGGTGGGCGATTTCGACTCGTCGGCGGGCGTGCAGGTTGACGCCCCGCGTGAGGTGCACCCGGCAGCGAAGGACGAGACGGACGCGGAACTGGCGATCCGGGTGGCGCGGGAACGGGGCGCGACGGAGCTGGTGCTGCTGGGTGCGTTCGGCGGGCGCTTCGATCACACGCTGGCGCTGGCACTGCTGGCCGTGCGCCTGACCGAACGCGAGGGCCTGCGCGTGACCCTGAGCAGCGGGGACGAGTGGGGCTGGCCACTGACGCCCGCCTCTCCCCTGTCGCTGGAGGTGCCGCGCGGCGCGACCCTGAGCGTCCTGGCCGTGACGGACCTGCGCGGCCTGAGCCTGGACGGGGTGCGCTGGCCGCTGACCGACGCGACCATTCCGCTGGGGAGCGGCTGGACGGTCAGCAACGAGACGCCGGGCGGGCCGGTCGCCGCCTCGCTGCGCGGCGGGCACGCCATCCTCACGGTTCTGCCGGGCCTGCCGGACTGACAACAGGGGGAGGCCCGTGCGGCGCTCCCCCTTCTTTCTGCGTTCAGATCAGTTGGCGGGGCAGGCGTCCACGCCGGGGCGGGTGGCGCGCGTGAAGCGGCAGCCGTAGGCCGGGTCAGCGAGCACGGCCGGGGTGGTGACGTCGTCCCCAGCGGGCTTGGCGCCGCCCGCCTCCCACTTCACGAGGTCACCGAAGCCCTCGGCGAGCTCCGGGCCGGTGAACTCGCAGTGCCCGGCGGCGCGGATGGCGCGCTGCACGAGGCGCTCGCCGTTCCCGGCCGCAGTGACGGCCGCGCGGTACAGCTGCTGATGTTTGAAGGGCACGTAGAAGTCCCCGGTGGTGTGCATCGTCAGGACAGGCACGCCGATTTCGCCGTTCACGCGGGGCAGGTCGCGCACCCGGTCACTCAGGGCAGGATTCGGGTTCTGATCCGGCGTGACACGCAGGATGCCCGCGTTGAAGGCGGCCTCGGCGGCGGTGGGGGTCGCGCCGCTCGTCCAGCGGTAGCTGGTGGTCGCGTTGCCGTAGATGTTGTGCGGCAGGATGCCCGTGATGGTGCCGTCCGCGCCACCGGTGCCCAGCACGGCCTTCTGCCAGTACCCGGCGCGGAACCCCAGGTCGAACACGGGGCGGGGCCCCCCGGTAAGGTTACGGGCGATCTCGCGCAGTTTCGCGCCCTGGGTGGCGTTCTCCTGCCACAGGGGGTCGGTGGTGCTGGTGAACAGCGCGGCCAGGATGTCCGGCAGGAGTTTGGCGTAGGTGTCGGTCCCCTGCGGGAAGGTCTTCGGGCCCAGCCCGGCAAGCTGCGCGGCGGCCAGCGTGTAGTCCCCGAGCCACTGGAATTCGTATTCCTCGTCCATGACGCCGCAGACGGGCATGGCGGCGGCGTAGGTGGTCCTGTTCTTCGCGGTCTGCCCCGTTTCCTTCTCCACGGCGGCGCCCGCCACGTGCCCACCCATGCTGACGCCCATGATCAGCGTCTTGCTGGGTTTCGCCCGGCCGGTCAGGGTCGGGAAGGCGTTGGCCAGGGCGTTGGTGTCCTCCACGCCGGCCTGCACGTCGTAGTAGTTGGCACTGTAGGAGCTGGCGGCCCAGGCGTACCCGAGGCTCAGCCAGTAGGCGCGCAGCGCGGGGGCCTGCACGATCAGGTTCGGGCCGTCGCCGGCGTACCCGTGGGCGTACATGATCAGCTGGCCGTTCCAGTTGGCGGGCACCTCGATGGCGTACGCGGCGTCACCGTGAATGCCGGGCATGACGCCCTGGTAGATGTTCGCGCCGGTCAGGGCGGTGAAGGTGGGCGTCACGGCCTTGAAGGTGCGGGTGTCGTGGGTGCGGGCCGTGGTGGGCACCGGCACGGACGCCGGGGCGCAGGCGGACAGGGCGAGGACAGCAAGCAGACTGGCAGTCACGGAACGCTTCATGGGACTCCTTGGGCGCGGGCGCGCCGGATTGGGCTGTACTGATCTGCCCTGACTATAGACCCGGGAACCCCGGAGGCGACAGCCGCGTACAGAGCTGACATGAGATCAAGTGGCAGAGGGTGGGGGTGCGGGTGTCTGGGCTGCGGCGGAGGCACACTGCTGGTACTGGCGCTCCTGGTAGGCGCGGCGTGGTTCTTCGTGATTCAGCCCGCGCGGTCGTTCCTGGCGAACTGGCAGACGCCCACCACGCAGACGCAGGGTGGGCAGGCGCAGGGTGGGGGGACGGTCACGCCGCCCGCCCCGACCGGGAACGTGAATGCGGCGCTGACCAAGACGGACGTGCAGAAGTTCGTGCGGGTGCGCCGTGACGTGCGTCAGGCCATGGGCTCGTCGTTCACGGGCGTGCAGCAGGTGTGGACGGACATCCAGAACGGGCAGAACCCGAACCTGTTCCAGATGATGACCGTGCTGCGCGAGGTGGGCGGCAGCGTCGGCGCGGCCCGGCAGGCGCAGGCCACTGCCCTGAACCGCGAGAACATGAGCGCCGAGCGCTACGCGGCGGTCCGTTCGGGCGTGAACCGGGCGCTGGGCGTACCCAGCATCGACTTCTCGCAGGCGGCGCAGACCCTGCAGAACGGGCAGCTGCCGGACCTGAACCGCGACGTGCAGACCGGCACCGCGCAGGAACGGGCCCTCGTGCAGCCCTTCCAGCGGGAACTGACCGAGACGGTCGCGCTGGGCCTGCTGGGCCTGTAACGGGTCCTCGGGACACGGGCGCCCTCCGCGTGGGGCGCCCGCTTCCTGCTGTTGCTGTCAGACGGACTCCGGTTGGAAGGTTTGCAAAATCTTTCAACCCGAGCGGATGCGAGAAAGAGCGAAACGGGTTCCGGGCGTGGAGTTGGCAACCCGGTGAAGTTCCGGGTTGTGAACGAAACAGACGGAATCCGTATCAGACGGTCTGGTCGCGGCGGGGCGCGGCGTACAGCAGCGCCTGGGCCAGGGCGGCCGGGTCGTGGCGGGCCTGGCCGGGGTGCAGCAGGGGCAGAATCACGCTGCGGCCGCGCAGGTCGCGACTGGCGCCGCTGAGGCTCAGCAGGTGGGCGCCCTCGGCGGCGTAACGGGCGATCACGTCCCGGGGCGGGACGGCGTTGTTCACCAGTACGCAGTCGGGCGTGCGGCCCAGGTGGCGGGTGATGGCCTGCACGTGCGCTTCGAGGGTCAGGTCGTCGGTCTCGCCGGGTTCGGTCATCAGGCTCGCCACGTAGATCAGCGGGGCGGGGGTCTGCCGCAGGGCCTGCGCGACGGCGGGGACGAGCAGCGCGGGGATGATGCTGGTGTACAGGCTGCCGGGCCCCAGGACGATCTGGTCGGCGTCCCGGATGGCCTGCACGACCTCGGGCAGGGCGGGCAGGTCCGGCGGATCGAGGGTCACGTGGTCGATACGGGACGGGCTGACCTGCGTGGCGAACTGGCTCTCGCCGCGCACGGTGCGGCCGTCTTTCAGGTGGGCGACCAGGGTGGGGGGCTCGGTGGCGGCGGGGTACACGCGGCCGCGGATGCGCAGCACCTCGTGAATGTCGAGCATGGCGTCGCTGAGGCTGCCTTCCTGCTCGCTCAGCGTGGCGAGCATCAGGTTCCCGAAGGTGTGGCCCTGGATGCCGTCCCCGCGCGCGAAGCGGTGCAGCAGCAGGCGGGCCATGACGGGACTGTCGCTCAGGGCGGCGTAGCAGTCGGTCAGGTCGCCGGGGGCGATCATGTCCAGGGACTGGCGCAGGCGGCCGCTGCTGCCGCCATCGTCGGCGACGGTCACGATGGCGGTGGTGTTCCCGGTGTGGACGCGCAGACCTGACAGCAGGTTGGACATGCCGGTGCCGCCGCCCAGGGTCACGATACGTGGGCCGCGGGACAGGTGACGGTTCTGGTACATGAGGTCCACGGCCTGTTCGGGCGCGGTGCCGGTGCCACGCAGCACCGAGCGGTTGAGCATCATGATGCTCCACAGCGCCCCGAACAGCGCGAGCAGCATCAGGACGACGCCGCCCACGTACAGCGGCATGACCTCGGGGCGGATCAGGGCGTTCACCCACAGGATCCAGCGGGTGGCGGTGAAGTGCAGCGGGCCGGTCCAGGTGAAGTGCAGCACGCCCACCGCGCCGATCAGGGTGCAGATGACGAACAGCGCCAGCCAGCGTTTGACCCCCAGGCCCGGCGACATCCACATGCGCGCGCGGCGAGTAGCGTGCTGGCCGCGCGCGAGCAGTTCGCGGCGGCGGGTTTCCGGCGGGACGGGGTGCGGGAGGGGCGGATCACTCATGGGGTTCTTTCATGTCGCGGTGATCCATGATATCGACGTGCAGGTCCTTCAGGTCGTGCGCCAGCCGCGCCGCGACGGCCACGCTGCGATGCTGCCCGCCGGTGCAGCCGATCGCGACGGTGTACCCGTGGCGGCCCGTGGTGCGGGCGCGTTCGGCGGCGACCCTCACGAAGTCGCGCAGGTCGGCATAGAACTGCTCGCTGGCCTCGCCCTGGAAGGCGTACGCGGCGACCTCGGGGTCCAGGCCGGTGCGGGGGCGCAGTTCCGGATCGTAGTAGGGGTTGGGCAGGCTGCGCACGTCCAGCACGAGGTCCGCGTCGCGGGGCGGGGCATGCTTGAACCCGAAGGACATCAGGCGCAGGTGGAAGTCGTGTTCCAGCCGAAAGACCCGCAGGACCTGCGCGGCGAGGTCCTTGGCGCTCAGGGCGGTCGTGTCGATCACGGTGTCCGCGATGGAGCGCAGCGGGGCGAGCAGTTCGCGTTCCCGCGCGAAGTCGAACATCAGGTTCTCCCCGAGCGGATGCTCGCGGCGGGTGAAGTTGTAGCGTTTGAGCAGCACGTCGTCGTTCGCTTCGAGGAACAGGACGCGCAGGTCCTCGCGGCGGCGTGAGAGGCGCACGTAGCTGTCCTCCAGCGCGCCCATGAAGTCGCGGGTGCGGACGTCGGTGCTGATGGCCACGCGGGTCAGGCCGCGGGCGTGCACGAGGTCATGCATGGCGCCCCACAGTTCGGGCGGGAGGTTGTCCGTGATGAAGAACCCGGCGTCTTCCAGGGTTCGCAGGGCGGTGCTTTTTCCACTGCCGGACAGACCGGACACGACGACAAACGGCATGGGTGCAGTGTAGCCCGCGCCTGCCGGGCGTCCCGTGACGGGACCGTCATGGAACGTGAACGCCGCCCGGCGCGTGGGGGCGCGCGGGCGGCGGTGCCGGGTCAGTGGCGGGTCAGTGCCGGTTCAGCGGACCTTGGTGCCGCTGGGCAGGTCCAGGCCCAGGCCCACGAGGTCCAGGTTGCCCTGGTCGTCCTCGGCGGCGAGGATCATGCCCTGCGATTCGATGCCGCGCAGCTTGGCGGGCTTGAGGTTGGCGACCAGGATGACCTTGCGGCCCACGAGCGCCTCGGGTTCGAACCACTTGCGGATGCCGCTGACGACGGTCCGTTCCTCCTCGCCGAGTTTCACGGTGAGTTTCAGGAGCTTGTCGGCCTTGGCGACGGCCTCGGCGGCGATGACTTGCGCGACGCGCAGGTCGATGCGGGCGAACTCGTCGATGCTGATCAGCGTCCCCTCGGCCTCGGGGGCGGGGGCCGGGGCGGCAGCAGGGGTGGCGGGGGCGGTGGGGGTCTGTTCGGGGGCAGTCTGGGTCATGGCTTTCTCTTTCTTGCCGGGCTTCGGGGCGCCCGGGGCGGGGGTGGGGGTGTCTTTCGGTTCGGGTTTCGGGAAGAGGATCGCGCCGCCCTGCACGCGCGTCCCGGCGGGCGTGAGGCCCCACGCGGCCTGCAGGGCGTAGGTGTGCCCGCCGAGGCCCAGCTGGGCGCGCAGTTCGCGGGCCTTGACGGGAATCACGGCTTCCAGGGCGACGCTGGCGACACGCAGGCCCTCGGCGGCGGTGTACAGCACGGTGTCCAGGCGGCGCTGGGTCTGGTCGCTCTTGGCGAGGGTCCAGGGGGCACTCTCGGCGATGTAGCGGTTCAGGTCGCGCACGAAGTTCATGGCGGCCTCAATGGCCATGTTGATCTTCAGGTCGTCCACGAGGCCCAGGATCTGGCCGGGCAGGGCCAGCGCGGCGGCTTCGATCTCGCGGTCGCGGTCGCTGAGGTCCGCCGCGGCGGGAATGACGCCCGCGCGGTACTTCTGGATCATGCTGACGGTGCGCGACAGCAGGTTCCCCAGGTCGTTGGCCAGGTCGCTGTTCAGGCGGTTGACCAGGATGCCCTCGCCGTAGGGGCTGTCAGCACTCAGGGTCGCCTCGCGCAGCAGGGTGTAGCGGATCGCGTCGACCGGGTACGCGCCCACGAGCGCTTCAGGGTCGATGGCGTTGCCGAGGCTCTTGCCCATCTTGCGGCCGTCCTCCGCGAGGATGTGGCTGTGCACGACGAGGCGGCGGTAGGGGGGCAGCCCGGCGGCCTTGAGCATGGTCGGCCAGAACACCGCGTGCGGCTTGAGGATGTCCTTCCCGATGACGTGCCACGCGGTGCCGATCACGTCGGGTTTGGCGCCCTTGCTGACGGGCGCCGAGACGTAGTTCAGCAGCGCGTCGAACCACACGTACGTGACGTGGTCCGGGTCCCAGGGCAGTTCGATGCCCCACGGGACGCGGCTCTTGGGCCGGGAGATGCTCAGCGGCCCGATGGGTTCGCGCAGCATCTCGATGACCTCGTTGCGGTACCCGGCGGGCTGGATGAAGTCTGGGTTCGTCTGGATGTGCTCCAGCAGCCACGCCTGGTACTTCTCCATGCGGAAGAAGTAGTTCGCCTCGCGGCGCAGTTCGGGCGGGTCCTTGTCGCCGGGGTAGCGGCGCACGCCGTCAGGTCCCTCGACGAGTTCCTTTTCGGTGACGTACCGCTCGGCGCCGACCGAGTACAGGCCCTCGTACTCGTCGAAGTAGATGTCCCCGGCGTCGTACACGCGTTGCAGGACGTCCTGCACGAAGCGCTTGTGGCGGCCTTCGGTCGTGCGGACGAAATCGTCGTAGCTGATTTCCAGGCGGTCCCACAGGCCTTTGAAGGCGCGGCCCGCGAGGTCGTCCACGAACACCTGCGGGGTCTGCCCGGCCTTCGCGGCGGCCTTGGCGATCTTCTCGCCGTGCTCGTCGGTACCGGTCAGGAAGAACACGTCCCGCCCGGCGAGGCGCTGGTAGCGGGCGATGGCGTCGGTGAGGATCTTCTCGTAGACGTGCCCGATGTGGGGCGCGCCGTTGGCGTAGTCGATGGCGGTCGTGATGAAAAAGGGGTCTTGGCTCATGGGCGTCCTTCCTTCCCCGCCCGCGCCCCGGGGTGGGGGCGGCGGGCGGGCAGCCCGTTCAGGATACGGGCTGCGGACTGGGGCGTGAATGGCGGGCGGGGCGCCTGACCTGATCAGAACGCCCCGCGCGGTCGCTGCTCGTGGTCAGCGCCCGGGGGGCATTCGCATCATCAGGCGGGCAGTCATGACACCCAGTGTACCGCCCAGTCGCCCTGCGCGCGTGCGCTGTCTGGCCGGGTGAAGCCGCTGCACCAGCTCCATAAGGGGCAGGGCACGCGTAGGCCCGGGTGTCTAGGCAGACCTGCACCCGGTCCAGAGTTCCGCCGTTACCTTCCGGGCGGAATCCCATTCATTCCTCGACCCGGCCCCAGGGGGCCACCGTCCTGCATTCCGTCATCCACGTTCCCACTCACTTCCCCCGGAGGTTGCCATGCGCCGTACCCTGCCTGCCCTGACCCTGCTGTCCCTGACCGCCCTGCTCGCCTCCTGCGGCAGCTCGCCCGCCAGCGTGCAGGCCACCGAACCTGCGCCCGGCGCCGTGAACGTCGCGGACCTGCCCGTCGACCCGTACGCGAAGACGGCAGCCCTCCAGCCGCAGGCGACCGAGACGTACAGCATCACCCTGAACTTCGCCTCGGGCAGCGACACCAGCGTCGTGAACGCCATGAAGGCCGCCGCGAGCCGCTGGCAGGGCGTGATCACCCAGGGTCAGCCGGACCTGACCGTCAGCATCCCCGCGAACAGCTGCGGCAGCAACGCCGCGTACAGCGGCACCATCGACGACATCCTGGTCTTCACCGGGAACAAGAGCATCGACGGCCCCGGCGGCATCCTCGCCCAGAGCGGCCCGTGCAGCGTGCGCAGCAGCACCGGCCTGACCACGTATTCCACGCTGGTGTTCGACACCGCCGACCTCGCGAACTTCAGCAGCCAGCTGTCCGACATCGCCGTGCACGAGCTGGGGCACTCGCTGGGCATCGGGTCGCTGTGGTCGCGCTTCGGGCTGGTCAGCGGCGTGAACACCACCAACCCCATCTACAAGGGCGCGAACGGCGTGCGGGAGTACCGCGCGGCGGGCGGCACGCTCAGCACCGTGCCGGTCGAGAACCAGGGCGGCAGCGGCACGGCAGGCGCGCACTGGCGCGAAACGACCTTCAAGACCGAGCTGATGACCGGCTACCTGAACGGCGGCGTGAAAAACCCCCTGAGCCGCATCAGCGTCGGGTCGCTGCAGGACATGGGCTACGCCGTGAATTACGCCGCGGCCGACGCCTACACCGTCCCGGCCACCACCGCGCAGACCCTGGAAGGACTGGAGCTGAGCGGCCGCGAGCAGATCATCACGCCCAGGTACCGCACCGAGTAACCCGGGAAAGTGCGGCGCGCCCCGGCCGGACGTCAAGCCCGGCCTCCCACGGTTCCGCCTTGACGGGCAGCCCACGCAGCCGGGATGCTGGGAGCAATGGCGCGCAAGGTGAACCCCATCCAGGATCGACTGCGGCGCGCGGCGCTGGAACGGGCGGCGTACCTGGCGATCTACGAGCGGGGCTACGCGGGCGTGACCCTGGCGGATATCGCCGCGCACGCCGGGGTGAGCCGGGGCACCCTCGTGTACCACTTTGGGAGCCGGGCGGGCCTGCTCGCGGCCGTCATGCGGCGCTTTTCCCGCACCATCGCGGTGGCCACGCGCCGCGCCGTGCGGCAGGCCAGCACGCCGGAGGGCAAACTGCGGGCCTACGTGGACAATCAGTTCTACGGTCTGGTGAACACCCGCAGGTTCTACACGGTGTCCCTGGATTTCCTGGCGGCCGCCACGCGCGACGCGGACCTGATGGAGATGCAGCGCGCCTTCCTGGCCGAGTCGCTGGCAGTGGATCTGGAACTGGCGCACCTGACCGGCACGGCCGGCACCGAGGGCCGCGCGCGGCTCCTGCGGGCCATCGTGGAGGGCCTGAGCGTGCGTTTCCTGGCGGACCCGGCGCCGGATCTGGCGGTCTACCGCGCCGACTGCATGACAGGCCTGCGGGCTGTCCTGGGCTGGCCCCCGGACAGCCCGGGTGTGCCGGCCCCGGATTGAGGTCCGCCCACCCCGCTCGGCCGCCGGGCGGGGTGGCACCCCCCGAGTGCGTCGCCGACCGGCCTGCAGGCGGAAAGGCCAGGGCACCCCGGCCTTGCGCTCACGCCCGGTCTGTTCGGGCAGGTCTGGCACTGAATTGTGCGGGCAGATCGGTCAGCGGGACGAGCCGCTGGCGAACTCGGAGTTACCACCCAGTTTCAGCAGCTGGGCCACATTCACGGGGAACAGCGCCGTCTGTCCGCCCACACTGAGGGTCACGCCCTGTCCGGGCGTCCGGGTCAGGCGGGCGGAGGCGCCCGGCAGACCGCTCAGCGCGGCCAGCGGCACGAAGGCCGCGCGGTCGAAGGTGCGCACCGTGACAGGCAGCGTCTGGTTCTGGACGCGCAGGGTGGCGGTGCGGACCGTCACGTTCCGGACGTCCAGGCCCAGCGCCCCGGCCGCCTCGGTCAGCGGCAGGAAGAGCTGACCGTCGGCGACGCGGGCCTTCTGTCCGGACACCGCCGCGTACTGCGCCGGTGTCTGTGCGGGCTGCGCCGGCTGGGTCGGTTGGGCGGGTTGAGTCGGGCGGGTCGGCTGAGTGGGCTGCGTCGGCTGAGCAGGTTGTGTGGGCTGCGTGGGCTGGGCCGGTTGTGCGGGCTGGGCCGGTTGTGCGGGCTGCGCTGGTTGTGCGGGCTGCGCTGGTTGCATGGGCTGGGTCGGTTGCGTGGGCCGCACCGGCTGGGCAGGCGCGGTCGTTCCGGTCGTGCTGGGCTTGAGGGCAGCGAGGACCGCCGTGGCCGCCGTCCGGCGGGCCTGCGTCTGCGCCTGGAGTTCGACGGGTGTCGGCACGCGCCCGACCGGGTTCGGCCCGCCGTGGAAGGTCGTCCAGGGTCCCACGGCCAGCGGCCGCTGCTTCTGCACGATGTTCAGGCCGCCGCCGTCCGTCACGAAGTACAGGCTGCCCTGATCGCTGACGCTCAGGCCGGTGTCGATCTTCTTCCCGGTCTTGATCTGCCACAGTGCCTGCCCGGCCTTCCCGATGGCGTGCACCGTGCCGCTCAGGTCAGGCACGAGCACCGAGCCGTCACTGAGTTCCACGGCGCTGCCCGCGATACCGGCGCCGGCGCGGTAGGTCCACTCGGTCTCACCGCTGGTGTTCACGGCGTACACGCTGCCGTCGTAACTGCCTACCACGACCAGTCCGCCGCTCGTGATGATCGGGCTGGCATTGACGAACAGGCCGGTCAGCAGCGTCCATTTGGGCTTGCCGTCGGGCGCGACGGCGTGGACGCGCCGGTCGCTGCTGCCGAAGTACACGCTGCCGTCCGGGCCGACCGCCGGGGAGCTGAACACCAGCGATCCGGCCGTGTACGTCCACTTCAGCTGGCCGTCGGGCGTCAGGGCGTGCATGCGGTTGTTCTGCGCGCCGAAGTAGATCGTGCCGTCCGGGCCGATCGCGGGGCTGCTGAACACGGGCGCGCCGACCTTGTAGGTCCACAGCGGTTTCCCGGCGGCACTCAGGGCGTGGATGGTGCCGCCTGCCGTGGCGACGATCACGCTGCCGTCGATCCGCAGCGCAGGCGTGGCGAAGATGTCCCCGTCGAGCTTCTGCTTCCACAGCAGTTTCCCGCTGGGATCGAGGGCGTAAACGGTGTCGTCGTACGACGCCGCGATGGTCACGCCCTGGGGCGTCACGATCGGGTAGGCGCGGCCGATGTCGCCCACGGGGAACATCCATTTCTCGCTGCCCTTGGCGTCGGTGCGGTGGATCTTGGCATCGGACCCGACGAACGTGAGGTCACCGTTGCCGGAGACGGTCACGCCGGAGATCACACGCAGTTCCTTGAAGATATCCACCTTCGGCGCGGTGAACTGAGGGATGGGTGAGGGAGCAGATTGGGCGCTGGCAGCGGAAATTCCAGCCAGAGTCATCAGGACGAGCGCAGGGAAAAAGTGGGTTTTACTCATTTTAGAATGGACTCCTTTACACACCCTTTACGGTGCTGTTCGCGGCGTGGACGAGCCCCAGGGTAGAGCCTAAGATGCGAACTGTTATGAAGAAGATTCTCATGCTGACCGCGTTCGCGCTGACCGGCCTCGCCGCCGCGCAGGACACCACCACGACCACCACCGAGACCACCACGACCACGACCACCGTCGCGGAACCCGTGAACGCCCCGGCGATGATGAGCGCAGGCGACAACTTCGCCAAGGCGCAGGAGTACGCCGTGCAGGCCGACGTGGCCTACCCCGTGCCCTTCTACGACCGCACGCTGTGGAAGGCCGCCGTGGACCACGCCTACTACGCCGCCAGCATGGAAGCCGGCAACCGCGACTACAACGCCTACCTGGCGCAGCTGTACACCAAGACCCAGTGGTGGATCAACGCCTACAACGCCTGGACCCGCCTGGGCGACCTGACCGACCAGGAGAAGCAGTGGGCCTCCCTGAGCGCCGCCAAGCTCGCCTACCTCGCGCTGCAGCGCGGTGACAAGACCACCGCCCGCATGTACGTCGAGAAAGGTATGGCCTGGGCCGACAGCGCCAGCCTCCAGGCCATCATGAAGCGCCTGTAATCCAACCGCACAGCATGAGAGAGGGAGGCCCAGTCTGGCCTCCCCTTTCTCTTGTCTGTTGCCTGTCAGGCACAGGCAGCACCCATCCGTAAGAGAGCAGCGCGGGACGCCAGAGATCTCTCCCGCGTCCCGCGCTGCGAGCCTTCCCTTACTTCAGGGTACGCAGCGTCTCGCGCATGATCTCCAGACCCGTGGCGGCCTCCTCGCGGGTCAGGATCAGCGGCGGGCTGATGCGGATCACCGCTTCACCGCAGTCGAGGTTCAGCAGGCCCCGCTCGAACATCGCCATGCTCGCCCGGTCCCGCAGCGCGCCGTCCGGGCTGCCGTCCGGCTTCACGAACTCCAGCCCGATGAACAGGCCACGCCCGCGCACGTCACCCAGGAACGGGAATTCCGCCTGCATGCCCTTCAGCTCGGCCATGATGAACTCGCCCACCTGCGCGGCGTTGTCCATCAGGTTCGCGCCGCAGCCCGGGTGCTGCACCTTCCCTTCCAGCAGGTCCAGCGTCGAGTGCGCCGCCGCCGCCGCCACCGGGTTCCCGCCGTACGTGCTGCCGTGCGACCCGACCGGCCACGTCATGACGCTCTCCTTGGCCAGCAGCGCGCCCAGCGGCATGCCCGACGCGATGCCCTTGGCGGACGTGATGATGTCAGGCTGCACGTCGAAGTGCTGGAAGCTGAACATCTTCCCGGTGCGGCCCATCCCGGCCTGCACCTCGTCGAAGATCAGCATGATCCCGTACTTGTCACACAGCGCCCGCAGGCCCGGCAGGAAGTCCGCCGGAGGCACGATGTACCCACCCTCGCCCTGCATGGGTTCCACGATGATCGCCGCGACCTCATCGGCGGGCAGGATGCCCACGAACAGCCCCTCGATGTGATCCAGCACCGCCTGACCGCACGTCTCGGCCGTGCTGCCCAGCGGCGGACGGAACGGATTCGGGTACGGCACGTGCGACACGGCAGGCAGAAGCGGGCCGAAGCCACGCTTGTACTTCGTCTTGCTGCCCGTCAGCGTGATCGCGCCGTACGTGCGCCCGTGGAAGCTGCCCATCGTCGAGATGATGTGCTGACGGCCCGTGTGGTTGCGCGCCAGCTTCACGGCCGCCTCGACCGCCTCGGCGCCGCTGTTGCTGAAGAACACGCGCCACTTCTCGCCCGGTTTCTCCACGTGCTTCACGAGACGCTCGGCGAGGCTGGTCGTGATCTCCTGCGGGTAATCCGTCAGGCACACGTGCGTGAACTTCGTGATCTGCTCCTGCACCGCCTTCACCACGTGCGGATGCGCGTGCCCGGTCGTGCTCACCGCGATCCCCGCGAAGAAATCCAGCATGGTGTTCCCATCCACGTCCGTCAGCCACACGCCCTCACCGTGATCCGGCACGAACGGGTAAGGCCGCATGTAGGAGGTGGAGAGGTGCTGGCTGTCGCGCTCCATGATCGAAGCGGTCTTCGGGCCGGGCAGAGCGGTTTTCAGTTCAGGCTGACGGGGTTTGGGAAGGGTGGTCATGGATGTTCTCCTGTGGGGAGGGGCGGCAGAGTCGCGGGCGACCCCTCCGCCCCTTCGGGGCACCTCCCCTCAAGGGGAGGCTGGTGATTCCTGGCTCCCCTGAAGGGGAGCTGGCCGCGTAGCGGACTGGCTGGCACAGCTGAGGGGTTGCCCTTGCGTTCAGTCGCCGCTGACGGGTTGCGGGGTCTGGGTCATGCCGTCGGGGGCGGTGTCGGTCGCAGCGCCGATGCCGTGGGCGGCCCATTTGTCCTCGCGGCTGTTCAGGCGGTGCTGGGTGGCGCCGGGGCGGTGGCGGGATTCGGCGAATTCCTTGGGTTCGATGGAGATGCGTTCGCCTTCCATCAGGCCGAAGATGCCGCTCTGGCCGGGTTCCTTGCGCTGCCAGTCCTGGGGGACGAGCATGTCGGGGCCGGTGTAGTCGGTGGGTTCGCTGTACGCGGCGATGTAGCCTTCGAAGTTGCGCAGGATGAGCTTCTCGGGGCTGTGCGACAGGACGTAGTTGGGCGCGACGGGGATCTTGCCGCCGCCGCCGGGGGCGTCCACGACGTATGTGGGGACCGAGTAGCCGCTGGTGTGGCCGCGCAGGCTTTCCATGATTTCCAGGCCCTTGCTGACGGTGGTGCGCAGGTGCCCGGCGCCGTGGACGAGATCGCACTGGTAGATGTAGTAGGGGCGGACGCGGATCTTGACGAGTTCGCGCACGAGTTTCTGCATGATGACGGGGTGGTCGTTCACGCCACGCAGCAGCACGCTCTGGTTGCCCAGGGGCACGCCGGCGCGGGTGAGGCGATCGCAGGCGTCGGCGACTTCCGGGGTGATTTCCTTGGGGTGGTTGACGTGGATGTTCATCCACACGGGGTGGTTCTCGGCAAGGACGTCGCAGAGTTCCTGCGTGACGCGCATGGGCATGAACACGGGGACGCGGGTGCCGATGCGGATGATCTCGATGTGCTCGATCTTGCGCAGTTCGGCCAGCAGGCGGCCCAGGACTTTCGGCGCGAGGGTGAGGGGGTCACCACCACTGAGCAGCACGTCGCGGACCTGGGGGGTGTTGCGCAGGTAGTTCAGCTGCTGCTCGTACTCGGCGGGGTTGAAGGTCTCGGTGGGGTCACCCACGATGCGGCTGCGGGTGCAGTAGCGGCAGTAGCTGGCGCACTGCGTGGTGACGAGCATCAGCACGCGGTCCGGGTAGCGGTGCACGAGGCCGGGCACGGGGCTGTGCTTGTCCTCCGCCAGACTGTCTTCCATCATGCTCGTGAACGGCTGGAGTTCTTCCTCGGTGGGGATGACCTGGCGCCTGACGGGGCAGGTGGGGTCGTCGCGGTCCATGAGGCTGGCGAAGTACGGGGTGATGTCCAGGCGGAAGATGCCCTCCGCGCTGGCGCCCTTGCGTTCGCTGTCGGTCAGCGTGAGGACTTCCTCGAGTTCGGCGACGCTGTTGATGCGGTTTTTCAGCTGCCATTTCCAGTCGTACCACTGCTCGTCGGGCACATCGGCCCACTTGTCGGCGCGGTGGTTGCGGGGCAGCATCATCTGGCTGCGAAGGGTGGCCTGCGGGTGAATCGGCATGGGAGAACCTCCGGTAGTGCGGCGTGAACGGGTGAAACTCGAATTGAGTGCGCCTTTATTCTCCGTGCCGGGCGGGCCGGATTGGAATGCGCGTCGCCTGTCAGGTGCGCGGGGGTCGCCGCACACCAGCCTCGCAAACGCCACCCCCCACCTTCCAAATGCTAAGGTGGGGGGGTATGAGACAGTCCGGCGGCCACCTCGACCCCCTCGACCACCGCATCCTGCAGGAACTCCAGACGGACTCCCGCCTGAGCATGCGCGAACTCGGCCGCCGCGTCGGCCTGAGCGCCCCCGCCGTCACCGAACGCGTCCGCCGCCTCGAAGACGCCGGGGTGATCCTCGGCTACGGCATCCGCGTCGCCAGCCGACCCCTGGGGCGCACCATCACCGCCTTCATCGGCGTGCAGGACTCGGGCCGCAACGACCCCACCCTGGTCCGCTGGGCCACCAAGCACGACGGCGTGCTGGAATGCCACAGCGTCACCGGGGACAACTCCTGCATCCTGAAAGTCGCCGTGCCCGACGTCGGCGCGCTGGAACACATGCTGACCGAACTGATCAACATGGGCTTCACCTGCGACACCAGCATCGTCCTCAGCACCCCCCTGGAAGGCAAACTGCTCCTCCCCCCCCGGTAGGCTCGACGTCCTCTTCGCAGTCCATTACTGTGCGGCATGCCTGCCAGATCTGACCGCAAGGCCCAGCCGGACGACGCCTTCAGCGCCGAGGAACGCGCCGCCATGAAGGACCGTGCCCGCGAGGTCCGCGCCGCCCGACGGGCAAAACCCAGCGCCGACCCGGACGCGGACGTGCTGGCCCGCGTGGCTGAACTGCCGGAAGCCGAGCAGGCCCTGGCTCGGCACTTGCACGCCCTGATCCGCGAGATGGCCCCTGCCCTGACCCCACGCCTGTGGTACGGCATGCCCGCGTACGCGCTGGAGGGGAAGGTCGTGTGCTTCTATCAGGCGGCAGCGAAGTTCAAGACCCGCTACGGCACGCTGGGGTTCAGTGACGCGGCCCGGCTGGACGACGGGGTGATGTGGCCCACGGCGTACGCCCTGACCAGCTGGACTCCGGAGAGCCGCGCGCAGGTGCAGAACCTGATCCTCCGCGCCGTCCGGGAGAGGCAGGACGGGTAAGCTGCGGTCATGTGGCCTGAGCTGCGGGAGCTGTTCGTGCGGGACCTGGGGAAGCTGATCGCGGAGCTGGAGGGGTACCCGGACGACGCGTCGGTGTGGCGAGTGCGGGGGGACATCGTGAATCCGGCGGGGACGCTGGCGCTGCACCTGATCGGGAACCTGTCGCAGTTCGTCGGCGCGGACCTGGGCGGCGTGCCGTTCGTGCGGGACCGGGAGGCGGAGTTCGCCCGGAGGGACGTACCCCGCGCGGAACTGATTGCGGGCCTGCGGGAGGTCTCGGCGCAGGTGGTGGCGGCGCTGGACGACCTGGACGCGGCGCGGCTGGATGAGGTGAGTGCGCGACAACTGCCGGGTTTCCCGGAGGGCATGACGGTCCGGTACTTCCTGATTCACCTGTACGGGCACCTGAACTGGCACCTGGGGCAGGTGGATTACCACCGCCGGATGCTGGACTGAACGGCTATTTCACCCTGACGTACGCGCTGTAGCTGCCGACGGACTGCATCCAGAGGATGCGCTGCCCGCCGCGTCCTGCCTCGAAGTAGGCGTTGTACACGCGGGGTTTGCCTTCGATGTCGCTGAAGCTGATCTGCCAGTTGCCCTTCATGGCGTGCTTGCCGCTGGATCTGGCGCCGCTGAAGGTCTGCGCGCCGACGACGCCGCTGGCCATGGCGAGGCTCCAGCGGTACGTGCCGTTCCCGACGAATTCGAAGGTCTCGTTGCTGGAGAATCCGGTGGCGCCGGCGCTGAGGCCGGTGAAGGCGTTCACCCACTGCGTGTACCCGCCGGCGTTGCTGCTCCAGGTGCCGGTGAGGTCGCTGGCGGCGACGGCGAAGCGGTTCAGGCCGCGCAGGTTCCGCAGGGGCCGTAGGAGGGTGTCGTCCACGCCGTAGAACTGGGCGGGGTCCAGTTTGAAGTCCTTCAGGAAGGTGTCGCGGTCGGGGGTGACGATCTCGATCCAGCCGCTCTCGGCCTGCCGGAACAGCGCGACGTACACCCGCGCCCCGGTCTCCAGGCTGGTGGCGATCCCGGCGGCGAGGTAGGGCCGTTCGAAGTTCAGGGTGTCGAAGTTCTGTGCGTACCCCTGGAGGTCGCGGTAGCGGGGCGCGACGAGGGTGTTCCAGGCGGCGCGCAGTTCGGCGTCGGAGTCCGGGTTGTAGCTGGGGCCGCTGGGGTAGTGGAGGCGGACGGTGGTGGTGCCGCGCCGGGCGAGCACCCAGTCTTTCTGCACGACGGCCACCCAGCCGTCGTCGAAGGTGGTCGTGTCGAATTTGAAGCTGCTCTTCAGCGGGGCGGTGTTCAGCCCGCCCGCTGCGGGGGCCGGGGTGGGTTTCGGTGGGGTGGGCGTGGACGCTGTCTGAGCGGTGGGGGGTTTCAGGCGCAGGGTCGTCAGGAACGTGTCGAACTGCTCCAGGCACTTCTCGTCATTACCGAGCATCAGGACGCTCGCCGCCTGCCCGGCCGCGCTGAAGGTCGCCAGGACCGCCAGGCTGGTGCCGCCCTCATACGCGAAGGATGCGCCGCCCAGGTGGGACTGCCAGCCGCCGACTGGGTCGCCGCTTTCCTCCTCGGGCGCGTCGTCGGGACCGAAGGGCTTCACGACCAGGGTGTTCCACTCGCTGCGGAAGTCCTGTTTCACGTTCCCGCTGCCCTTTGTGGCGGGGTACAGGTCGAAGAGGCAGTACTGGCCGCCCGCGTTGCGGCTGACGCGCGTGACGCCCTTCGCGGTCGTCTGCGTCCAGCCGCTCGGGGGCGTGAAGGTGTACATGTCGAACGTCGCGGCGTGCGCGGCACTCAGGGTGCTCAGGGCTAGCAGGGGCAGGTGGGCAGGGCGGATGCGCATGCGGTGGACCTCCGTCAGTAGAGGGGGCGGACCGGGGGGATCCTCAGTATTGCCCACGCGGCCCCGGTGGCTCCAGGCCGCCTATCGGGTAGACTGCGGGGCTGATGTCCGACGCTGCTTCCCCCTCCTCCACTGTTCCGCCCCAGGCCACGGGCATCACCCTGGTCGTCACCGAACGCGTCCGCCTGTCGAAACTGGAGGCGTACGAGGTGTGGGCGCGGCGCCTGCACGCGGTGCAGGCCACCCAGCCGGGCTTCGTGGGTCTGCACGTTCTGCGTGATACCAACGGCCCGGTGGCGGAGTACGTGACGCTGGTGCGGTTCGCGTCGCCGCAGGCGCTGGAGGCGTGGCGGGCCACCCCCGCGTACCGCGAGGCGCTGGCGCAGCTGGACGACTTTACCGCCGACGAGGTCGAGTACCGTGAGGCGCAGGGCCTGGAAGCGTGGTTCGACCGGCCCGCGCGCCTGCCCGCCCCGCCGCTGTGGAAGAACGTGATCGTGGGCATCGTGGGCGTGTACCCGCTGATCATGCTGTTCGCCACGCTGCTGCGTCCCGTGACCGGCGAGTGGCCCGCGTGGGCGGCCACGCTGGCGACCGCGTCGCTGTCCACGCTGTTTCTGAACTGGCCGGTGCTGCCGTGGCTGTCGCGCCTGCTGCGTCCCTGGCTGTACCCCACCCGGCGCGGGTGACCACGGCAGAAGAGGCGGCCCCGGATACACCTTGGGGCTGCCTCTTCGTGGGGTCCGTCAGGTCCAGGTGCCGTTCACCTCACGGACGTGCAGGGTCGGGCCGTCCGCCGCGACGATCACGACCCGCGCGCCCTGCGGGGTGTCCGGGCCGGTGGCGCGCCACTCGCTGTCCCCCACCCGCACCCGGCCGATGCCGTTCACGATAGGCGCCACGACCGTGACGGTCTGCCCCACCAGTCGGTGCGCGCCCCGGTTCACGCGGCCCGCCTCGGGCGAGTCCGGCAGGAGGCGCGTCACGTAGCGGCGGCCCAGCGTGACCGCCGCGACGCTCAGCGCGGCGAACAGCAGCAGCTGCACCGCGACCGGCAGGATGGGCAGCACGAACACCAGCAGGCCCAGCGCGAATGCCGCGAGGGCCAGCCACACGAAGAAGATGCCGGGCGCGGCGACTTCCAGGATCAGCAGCAGCGCGCCCAGCACCCACCAGTGCCAGGACTGCACGCGTTCCAGGGTGGGCAGCCAGTCCACGGTCAGCCCTTGCGTCCGAAGGCGTCCCGGGCGATCTCCGCGACGCCCTGCAGGCTGCCCAGGATGCTGGTGGCTTCCAGCGGCAGGATCAGGGTCTTCTGGTTGGGCGCGCTGGCGATGTCCTTCAGGGCGTCCACGTACCGCTGCGCGACGAAGTAGTTGATGGCCTGCACGTTCCCGGCGGCGATCGCGTCACTGACCAGCCGGGTCGCCTCGGCTTCGGCCTGCGCGGCGCGTTCGCGGGCCTCGGCCTCCAGGAACGCCGCCTGCCGTCGCCCCTCGGCGGAGAGGATCTCGGCCTGCTTCTCGCCCTCGGCCTTCAGGATCGCGGCCTGCCGGAACCCCTCGGCGTCGAGGATGTTGGCGCGTTTCTCGCGTTCGGCCTTCATCTGGCGGGCCATGCTGGCGACCAGATCGGCTGGAGGTTTGATGTCCTTCACCTCAATGCGCGTTGCTTTGACGCCCCACGGCTCGGTGGCCTCGTCCACGACGGTCAGAAGCCGGGCGTTGATCTGGTCACGGTTGGACAGCAGTTCGTCGAGGTCCATGCTGCCCATCACGGTGCGGATGTTCGTCATGGTGAGGTTCAGGATCGCCTGGTTCAGGTTGCTAACCTCGTAGCTGGCCTTGGCGGCGTCGAGCACCTGGTAGAACACCACGCCGTCCACGGTGACCAGGGCGTTGTCCTTGGTGATGACCTCCTGACTGGGCACGTCGAGTACCTGTTCCATCATGTTCACGCGGCGCCCGATGCGGTCGATGTACGGAATGATGATGTTCAGCCCCGGCTTCAGCGTCCGCTGGAACTTCCCGAAGCGTTCCTGCGTCCACTCGCTGCCCTGCGGCACGCTCTTGACCCCGGCGAACAGCGTGATGATCACCAGCAGCAGCAGGACCATGACGAAAATAGTGAAACCCATGAAAGTGCCTCCCTTTACGGGGCAGTACGCGCCCCCACCGCGCCGGGTTCCCACGGGACGCTCAGCACCCCCAGCAGGGGCAGGTCCCGCCACAACGGGTACGGGTCCACGCTGCGCAGCGCCGCGACGAGCAGGCTGATGACCGTCCCGTGCGCCACGACCGCCACGGTCGGCTGCGGGTTGGCGGCCATGACGGCGTTCACGGCGTTCGAGAAGCGGGTGCAGGCATCCCGCGCGGTCTCCTCACCGACCACCAGCCGGTCCGGCTGCGCGAAGAACGCCCGGTACTCCGCCTGGAAGTCCGCCGGGTCGGCGTGAAAGCGGGCCGTGTAGCGCAGCTGCTCGTGCAGGCCGTGCATGGGCCGCAGCGGGATACCCAGGTGATCGGCCAGCGCCTGCGCCGTCGCGTGCGCCTTGGGTTCCAGCGAGCACACGATCACGTCCGGACGCGGGTCCAGGCGGGCCGCCAGCGCGGGGAGATCGGTCAGGGCGTCCGGGGCCAGCGGCCACTCGTGCGCCGGGACGCCCGCCACGAACTGTGGTTTGCCGTGCTTGATCAGATGCAGGATGCGGGGCATGAGCGCAGCAGAGCACGCGCCCCGTCCCGCTGGCGTCTGCCGGATCGCGTAGACGCTTCCCCGGCCTGCCGGGCGGCGCGCCGCTAGACTCGCGGGGATGAGTGCGCCGCTGGTGGCCCTGAGGAACGTGGACGTGATCGCGGGTGGGGACACGCGCCTGCGTGGGGTGACGCTGGACGTGCCGCGCGGCGCCGCGCTGCGGCTGTGGGGGCCGAACGGGGGCGGCAAGACGACGCTGCTGCGCCTCCTGGCGGGTGAGGTGGCGCCGGTGCGTGGCGAGCGGGTGTACGGCCTGGGAGGCGGGGTGCAGCGGTCGGCGGTGCGGGCGCGGCGGTCACTGCGGCTGGTGGGCCCGGACGCGGAGGCCTTCTACCTGACGCGCGAGTGGGTGCAGACCGTGCAGGACGTGCTGCTGGCGGCGCTGTCCGGCGAGCGCCTGAACCTCTGGGAGGCGACACCGGGGGCGCGGGCGCGCGTGGCAGAGGTCGCGGCCCTGACGGGGCTGGGGGCCCTGCTGGGCCGGGACGTGCGGACGCTCAGCCACGGGCAGCGGCGGCGGGTGATGCTGGGCGCGGCGCTGATGCCCGCGCCGGAGATGCTGCTGCTGGACGAATTCACGGACGGCCTGAGCCCGCAGGCCCGCGCGGAGCTGGGCGCGCTGATCGCGCGGGTACACGCGTCGGGGGTGGGGGTGGTGCTCGCCACGCACCGCCCCGAGGAGGCCCCGGACCTGCCCTGGCGAACCCTGAGGGTGGAGGGGGGCGTAGTGACCGAGGCCGCGCCGGACGGGCCCGCCCCCTCCCCTGCCCTGGTATGGCCGGGCGGGGTGGGCGGCGGGGAGGTGCTGGTGGCCGTGCAGGACGCCGTGGTGTACCGGGACGGGCACCGCGCGCTGGGGCCGGTGGGCTGGACGTGGCACGCGGGGGAGCACTGGCTGGTGACCGGGGAGAACGGCAGCGGCAAGAGCACCCTGGCACGCCTGATCGCCGGCGAGCTGCACCCCGCGCTGGGCGGGAGCGTCCGGCGGCCGTTCCTGGGGCGCGACCTGCTGACCGAGCGTCGCGCGCAGATCGGGCTGGTCAGCGCGGAACTGGGCATCCGGCAGCGGCGGGACTGGACGGGCCGCGAGGTGATCGGCAGCGCCTGGAGCGGCGCGGAGGGCTTCAGCCCCGACCTGACGCCCGAGCAGGAGGGGACGGTGGAGGCCCTGGCGGCGGACCTCGGTCTGACGGACCTGCTGGACCGCAGTGCCGGGTCGCTGTCGCAGGGGCAGCTGCGGCGCCTGCTGCTGGCCCGCGCGGTCGCGCACCGCCCACGCCTGCTGATCCTCGACGAGGGGCTGGACTTCCTGGACGCCGCCTCGCGCGCCGCGTTCCTGACGCTGCTGCCCGGGCTGGCCCGCGCGGGCACGCACGTCCTGATCGTCGCGCACCGTGACCAGGACGCCCCGGCGGGCCTCACGCACCACCTGCATCTGGAGGGCGGCCGGGTCGCGTTCACGTGCCCGCTCCAGTCAGACTCGGCTCACCTTCAGGCTCTACCCTGACGCTCATGAAGCGCGCCACCCTGCTTGCTCCCCTGCTCCTCGCGGCCCTGAGCCTCACCCCCGCCCTCGCGCAGGGCGCCGCCACCACGCCCGCAACGCCCGCCGCCGCGGAGGGGACGCGCACTGTGGAGGCCGTCACCGCCACGAGCACCAAGGGCTACTCGATCCGCGTGCCCGCCGGGTGGATTCCGCTGAAGAACGTGCCGGGCGCGGACGTGGCGTTCATCAACCGCAACGCGGGCACCGTGCGCCCCACCGTGACCGTGCAGGTGCAGGACGTGGACCCCAAGTTGAAAGCCACCCTGGCGGACTTCCGGGACCTGTTCGCCACGCAGCTCGGCAAGGACGTGCCCAAGTTCAGGATGCTGGGCGAGAAGACCGTCAAGCTGGGCAGCACGCCCGCGATCCTCTGGACGTACCTGGGCGACGGGGACGACGGCATGGTCCGCTGGACGCAGGTGTTCACCGTGAAGAACAACCGCCTGTTCACCGCGACCCTCGTGCAGCCCAGCGGCACCACCGCCGAGCAGATCGAGGAAGGCCGCGCGATCCTCACCAGTCTGACCCTGAAGTAATAGTAATACGGACTCCGGTTGAAAGGTTTGCAAAAACTTTCAGCCCGAGCGGACTCGTAGAGCTGCGAAGCAGAGCGAGTAGGAGAGAAGCGGGTTCCGGGCGTGGAGTGGACAGAGCGGAAGACCACCGCTCTGTCCACGAAACAAACGGAATCCGTATAAGCCCGCACGGAACCGCGACCGCCCTGAACGTGGCGGTCGCGGCCTTCTGTTACAGCGCGTGGACGATGTCGCGGGTGGCCGGGTACAGCTCGCGGTACAGGCCGTACAGGCGGTCGTACTCGGCGCGGGTGGCCGGGTCGGGCGTGACGGGCGGGCCGGGCTGCACCCAGCGGTCCAGATCGGCGCGGGTCAGCGCCCCGGTGGCCAGCCCGGCTAGGAACGCGTCGCCGTAGCTGGCGCCGACGGTCACCTGCGGCACCTCCTGCACCTGCCCGGTGATGTCGGAAACGATCTGGAGCCACGTGCCGCCCTTCGTGCCGCCGCCCACGGCGATGACGCGCCGCACGTCCGCGCCCAAGTCGCGCAGCGCGTCGAGGTTGTGGCGGATGCCGAAGCCCACGCCCTCCAGCGCCGCGCGGAACAGGTGCGCGCGGGTGTGCGAGAGGGTCAGGCCCGCCACCACGCCGCGCGCCCGGGGGTCGTTGATGGGGGTGCGCTCGCCGCTGAAGTACGGGAGCATGAGCAGGCCGTCCGCGCCGGGCGGCAGGGCCGCCGCCTGCGTGAACAGCGTGTCGTAGGCGGCGGCGGTGTCCTGCTCGCGGGCGAATTCGTCCACGATCCAGCGGGTGAGGCTGCCGGTGGTGCTCATGCCCGCCGCGAGGTTCACCTGCCCCGCGAACGCGCCGCCCACCGACCACACGCGCGGGTCCGGGGTGGGGCTCTCCTGCGTGAGGATGAAGAAGGTGGACGACCCGTACATGACCATCAGGTCGCCGGGCCGCGCGGCGCCCACGCTGAGGCCCTCGGCCAGGGCGTCCACGGTGCCCACCGCGACGGGCGTGCCGGGCCGCAGGCCGGTTTCAGCGCCGGCCGCTGCCGTGACCTGCCCGGCCCGCTCGTCACTCCAGGCGAGGCGGGGCAGCACCTCCAGGCCCCGGTCACCCAGGACAGACGCGGCGAACCGGTCCGTCCAGGTGCGGACGCGCGGGTCGTAGAGCGGCATGAAGTGCGCGCCGGTGTGGTGGTCGATGACGTGCTCGCCGGTCAGGCGGAACACGAGGTAACTGCCTGCACTGGTCAGGGTGCGTGCCTGCGCCCAGACCTCGGGTTCCTGTTCGCGCAGCCAGCGGATCTTCGGGCCGGTCGCCTGACTCGTCAGGGCCATGCCACTGTGCGCGAGGATCGCCGCCTCGCCCAGTTCGGCGTTCAACGCGTCGATCTGCGCCTGCGCGCGGGTGTCCACGCCGTACAGGATGCCGGGGCGCAGCGGCCGACCGCCCGCGTCCAGCGGCAGCAGCGTGGGCCCGATCGCGCTGCACGCCACGCCCGCCACGCGCCCGGCGGTACCAGGTTCACGCAGCAGCGCCCGCAGGATCGTGACCACGTCCGCCCACCACACCGCGTCGGCGTCCTGTTCCACGTGCCCGTGCCGGGGCACCGAGATGCCGTGCGCCGCGACGTGCTGCGCCACGATCTGCCCGTCCAGCGTCGTGAGGACGCCCTTGCTGGAGTACGTGCCGACATCCACGCCGATCAGGAGGTCCCGCGCCGGTTCAGCGGACATTGATCATGACCTTCATGGACGTGCGCTTCTCGCGGTCGGCGAACGCGAACGCCTCGGGCGTCTGCGCGAACGGAAAGCGGTGCGTGACGAGCGCGTCCAGATTCACGCGGCCACTCGCCGCAAGCTCGACGGCGGCCGGGTAGCAGTTCGCGTAGCGGAACACGCCGCGCAGCGTCACCTCACGGCTCGCGGCGCTCACGATGTCCAGGCTCACCTCCGGATCGGGCGGGAGGCCCACCAGCACGGCCACGCCGCCCGGTTTCGGCGCGGCCAGGGTCAGGCGCGTGGTGGGGAGGCTCCCGGCCGTCTCGAAGGCCACGTCCACCCCCGCGTGCGAGAGCGGCAGGCCGTCGCGCGCGGCGCACAGCTCGCGGATGGCGGCCAGGGCATCCACATGGCGCGCGTTGAGGGTGTGGGTGGCGCCCACCTCGCGGGCCAGGTCCAGCCGGAAGTCCTCCAGATCCACTGCGATGATCGTCGTCGCGCCCGCCGCGCGGGCCGCCATGACGGTCGTGCAGCCCACCGGCCCGGCGCCCAGCACCGCCACCGAGTGCCCGGGGCGCACGTCGCCCTTGCGGGCGGCCCACAGGCCCACCGCCAGCGGTTCCAGCAGCGCCGCCGCGTCGTCACTGACGCTGCCTGGCACGGGGTACACGAAGTCGTCGGGCCACAGCACGTACTCACTCAGCGCGCCGTCCACCGGGGGCGTCGCCATGAACGTCATGTCCGGGCAGAGGTTGTACGCCCCGCCGCGGCAGTACGCACAGCGGCGGCACGGCACGCCGGGTTCCAGCGCCACGCGGTCACCGGGGTTCACGCGGGTCACGCCCGCGCCCACGGCGTCCACCACGCCGCTCACCTCGTGCCCCAGGACCAGCGGGCCGTCCACCACGAAGGGCCCGATCCGCCCGTGCGAGTAGTAGTGCACGTCGCTGCCACACACGCCGATCCGCGTGACCCGCACCCGCACCTCCCGCTCACCGGGCGCGGGCACCTCGCGCGCCGTCCAGTCCAGCTGGCGCGGGCCGGTCAGGACGGAGGTTCTCGAATTCAGGATCATGTCACTCCTTGAATGGGTCGAATGGTCGAGGGTCGAAGAGTCCAAGGGCGGTGTTCGGACGCTTCGACCCTCGGTACCCGTGGGGGTTACCAGCAGGTGTAGCCGCCGTCGACGACCAGGGCGTGCCCTGTGACGAAACTGGCAGCGTCGGACGCGAGGTACAGCACGGCGGGGGCGATCTCGGCGGGTTCCGCGAGGCGGCCCATCGGGGTTTCCTTCAGCCACGTCTCGCGCCACTCGGGGGTCTCCAGGCCGCGCTTCGTGAGGGGCGTGGCGGTGTAGCCGGGCGCGACGCAGTTCACGCGCACGCCGCGCGGCGCCCACTCGCCCGCCAGGGAGCGGGTGAGGTGGATCACGGCGGCCTTGCTGGCGTTGTACGCCGCCTGCGGCTGCGGGTGGTTGCTGATCAGGCCGCTCATGCTGGCGGTGGACACGATGCTGCCCCGGCCGCGTTCCAGCATGGCCCGGCCGAATTCGCGGCAGCACCAGTACACGCCGTTCAGATTCACGTCGATCACGCTGCGCCAGTCGTCATCGGGGGTGTCCTCGGCGGGGGTGTTGCGGACGATCCCGGCGTTGTTCACGAGGATGTCCACGTCCGGGAGCTTCCGGGCCAGGGCGGCGACGGCGGCGGCGTCGGTGACGTTCAGCACCTCAAACTGGCCGTCCAGGGTCGCGGCGGCAGTCTGGCCCACGTCGGGGTTCAGGTCGGCGATGGTCACGCGCGCCCCGGCCTGCGCGAGGCCCCGGGCGATCTCGAAGCCGATGCCCTGCGCGCCCCCGGTGATCAGGGCGTGGCGGCCGTCCAGGCGGAAGAGGTCGAGGATGGTCATGCGTGTTCTCCTTGGGTGGCGGCGTGCAGGGCGCGCAACGCGCCGAGGGGGCCGTCGGCGTCCAGGGCGGCGCGGGCGTCCAGGTAGGCCTGCGCGAAGGCGGGCGCGGCGCTCAGGTCGCCGAACACGTCGGGCTGGTGCAGGAACGCGCCGGGCGTGACCTGATCGGCCAGGGCGGCGCGGGTGAGGTCGGCGGCGCGGACGTCGTCCAGCGCGTGGCCGCGCGTGGCGGCCTGCGCGACGTACGCACTCCAGGCGGCGACCACGAGGGCGCAGCGGCGCAGGTCGCCGCCCTGTCCAGCCTGGATCTGCGCGGCCTGTTCGCGGGCGACGGGCAGCAGGAATTTGGGGATGCGTTCGCTGCCGTCCACGATCAGGCGGGCCAGGGTGTCCTGAATGGCAGGGTTCGAGAAGCGCGCGATGAGATCGTGGCTGTAGGCGTCCAGGTCGATGCCGGGCACGGGGCGCAGGGTGGGGCGGGCCTCAAGGGTCATGTAGTCGAGCAGGAACTGCGCGTAGTCGGGCTGCTGGCAGACCTCGTGCACGAACGTGTGGCCGTCCAGCAGCGCGGGGTAGCTCATGGCCTGATGCGCGGCGTTCAGGAGGCGCAGTTTCATGAGTTCGTACGGTTCGACATCCGGGACGAGCTGCACGCCCACGTCCTCCAGTGGGGGGCGGCCGCAGGTGAAGTGGTCCTCGAGCACCCACTGCGTGAACGCCTCGGCGACCACCGGGCAGGCGTCCTGCACGCCGTACTCGCGCTCCAGGTCGGCGCGCACGGCGTCCGTGGTGACGGGCGTGATGCGGTCGACCATGCTGTTCGGGAAGGCGACCTCGCGGTCGATCCAGTCGGCGAGGTCCGGGTCCCGGCGGCGGGCGAAGGCGGTCAGGACGCGCCGGGTGACGTGCCCGTTGCCCTGGATGTTGTCGCAGGACATGACCGTGAAGGGACTCAGGCCGCGCTCGCGGCGGCGGCGCAGGCCCTCGGTCAGGAAGCCCAGGGTGCTGCGGGGCGCGGCGCCGGGCTGGATGTCGTGCAGGACGTCCCCGCCGGGGTCGAACTCGCCGGTGGCGTTGTTCAGGCTGTAGCCGCCCTCGGTGACGGTCAGGGACACGATGCGCGTGGCGGGGTGCGCCAGCCGCTCGCAGACCGCCTCAGGGTCGTCCGGGGCGAACAGGTAGTCGTGCACGGCACCGATCACGCGGGCCTCGTGGTGGCCGTCCGGGGCGCGGGTCAACAGGGTGTACAGGTGGTCCTGGGCGCGCAGTGCGTCGCGGACCCGGGCGTCGCCGGGCAGGACGCCCACGCCGCAGATGGCCCAGTCGTGCGCCTGGCCCAGGTTCAGCAGCCGGTCGAGGTACATGGCCTGATGCGAGCGGTGGAACGCGCCCACGCCGAAGTGCACGATGCCGGTGCGCAGGCCGCGCGGGTCGTAGGCGGGCACCTGCACGCGCCCGGCCAGGGCGGGGAGGCTCGTGGCGCGCAGGGGGAAGCTGGCGGCCACGGTCATTTCACCGCGCCGAAGCTCAGGCCGCGGACCAGCTGGCGCTGCGCGATCCAGCCGAAGATCAGAACCGGCAGGACGGTCAGGGTGGCGGCGGCGCTCATCTGCGCCCAGAACAGGCCCTCGCTGGTCTTGAACTGGCTGATGAACACGCTCAGGGGCGCGGCGTCGCTGTTCGTGAGGTTCAGAGCGAAGAACACCTCGTTCCACGCGAAGATCAGGCACAGCAGGGCGGTGGCGGCCATACCGGGCGTGCTCAGCGGCAGCGCGATCCCGAAGAACTCCTGGCCGACCGACGCGCCGTCCACCTTGGCGGCCTCGTAGATGGCGTAGGGGATCTCGGTCATGTAGGAGTGCATCATCCACACGACCAGCGGGAGGTTCATGGTGGTGTACATCAGGATCAGTCCGGGCAGCGTGTCGAGCAGGTGCAGGTTGCGGAAGATCAGGAACAGCGGCACGATCACGCCGACGGCAGGCATGAACTTGGTGGACAGCATCCAGGTCAGCACGCCCTGCGCGCGGCGGGTGGGGTACACGGCCAGCGCGAACGCCGCCGGGAGGCCCAGGATGAACGCCAGGACCGTGCTACCCACGGCGGCGACCAGCGAGTTGCGCAGCGCCGGGAAGTAGCTGCCCAGCGCGTGCCCGAAGTTTTCCAGGACGGGCGTGAACACGAACACGGGCGGGGTGGCGAAGGCCTGCGCCTCGGTCTTGAAGGCGGCCATGAACATCCACACCAGCGGGAACAGGAACGCGGCGGCGATCAGGTACGTGACCAGGGTCAGCAGGGCGTTTCTCAGTCGGATCTGGGCCTGCATGTCACTCTCCCCTGCCCGCGCGGGTCAGCAGCCGCAGCATGTACGCGGCCAGGACGTTCGTGAGGATCACGGTGATGACCCCGGCGGCGCTGGCCAGCCCGATGTTGTACTCCGCGAAGGCCTTCTGGTAGATGAAGTACGGCAGGTTCGTGGTGGCGACGCCGGGCCCGCCGGACGTGGAGCCGTAGATCTCGCCGTACACCTGCAGCAGCGCGATGGTCTCCATGAGCACGACCACCTGGATCGCCTGCGTCCAGTGGGGCAGCACCACGTAGCGGAATTCCTGCCAGGGGCTGGCGCCGTCCAGGCGGGCGGCCTCCAGCTGTTCGTCCGGGAGGCTCTGCAGGCCGGTCAGGAGGATCAGCATGGCAAACGGCGTCCATTCCCAGGTGATCATGGCGATCACGCTGGCCATCGGGTACTGCGTCAGCCAGTCGACCGGGTGCCCGCCGAGACCCGTAACGACCCAGGAGAAGAACCCGAACACGGGGTTCATGAGCATGTTCTTCCAGACGACGGCCGTCACGACCGGCATGATCAGGAACGAGCTGATCAGCAGGGTGCGCAGCAGCGCCCGGCCCGGAAAGTCGCGGTTCAGCAGCAGCGCCAGCGCCGCGCCGATGATCAGGGTCAGGATCAGGGTGCCGCCTGCCAGGACGACGGTGTTCCACAGGATGTGGAGGTTCTGCGGGTCGGTCAGGAGGTTCTGGTAGTTGGCAAACCCCACGAAGGGGCGGCTGCCGGGAATGGCGAGGTTGTAGCGGAAGAACGAGTAGTACACCGTCATGAAGAACGGCACCTGGGTGGTCAGGATCAGGTACAGCATGGCGGGCCAGATCAGCGCGGCGGGGCTGAGCCTCAGGCCCCGTCTGGGGGTGGGGGCGCTGGTGGCGGGCGTGGTGGCGGCGGCGGTCATGATTCACCTCCTGCGGGTGGGGGGTGTACAGGTTCAGGGGAGGCGAGGTGGTCGCCTCGGGCCTCCCCTGGAGTGCGCTGGGACTGTGGATTGTGAGTGGGCGCGGCGCCCTGGAGGATCACCGCGCCCCGTGGAGTGGTTACTTCTGGTACCCGCCTTCACGCGCGGTCTTGTTCGCGGCGTCCTGGCTGAGTTTCAGCGCCTGATCGACGGTGTACTGCCCGCTCAGGGCCCCGGCGAGGTACTGCCCGACCTGCGTGCCGAGCGCCTGGAATTCGGGGATGGCGACGTACTGCACGCCGGTGTAGGGCACGGGGTCCTTGGTGGCCTTGTTCACGTCGGCGCTGTTGATGCTGCTCAGGACCAGGCCGCTGAACGCGCCGGCGGCTTTCTTGTAGTTGGCGTTCTGGTAGGTGCTCGTGCGGGTGCCGGGGGGGACGCTGGCCCAGGTGCCCTTGGTCTTGGCGACCAGGGCGATGTAGTCCTTGCTGGTGGCCCAGGTCAGGAACTTGAAGGCGGCGTCTTCCTGCTTGGTGCTCTTGGGAATGGCGAGGTTCCAGCTCCAGTACCAGTTGTTGCCGCGCGCGGTGGTGCCGACCGGGGCCTTGGCGAAGCCGACCGACTTGGTGATCTTGGAGCTGCTGGGGTCGCTGAGGAACCCGGCGGCGACGGTCGCGTCGACCCACATGCCGCACTTGCCCTGGCTCATCAGGGTGAGGTTCTCGGTGAAGCCGTTGCCGGTCGCGCCGGGAGGGCCGTACTTCTTGACGAGGTTCACGTAGAAGGTCATGGCGTTCTTCCAGGCGGGGGTGTTCAGCTGGGCCTGCCAGCCCTGGTCGAACCAGCGGCCGCCGTAGGTGTTGACCATGGTGGTGAACAGGGCCATGTTCTCGCCCCAGCCGGGCAGGCCGCGCAGGCACACGCCGTACACGCCCTTGGCGGGGTTGTGGATCTTGCTGGCGAAGGTCTGGATCTGGGTCCAGGTGGGCTGGGCGGGCATGGTCAGCCCGGCGGCCTTGAAGAGGTCCTTGTTGTAGTACGTCATGCTGCTCTCGGCGTAGAAGGGCACGGCGTACAGGCTGCCGCCGACGGTGAGGGCGCTGCGCACGCCGGGCAGGACGTCGGCGAGGTTGTAGCTCTTGACGATGTCCGGGTTCTTCCCGAACAGCGGGGTCAGGGGTTCGAGCCAGCCGTTCTTGGCCCAGATGGGTACCTCGTAGGCGCCGACGGTGGCGATGTCGAAGCTGCCGGCGCCGCTGGCGACGTCCAGGGTGATCTTCTGGCGCAGTTCGTTCTCGGGGAGGGTCACCCATTTGACCTGGATGTCGGGGTACTTCTTGTTGAACTCGGGGGTGAGTTTCTGCATGGTGACCATGTCCGGGTTGTTCACGGTGGCGATGGTGATGGTCACGGCGCTGGCCTGGCTGAGCAGGGCGGTCAGGGCGAGCAGGGCAAGTCGGTTCACGGGTGGTCCTCCATGGGGCAGGGGCCCGGTCAGGGGCGTGCGGCGCGGGGGCTGCGCCGGGTGACGGCCGGGCAGCTTCAGGTGACGGGTTCACCTGATCTCGGATTGAATGGTCTCGTGGCCATCAGTGAATCACACCGCTTTTCGTTTGTCTACAGGTACCGCTATCGGGGACATCATGTGAAAATGGTCTCGTGACCAATCGCTTGAGCGCCCCCCCCGCGCTGACCTACAATGCAGCCGTGTCCACCATCCAGGACGTCGCCCGGCTGGCCGGCGTCTCCCCCACCACCGCCAAACGCGCCCTGAAGGAACCCGACAAGCTCACGCCGGACACCCTGGCGCGCGTGCAGCAGGCCATCGCGCAGCTGCACTACGAACCCGACCAGCGCGCCGGAAGCCTTCGCGGCGGCCAGAGCACCACCGTCGGCCTGGTCGTTGGCTCGATCCTCGAACCCTTCTTCGCGCAGTTCGCCCGCACCGCCTCGCACGTCCTGGCGGACGCCGGGTACACCCTGATCATCAGCGAGAACGAGTACAGCGCCCAGCGCGAACTCCAGGAACTCCGGCGCCTGTACGGGCTGCGCGTGGCGGGCATCCTGCTGCGCCCCGGCTACGGCCAGGACAGCCAGGAGTACCTCGCGCGGCTGCGTTCACGTGGCGTGGCGGTCACCGAGTACGACTACCGCCCCCCGCACCACGACGAACCCAGCGTGATGCTCGACAACCCGGGCGCAGTGCGGCAGGCGGTCACGCACCTGCACGCGCTGGGCCACCGCCGCATCGCCGCGCTAGGCACCTACCACCCGGTCATCCACCCGGAGGAACGCAGCCGCGCCTTCCCGGAAGTCATGAACGCCCTGGGCCTGACCGTCCCCGCCGAATACCAGCGTGTGACGCTGCTGAACGAGGACACCGCCTACGCCCTCACGAACGACCTGCTGGACCTGCCCGAGCCGCCCACGGCGCTCATCGCCCTGACCGGCACGCAGGCGTCCGGGGCGTACCGCGCGCTGCGCGAACGCGGGATGCGACTGCCGCACGACATCAGCCTCGTGGCCTTCGACAACTACCCCTGGACCAGTCTCGTGGACCCGCCCATCACGGTGCTGGAGCAGCCGGTCGAGGCGATGGCCGAACGGGCCGCCGCGCTGATGCTCGCGCAGCTCGGACACGGCACGGTCACGCAGCGGCACGTGGTGCTGGGCGCCCGGCTGATCGAGCGGGGCAGCACCGCCCCGCCCGCGCGGTCCTGAGTCAGAAACCGCTTACCGCTCCCCGTCCTGGGCGGCGACTATCCGGTCCGCCCAGGCGTGCAGGAACGCCCCGAGCTCCGCCTGGGTGTCCACGCGGGCGTCCGCGTGCGGGGTCAGCAGCGGCAGGTCCCCCACCTGCACGCCGAACGCCGCGACCTCCAGCATCGCCTGATCGTTGTCACTGTCCCCGAAGGCCACCGTGCGGTCATGCGGGACGCCCAGCGCGTCCGCGATCAGGGTCAGCGCCGCGCCCTTGTGCGCCCCCTGCGGCGTGACCGTCAGGAAGTGCGGGTAGGGCGCCTGCGCGCCGGTCAGGACCAGATGCGGGTGCCCCTCACGCAGGCGCCCGGCCAGTCCCGCCACGTCCGGGTGATAGTACCCGGCCTTCAGGATGCCCGCGCGCGGCGCGTCCGCCAGCGGCCGGAACGACCGCGCCAGCATCCAGGGCTCGGGCTCCACGCCCGGCGGCAGGTCCACGTACAGCGTCTCGGCGGTGAACAGCACCACCCGCGCGCCCGGCAGCTCGTGCGCCAGCACCGCCTCCAGATCCGCGTCGGTGAAACTGGCCTCCAGGTGCAGGTCGTCCCCGACGAGGACCCGCCCGCCGTTGTTCGTGGCGACCGCGTGCGGCCGCATGGCGTCCCGCACCGCGCCGGGCGGCGTGTCGCGCCCCGTGATGATCGCCAGCTGCACCCCCAGGGCCCGCAGGCGACCCAGGGCGTCCACCACGTCGGGCGCGGCGGCGCGGCCCGCGTCGGGAATCAGCGTGCCGTCCAGGTCGAAGGCCATCAGCAGAGGCAGCGTGGTCGGGGCGTTCTCGGGCAGGTTCACGCCGGGCAGCGTAGCAACCGCACCCGCAGGGCCGCCAGGACACCGGGCACATCCGCTGGACACCCGGCCTCCAGCGCCGCGCCGCTCAGGGCCGGGTGTGTGCCCACGCGGATGAACGTGCCCGCGTGGGGGAGCATCGCGGCGTCTGCCGGGCCGTCCCCGGCAGCCACCACGCGCGACCGGGACACGCCGAGCCGCGCGGTCAGCTCACGCAGCGCCGCGCCCTTGCCGGCCCCCCGGCGGATCAGCACCAGCCGGGTGGCCCGCTCGCGGATCAGCTCGGTGTCACACAACGCCGACCACTCCCGTGCCAGGGCGTCCAGCCGGGCGGGCGTGTCGCCCCGCACGATCTTCAGCACCCCGCGCGCCTGCGGCCAGGCCGTCTCGAAGGCCGGGTGGGGGCCGCGCACGATCCCGCCCGGGTCGACCGTGACGAGCAGGGTCTTCCCCACCTGCCGGTCGGCCAGTGGAATGGCCTCGGTGGCGGCGCGGACCGTCGCGTCCGGCAGGGGCCACGACCACAGCGGCTGCCCGGCCTGCTCCGCCCAGGCGCCGTAGCAGCGGGTGACGGTGTGCAGCGGCCAGTCCCGCACCTCTGGTGGTACGCGGCCCCGCGCAGTCAGCAGGGCCAGATGCGCGCCCGCCCGCGCCCAGGCGCGCAGTTCGCCGCTCAGGTCGGGGGGCACCTCACCCCGCGGGCCAGTGAGGGTGCCGTCCAGGTCCAGGGCGAGCAGCGCGCCGGGCGCGACGTCGGTCGGGGGCATACCCGCACGGTAGCGGCTGGGCAGCCGGTGAGGGGGCTCATCTGAGTGCAAGAAGCGCGCCGCCCCGGGACTGGGGGCGGCGCGCTCGGGCGGGGGTTACTCCTCGCTCTTGCTGTTGGCGGCGGCCTTGGCGGCGGCGTCCTTCATCACGCGGCTGCGGTCGCTCTTGATGCGGGCAGCCTTGCCGCGCAGTTCGCGCAGGTAGTACAGCTTGGCGCGGCGGACCTTGCCGCGCTCCAGCACGGCGATCTTGGCGACCAGGGGGCTGTTGAAGGGGAACACGCGCTCCACGCCTTCACCGAAGCTGATCTTGCGCACGGTGAAGCTCTTGCGGCTGCCGGTGCCGTTGATGGCGATCACGACGCCCTCGAAGGCCTGGTTGCGGGTGCGGTTGCCTTCGACGACCTTCGTTTCCACGCGGACGGTGTCGCCGGGGCGGAATTCGGGCAGGTCGGCCTTCAGGTGGGGCTGCTCGACGGCGCGCAGGATGGCGCCACGGTTCACTTTGATTGCGTGCTGCATGGTTTGCTCCTTCGGGCAGCGGACCGTCCCACCGTCCCGCTGTCTGCGGGCAGAGACGTTCGTGCTCCTGATGAACTGGTCGCCTGGGCAGACGACCGAACTTTAGAAGTATACGGGCCGCCCCCGCCGGGGGCAAGTGCGGCGCCGGTCACGTTCACGACCCGGGCGGGCGCGGCAGTCTGGGTGTCATGACTGCCGTCGAAGATGCCTCCCAGCAGGTCGCGCAGGTGCGCGAAGCGTCCCTGAAGCAGCGCCGCCGCGTGGCGGAGGTCCGCGCGCGTGAGCATGTCGGGGCGGCCGGGTGGGCGCAGACGAGTGCGCTCGAGTCGATCATCCGCGCCGGGCACGAGGGGCTGGCCGCGACCGACGCGCTGCGCGAGGTGGTGCAGGTCACGACCGAGCAGTTGCGCGCCCTGCCGTTCGGGGCGGGCGGCGAGGCCCGCTCGGCGCAGGAGGAGGCGCTGCGGCACATCCTGGAGAGTGGCGAGGCGCAGATCACGGCGGCCCGCGCGCTGGACGAGCTGGTCTGCACGGCGCTGGACGAGGTGGCCCACACGCCGGTCAGCGAGATGAATGTCCGCCGGCTGGAAGGCATTCACTCGCGCGTGCGCGAGCAGGTGCAGGCGCTGGGCACCCTGATGCAGGCCGCGCAGGTGCAGGCCGACACGCTGGAACAGGTGGCGCAGCTCGAGCGGGTCAGTGCCGAGTACCACGACCGGGTCGCGACCCTGGGCCGCCTGAGTGCCGAGCAGGAGGCGCAGGTGCTGGGCGACGCGGGCGAGCAGCTCGTCGGGCGACTGGCGGAACTGGACGAGGCCGCGCCGCAGCAGGTGGATGCCCTGACCCGCATCGGCGAGGCGGTCGCGGAGAAACTCACCGAGACGGGTGCGGCCCCCGCGCAGCAGGCGCAGGCGCTGGAGGACCTCGCGCACCTCATGGAGGAGAAGGCCGGGGAGCTCCGCAACAGCTGACGGGGCGCGTGATCCGGGGAGGGCCACCTGGCTCTTCCCGGTCTGCCGTCGGTCTTCACAACACAGAGTGGAGAGCGAGCACCTGGGAAAGGCAGCGGGCGGACCTGGACACCGCTGTCAGGTGGACGTGGGCACCCAGAAGCGCAGGATGGGTCTGGGGTGGTCCGGCACCACGAACTGGCCTTCCAGCACGCCGCCGTTCTTCTCGATGGTGCGGCGCGAGCCGGTGTTGTCCGCGTCGCAGGTCACAAGGGCCGACTCGATGCCCAGTTGCCGGGCGCGGCGCAGCGATCCGGCGAGGATGCGGGTGGCGTGCCCCTGGCGGCGGGCGCCGGGGCGGACCTCGTAGCCGATGTGACCGCCGAATTCGCGCAGGCGGGCGTTCAGGGTGTGGCGGATGCTGGCGCGGCCCAGGTAGGTGCTCCCGTCCACCAGCCACAGGTACTCGGAGTGCACGAAGCCCTCGGGGAGGGCGTGGCCCGGCTCGAAGCGGCGCAGGTGCGCCAGGAAGGCCGGGAAGTCACGTTCCATGTCGGCCACGTCGAAGCTGAGGGTGTCGCCCAGGCCGCTGCCGGTGGCCTGCGCCTCGCGCACGGCGTCCAGGAAGCTCGCCTTGAACTGTTCGTTGGGGGGCACCAGGTCCATACCTCACCCTAGGGCGCGGCACGGCGTCTACTCTTAGCCAGATGGCGCAGCGCTCACCCGTGGCGTCCGGGCCGTACGGACGGGCTCGACCAGCGCGGGGCGCAGGATTCACCACGCGGCGTGGTGAATACCGGGCAGACTCCCGCCCAGGGCACGTTAAAAGGCCCCGGCACGGACGTACAATCGCCGCATGACCGCCTCCCCCTTCGCCGTCCGGGACCTCGGCGTGACGCCGTACCGGGACGCCTGGGACCTCCAGAAAACCCTGCACGCGCAGGTGGCCGCCGGGAACGCCCCGCCCACCCTCCTGCTCGTGGAACACCCGCCCGTCCTCACGCTGGGCCGCAAGGCGCGCGAGGGCACCAACATTATCGTCACCCGCGACTACCTGCACGCGCAGGGCATCGAGGTGCTGGAGGTCGAACGTGGCGGGGACGTCACTTACCACGGCCCCGGCCAGCTCGTCGCGTACGCCATCTTCCCCGTCGGCCGCCGGGTCGCGGACTTCCTGCGCCTGCTCGAACAGGCGACCATCACGGCCCTGCACGACCTGGGCCTGGAGGACGCCCGCCCCAACCCCGGCTACGCCGGCGTGTACGTCACCGCGCGGGACGTGAACGGCCTGACGTACGATCAGAAGATCGCGTCGTTCGGCGTCGCGGTGCAGCGCCACGTCGCCCTGCACGGCCTCGCGCTGAACGTGAACGCGAACCTGCAGCACTTCGACCTGATCGTCCCCTGCGGCCTGACGCAGACGCACATGACCAGCGTGCAGCGCGAGTACGACCTGCGCGGCCTGAACAGAGCGGCCAGCATGCAGGCGGCCAAAGACGCCCTGACGCGCGCCTTCCACACCACCTTCGCCCAGTACGACTGGACGCTGCCCACCCCCGCGGCAGCCGGGAGCTGAACCCATGACCCAAGAGACCAAGGAACCCAAGTTCATCAAGAACGGCATCTACCGCAAGGACAGCGTCCCGGTCCGCGACAAGAAACCCGAGTGGCTGAAAGTCACCATCCCCACGGGTCAGGTGTTCACGGAAGTCCGCAAGATCGTCAAGGAACACCGCCTGCACACCGTGTGCGAGGAAGCCATGTGCCCCAACATCGGCGAATGCTGGAGCCGCGGCACCGCCACGTTCATGCTCATGGGCCACATCTGCACCCGCGCCTGCCGCTTCTGCGCCGTGGACACCGGCAACCCCATGGGCAAACTCGACCTCGACGAACCCCGGGGCGTCGCCGAGAGCGTCCAGCTCATGGGCCTGAAGTACGTCGTGCTGACCAGCGTGGACCGCGACGACCTGCCGGACGGCGGTGCGTACCACTTCGCCAAGACCGTCCAGGCCATCAAGAAACTCAACCCCGAAACGCGCGTCGAGGCCCTCACCCCCGACTTCGGCGGCAACACCCACTGCGTCGACCTGGTCCTCGACAGCGGCGTGGACACCTACGCGCAGAACCTCGAAACGGTCCGCCGCCTCACCCACCCCGTCCGCGACATCCGCGCCGACTACGACCAGACCCTCAAGGTCCTGGCGCACGCCAAGCAGGCCCGCCCGGACGTCATCACCAAGACCAGCATCATGCTCGGCCTGGGCGAAACCCGCGAGGAACTTCGCGAGACCATGCGCGACTGCCGCGCCGCCGGCGTGGACGTCCTCACCTTCGGGCAGTACCTGCGCCCCACCATGCACCACCTGCCCGTCGAACGCTACGTCTCCCCCGCCGAATTCGACGAGATCCGCGAGGAAGCCATGAGCCTCGGCTTCCTGGAAGTCGTCAGCGGCCCCCTCGTCCGCTCCTCCTACAAGGCCGAGCAGATCGTCATGGACCGCCCCGGCAACCTGCCCGAGCATCTCGCGCACCTCGGCGAGGGCAGCGAACTCAGCCTCCTCTGAGCCCCAGACCTCAGCCCGCCGGACGCGCCCACGCGCCCCGGCGGGCTGAACCCTTATCCCGTAATGCCCCCGTAACGGGCGGCGCCGACCCTGTGGGCAGGAGGTTTCACCATGACCACCCCCCTGCTCGTGAAGGACGCCATGCACGCCCGCGCGGTCACGCTCTCGCCCCACAGCACCCTGACAGACGCCGTGGTCACCATGCAGGAACTGCGCGTCAAGCGCCTGCCGGTCGTGCAGGACGGCCGCGTGGTCGGGATCGTCACGGACGGCGAGGTGCACCGCGCGCTGCCCACCCTGAGCGAGGGTCTGACACCGTGGGCGTTCACGGACCGCGTGGGGCGCGTGCGGGCGCGGGACATCATGCGCCACCCGGTCCTGACGGTCACGCCCGACGCGGCCCTGACGGCGGCGCTGCGGCTGATGCTGGACCGGCGCGTGGGCGGCCTGCCCGTCGTGGACGAGGACAGCGACCTGCGCGGCATGCTGACCCTGACGGACGTCCTGCGCGCCGAGGGCCGCGCCGCGCGGCTGCACTGGGGCGCGGTCGAGCAGCACATGACCAGGGGCGTCGTGACCGTCACGCCCGGCACGCCCGCCAGCGAGGCCGCCGCCACGCTGAAGGTCACGCGCCTGCACGTCCTGCCCGTCGTGCAGGGCAGCCAGCTGCGCGGCGTGCTGCACGAGAAGGACCTCACGGCTGCCGTGGACCGCGCCGGGGCCACGCACGGGCCCACCGTCCTGGCCGATCAGTTCTTCCTGAGTGGCCTCACGGCCGCCGACCTGATGCGCCCCCCCACCGGGTACGTCACCGAGAGCGTTCCCATGCGTGACGCGCTGACGCGCATGCTGGACCTGGACGTGCACGGCCTGCCGGTCATCACGGAGGACGGGGACCTGCTGGGCGTCGTGACGATCAGTGACGTGATCCGCACCGTGCTGGGCGAGAGCGTGAGCGGCGGCGTCCCCACGTAAACCCACCTCCGATACGACGAAAGAACCCCGTCACTGACGGGGTTTCTCTTTCTTGGTGCGGATGCCCAGACTTGAACTGGGGACCTCACGCTTATCAGGCGTGCGCTCTAACCAGCTGAGCTACACCCGCGCACCTGTTGTCCTTCGCGCTGTCCTCTCGGGCAGGCGGGCATAAATGTATCAGGGGGTCTTCATCCTGTCAACACCTGCGGGCCTGGGCCGGGGGACGGGGGGCCTTAGCGGGGCCAGAGGGTGGCGGGGCCGCCGGGGGTAATAGTGGCGTGGGTGTCCAGCGCGTAGCGGTCGGTCATGCCGCTGAGGTAGTCGCAGGTGGCGCGCGGCTGGCCTTCGCTGGCGGCCAGGGCGCGGTAGGTGGGCGGGAGCATGCTGGGGCGGTTCATCAGGGCGTGGTACAGGCTCTGGAGGACCTGGGTGGCCTGTTCGACCTGCATCTCGACCCGCCAGTGGCGGTAGAGGTGTTCGCGCAGGAAGGTGCCGGTGTCGCGCAGCAGGGCGCGCATGTCGGGGCTGTACGTGATGAGGCGGGTGGGCTGCGCGCGGACCTCGGCGGGGGTGGTGACGCCACTTGCCCTGATGCTGGCGTGGCTGGCGTGCGTAAGGTCCTTGATCAGCCAGCCGAGAAGCTGGCGGTGCAGGGTGCGGCGACCCTGTTCGCTCAGGTCGTGGCCGTGCACGCCGGCGCGGCGGGTGAGTTCGGCCCACAGGGGCAGGTCGGCCAGCTGCGCGGGGGTGATCAGGCCGCTGCGCAGGCCGTCATCGAGGTCGTGCGCGGTGTACGCCAGGGCGTCGGCGGCGTCCACGAGCTGCGCTTCCAGGCTGGGCTGGCCCAGGCCCGCGCGGTGGTGTTTGTTCAGGCCGTCCAGGGTGTCGTGCGTGAGGTTCAGGCCCGGGTACTCGCCCTTGGGGTGTTCGAGCAGCGTGACGATGCGCCGCGCCTGGAGGTTGTGGTTGAAGCCGCCCTCGCCTTCCAGGAGTTGGTTCAGCACGCGTTCCCCGGCGTGCCCGAACGGGGGGTGCCCGAGGTCGTGGGCGAGGGCGATGGTCTCGGAGAGCGTCTCGTTCAGGCCGAGGCTCAGGGCGACGCTGCGCGCGACCTGCTGCACTTCCAGGGTGTGGGTCAGGCGGGTGCGGTAGTGGTCCCCGGCGGCCGAGAGGAACACCTGCGTCTTGGCTTCCAGGCGGCGGAAGGCGGTGGTGTGCAGCACCCGGTCGCGGTCCTTCTGGAAGGCGGTGCGGGTCTCGCTTTCGCCTTCTGCGTGTTCGCGTCCGCCGTGGTCGCGGCTGAGGGTGGCGGTGGGGGCCAGGGTGGCGGCCTCGCGCGCTTCCAGGTCGGGGCGGGTGAACATGCGCGCAGTGTATGACCGTGCGGGGGCGGGTGCATTACAGTTGCCGGAAGATGACCGGCGAGACGACGGGTGGGACGAGGGTGGTGTATGACGGGCGGATCGTGCGCCTGGAACTCTTAGGCGGCAAGTGGGAGGTGGTGCGGCACGCGGACGCGGTGGCGATCCTGGCCCTGAACGAGTCCGGGGAGATGCTGCTGGTCCGCCAGGAGCGCCGGGCGGTGGGGGCGTTCACGGTGGAGGCCCCGGCCGGGCTGATCGATCCCGGCGAGACGCCCGAGCAGGCGGCGCGGCGCGAGTTGCAGGAGGAGGCGGGTCTGGACGGCGACGTGACGCTGTTCACGCGCTTCTACGCCAGCCCTGGGTTCTGCGACGAGTTCCTGTACGTGTTCGAGGCGACGAACCTCCGCGAGAGCAAACTGCCGCACGACGAGGACGAGGAGGGGATCGAGGTGCTGTGGCTACCGCCCGCGCAGGTGCTGGCGGGGCTGCGGGACGGCTCGCTGGTGGGCAGCGCGTCCACCGTGGCGGCCGCCATGCACGCCGTGATCCTGCTCGCGGGCCGCCCGGGGGGCGCGTGAAGACGTACGTGTCGCCCGGCCAGCGCCCGGATACCGCCACGGTGGTCGCGGTCGGGTCGTTCGACGGGGTGCACCTGGGGCATCAGGCCCTGATCGCGCAGCTGAAGGCCAAGGCGCGCGAGCACCGGGTGCCCAGCGTGGTGTACACCTTCGATCCGCCCACGCGGGTGCTGACGCAGGGCGTGGAGTTCCTGTCCACCCTCCCGGAGAAGCTGGACCTGCTGGCCCGCTACGGCGTGGACGAGACCATCGCGGCGGCCTTCACGCCGGAGTTCGCGTCCCGCCCGAAGGAGGCGTTCCTGGATGACCTGCGCCTCCTGCGCCCGCGCGCGATCGTCGTCGGCGAGGACTTCCACTTCGGGCGGGGCCGCGCCGGGAGTGCCGCGGACCTGCGCGAGGTCGCGCCGGAGGTCGTCGTGGTGCCCATCCACGGTCTGAGCGGCGAGGACATCAAGAGCACCCGCGTGCGCGAGTACCTCAAGAGCGGCGACGTGGACGGCGCGCGCCGCCTGCTGGGCCGCCACTACGACGCGCAGGGCGTGGTCGTGCAGGGCGACCAGCTGGGCCGCACCATCGGCTGGCCCACCGCGAACATCCGCGTGCCGGACGGCAAGGCCCTACCGCTGGGCGTATTCGCCGTCGTCGCCGTGGGCGATCACGCGCGCTGGCACGGCATGGCGAACGTCGGCTTCCGCCCCACCGTGAACGGCACGGACCGCCGCTTCGAGGTGCACCTGTTCGACTACAGCGGCGACCTGTACGGGCAGGAGTTGCAGATCAAGTTCTTCGCGCACCTGCGCGGCGAGCAGAAATTCGGCGGCCTGGACGAACTCAAGGCTCAGATCGCCCGCGACGCGCAGGCGGCCCGCGACGCCCTGAAAGACGTCCGGTAAACGTGCTGCTGTCCAGGCTCCCCTCTCCTGCGGAGCTTTGCAAGTCGAGGGGAGCTGTCGGCGCAGACGACGGAGGGGTTCAGCCGCCCGGGGGCCCTCAGTTCACGGTGAAGTTGCTGATGTTCCACTCGCCGAAGCCGTCCAGGATGCCCTCGTCGCCGAGGCCGGACGCGAAGCGGGTGGGGTACCCGTAGGTGGGGTCGAAGGTCTGCCGGACGATGGGGCAGGGGGCTTTCGCCTGGGCTTTCAGGGTGGCGGCCATCTCGTCGAAGCGGGCGTCCATGGTGCGCGCGGACAGGGCGGGGTTCACGGTGCCCTCCTGCCCGGGGGCCAGGGAGGTGCGGGTCACGCGGCCGCCGCTGACGGTGACGCGGGTGCCGGGGAACAGGACGGGCGCGGCGATCTGGTTCACGTCGTAGGTGTAGTTCGTGGGGCGCTGGCTGGCCCACAGGGCGCGGGCCTGGGTCAGCTGGGCGTTCAGGGCCTTGAAGTCGGGGCGGACGTACCCGGCGCGGCAGCCGAACGGGGCGGTGGTGGGCGCGCCGGTCTGAGGGCTGCTGCCGCCCCCGGCGAGGGCCGCGCCGGTCACGGCGGCCAGCAGGCCGGTCAGGAGGACGCGGGGGACGGTGCGGCGGATGCTGGGGGTCATGGGGGCAGCGTACGGGCCGAAGCTGACGGGCGGCTGAGAGGTGGGGGTGGTGAGGGTTGCGGTGCGCCGGGGCGGGTGGGGCGTACCCTGGGCGGCATGAGCCTGGACGCCCTCTCCCCTGTTTCGTCGCCCGAGTCCTCCGCCGAGCTGCCTGCGGTGCTGGACCTGGGGTACTCGTTCTGCCCGAACGACACGTTCATCTTTCACGCGCTGCACGCGGGGCTGGTGCAGGGGCCACTGCCGGTGCGCGAGGTGCTCGAAGACGTGCAGACCCTGAACGAGTGGGCGGTGGCGGGGCGGTTGCCGATGACGAAGATCAGTTACCGCGCGTACTTCGAGGTGATGGACCGGTACGTGGCGCTGCGCGCGGGCGGGGCGCTGGGGCGCGGCGTGGGGCCGCTGGTCGTGACGCGCGGGGACGTGCAGGACCTGAACGGGCGGACGGTGGCGTCGCCGGGCGCGCTGACCACGGCGGAGTTGCTGCTGCGGCTGGTGTTCCCGGGGGTGAACGTGGTGCGGATGCGCTACGACGAGGTGATGCCCGCCGTGCAGCGCGGCGAGTTCGCGGGGCAGCCCATCGACGCGGGCCTGATCATCCACGAGTCGCGCTTCACCTTCCACGAGTACGGCTTGACCCGCCTGCTGGACCTGGGGGCGTGGTGGGAACAGGAGACGGGGTTACCCCTCCCGCTGGGTGCGATCCTGGTGCGCCGCGACCTGCCGCACGACGTGCAGCGCGGCCTGAACGCGGCGGTGCGGGCCAGCCTGGAATACGCGTACGCGCATCCGGACGCGGCACGCGCGTACATCCGCGAGCACGCGCTGGAGATGTCCGACGAGGTCATGCAGGCGCACATCGACCTGTACGTGAATCCCTTCAGTCTGGACGTGGGCGAGGAGGGCGAGCGGGCCGTTCGGGAACTGCACCGCCGCGCGGTTGAGGTCGGCGCGACCCGCCCCAGCGAGTGGCCGCTGTTCGTGGAGTGACGGGGGGCGCGGGCTCATGAGGGGCTTCCTGATCTGACTTTGGGACGAACCTGAAGGGAGCTTCACAAGGTGGGACTTCCCCCGTTTGGGGGCGGTCGGGGTCTGAGATGGTGGGCTCGTTCGACCGAAGCCGGCCGGTTCCTGACAGGCGCGCCACTGGCGCCGCCGGGGCACTTTCCCCTGCCGCGCAGTTCCACGAGGTTCCCCCATGAAACGTACCCTGACCACCCTGACCGCCTTCCTCGCCACTGCCGCTCTCGCCGGGGGTGCCCAGGGGCAGACCGTACCCGACCGTGGCACCGTGACCGTGAACGGCTCGACCGTGTTCTACAAGGCGACCGGCAGTGGCCAGCCTCTGCTGCTGATCCACGGGTACCCGCTGAGCGGTGAGCTGTTCAAGAACAACCGCGCGCTGCTCGCCCGGAACTTCCGCGTGATCACCGTGGACCTGCCCGGCTTCGGCCTGAGCCGCGCGCCGAACGCGGACGCCAGCATCGAGAACTACGCCACTACGGTGCTGGGGGTCATGGACGCCCTGAAACTGAATCAGGTCGTGGCGGGCGGCATGAGCATGGGCGGCATGACGCTGTTCCAGATGTACAAGATGGCCCCCGAGCGCTTCAGGGGCCTGATCTTCATCGACACGACCGCCGATCCCAGTGGCGTGGCCGAGAAGGCCAACTGGCTGGGCACCGGGCAGCAGGCGCAGGAGAAGGGCGTGGCGAGCCTCGTGGACATCCTGATGCCGCGCATGCTGACCGGCCAGAGCCGCATGACGATGCCCAATCAGGTCATGCACCTGGGCAGCCTCGTGAAGCAGGCCAGCCTGAACGGCGCGGTGGGGGGCGCGGCGGCCCTGGCCAACCGCCCGGACGCGAACCCCATCCTGCCGACCATCCGGGTGCCCACCCTGTACCTGTTCGGCGCGGAAGACAACCTGACGCCGCCCGAGGTCGCCATGAAGATGCAGATGAACACCCCGGGCAGCCGACTGGTACTGATTCCCGGCGCCGGGCACGCCGCGACCTTCGAGAAGGCCAGCGCTGCGGCGCGCGCCATGAACGATTTCGCCCTCAGCCTGCGCTGATCCGGACCCCACCCTGCCTATGGCGCGCCCGGAGCATTGCCGGTGCGCGCCGCCCTCTCACTTTCCGGAGGTCACCCATGAAGACCCTGACTCACCTGCTGGGCCTCGCCGCACTGCTCAGTGCTGGCGCCCTGGCACAGACGGCCCCACCCACCCCCCGACCCATCGCGCCCGGCGAGCCGCCCGTCACGCTTACCGCGACCCGCAACGAGCCCACGCCGCTGGAATTCACGGCAGACAAACTCGCGCGCCTGAAGGTTCCGGCCGGGTTCACGCTGAAGGTCATGGCGACCGGGCTGGGTAATGCCCGGATGCTGCACGTCATGCCCGACGGCGGCATCTACCTGTCGCGCCGCGCGCAGGGCGACGTGTGGTACCTCAAGGACACCGACCGGGACGGGCAGATCGGCGCTGCGGAGCGGCGGCAGGTGGCGCAGAACATGAAGCTCGCGCACGGCCTGGACGTCAGGGACGGGAAGATGTACGTGGTGGGCGAGAAGACCATCTGGGTGATGGACATCGCCCGTGACGGCGGCCTGAGCGTGCCGCGCGTGTTCGCCGACGGCTTCCCGGACGCCGGGCAGCACCCGGCCCGCAGCCTGAAGTGGGGCCCGGACGGGTACCTGTACGCCAGCTTCGGCTCGACGAACAACGACGCGCCCACCCCCAACCCCGAGGAGGCCACCATGCTGCGCATCAGCCCGGACGGCAAGACCCGCGAAGTATTCGCGCGCGGCCTGCGGCACACCATCGGCTTCGGGTGGCACCCGCTGAGTGGCGTGCTGTACGGCGCGGATCAGGGCAGCGACTGGCACGGCGACAACATCCCCCCCGAGGAGATCAATGTCATTCAGCGCGGGAAGAACTACGGCTGGCCCTTCTGCTACGGCGACAAGCAACTCGACCCGTACGTGAACGTGGGCAACATCCCCGGGAAGATCACGAAGGCCGAGTACTGCGCAGGCACGCAGGGCAGCGTCCTGAACTACACGGCGCACGCGGCGGCCATCGCCATGACCTACTACACCGGCACGCAGTTCCCGGCCGAGTACCGCAACGACGCGTTCATCGCGTACCGCGGCTCGTGGAACCGCACCGAACCCAGCGGCTACGAGATTGCCCGCGTGGTGTTCGACGCGCAGAACAGACCCGAGCGGATCGAGCCGTTCATCACGGGCTTCGTGTACCAGGACGGCGACATCTGGAAGCAGTTCGGGCGGGTGGCGGGCGTCGCCACGTACACCGACGGCAGCCTGCTGTTCACGGACGACCAGAGTGGCGTCCTCTACCGCGTGCTGTACACCGGGGGGAACTGACATGCGACTCACCTCGGGCAGACTGAATGCCGGCCAACGCACCCTGATCACGGCGGCCCTGCTGGGGGGCGCGGCGCTGACCGGGACCGGACTGGCGGGTGGGGCCACCCAGCCGGTGCCCGCCCCGGCCTCCACACCACTGAAAGCCACGGCGGCCCTGCGCGATACGGCCGGGCAGGTACTCGGCACGGCCACCTTCGAGCAGCAGGGCCCGGGCGTGCGGGTCACGGTGAACGTGACCGGCCTGAAGCCCGGCCAGCACGGCATGCACGTCCATGAGTACGGGCGCTGCACGCCAGGCGTGGACGCGGCCACGAACACGGTCGTGGCGTTCGGCGGCGCCGGGGGTCACTTCGATCCCGGCATGAGCCGCAACCACGACGATCCGCAGGCGGACAACCACGCCGGGCACGGTGGGGACCTGCCCATGCTGACGGTCGGCGCGGACGGCACCGGGCGGGCGACCTTCACGACCGCCAAGGTCAGCCTGACCGGCATGACCGGCGTCCTGAACCGCTCGCTGGTCATTCACGCGCAACCCGACGACTACCGGAGCGACCCGGCGGGCCTGAGCGGCGCGCGGGAACGCTGCGGGATCATCACGCGCGACAGCTTCAGCGTGCGCGACTACCCGCTGCCCGGCCCGCAGGACTTCCCGGAAGGGGTGGCCGTGGACGCCGCCCGTGGCGTGGCCTACACCGGCAGCGCGGCCAGCGGCACGATCTACGCCGTGAACCTGAGCAGCGGCGCCGTATCCACCTTCGCCGAGGGGGGCGGGCAGGGCCGGGCGTCTGCGCTGGGCCTGAAGGTGGACGCGCAGGGCCGCGTGTGGGCGGCGGGCGGCGCGAGCGGTACCGTCAGCGTCCTGCGCCCCGACGGCTTCCCGGTCGCGATCCTGAACACCCCCAAATCCCCGAACGCGTACGTGAACGACCTGGCGCCCGCCCCGGACGGGAACGTGTACGTCACGGATTCCAGCCGGCCCGTGATCTTCCGGGTCACGCCGGACCTGAAACTGAGCGCGTGGCTGGACCTGAGCGGCACGCCCATCCGCTACGCCCCCGGCATCAACCTGAACGGCATCGTGGCCACCCCGGACGGGCGGGCGCTGCTGGCAGTACAGCTGAACACCGGCGACCTGTGGCGCATCGACCTGCGCACGAAGGCGGTGCGGCGCGTCATGGGCGGCCTGACCCGCGGGGATGGCCTGCTGCTGGACGGCCGCACGCTGTACGTGGTGCGCAACGCCGAGCAGGTGATCACGAAGGTCACCCTGAACGCCGACTGGACAGCCGGGCAGGTCGTGGCCGAGGAACCCCTGAACGGCCTGCGGTTTCCCACGACCCTCGCCGCGATCGGCGGGGACCTGATCGTCGCGCAAGGCCAGCTCGACAAGTTGCAGGGCGGCACGCCCGAGACACCCTTCAAACTGACGCGGTTCAAGAAATTCTGAACCCGGTTCAACGGGGCCGGCACGACTGGGACACACTCCAGCCGTGCCCACACCCCTGCAGGTGAGGAATGTAAGAGCCGGATGATCGTCAGTAGGGTACGCTGTGCGCGTGACCACACCAGCAGCGTCAGCTGTCCCGGCCATTGAGGTGCGGGGGCTGTACAAGAAATACGGTTCGAATGCCGTCCTGGAGGACGTGAACCTGACCGTCAAACCCGGCGAGGTCTACGCCCTGACCGGCCCGAACGGCGCCGGGAAGACCAGCCTGATCCGCACCATGACCGGCCTCGCCTTCCCCTCGGACGGCGAGGTCAGACTGCTGGGCCGCGACGTGCACACCGACGGCCAGCGGGCCCGCGCGTACCTGGGCGCGGTCGTGGAGGCCCCCGCCAAGTTCTACCCGCAGTTCACGGGCACCCAGAACCTCCAGATTCACGCGAACCTGTCCGCCATGGCGCCCGGCGGCCGCCGCATCACCCGCGACCGCATCCGCGAGGTGCTGGCCCTGCTGGAACTGACCCGCATGGCCGACCGCCGCGTGGGCGAGTACTCGCTGGGACAGCGGCAGAGGCTGGGGGTGGCCAGCGCCATGCTCGCCGAACCCAAGGTGCTGATCCTGGACGAACCCACCAGCGGCCTGGATCCCCTGGGGATCGGGCTGATCCACCGGATCGTCACGAGCCTCGCCACGAGCGGCTGTGCGGTCGTCCTGAGCACCCACCACCTGCGCGAGATCGCCACGTACGCCCACACGGTCGGCATCCTGACCGGTGGGCGGCTGGTGGACACCGTGGATCTGCGCTCCCGGCAGGCCGCGTACCGCTTCCGCGTGGACGACCCGGTCGGCGCGGCCGCCGTGCTTGAACGCCTGCCGTTCGTGCGGCGCGTGAGCACCCGCACGCCCTACGCGATCGCGCACCTGGGCGGCGAATCCCGCGTTCCCGACGCCCTGGCTCACCTGCACACCGAGGGCATCCGCGTGTTCGAGGCCAGCCCGGACCACTTCGACCTGTACGAGTACTACCGCGAACGCGTGGAGCAAGCCTGATGAGCCGACACTGCCGCACCGGGGGCCGCGCATGCTGACCCTGCTGAACCTGGAATTCCGCAAGCTGTTCGGCACGCGCAGCGTCCGACTGGCCCTGCTCGTCACGCTGCTGCTGCCGCTGCTGTGGACGTTCGCACCGCGCCTGGACAAGCTGTTCGCGCCGGGGCAGGCCGCCGACCTGATCAGCGGCTGGCAGCTGCCGTTCATCAGCATCTTCATGAGCATCCAGTTCCTGCTGCCGCTGTTCATCGCCGTGATGGCCGCCGAGATGATCGGCGCGGAGGTCGCGCACGGCACCCTGGCACCCCTGCTGCTGCGCCCCGTCGACCGCACCAAGGTGATTCTCAGCAAACTGATCGTGGCGGTCACGTACCCCTTCGTGCTCGTGCTGACCACGCTGCTGGGCTCCCTGATCGCGGGCGTGCCGCTGGGCTTCGGGACCTTCAACGGCGGCACCGGCTTCGACGGCGGCAACCTCGTGGGTGTCGGCGTGCTGAGCAGTCAGGCGGCGTTCACGGAGGTGCTGCGCGGCACCCTGCTGGCCGGCGTGTCCCTGATGCCCATCGCGGCCCTGGCCCTGCTGTTCGGAATCCTGTACCTGAACACGGCGGCCGCCGCGCTCGCCACCTTCGCCACGCTGATCGTCATGCGCCTGCTGGTGGTGCTGCCGCAGGCGCTGCAGCCCATCCTGCTGACCTCGTACTTCGATCTGTTCATGCGCGCCCAGCAGGGCGGCGTGGGCAAGGACCTGATCCTGCTGCTGATCTACACAGCGGGATTCGGCCTGCTGAGCATCCTGGCCTTCGACCGGCGCGACGTGTAGCCCGCAGCCCGAACAGGAGCGGGGCATCCGGTCGGGCCGGGTGCCCCGCTCCTGTTCCGCCGCACCCGGCACCTGTGGCAGCGGCGCGCGGCGGGCTGCGCTACAGTGCCCCCGCCTGCATCAGCGGGCCACTCTAGGAGGTCTTATATGCGTCATCCTGCTCTGTTCCTCACGCTGGCCCTGTTCACCCTGACGCCCGCCGCGCACGCCGCGACCGTTCAGCCCAAGGCGCAGCAGCTCGCGGTGTTCAAGGTCGCCGCGCTGGCCCGCGCGAACGTCACCCCGGTCAGCCTGCGCGCCTCGGGCGTCCCGGCCGAAACGGTCACGATTCCGGCCGACTACCTGTACAAGCGTGACCTGCGCGTGCAGGCCTACGATCTCGACGCGTTCCTGACCGCGCGCATCCCGAACGTCGCCGAGCTGGCCGCGCAGGGCGCGCAGGTGATGTTCTGGTGCCGCGACGGGTACGCCCCGACTGCGAAACTGGCGGACATCCTGGGACACGGGGGTCTGCTCGCCGTGGCGGACGCCGACGCCCCCGCCGGGGTGCAGTGGCCCGACGCCCCGTACAAGACCACGGTCCTGAAAGCCCCGGAGATCGGGAACTACGTCGTGTGGCGCGCAGCGCAGTTTCCCGCCAAGCCCCAGCCGTGGGGGCTGGAGACGATCTACATCCTGCCCGCCGGCGCCACCCTGAAGAAGTAGAACCGTCCGCGCTCCGTGCCGCCCGGTCGTCCCCTGCCGGGCGGCGGACATTCGTTCGGACGCGAGTGGGCTAGCCTGCGGCCATGACGGCTCCCATCTCCCTGAACGCGGGCGGCAGCCTGTACGACCGGATCGGTCCGGACGCGCTGGCGGCCCTCGTCACGCGGTTCTACGCGCACGTGGCGCAGGAGCCGCAGCTCACGCCGATCTTTCCGGACGACCTGACGGTCACGGCAGAGAAGCAGCTGGCGTTCCTGACCGGCTTCCTGGGCGGGCCGCCCCTGTACCACGAACGCTACGGGCACCCGCGTCTGCGCGCGCGGCACCTGCCGTTCGAGATCACCCCAGCGCGCGCGCGGGCGTGGCTGGCGTGCATGAACGCGGCGCTGCGCGAAACGCCGCAGATCGGGGCCGACGACGCGCGGGAACTGTACGCGGCCCTGTCGCGCGTGGCGGTGCATATGGTGAATACCGGGGAGGGTCCAGCCTCCTGAAACCGGTCAGGTTTGTGACCTGACGTCGGGTTGGACAACTCCTGGCAATTGACTAGCAGGGTGGGGGCGGGGCCCATGGGGCTTTCCTACACTGCGCAGCATGACCCACCAGCGCAGCATCGAGGACCTCCGCGCCGAGGTCGACCAGATCAACCGTGACCTGCTCACCCTGCTGTCCAAACGCGGCGAGGTCGTCGCGCAGATCGGGCACGCCAAGACCCAGGAGGGCCGCCCGAACCACTACGACCCGGCCCGCGAGGACAAGCAGCTCAAGGAGATCGAGTCCCTGAACCAGGGCCCCTTCACCAGCGCCGCCGTGAAGGCCATCTTCAAGGAGATCTTCAAGGCCAGCCTCGACCTCGAGGAGAGCAACGACAAGAAGCAGCTGCTCGTCTCCCGCAAGGTCAAGAGCGAGGACACCGTGCTGGACATCGACGGCGTGCGCATCGGCGGGGACGCCCCGCCCATCATCGTCGCCGGCCCCTGCTCCATCGAGAGCGAGGAGCAGATGGAACAGACGGCGGCCTTCCTGGCGGCCAAGGGCGTGAAGATCCTGCGCGGCGGCGCGTACAAGCCCCGCACCAGCCCCTACGGCTTCCAGGGCATGGGCGTGGACGGCCTGATCCTGGGCAGCCGCGTCGCCAAGGATCACGGCATGCTGTTCGTGACAGAAGTCATGGATACCCGTGACGTCGAGATCGTCGCCGAGCACGCCGACATCCTGCAGGTCGGGGCGCGCAACATGCACAACTTCGCGCTGCTGCGCGAGGTGGGCCGCTCGCGCCGCCCGGTGCTCCTCAAGCGCGGCCTGAGCGCCACCATCGAGGAGTGGCTGTACGCCGCCGAGTACATCCTCTCCGAGGGCAACAACGAGGTCATCCTGTGCGAGCGCGGCATCCGCACGTACGAGAAGTGGACCCGTAACACCCTGGACCTCAGCGCCGTGGCCCTCGCCAAGCAGGAGACGCACCTGCCGGTCATCGTGGACGTAACGCACGCCGCCGGCCGCCGCGACCTGCTGATCCCGCTGGCCAAGGCTGCCCTGGCCGTCGGTGCGGACGGCATTCACGTGGAGGTGCACCCCAGCCCCGCCACCGCCCTGAGCGACAACGAGCAGCAGCTGGACTTCGCCGGGTACGACAAGTTCAGCGACGCCCTGAGCAGCCTGCTGCGCCAGCCCGCGCGCGTCTGACCCACCCCGGACGCCGGCGGTGGCCGCTCCCCAGTCGTGGGGGC
>CALPYF020000022.1 GCA_943327755.2 Deinococcus hopiensis KR-140
GACCTGCGGCCCTGAAGGAAGGCAGATGGTCGAAAGCAGATGGCAGATGGCCGGGGCTGCTGAGCCATCTGCCATCTGCCATCTGCTTTCTGCGTTCAGATCACGAATTCGCCCGCGCGCATGACCGCTTCGCGCTGGCCGTCCTTCGTGATGCCGTCCACGTCGATGCGGTCACTGCCGATCATCCAGTCCACGTGCGTGAGGCTGTCGTTGCCGCCCTTGGCGTTGAAGTCTTCCAGGCTCATGTCCACGCCGCCCTTGACGTTGAAGCGGTACGCGCTGCCGATGGCGATGTGCGAGGCGGCGTTCTCGTCGTACAGGGTGTTGAAGAAGAACAGGCCCGAGCGGCTGATGGGGCTGGAGTGCGGCACCAGGGCCACCTCGCCCAGGCGGTGGCTGCCCTCGTCCGTCTCGATCATCTTCAGCAGCGCGCCCTCGCCCTGCTCGGCGCTCGCCCCGCTGATCCGGCCGTCCCTGAACTCGATGCGGATGCCGTCGATCAGCGTGCCGTTGTACGACAGCGGCTTGGTGCTCACGACCGTGCCGTCCACCCGCTCGCGGTGCGGGGCGGTCCAGACCTCCTCGGTGGGGATGTTCGCCGTGAACGTGATCCCGCCGGGCGTGTCGGCCGCGCCGCCCCCCCACACGTGATCGTCCGCGAGGCCCACGGTCAGGTCCGTCTCGCCGCCCCGGAAGTGCAGCGCGGCGTACTGCTTGCCGGTCAGCAGGTCGCGGCGGCGCTTCAGGTCACCCAGGTGCGCCTCCCAGCGCTCCACCGCGTCGGCCTGATCGGCGCGGGTCGCGGCGAAGATCGCGTCCCACTGCTGCGCGACGGCCTGCTCGGCGCTCGCGTCGGGGAACATCAGCTTCGCCCAGCCGCTGACCGGCGCGCTGATCAGGTTCCAGTTCAGGCGGTTGGTCATGACCTGCGCGGTGTACGGGCGGCGGTACGCCGCGACCGTCCGCTGGTGCGTCGCCACGCGCTCGGGGTCCACGCCGCCCAGCAGGTTCGGGTTGGTGGCGCGGATCGCGATCACGGCGCCGCCCGCCTCGGCCGTCTCGCTCTCGGCGTCCACGCGCCAGCGGCTGATCTGCTCGAACGTGCCGTCCGGGGCCAGCTCGAAGCGCGCCAGCTGCACGTCGTCATCGTCCCAGCGCACATCCACGAAGCTCGCGCCCGCCGCGTACGCCTCGCGCACCACCAGCCGCGCCAGCTGCGCCGTCTCCACCGGGGCCTGCACCAGCACGCGCTGCCCGGGCTTCACGCCCAGGCCCACCCGCACCGCCAGACGCGCGTAGTTGCGCAGCTTCTCGTCAAAAGTCAGGGTCATGTCCGGCAGGATAGCCACGGAGCCCCGGCAGATACAAAGTCCGTCCCGTCAGCCCGGCACGCCCTTGACGGATTCCCAAACGCCCCCTATAGTTTTGGGGCTGGATGTCGAGGCGTAGCGCAGCCTGGTAGCGCACTACCTTGGGGTGGTAGGGGTCGTGAGTTCAAATCTCGCCGCCTCGACCAGCACGGAAACTCCCTCTTTGAGGGAGTTTTTTTATTGCCGTGGACCGGGCTGGCCCACGGCACCGGACCGGCGAGGGCGGAGATGGTTCCCGCCCTCGCCGGTCCGACGTGATTCAGCGCCTGACGTCGTACACGCTGACGCTGCCCGGCTGCCCCTGCTGCCCGGCGCCCACCATCAGCTGCGCGCCGCTGGCCGACCACGTCAGCAGGCTGGTGCGCAGACTGAACTGCCCGGCGCGGGCCAGGACGCTGCCGCTGGCCGTGTCGACCACCTGCAGGGCGTTCTGCGCGTCGCCGGTGAGCAGGGCCAGCAGCTTGCCGTCCGGGCTGAAGCGCAGCGTGCGCACCGCCGTGGCGAACTTCAGCGTCTTGAACGGCGTGGCAGCGCCGGGTTTGAACAGCGCCACGAAGTACGCGTCGTCCATGGAGTACGCGACGGCCAGCGTGCCGCCCCGGCTCTGCTGGAATTCCTCAGCCGAGGCGTCGGCGGGCAGGTTCACGGCCGTCTGCACCTTGCCGGTCGCCACGTCCACCCGCAGCGGGTTGCCCTCGTGCGGGATGACGAGCACGGCTTTCCCGTCGGGGGTGGGCAGCGCGTCGTGGATGTCCTTGACCTTCAGCTGTGCGGGCGTGAACTGCTTGACCACCTTGGCGCCCTGACCGTCGAGCAGCGCCAGTCCCTCGTAGCCGCTGACGGCGGCGTAGCGCCCGTCGGGGGAGGTGTGCAGGGTCTCGTACTCGACCTTGCTGCCCAGCGCCGCGACCTTCACGATCTTCCCGGCGCGGTACACGTTCACGGTGCCGCTCGCGTTCAGCGTCCAGACCTGCTCGCCCTGCGCTTCCGTGGCGTACAGCCGCTCGCGGTTGCCGACGTTCAGCGCCTTGCCGGTCTTCAGGTTGATGAAGTCGCCCAGGCCCGCGTGCGGCACGCCGCCGATGAACGCGCCGCTCCAGGCGTTCGCGCTGGGCAGCGTGACGCGCGGGCGGGCCGGCGCGTCCAGCGCGCTCAGGGTCAGGCGGCCCACGCTGCCGCCCAGGCTGAGGACCTGCCCGTCCGGGCCGCCCACCAACGCGTCCAGACTGTCGAGTTCCAGGGCGTCCCCGACCGGCTCGCCGCTCTGCGCGTCGAACAGCTGACCCTCGCCGTACTCGGCGTACAGGAACTGCGCAGGGTTCAGGAACACCACGCTGCCGTCCAGGCTGAAGTCCTCGCCGCCCTCGACCGCGGTGGCCCTGGCCTGACCGGCGCGCAGGATCAGCGCGGCGCTGCCGGTGCGGATCACGGCGGCCTGCCCGTCCGGGCTGAAGGTGGCCTCCAGGCCGTCCCAGTCGTCCCCGATCTCGCCGCTGGCCACGACCTTGCCGTCCGGGAGGCTGACCAGATCCACGCGGCTGTCGTAGATCACGGCGGCGCGCGTGCCGTCCGCGCTGACCCGGACGTCGTACGCCTCGCCGTCGCCGAGCACCTCGGTCCGCACGCCGCTGCCCAGATCCAGGCGGCCCAGCGTTCCCTCCTCCAGCAGCAGCAGCGCGCCGTCTGCCGCGAAGCCCAGCGCGGTGTCCGGCCCGGCCTTGCCACTGCGGACCTCCTGGCCGGTCTGCGCGCTCCACACGACCCAGCGGTCGCGGCTCAGGGCGGCCACGCGGGCGCCGTCCGGGCTGGCGCTCAGGGCGCGCACGCTGCCCTGCAGGCTGTACCAGCCGCGCACGGTCTTCAGGTTCTGGTCGAGCAGCAGCACGGCGTTGTCGGCGTCCACGGCCACCTGCCCGCCCGGCAGGAACGCCGCGAGGTGCGTGTCCGCGCCCGGCACGGTGTACACGGTGGGTTTCGAGAGGGTCAGGGCGGACGCCGCGCCGCTCAGGGCCAGCGCCGCGCTCAGGATCAGGGCCGGGGTTCTCATGTGACCCACTGTAGAGAAATTCCCGGAGGCCCGCGACCGAATGCTGGCGCGGGCCTCCGGGGCGGGTGCGGTCAGCGGCCGTCGCTGAAGGTCACGGTCAGTGGCAGGCGCTGCCCGGCCATGTTGGCGGTCGCGCCACTGATGTGCAGCCCAGCCGACTGGGCGGTCGTGTCCGAGAGTTTCAGGCGCAGCAGGCGCACGCGGCTGCCCTCGCGCACCAGGACGCTGGTGATCAGGTCCCCGGCCTGGATGCAGCGGGCGTTCATGGGGCAGCGGCTGTCCTGCGTGCGCAACAGCGTGACGGTTGCGCTCCCCAGTTTGCCGGTTTGGCCGACCTTCAGGTCGAGGGTGGCGGCGTGGGCGCTGCCGAGCAGGGCCAGGGGCAGCAGGGCGCGGCGCAGCAGGGTCAGGGGCAGGGTGGTCATGTGCCGAGTGTGCCGCGCGAAGCTGAGGGGGAACTGACCGCCGCGCCCCGTGAACCTTAAGGGGGGCGCGGCGGTCAGTGCAGTGGGGTGGGTTCAGCCGAGCAGGGGGGCGTCGCCGCTGCCCGCCAGGGCGCGGAAGCTGGCGGCCTTGGCATTCAGGCCCATCTGGTCGTAGCACCCGGCGAGTTTCAGCGCGAAGAACTCCACGGCGCGGCAGTCCTCGCGTCGTTCGGCGGCCTCCAGGCAGGTGCGGTAGTGCAGCACGGCGAGGTGGTACTGCGCTTCACGCGCGGCGTGCTCGGCCCGGCAGTGGCTCATGCGGAGGGACACGATGTCGCTGGGGAGGGTGCTCGCGGCGGACATGACTGGCAGTGTAGTCACGCCGGGCAGTGGATGAATGAAAGATGAATCAGGTTTCGGGAAGCAGATTGTGCGTCTGTCACGCTGTTTTTCGTTATTTGCTAATTTTATGGCTGGGATTTTATGCATGCGCGGGGGACGCGCAGGTGCCCTGCGTCCCCCACCGTTCAGGTCGTCAGCACCCGCGCGCGCAGCGTCAGGTTCGGCAGGTTCACGTCGCCCAGCCGCACGCGCAGCGCCGTGCCGGGCGCGGCGGGCGTGCTCAGCGGCAGGTCGAAGGCCAGATCCGGGATGAGCAGCGTCGCCTGCGGCCCCCGGCGGTCCACCACGACCGCCTCCCACTCCCGCTCGGGCTGCGCGGCGATGAAGCGCAGGGTGTGGTGCTTGCGGCTCAGGCGTTCGGCCTGCCGTGTGGCGTCCGCGTTCATCTGCGCCTGCGCCACGCGCGCCGCGACCTCCTTGCCGCTCAGGCCGTCCTGCCCGGCCAGATGGGCGCGCAGCTGCTGGTGCACCACCAGGTCCAGGTAGCGGCGCATGGGGCTGGTCGCCTGCGTGTACAGATCCAGGCCCATCCCGGCATGCGGTCCCGGCGCGGGCTGGAAGCGGGTGCGGGCCAGCGTGCGCCGCCGTGCCCACTGGGCGGGCAGCGTGTCGCCGCGCACCTCGCGGTGGGGTGGGTCCTGCGTGGCGAACGGCAGGGCAATGGCGTGGTCGTCCGCGTAGATCGCGGCGCCCCACCCGGCCAGCGTCATGCATTCCTGCACCACCACCCGCATCTCGGGCTTCGGGAGCGGCGTGACGGTCGCGCCCGCCTCGTCGGCCTTCACGCGGACCTCGGGCAGGTCGATACTCAGGGCGCCCTCCTGCACGCGCAGCTCGCGGCTCGCGGCGGCCAGCCGGGCCAGGGTCACGAACGGCTCCGCGCCCGCGTCCAGCCGCTCCTGCGCCTGCGTGTACGTCAGGCGCTGCACGCGCACGGTGGTCAGCTGCACGTCCACGGCGTCGGCGTTGCCGTCCTCGTCCAGATCCAGGCTGATGCTCAGCGCGGGGCTGGTGTCGTGCAGGCCCAGGCCCGCCTGCTCGACCAGCGCGTCGGGCAGCATGCCGATCGTGCGGTCAGGCAGGTACAGGGTCGCGCCGCGCGCGCGGGCCTCCAGGTCCAGCGGGCTGTCGGCGGGGGCTAGCGCAGCCACGTCCGCGACGTGCACCCACAGGCGCGTCAGGCCGCCGGGCAGCGTCTCGATGCCCACGGCGTCGTCCGGGTCGCGGTTGCCCTCGTCGTCGATGGCGTATACGTCCAGGTGCGTCAGGTCCAGCCGCTGTTCGGACGCGAAGGGCGGCACGTCCAGCGTCACGGGATTCAGGGCGGCGCCCAGCCGGTCGGCGTAGGGCGTGCGGGCGTCGGTCCACAGGCCGGCGCGCAGCAGCAGGGCGTGCGCGGCCTCGGGCGTCTCGGGTTGCTTCAGGTCGCGCATGGTGCGGCTCTTGTCCTGTTTGCCGCGGGCGAGCAGTTCCAGCTCGGTGCGCTGCGCGGGCGTGAGGTCGGGCAGGGTCATGCCTCAGAGGATAGGGCGGGGGCAGCCCGGCGCGGGCATGGAAAGCCGGACTTGCTATTCGTTGATCCGACTATCAAGGTTGTCGGGGTGTCGGCGGTGTGGTCGGAAAGCCGTGTGTGGCGAATTGCTGTGTTGGGCGGTGTTTTTCTGGTTGCCGGGTTGATACAGGAAAGCCCAGCTTCATCATCTATAAAAATGAACTTGACAGATTGGAAGATTGATGTTTCTATGGTGCTCAGGAGGGCAGCATGAATGACCAGCACCCCGCAAGCGAGTTCCACGCCCATGTCCAGCGTCTGGTGGCCGAAGGCAAACTCACCCCCGAGGAAGCCCAGGGACTCCTGGACGACGCCCAGGACACCCCCGCCAGCCAGACCCAGCCGACCAGCACCCTGGCGCCGGGCGACCACCCCGCCGACGCCACCCGCGACCTGCACCTGCTCGTCCGCGGCTACACCCTCACGGTTCTGACCGACGCGGCCCTGAGCACCCCGCACCTCGCGGCGAACCTCGACGGGCACCTGAGCCTTGACCACACCCCGCAGGGCTGGCGCGTCGCCCGCACCCCCGGCCAGCAGGGGCACGTCCCGAACCTCAAGGCCATCCTCACGGTGCCCTTCACGCCCGGCCACACCCACGCCGAGATCAGCGGCGGCAACCTCACGCTGCCCGACCTCGCCGGGGGGCTGCGCGCCGAGGTGAACGGCGGGAACGTCCGAATGGGCCGCGCCCACAGCCTCCACGCCGACGTGAACGGCGGGAACCTGAACGCCGCCGAACTCAGCGGCCCCAGCACCGTCACCGTCAACGGCGGCAACCTCACCCTGACCGGCGCCGCCACCCTGAACGCCAGCGTCAACGGCGGCAACCTCACCTGGGCCGGGACACTCAGCAGCGGCGCCCACCGCGTCAAGGTGAACGCCGGGAACGTCAAACTGCACCTCCAGCCCGGCAGCAGCGTCCACATCGATGCCCGCGTCACCCTCGGCTCCTTCAGGGCCGACTTCCCCACCGGCAAGAGCGGCGGCTTCCTGAACACCCACCACACCGGCCAGCTCGGCGGCGGCGACGCCCGCCTGCACTGCCAGATCACCGCCGGGAACCTGAAGGTCGTGACCGCATGAGACCGGTGTCCTCCAATTACCGGGCAGCCGGAACAGCACCGGCTCCCCGTCCATCTCCAGCCCCCCGGTCTCTTCTGCCTCTCCCTTCGGTCGGGTTCATCTTCGACTCACCGCAGCAACCCACCCTACACCCCGCCCCCTACCTGCCCAGCCTGCGTGAATTCCGCGCCAGCCTGCGCGCCCACCTGACGCGCCTCCTGACCCCCCACGCGGCCCAGGCTCACGCCCGCACGGAACTGCGCCGCACCCTGGACGCCGAGGCACACCGCGCCCGCATGCAGCGCGCCCTGTCCGGAGCCCGGTCATGAAAGAGAAGATCCGCCGCATCCTCGACCTGATCCGCGCCGGGAAACTCACCCTGGACGACGCCGCGCCCCTCCTGGCCGCCCTGAGCCCCAAACTCGCCCTGACCGAAGGGGACCGTGAATTCGTCTCCGCGCTGCTGGGCCGCTCCGAACTCGACACGGGGCAGGTCGCCGAGCACATCATGCTCCTACGTGGCGTCCGGGACGCCGGATTCGGCTTCACCCCACCCCCGCCCCAGCCCCCACAGCCGCCCCGCCGCCCCCAGGTCGTCATCGGTGGCCAGCGCCCCCGCGGCCTCGACGGCCTGGTGGACCGCATCACCGGAGGAATTGACAGCATGGTCGAGAACATCACCGGTCAGGTCGAACGCGAACTGCACGGCCCGCACCCCGACATGCACCACCCGCACATGCCCCCCGGCCCCCGCATCCTGCGCATCAAGGTGGAAACCCAGCACGGCGACGAGTACAACGCGAACATCCCCGTCAGCCTCGCCCCGCACCTTGACCGCCTGATCCCCCCCCACGGCCGCTCGGCCCTGGAAAGCGCCGGATTCACTCTGGACGCCCTGCGCCTGCTGATCGAGGCCAGTCCCTACCCCGGTCCGCTGATCGACGCGCAGGACCAGCACGGCAACGAAGTCCACATCAGCCTCCTGTGACCGTATCACCCCACGCCGCCCCCGGACATCTGCGGGGGCGGCGTCCTGCTGCCGGGACAGGGTGGGGGAGAAGCCCGACGGAGTTCAGGTGCTGGCGCGAGCTTGCAGGTTCCCCGGTGTCCCCCTCGCCTTCCCGCTCACTCTGTCGCATCGGGAGAGGGCGTGAGCGTCCCGCGTAATGCACCTCCACAGATTCAGGTCGTCGGGCGACCGCTGTCGCAAGTTCGGTCGAGGCCATGAAAAACCGCCCCCGATGGTCTGGGGGCGGTTCGTGGCGTGAGGCTGTGGGTTCAGGCGGTCGTCTGCGGCATGGGCTGGGCCTGTCCGCCCACGCGGCTGACCGCTTCGCGCACGACGTCCCCGGTGATGAGTTCCTGCGTCAGCAGGGCGTCGGCGACCTCGTGCATGGCCTGCTGGTACTCGGTGACGAGTTCACGGGCGCGTTCGAACGCGCGGGTCAGGATGCGCTTGACGTCCTCGTCGACCAGCTGGCTGGTGTGCTCGCTGAACGCCTTGGGTTTGGCCATGTCCTCGCCCAGGAACACGGGGCCCGAATCGGTGGTGAGGGCCATGTTCTTGAAGTTGTCGCCCATGCCCCACTCGAGGACCATCTTGCGGGCGATGTTCGTGGCCTTGCGGAAGTCGTCCGCGGCGCCGCTGGTGACGCTGCCCATGAAGACTTCCTCGGCGGCGCGGCCGCCCAGCGCGACGATCAGCTGGTTCTCCAGGCGTTCCTTGCTCATGAGGACCTGCTCTTCGGGCAGGTAGAACGCGGCGCCCAGCGCGCGGCCGCGCGGGATGATGCTGACCTTCTGGAGCTTGTCGCTGCCGGGGATGACGGCGGCGGTGACGGCGTGCCCGGCCTCGTGGTACGCGATGGCCTTCTTCTCCTGGTCGCTGATCGTCAGGCTGCCGTTCTCCAGGCCTAGGGTGATCTTGTCCAGCGCGCGGTAGAAGTCGCTCATGTCGATCTGGGTCTTGCCGACGCGGGCGGCTTCCAGCGCGGCCTCGTTCGTGACGTTCTTCAGGTCGGCGCCGCTGAAGTACGGCGTGCTCTTGGCGATCTCGGGCACGTCCACGCCGGTGGCCATGGGCTTGTTGCGCAGGTGCACCTTCAGGATCGCCTCGCGTTCCTTGAGGTTCGGCAGGTCGATGGTGACCTGACGGTCGAAGCGGCCGGGGCGCAGCAGGGCCGGGTCGAGCACGTCGGGGCGGTTGGTGGCGCCCAGCACGATGACGCTGCTGCTCTTGTCGAAGCCGTCCATTTCCGACAGGATCTGGTTGAGGGTCTGTTCGCGCTCGTCGTGCCCGCCGCCGATGCCCGCACCACGCTTGCGGCCGATGGAGTCGATCTCGTCGATGAACATGATGGCGGGCGCGCTCTTGCGGGCGTCCTCGAACAGCGTGCGGACGCGGCTGGCGCCCACGCCGACGAACATCTCCATGAACTCGGAGGCGCTCACGCTGAAGAAGGGCACGTCGGCTTCACCGGCGATCGCGCGGGCCAGCAGCGTCTTGCCCGTTCCGGGAGGGCCGACGAGCAGCACGCCCTTAGGGATTTCCGCACCGATCTGGTGGTACTTGCCGGGGTTCTTCAGGAAGTCCACGACCTCCACGAGTTCCCGCTTGGCCTCCTCGTGCCCGGCCACGTCGGTGAACTTGGTGGGCACGCGGTTTTCCTTGCCGTACTTCTTGGCCTTGCTCTGCCCGAACTGCATGACGCCGCTCTGGCCGCCCTGGGCGCGCATGAAGAAGAAGTACATCATGCCGAACAGCAGGATGATGGGCAGGAAGTTCAGCAGGATCCCCAGCCACTGGCTGGGCTGCTCGAAGCGCAGGTCCACGTTCTGCTGCTGCATCAGCGGGATCAGGTTGCCGTCGGGCGTGGCGACGCTGCCGGGCAGGCGCACGCTGAAGTCCTTGATGTCGCGCTTCTGCGGGCCGCCGGCGGTGTTGACCTCGACGGAGGTGGGCTGCTTGAGGGTCACGTTCGCGTTGTTCTCGCGGACGATGACGCGCTCGACCTGCCCGCCTTCCAGCAGGGACTTGAATTGGGTGTAGTTCACGCTGGAACGCCCGCTCAGGGGAGCCTGCGAGAACATCAGGAACAGGGCCAGGACGAACAGGACGATCAGCCAGGGATTGAGCCGTTTCAAGAACAGGTCCTCCGGAGGGAGAGAAGAGGGTGAATGGGGCGAGGTGGGGGGCAGGCCCCCGCTGAAGTTGAGTCTACCAGACTCAAGGTGTATGAAATTGTCCCGCCTCACACCTGTGCTTTAGGGATTGGCAACCTTCACGCGCCGCGCCGCCCACCACCCCAGCCCCACCAGCAGGGCCGCCACCGCGCCCGCCCAGCCCACCAGCAGCAGCACCGGCAGGACATTCAGCAGAATCCCCAGCCACTGGCTGGGCTGCTTGACGCGCAGGTCCACGCGCTGCTGCTGAATGAGGGCCATCAGATGGGTGTCCGACGTGATCACCTCACCCGGCACGCGCACCCGCACCTGCCGCGCGTCACGCGTCACCGGGCCGCCCGGCGTCAGCACGCGTACGGGCAAACCCTGGTTCAGCCTCACGGTCGCCGTCTCACCCTGCACGACCACCCGCGCCACCTGCCCGGCCTTCATCAGCGACCGGAACTCCGTGTACGGCACGACCTGCGCCCGCGCGCCCGACCACCACGTCAGGCCCCACACGCCCAGCGCCGCCAGCAGCGCCAGCGTCAGCACGCCGCCCGCCACGGTCCCCCACGCTCCACGTCGTCTCATTCCCCCATGACACCCCGGCCCCCGCGCGGCATGCAAGCGACCAAAGGTGCAGGCAGTCCGCCCCCGTGGGCGCGCGTGCCGTATCCTGACGGGGAATGATTGACGTGGCCACCACCTGGCAGCAAGTGTGCGAGGCGCTCGCCGGCGGCGACTACGAGCAGGCCTTCGGCGTGCTGGACGCCGCCATGCGCGAAGCCCACCGCCCCGAACGCGCCCGCCTGACCCTCCTGCTCGGCAGCCTGCACGCCCTGTACGGCGACGCCGCCACCACCGACCTGGGCGCGGCGCTGCGCGAGGCCCGCACCATCGACCCCAGCCTGCGCGAGGACCCGCTGTACCAGGCGCTCATGGCGGAACTCGACGCCCGTACCCGCGGCCCCGACGCCGCCCCGCCCAGCGCCGCCGTCCGCGAGGCCGCCGATCCGCTGGCCCGCTTCCACGCGCTGTGCGCCCTGGTCCTGATGGACGAGGGGCAGGCCGCACTGGACATCCACCTCCCGGCGTCCGACCTGCCCGTGCACCTGCGCTGGCGCCTGCGCTCCTGGGAGGCCGAGGCGAACGAGGGCCTGGGGCAGACCGCCGACGCCGCGAACCTGTACGGCGAGGCCGCGCACCTCGCGCAGGGCCTGAACCGCGCCGTGATGCTCCAGGAGCAGGCGGCGCTGCAACTGCAACTGGGGCAGCCCGAGGCCGCGAAGCACACCCTGGATCAGGCGCGCCTGCTGTACCCCACGCGCCCCGGCCCGCACGACGCCGAGGACGCCGGGCTGAACCTCGCCACGTGGCACTACCTGCGCGCGCAGGCGCTGCTGAACCTGGGCCAGCCGGACGCCGCGCACGACATGATCCGCGAGGCCGCCCGCCTGGAAGCGCAGCACGGCGACCCCAGCTACGGCGTCGCGCTGGTGCGCGGGCAGGTCCTGACCCACCTGGGCCGCCAGCAGGACGCCCTGAACGCCTTCGAGGACGCCCTGAAGCTCGCCACGGACGCCGACCGGCCCTACGCCAACCACGAACTGGGCGTCGCCCTGCTTGATCTGGACCGCCCCGTGGACGCCCGCGAGAAACTGGAGGCCGTGCTGGCCGACCCCGAGTACCCGTACCAGCCGGAGGTCCTGGCCGACATCGCCGAGTGCGACTACCGCCTGGGCCGCCTGCAGGAGGCGCAACTGGAGGCCGAGCAGGCCCTCGCGCAGGGCGCCGTGATTCCCGCCAGCCTCGTGCTGGGGAGCGTCGCGCTGGACTACTTCCAGCTGGACGAGGCGCTCGAACACTACGACCGCGTCCTGCGCGAGGCCGCCCCCGAGAGCCGCGACTGGGTCACCGCGCACCAGATGGCCGCCGACGTCATGGCCCAGCAGGGCTTCCCCGACCCGGCCGCTGCGTACGCGCACGCGCAGCAGGCGCTGGCCCACACGCCCGACAGCGACGACTGGCACGTGACCCTGCAGGAGCACCTGCGCAAGGCGGAGGCGCTGCTGTCCCAGCAGGGCGGCACCGGCGGCCGCATGCTGAACTAAATACTGCGGTGGCCTGGCCCGAGGCCACCCGAGCGGACTTATTAAGCTGTGAAACAGAGCGAGATGCAGCAGAGGCGCGCGGCGGGAGATGGACTGGGGGGCCGGTGCGGTGCCGGACGCCCAGGGAACCGGACGCCGTGCGCCCCGTGACTCGCGCCGAGCCCAGTCTGCGGGGGGCGCTCCTGGACATGCTGCGCCTGTCGCTGGGGGGCGCGATCGCGCTGGGGTTCGCGCGGTTCGCGTACGCGCTGCTGCTGCCGACCATGCGCGAGGATCTGGGCTGGAGCTTCACGCTGTCCGGCGCGATGAACGCCGCGAACGCCCTGGGGTACCTGCTGGGCGCGCTGATCGCCGCGCCCCTGATCCGCCGCGCCGGGCTGGGGCGTGTGTTCTCGGTGGCGATGCTCCTGACGGCGTTGACGCTGCTGGCCTGCGCCGCGACCGGCCTGAGCGTGCCGCTGCTGACGCTGCGCTTCCTGTCCGGGGTGGGGGGCGCGCTGGTGTTCGTCAGTGGTGGCGGGCTGGCGGCGCTCGCCACGCGCGCGTACCCGGAGCGCAGCCCGCTGCTGCTGGGCGTGTTCTACGGCGGGGCCGGAATCGGGATGCTGCTGTCCGCCGCGCTGCTGGCGCACGGGTGGCGGGGCGCATGGCTGGCGCTGGGTTTCGCCGCGCTGGCCTGCATCCCGCTGAGCGCCCCCGCGCTGCGACGCCTGCCCACCCAGGCGGCCAGTGCCCCCGCCCGCACCCCCGCCGTGTCGCTGCGGCCGCTGGCATGGACGCTCGCCGCGTACACCTGCTTCGGCATCGGGTACATCGCGTACATGACGTTCATCGTGGCGTTCCTGAAGGGGGCGGGCGCGCAGGCGTGGATCACGCCGTTCTGGGCGCTGCTGGGCCTCAGCGTCGTCCTGCACCCCTTCGTGTGGGCGCCCGTCACTGCCCGCCTGCGCGGCGCGCGCGCCATGACCGCGCAGATGCTCACGCTGGCGGCCGGGGCCGCCCTGCCCCTGCTGGGCACCACTCCCCCCGCGCTGCTGCTGTCCGGCGCGCTGTTCGGTGGGAGTTTCCTGGCGGTCGTGGCGTTCACCACCCTGATCACCCGCCACACCCTGCCCGAGCACGCCTGGGCGCGCGGCATCGCGGCGTTCACGGTGCTGTTCGCCGCCGGGCAGGTCGCCGGGCCGCTCCTGACCGGCCTGCTCGCCGACCGCGCGGGCGGCCTGCGCCTGGGCCTGGGCGTCAGCGCGGCCGTGCTGCTGCTCGGCGCGGCCCTCGCATGGGGGCAGGGGAGCGGACGGGCAGCCTGAACCGCCCGCCCGGAACCCGCCCTTACAGGTCCTTTTCCCAGGTGATCCACATGCGTTCCACGCGGTAGCCCAGGCGGGTGTTCACGCGCAGCATGGGGAGGTTCAGGACGGTGCCGCCCGTCCCGGCGTGCGTGTGCCCGGCCCCCTGCGCCCAGGTGAGCGCGTGGGCTTTCAGGGTGGTCATGACGCCCCGGCGGCGGTGGTCGGGGTGGGTGACGCTACCCTCGCTGTCCACTTCCTTGCCGCGTGGGGTGAGGCGGGTCAGGGCGACGATCTGCCCGCGCCAGCGCGTGACGAACGCGGCCTCCTCCCGCCGGATGACGTCGCGCAGGCCGTCCCGTGTGAGGGGATCGGGGGTGGTCGTGGGATTGCGCGGCTGGTCGCGCACGCCGGTCCGGTGCAGGGCATAGAGGGTGTCCCAGTCGGCTTCCGGGGCGTCCGGGCTAAGGCGTTCGGGTTCGTACCCGGCCAGGAACAGCCGCTCCTGCACCGGCTCGAAGGGCGTGGGGTCGAAGGTGGTCAGGTCGAGGTGCGCGCCCCACGACTGCCACGCGTTCCGGAAACCTGCCGCCGCGAAGAAGGTCATCGTTTCGGTGAAGTCCTCGCGGGTGACGCCCAGCACGCGTCGGAACCCGCCCGGCGCCTCGGCCAGCTGGGCCAGCAGCAGCGGCGTGAAGGACGCCCCGTCCCCGGCGACGTCCAGCCGCAGCGCGTCCGGTACGCCTTCCCCAAACGGCGCGAGGCGCGCGGTGGCGACCACCACGCCGCCCTGCTCGGCGACGAGGCGGGTGGGGCGGGTGCCGGGCTGCGCCTCCCGGAAGTGTTCTGGGACGTACGTCCAGTGGCCGCGCACGCCCTCCGTGACGAGGCGGGCGACCGCTGAGGCGTCGGCGGCACGGAACGGGCGGAGGGTGGGCAGGTGGTCGGTGCGGTGCGGCGCGTGGGTCATGCGTTCACTGTGCGCTGCCGTGTGGGCGCGGCGCGAATCGGGCAGGTACGCCATCTGGCCTACCTTGAATAAAGGCGGCCTCAAGGGCTGCTGCATGTTGACTCAGTGGATATTCACGGAAGGGCTTGCATCTATTCTGTCTCTGGCGTATTCTGTCTGTACCGGAATGGAGGCGCCGATGGTGCGCCTGCTCCCCAGGACGGACGGCTCTGAATCAGCACGATCCCCGCTCCCGCGTCGTCGGGAGCGCTTCTTCTAGCCTGTGGCCTCGGGCCGGTCGTGAGAGCGCTTCACCCGAGCGTCTAGAAAGCGCCAAAAAGTGTACACGGTACACATACTCTTCTCGGGGTAGGATGAACGGCATGTCCAGCGACATCCCACAGCTGAGCGTCAACACCATCCGCACCCTGAGCATCGACGGCGTGCAGGCCGCCAACAGCGGCCACCCCGGCGCGCCCCTGGGCGCCGCGCCCATGGCGTACGTCGTCTGGCAGGACTACCTGCGCTTCAACCCCGTTCACCCCGAATGGCCCGGCCGCGACCGCTTCGTGCTGTCCGCCGGGCACGCCAGCATGCTGATCTACAGCCTGCTGCACCTCACCGGGTATGACCTCTCGCTGGACGAACTGAAGAACTTCCGCCAGTGGGGCAGCAAGACCCCCGGCCACCCCGAGTTCTTCCATACCCCCGGCCTGGACGCCACCACCGGCCCCCTCGGCCAGGGCGCCGCGATGACCGTCGGCCTGGCCATGGCCGAGGCGCACCTCGCCGCGCGCTACAACCGCCCCGAGTTCCCCATCTTCGACAACCACACCTACGCCATCCTGGGCGACGGCGACCTGCAGGAAGGCGTGAACCACGAGGCCGCCGCGCTGGCCGGACACCTGCGCCTGAACAAACTGATCTGGCTGCACGACGACAACCAGGTGCAGCTCGACACCGCCACCTTCAAGGCCGAGAGCGACGACGTCGCCGCCCGCTACGTCGCGTACGGCTGGAACGTCCTGAAGGTCGCGGACGGCAACGATCTGGCCCAGATCCGCGCCGCCGTGAAGGAAGCGCAGACCAGTGACCGCCCCACCCTGATCCAGGTCCGCACCGTGATCGGCTTCGGCAGCCCCCGCGCCGGCACCAGCAAGGCCCACGGAGAACCCCTGGGCGCCGAGGGCGTCGCGGAAACCAAAGCGGCCCTGGGCTGGGACTACCCCGCCTTCACCGTCCCCGAGGAAGTCAAGGCGCACATGGACGCCCGTGAACGCGGCGCGAAACTGGAAGCCGAGTGGAACGCCCTGATGGACGGCTACCGCGCCGCGCACCCCGAACTGGCTGCCGAAGTCGACGCGATGCTCAAGCGCGAACTGCCCGCGAACCTCGCCGACGCGCTCCCCAGCTACGAGGTGGGTGGCAAGGGCGTCGCCACCCGCAACGCCAGCGGTGAAGTCATTAACGCCCTCGCGAAGGTCCTCCCCGGCCTGATGGGCGGCAGCGCGGACCTGAGCGGCAGCACGAAGACCACCATCAAGGACGGCGGCGAGATGCAGAGCGGCAGCATGGCCGGCCGCAACGTCCTGTTCGGCGTGCGCGAATTCGGCATGGCCGCCGCCGCCAACGGCCTGAGCCTGTACGGCGGCCTGCACCCCATGGTCGGCACGTTCCTGGTGTTCGCGGACTACCTCAAACCCGCCTTCCGCCTCAGCGCCATCCAGATGCAGCCCGTCACGTACGTCCTCACGCACGACAGCATCGGCCTGGGCGAGGACGGCCCCACCCACCAGCCCATCGAGCAGATCGCCATGCTCCGCGCCGTCCCCGGCGCCCACGTCATCCGCCCCGCCGACGCCAACGAGACGGCCGCCGCGTGGCAGATGGCCCTCGAATACGACAAGGGCCCCACCGCCCTGGCCCTGACCCGCCAGGACCTCCCGATCCTGCCCCGCAACCACGCGGGCGTGAAGAAAGGCGCGTACGTCGTCCGCGACGCCGAGGGCGCTCAGATCATCCTGATCGCCTCCGGCAGCGAGGTCAGCCTCGCCCTGGACTCCGCCGAGGCCCTGGCCGCCGAGGGCATCCCCGCGCGCGTGGTCAGCATGCCCTGCATGGAAGTCTTCCGCACCCAGGACCGCAGCTACCGCGACAGCGTCCTCACCCCCGGCGTCAAGCGCGTCGCCATTGAGGCCGCCGCCAAGGGCCCCTGGTACGAGTGGGTCGGCACCGACGGCGCCGTCATCGGCATGGACACCTTCGGCGCCAGCGCCCCCGCCAGCGTCCTGTTCGAGAAGTTCGGCTTCAGCGTCCAGAACGTCAGCAAGGTCGTCAAGAGCGTCCTGTAAGGAACGCCATAAGCAGGAGGCGGGACGCGTGGGGCAGACCCCCGGCGCGTCCCGCCTTTCCTGCTGTGCTTACAGCTGGGCCTGCGCGTACCGGGTGGCCAGATCCGGGCGGCCCGCCTCGATCAGCGCCTTATCCCGGATGCGGCACGAGTCGCACACCCCGCACGGCTCCTCGCCGCCCTGGTAGCAGCTCCAGGTCACGTCGATCGGCACGCCCACCGCGAGTGCCTCGCGCACGATGTCCGCCTTCGTCAGCTCTGCCAGCGGCGCCGTCAGCACCGCCCCGCGCCCCTCCAGCGCCGCCTTCGTCGCCAGGTCCGCCAGCGTCTGGTACGCCGCAAGGTACTCCGGGCGGCAGTCCGGGTACCCGCTGTAATCCACCGCGTTGATCCCTAGGAACACCCGCTCCGCGTCGATCGCCTCGGCCAAACTCAGCCCCACGGCAATAAAGACCGTGTTCCGCCCCGGCACGTACGTCGGCGGGATCACGCCATCTTCCGTGCCGTCCGTCGGCACCACCATCGACTCGTCCGTCAGGGCACTCCCCCCGAATGACCCGATATTGATGTCGATCACCCGGTGCGCGGCCCCGAAATGCGCCGCGACCGTCGCCGCGCGTTCCAGTTCCACCGTGTGCCGCTGCCCGTACCGGAACGACAGCGCCGTGCACGCGTACCCGTCACGGGTCGCCATGCCCAGCACCGTGCTCGAATCCAGCCCGCCCGACAGCAGCACCACCGCGCGCTTCATGTCTTCCGTCATACTCCACCTCCGAAAAAGAACCCCTCACCCCACCCTCTCCCCACGGGAGAGGGCTTCAGAACCCCGCTGCCGGGTATGGATTGCAGTTCCTACATCCCACAGCCCGTCTCAGTACCCGAGCGCCGCGTTCCCGCCGAGGGGAATCAGGCGTTTGTCGCTGTGCGCGTCGAGGTCGTCGGCGCGGTACAGCTTGTGTATCTGGTACCCGGCCCGCAGGCGCGGGTTCTCCTTGACCGCCTGCGTGATCGCGTTCAGCACGCTCAGGTCCCGTTCGCGGGCTTTGCTCCACTCCGGGTGCAGCCAGATCACCGCGTCCTGCGGCAGACCGCTCAGGGTGTCCAGCCCGGCCTGAATGTCACTGGGGTCGTGGACGATGATCTTCACCTCGTCCGCGAGGGCCACAACCTCCGGTAGTGGAGGCTGCCCGAAGGGTTTCGGGGACAGCGTCACCCAGTCCAGCGCCCCACGCAGGGGCGCGATGCCGCTCGTCTCGATGTGCACCCGGCGGCCCAGCGCATGCAGGGCGTCCGTCAGGGGGTTCAGGTCGAACAGGATCGGTTCGCCCCCCGTGATCACCACCACGGCGCCGTCCGGACTCTCGGCTCTCACCACCTCGGCCAACTCGGCGGCACCCATGAGGGTCACGCCGTCGGGGCGGTAGTCGCGGTGCCAGGTTCCGGCGCTGTCGCACCAGGGGCAGGCCTGCGGGCAGCCGTACAGGCGGATGAAGTACGCCGCGCGGCCCAGATGCACGCCCTCGCCCTGCCAGGTGTAGAACCGCTCGTAGACGGGATAGTTCACCCGTTCACTCCCAGTACTCGCAGGAGCTGTCCGGCGTTTCCCACAGGGTCACGTGCAGGCGCAGGTCCGCGCCGTCGTCGCCCTCGGGCAGGTCGGCGCGCACGCGGTCCATCGTCTTGCGGTGGATGTACGCGGCGATGACCTCGGCGGTGGTGTCGTCGCCCAGGTCGGGGAGGTCGTTCAGGTACGCGTGATCAAGGCCGCCCGCGTCGACGTCCTTCTTGGCCCACTTGAGGGTCTTGAAGTCCGCGACCATGATGGCCCGCTTCACGTGCGCACTGGGCCGCAGGCGGTCACTGGTGAGTTCCATGCGCACGCGGTACGTGTGCCCGTGCAGGCGACCGCAGGGGCCGTCGTAGCCGGTGATCACGTGCGCCGAATCGAACGTGAACTCCGACGTCAGTTTCCACGGCATCCGCTTACGCCCCCTTGGGCTGATGGTCGGGCGCGACGTACTTCACGGTGCAGATCGTGTTCAGACCCCCACGCATGCCGTAATCGCAGCGGATCTCCATGCTCAGGGGATTCAGGAGTTTCACCAGATCCGCCAGGACCCGCCGCGTCGCGTGCTCGTGGTAGATGCCCACGAAGCGGTAGCTCGTCAGGTAGTACTTCAGGCTCTTGAGTTCCACGCATGCCTCGCGCGGCAGGTACCGGATCTCCAGCCGGCCGAAGTCCGGCAGGCCACTCCACGGGCACACCGGGCTGAACTCGTCCGTCACGATCTCGATCTGCATGGGCTCGCCCGGGTAGCGCACCGGGTCGTCCTCGCGGATGTGCGGGAAGGTGCCCAGCACCGCCACATCGATGGCGTCGAGGCCCTGCACGTCGTAGCGGCGGTCAAAACCAGGGTTCTGGGGTCCGCAGTCGGCCCCGGCAGTCACGTTCGTCATATGTCTTTCCTCCCGGCAGGGCCGCACCCTGAACGGCGCGGGCCTGGGGTGACAGCACAGGTCACCCGGTTGTGGGAGTCCGCACCCGCAGGCGCGACCTCAACCGCGCATTATCCACAAGTCCATGCATGACCGCCAGGGGGCGCGGAACAAACGCGCGCAGGCCCCCGGCAGGGGAGAGGACTCAGCCCGCCGCCTGCGCCAGTGCTGCGGCGCGGCGCAGGATGCCCAGCAGCAGCCCGGACTCCCAGAAGCCCAGGCGCGAGCCGTCACTGAACCGCTCCTGCCGCGCGAAGACCGTCAGCAGCCGCGCCAGTTGCGCGGGGGTCGCGCGGGCCAGCACCGCCGGGTCGTCCCGCAGGGCCCGAGCCTCGGGCGTCTGCGCCCACTGCGGCCACTGGAACCGCTCGTCCCCATGCACCCACCCGAACTCGTCCAGCGTGCGCAGCAGCCGCGCCACCTGCGGGTCGTACGCGTACCCGCGCATCTGCACGCCGCCGCCCGGCAGGACCACGACGGGCGGCTGGCCGTCCGTGAAGCGGAACGCCGGGTCCGCCATGACCGGCAGGAACGCCGCGACGGCGCGCAGGGCTTCAGGCGTGAATTGGGGCGTCATGCTGCTCAGCATCACCCGCGCGCATGAGGACATGAAAAACCCCCACCGCGTGGATGGGGGCTTCGTTGGTGGTGGCCAGGGCCGGACTTGAACCGGCGACCCAACGATTTTCAGTCGTTTGCTCTACCAGCTGAGCTACCTAGCCTTCCTTGGCGGTCCGGACGGGATTTGAACCCGCGACCTTCTGCGTGACAGGCAGATATGCTAACCGCTACACTACCGGACCGTGCCTTGAAGGGGCTGCAAAAGCAGCGGGGTTAAGGATAGCGGCGCGTTTCACGGTTGTCAATGCGTGGGTGCGTGGGCCGGGGCGGGCGGGGTCAGAAGGGAACGGCGCGGACGTTCTGGACGGGGTGTTCCTGGCCGGGGTCGAGCAGCAGTTCGAGGTACTCGCGGGCGTGCAGCGCGTCGATCATGGCGAGGTGGTGGTCCTCGTCGAGGTGGATGCCGCCGTCGATCTGGGTGTGGCCGTACACGCCGTAGTCGAGTCCGGCCATGCGGACGTACTCGGGGGATTCGCGGAACCAGCGTTTGGGGGCGTGGTCGGCGTAGAACAGGTCGTCGTAGTGCGCGTGCGCGGGCAGCGGCGAGACGTGCGCGAACTGCACGGTCCCGACCCGCAGCTCGCGCGGGAAGCTGCGCATCCACGCCGCGAGGTGGTCGGGGAGGATCAGGCCGCCGTGGTCCGGGTCGAATTCCACGTGGACCATGCCGCCGCTGGTGCCCAGCACGTAGCTGGTGTTCAGCACGGCGTCGTCGTGATTGCCCAGGATGATGTGCACGGCGTGCGGCGCGGCTTCCTGGTACGCCTTCAGTTTTTCCAGGTGGCGGATCTGTTCGCGCGCCGCGAGGAACAGGTGGTCCGGGTTCTTGTGGTCGAAGCGCGGCAGACCGGTCAGGCGGGCGTAGTCGCGTTCGTTCTTCGGGTGGACGAGGTCGCCGATCAGGATGACCTGGAACATTCCGGCCTGCACGGGCGGGGTGGGCAGGCCGTCCAGGGTGGCGCAGCTGGCGGCGCGCAGCGCGGTCCACAGGAGGTCGAAGTCGGCGTGCACGTCGCCGAAGGCGAGGAATTTACGCATGGGGTCAGCCTTTCAGGAGGGCGTGGAGGTCCTTGTAGATGGCGCGGCTTTCTTCCAGGGTCTCGCCGTAGCCGCGCATGAGGATGCGGGCGGCTTCCCCGCCGCGCCCGGCGACTTTCAGCTGCTCGAGGAGGTCCTCAATGTGCCGCCGCGCCTTTTCCATCTGCGGGTCGCGGGGCGGTTGCGGGGGCAGGGGGCGCTCGGCGGCGGGGCGGGGGGCGGGCGTGTCGGTTTCCAGTTCGCTGGTGTTCGCACCGTCTTCCGGGTCGTACTCGACCCAGACGGGGTCGCTGGTGGGCGTCACCCCGTACGAGCGGGCGAGGTCGGCCAGCGCGGCCAGTTTGGCGTCCTGAAGGGTTTGCGCGGTGGCGAGACCCTCGCGGGCCGCACCCAGGACACTCAGCCGGGCGCGCACGATGGGCGGCGTGGGGTGGTCGCACGCCCAGGTGAGGCTCCAGCCGGGGTCAATCGCGTCGAGCTGCGGGGCGAGCACGTCGAGGTCGGGGGCGAGGGTCACGCGGGCCTGGTCGTCCCGGACGGTCAGGGTGGCCCAGGCGGTCATGCTGGCGCGCAGGGCGTCGCGCACGCGGTGAGGTTCGGCCATACCGCAGTCTACCTACTGCCCGGCCGGGTGGAGGGTGAGGGTCTGCGTGTTTCCCCAGTCGGCGGGCTTGGTGCTCATGGGGAGGTACTGCCCGCCGATCCAGCGGGTCATCTGGTCGGTGGCGTGCGGCGCCAGGGGGCTGCCCGCCTGCCCCAGGCTGCCGATATACACGCTGCGGTCGGGGTCACTCAGGTCCACGATCTGGCGGTAGCTGGGGCCGTGCGTCTGCGCGAAGGTGCCGTGTTCGGGCCGGGCGACGTTCACGGTGTTCGTCCCGCCGGGGGTGGGCGCGTGGTGGTTGAACAGCCACGCCAGGGCGCTGACCTTCCCAAACGCGCGGTGGTTGCTGGCGACCTGATGCAGTTTGCCGTACGTCCAGCTGGTCATGTCGTCCCCCAGGCGGGCCTGGAGGTCACCCAAGGCGGCGTCCAGCGTGCGGGTCAGCAGGGCTGCGCAGTCCCCCTGACCGCTCTGCGCGCACAGTTCACCGCCAGCGCGCAGCTGGTTCAGGACGGACAGGCTGTTCATGACGGTCGCGTCGCTCAGTTCGTCGCGGGCCATCTCCTGCAGCTGCATCAGCCACGCCTCGAACAGCAGGGCGCCCACGCTGCCGGTCGTCATACTGCCGTCCCAGTCCTGCAGGGTCCTCAGGGCCTGCCGGGCGCGGTCACTGCCGGGCTTCGTGGCCAGCAGGATGGGCCGGAAGTCGTCCCACACGAGGCTGCGGGTGTCCAGCTGGGTGCGCTGCACGTCCGCCACGCTCAGTTTCGGGGTGGCGGTCAGCAGGTCCGTGATGCGCCGCGCGCGGTACGGTTCGGCCCAGTTACGCGTGTTGCCCAGCAGGTACGGGTACCCGTCGGGCACGACCTGGTTGTTCGCGGTGACGATCAGTCCGTCGCGCGGGTTGAGGGTGTGCGGCAGCGCCTCGAAGGGAACGTACCCCCGCCACTCGCGGCTGCCGTCGCCGGGCACCGGGAGGCTGCCGTCCCAGCCCTCGCGGATGGGCACGCGGCCCGGCGCGTAGTACCCGGTGTTGCCGTCCACGTCGGCGTACACGAAGTTCTGGCTGGGCCCCACGTACCGCGACAGGGCCTGCGTGAAGTCCGGCCAGTTCTGCGCGTAGTTCAGGCCCAGGAAGGCGTCCATGGTGGTGTCGCCCGGTTGCAGCGCCGTCCACTTCAGCGCCACGCGCGGCCCGGCGTCCGCGAAGTTCAGGCCGCCGCCCCCGTTGTCGCTGATGACCGGGCCGTGCTCACTCTCGCGGACGGTGATGGTCACGTCCTCCTGGCCCTTGACCTTGATCACCTCCGGGCGGCTGGTGAGCCGCGCCCCCTCGGGTTCCACGTACAGGTCCTGCACGTCGGGGTTCATGTTCGTCACGCCCCACGCGACCCGCTCGTTGCGCCCGATCACGATCGCTGGCAGGCCCGGGATGCTCGCCCCGATGACCTTCAGGTCCCTGCCCTGCACGTCCGCGAGGTACCACAGCATCGGCGCGGTCAGCGCGAGGTGCGGGTCGTCCGCCAGGATGGGCTTGCCGGTCGTGGTGCGCGATCCGGCGATCACCCAGTCGTTGCTGCCCTTGCCGGGAAGTTGTTGCATGCCCAGCGCCTCGGCGGCCCGCAGGTGCGCCCGCAGCGCCGCGACCGTCGCCTCCGGTAGGGCGGGTGTCTCCGGCAGGGGGGGCGCAGCGGAGGTGGCGCCCGTCTGCGGCGCGGCGTTCTCGGCGCCCACCTCGTCCGCGCTGAGGATCGTCGGTCCACCCGCCGGGTACGGCGCCGTGACCTGATCCAGGCCGCCCGTGCCCAGGCGACGCGCGACGCGTGCGTTCAGCACCTCGTCGTCGTAGTTGCCGCCCAGATCGAACGCCATCAGCTTGCTCCAGGACACCGTGTCCACGTCCTGCCAGGCTTCTGGGGTGTAGCCCAGGATCCGGAATTCCAGCGCCGTCTTCCCGCGTCCCTGCGCGGCGTTCACGCCCGCCGTGTACGCCGCGATCAGTCGGCGCGACCGCTCATCCAGGGCAGGGAGGGCACTCTGCGCGGCCCGCTGGAAGCCCCAGGTGCGCAGAAATTTGTCCTGCGGCAGCGCGGCCTCGCCCAGCACCTCCGCCAGCCGGCCCTGCGCCACCCGCCGCTGGAAATCCATCTGCCACGCGCGGTCCTGCCAGTGCACGAAGCCCAGCGCGAACACCGCGTCCTCGTCCGTCTGCGCGCGGATGTGCGGCACGCCCCACGCGTCGCGCGTGACCTGCACCGTCCCACCCAGCCCGGCCAGATCCACGTTGCCCGCGCGCTGCGGCTCACTGGTCGCGCGCAGCCACGCGTAGGCCCCGCCGCCCGCCGCGCCCAGCAGCAGCAGCGCGCCCAGCGTCCCGGTCGCCACGCGGCGACCCCACGATCCCTTCCGCCGCAGCGGACCAGCCGTTCCCTTGTTCATGTGACCCGCGCAGCATAGCCCCGCGCCACCGGGCCGCGCCAAACCGCGCGGTGGGGGTATGGGTGCCCCCGCCGCGCGGTCAGTTCAATGCTCCAGAGGTGCCGCGGTCAGAATTCCTCGTCCAGCAGGCTGCTGTTCGCCTTCACGCGCCGTGGGTGCAGGCCCAGCCGCTCGGTGAGCATCAGCAACCCCTCGGTGCCCTCGTGCGACAGGCCCGACAGGAACGACGTCGCGACCGTCGTCGAGAAGCACGGCTGCGGCGTGGGCTGCATGCAGTCCAGCACGCAGAACTCGAAGGCACTCTCCTCGGGGCGGGACAACTGGCGGGTCACGGCGGCGCCGTACCCGTTCGAGAACTGGAACACCATCAGTTCCGCGCCGGGCAGCGTGTGCCGCTGCGGCAGCGCACTGACCCGCTCGAACGGCGGGGTGGGAACGAACAGGGCGGGATTCGTGATCAGGGTCGGGGATTCATGTCGGGTCACGCGCAGGCTCCGTTCCCCGGACCGTGGGCCGCACCGGCAGGTGCCAGCGCAGGGAGTCACGTGCAGGGATGCCGCAGCGTAGGCCGCCGCACCTTACCGCCCCCTTACCACCCGGAACCTGAAGGGCCACCCACCGGCCCTGGCCTGGGCGGGCCGGTGGGCGGCCGGGTCAGCCGAGCACCTGCGCGGGCTGCACCCACCAGCCGGGGTGCCGCCCCGCGAGGACCTGCGCGGCGTCGTGTGCGTGCGCGTCGTCGCGGGCCAGCGCGAAGCAGGTGCTCCCGGACCCGCTCATCAGCGGCGAGTGCAGCCCGGCGTCCGTCAGGGCGGCCAGCGCCTCGCGGATCGGGGCGTGCCGCGCCGCGACCGGGCCCTGCAGGGCGTTGACGTACGGCACCGGGCGGCCGTTGGAGAGTGCGGCCAGGATGCCCTCGAGGTCCAGGGCGGGCGTGAAGGCCTCCTCGGCGTCCAGCCACGCGTAGGCGTCGCGGGCACTGACCTCCACACCCGGATTCAGCAGGACCAGCGCGGCGCGCGGCACCGGGGTGGGGGACAGGACCTCGCCGACGCCCGAGGCGACCGCCGCGCGGCCCAGCAGGAAGAACGGCACGTCCGCGCCCAGCCGCAGCGCCAGCCCCGGCAGGTCCACGCCCGCCGGGTACAGCCGCGCCAGCGCCATCAGCGTGGTCGACGCGTCGCTGCTGCCGCCCCCCAGGCCCGACGCGAGCGGCAGGCGCTTATGCAGCGTGATCGCCGCGCCGCCCGCCACACCCGCCGCGTCCAGGTACGCCCGCGCCGCGCGGAATACCAGATTGCCCTCATCGGTAGGCAGGTCGGCGCCCTCGACACGCAGCGTCAGCGTGTCCGCGGGGGTGATCTCCAGGTCGTCGCCGACGCTCAGGGGCACCATCAGCGAGTGCAGTTCGTGGTACCCGTCCGAACGCAGGTCCCGGACACTGAGGCCCAGGTTCACCTTGGCGGGCGCGAAGTACGTGACGGCAGCAGGGTCGCTCATGCCCCCCCAGCATCCCACACCTGCCCGTCCCAGGTCGGGGCCAGCGCCTGTGCCAGGGCCAGGTCGCCGGGCGTGGTCACCTTGAACAGCCGCGCGTCCCCCGGCACCAGCCGCACCGCGCCGCCCGTCCGGGCGATCAGGCCCGCGTCGTCCGTGGCGGCGAACCCGTCGGCCAGCGCCGTCTCGTGCGCCGCGAGCAGCAGGTCGCGCCGGAACCCCTGTGGGGTCTGCACCGCCCACAGCCCCTCGCGCGGGGTGAGGGTGCCCCAGAGGGTGCCACAGTCGCCGCCCGCCCCGGCCCGCACCAGGGTGTCCGCCACCGGGAGTGTCGCCGTCGCCGCACCGGCCTCACGCGCCGCCGCGATCACCGCCCGCACCACCGCGCCCGGCAGGAAGGGCCGCGCTGCGTCGTGGACCAGCACCACGTCCGCGTCGGTGGTGCGCAGCAGCGCCAGCACGCTCGCCTGCCGGGTGTCGCCGCCCGTCACGGCGCGGGCCGGAACGTCTGCCGGCAGGTCCAGCCCCGCCGGGAGCGCCACCAGCACCTCGTCCACGTGAGGGGCCAGCGCCGCCGCGCTGCGGCCCAGCAGGCTGCGGCCCGCGACCTCCACGAACGCCTTCGGGCCCAGGCCCAGGCGCGTGCCGGACCCGGCCGCCGGAATCAGCGCCGCGACCCTCACGTTCGGCCCCTCACGCGCCGTCCTCGCGCCAGCGGCGGAAGCCCGGCACGTCCAGCCCGAACTGATCCAGCACCCGCGCCGTCACGAAATGCAGTAGTTCGTCCACGCTGCCCGGCGCGTGATAGAACCCCGCGCTGGCCGTCATCACGGTCGCGCCCGCGTCGTGCGCGGCGAGCATGTTCAGCAGCATCGGGCGCGGCAGCGGGTCCTCGCGCAGCACCAGCACCAGCCGCCGCCGCTCCTTCAGGGTCACGTGCGCCGCGCGCGCCACCAGATTGTCCGCGAACCCCTGCGCGACCTTCGCCAGCGTCCCCGCGCTGCACGGCACCACCAGCATCCCGTCCGTGCGGAACGACCCGCTCGCCACGCCCGCCGCCAGATCCCGGTCGTCATGCACGACAGACGCCAGCGCCGTCAGGTCCGCCAGCTGCGGCCCGGACCCCTCGGCCGTCATCACGCGCTTGGCGCCGCTGCTGACCACCAGATGCGACTCCACACCCAGGTCCCGCAGCGCCCGCAGGATCGACTCCGCATACGGCATGCCGCTGCCGCCCGACACCCCCACCACCAGCCTCATACCCGGCAGGCTAACAGGCCCGCCCACGCCGGGCGGTATGCCCGCGCCCACTGCCGCGCGCCGCAGGTCCGCCACCTGGAGCGCTCAGATGCCGCTGTCCGGCCCCTCGCGGCCCAGGCGGCGCGCGTGCCGCACCTCGGCCAGCACGAACGCCAGCGTGTTCAGCGCGTAGATCACCGTCAGGGCCGCCAGCAGCGCCGCCTGAGCGCCCACCAGCGGCAGGCCCGCGAACACCACCAGCCCCGACAGGGGCAGCAGCGCCGCCACCACCACGCCCCACGCGCCCAGCAGCACCCCACCCCACGGGGAATCCAGCAGCGCCGCGCCCGGCAGCAGCAGCCCCAGCAGCCGGAAGCCCACCGGACGGGACCGCGCCGTGGGGAGCGGCGTGCGCGGCAGCAGCAGGGAGAGCAGCAGCAGCGCCCCCAGACCCGCTGTCCCCAGCAGCGCCAGTCCCAGCCGCGCCGACCCGCCCGCCGAGGCGTCGAGCAGCGCCAGCGGATCCCGCAGCGCCGCGCCCAGCGTGACACTCAGGTCACCCGTCGCGGCGCGCGTCAGGCGCCGCTGGTCCGGGTAGCACAGCAGGGCCTGCCCGGGGCGCAGGCCCTGCTGGAAGGTGGCCTCAGGAGACGTGGGTTTCAGGCCCAGGTTGAAGGCGGCCGGCATCAGATCCGGCTGTGCCGCGAGGGCCGAGCGGAACAGGTCGCGGGCCTGCGGCGCGTCCCCACGTTCGCGCGCGATCACACCCAGGTTGTTGCGGGCGCACGCGTCGGGCAGCGCCGCCATGTATAGCGTGCGCGCGCGGGTTTCGTCCCCGTCCAGCTGCGCACCCAGGCCCGTCAGGAGCGCCGCGTCCGGCCCGGACTGCAGGGTCAGGCGTTCGAGCTGCGCGTTCCACCACCCACCCCCGTACGTGCCGCTCGACAGCGCCGGGGAGCGCAGCGCCGCGCCGGACAGGTTGGCCCACTGCACGCCGCCCAGCGTGCCCAGCAGCGCCAGCGCCAGCAGCGTGACCGTCAGCCGCTCGCTGGGCGACGCGTACGCGATGAACACCCGCCGGGCCCGCGCCAGGGGCCGCTGCCCCCACGAGCGGTAGCGGCCCCCCAGGGCGCGGGTGTCCTCCGCCTGCGCCGGGAAGGCCCGCACGGCCAGGGTCAGCAGCGCCGCGAGCAGACTCAGGCCGAGCGCCAGACTGGCCAGCCGCGCCGTGTCCCGCACGGCGCCCAGCCCCTCCGGCCCCAGGTTGTACAGCGTGCCGGTGCGCAGGGACGCCGCGAACTGCCGCCACTCGTCCGCCTCGCCCTCGCGGCCCTGGGCGTCCAGCGTCCGCGCGTACCGTTCGTACAGCGCGCCGCCGCCCTCGAAACGCGGGTGGAGGTCCCGCAGGTACGTCATCCACGCGCCGGCCCGGTCCACGCGGCCCTGCGCGAGCAGCGTCCCCACGTACCCGCTGGGATTGCCGTACGCGCCCAGCGCCGCGCGGCTCACGGGAATGGCCGGGTCAATCCCGCGCGCCGCCGCGTCCTCCTGCGCCTGCGTCAGGGCGAGGTTCGCGGCGGCCGGGAAACCCGCGCCGTCCAGCCGCGCGGCGAGCTGCACCCACGCTGGGAAGGGCAGCGTGCCGCCCAGCGCCTGCCGCACCCGGCTGAGCGCCTCGAACGGATCCGGCGCCGCCTGCGCCAGCCGCAGCGTCAGGAACGGATTGAGCGGATCGAGCCGCGCGGCGGCCTCCAGCTGTTCGGGCGGCACCTGATCGGCCACGCTGGCCAGCCACCCGGTCACGACCGGGTCGGGCGGGAGCACCACCCGCTCCTGCACGCGCAGGGCGCCGCCCTGCCCGTTCAGGGTGAAGCGTTCGGTCACGTCCCCCAGGCGCGTACTGACCGACGCGGCGTCCCCGCTGGCGTCCAGGCTGCTCACCACGCCCGGCAGGTCGGCCCGGCCCGTGACCACGCCCCCGGTGCCGATGGCGTACACGGCGGGGCCCGCGCCCAGCAGCACCGTGCTGCCGATCTCCAGCGGGCCGCTCAGGGGACCCAGCGCGTCCGGCAGGGTCCGCTGCCACGTGCCCCCTGCACCCTCGTGCCGCAGGACCCGGCCCTCCAGGGTGGTGGTCGCCCCGGCAGTGCCCAGCAGTGCCGTCAGGCCCACGAGCAGGGCGCAGCGCAGGCGGCTCATGCCCCGCCCCGCAGCAGGTGCGCGGCCCGCACGGCCATCACAGCCCCGCCCGCCAGCAGCGGCCAGAAGCCCCCGGTCAGCGCCCCGGCGAGCAGGCCCACCGGCACGGCGACGGCCGTCGTGAACGGCACGGCGTTCAGTTTCAGCCGTGACTGCAGCGTGGCCTTGTAGGTGGGGATGACCACCGCGGCGGTCAGCAGCAGGGCCAGCAGCACGCCCGGCGTGAACACCAGCAGCGCGCCCAGCAGCGGCGCGATCCCCCCGCCCCCCCGGAAGCCGAAGAAGACGGGGTAGCAGTGCCCGGCCACGACCGCGCCCGTCACCAGCGCCGCCAGAGCCTCGCCACCCTGCGGGACGAGCGCGCGGGCCAGCAGCGCCGCCACGACCCCCTTCAGGATGTCCCCCACTGAGACCAGAATCCCCGCGCCGCGCCCGAACTGCCGCCACGTGCCGCTCCCGCCCGGCAGGTCCCGGTCACGGATGTCCGCCCCGCGCGCGCGGGAGTACAGCACGCCGCTGACCAGCGAGCCCAGCAGGAACGCCAGGGCCGTCACGAGCAGCGTGGGCGCGGGCGGCAGCGTCGCGGGCAGGTCAGGCATACGCCGGGCATTCTAGAGCGCCGCTCCGCGCCCGCTACACTGCCCGCATGGCTCCCCGGCCCCTGACCCGCCCCGAACTGCGCCGCTACTCGCGCGCGCTGCTGGTCCCTGAGTGGCTGGACGCCGGCGCGCAGGAACGCGTGAAGGCCGCGCACGTTCTCGTGGTCGGCGCGGGTGGGCTGGGCAGTCCCGTGATCGCCAGCCTCGCCGGGGCGGGCGTGGGCACCCTGACCGTCGCGGACGACGACCGCGTGGACCTCAGCAACCTGCACCGCCAGACGCTGTACGCCACGCCCGACGTGGGCCGCCCCAAGGCCGAGGTGGCCGCCGCGCGCGCCCAGAGCATCAACCCGCACGTGCAGGTGCGCCTCGCGCCGCGCGTCACGCCGGACACCCTCTCGGGACTGCTGGGTGGCGTGACGCTCGTCGTGGACGCCACCGACAACTTCGAGACGCGCTACCTGATCGCCGACACCTGCGCCGCGCAGGGCCGCGAGTGGATCTGGGGCGCGGCCAGCGGCACCACGGGCATGGTCAGCGTGTTCGGCCCTCACGCCGGCCTGCGCGACGTGTTCCCCGACCCGGGCGACGACCTGGGCTGCGACGAGGCCGGGGTACTGGGCCCCGTCCCGGCCCTGACCGGGCAGCTCATGGCGCTGGAGGCCCTGAAGGTCCTGGGGGGCGTGGGTCAGCCGCTGCGCGGCCGCCTGTGGACCTTCGACGCCCTGACCAGCCGCGCCCGCACCCTCACCCTGCGCGCCCCCACCCTCACCCTGCGCGCCCCCACCCCTGCAGACACGCTGTAAAGACCATCCAGGCCGGCGTTCTTCCAGCCGCACCGACCCCGCCGACCCGCCCGGCCCGGCATTCCGCCGCCCGGGGTGGGCTGCACCCCCACTGGGCGCACCTCCAGCCCCTCTTGACGCCCGCCGCAGCTGTGTTACTGTGCGCCTGAGCCCACAATTCAATTGCGTTCGCCCTGTGCCGCTCGCAGTCCACTCCCGGAGGTTGCACGTATGGCCAAGAGCACCAAACCCGCCGCGAAGAAACCCGCCCCCAAGAAAGGCGCGGCGAAACCCGCCCCGAAAGCCGAGGCCGGGAAGATCGCCAAGACGCAGATCATCGACATGGTCGCCGACAAGACCACCCTGAACAAGAAACAGGCCGGGGACGCCGTCGCGACCGTCATCGACTGCATCGTCGACGCCCTGCGTGGCGGCAGCAGCGTCGGCCTGCCCGGCCTGGGCACCCTGAGCGTCACCCAGACCGCCGCCCGCACCGGCGTCAAACCCGGCACCAGCGAGCGCATCACCATCCCCGCCGGGAAGAAGGTGCGCTTCAAGGTCGCCACGACCCTCAAAGGCACCCTCTAAGCCAGCGCGTCACGCGGCCCCTCTGCCCAGCGGGCGGGGGGCCGCGCCGCGTTTGGTCAAGGCTTTCCGGTGGCGGTTGTCACGCGCCGCGCAGGCCCGGCCGGTAGGGTGGAGGCATGACGTCCCGCCCTGCTGCCCATTCCACGTCCCTTCCCCGCTCGGCCGCGCGCGCGCTGCTGGGGGCGTTCATGACCCTGGCGGGCGTGGGGCACCTGACGTTCCAGCGGCAGGAGTTCCAGGCGCAGGTGCCCACATGGCTGCCGGTGAACAAGGACGCCGTGGTGCTGGGCTCGGGCGTGCTGGAGATCGCGTTCGGGCTGGCGATGCTCTCGGGTCGGCGGCGGCGGACGGTGGGGCTGGCGCTGGCGGCGTTCTTCGTGGCGATCTTCCCGGGGAACGTGTCGCAGTACGTGTCGCGCCAGAGTGCCTTCGGGCTGGACACGGATCAGAAGCGGCTGACGCGGTTGTTCTTCCAGCCGGTGCTGGTGGCCTGGGCGCTGTGGAGCACGGGTGCGCTCCAGCACAGAGGCGCCCTGGGCGGCGCGCGGCGCGGACAGCGCGAGGATTAAGGTCAGGTGTAGGTGCCGGGCAGGCCACACTTCAGAGATCTGTGAGGTCCGCCCCTCTACGCTGAATCATGCTCAACCGCCTGACTGCCGCGCTCGCGTCTGCCACCCAGCCCGGCGGGGCGGGGCTGGCCGAGGCGATCCTGAACGTCACGGATACGCTGGTGGTCGTCCTCGATCCGCAGGGGCGCGTGCTGCGCTTCAACCCGGCCGCCGAGCGGCTCTCCGGGTACCGCTGCGAGGAGGTCCGTGGACAGGTGCTGTGGCCGTTCGTGCTGCCGGAAGACGAGGTCGAGGGCGTCATGGGGGCCTTCGGAGCGCTGACGGCCGGGGACTACCCGAACCGGCACGAGAACCACTGGCAGACCCGCAGCGGTGAGCGGCGCTACATCCTGTGGTCCAACACGGCGCTGCTGGACGTGCGCGGGCGGGTGGCGCTGATCGTGGCGACCGGCGTGGACGTCACGCGGGAACGCGAGGAACGCCGCGCGCGGCAGGACAGCGAGGCGCAGTTCCGGGTGCTGTTCGAGCAGTCCGCCGACGGCGTGGTGCTGATCGACCCGCACGACCCGGACGTGGCGTGGCGGATCGTGGACTGCAACGAGGCGTTCTGCCGCATGAACGGGTACGCCCGCGCGGAGCTGCTCGGGCAGTCCATCGACCTGCTGCACCCGTACCCGATGATGGCCGCCGAGGGCGAGGAACTGCTGGCCTGGATCCGTGAGGAGGAGCAGGTGCGCGGCGAGGGCACGCACCTGCACCGGGACGGCACGGTCTTCCCGATCGAGAGTGCCAGCACGCTCGTCATGGTGGGCGGGCGGGAACTGATCCTGGGGCAGGACCGGGATATCCGGGAGCGCCGTCGGGCCGAGGAGCAGCTGCGGCAACTGTCGGCGCAGCTGGCGCACGACTCGCAGCATGACGCGCTGACCGGCCTGCCCAACCGCACGCTGCTCCTCGACCGGTTGCAGGTGGAACTGCGCCGCGCCGCGCGGGACGGGCGGGCCCTGGCGGTCATCCACCTGAACCTCGACGGGTTCCGCCGCGTGAACGACACGCTGGGGCACGCGGGGGGCGACGCGGTGCTGCGCGAGGTGGCCCGTCGCCTGCAGGAGGACGTGCGCCCGTCGGACACGGTGGCGCGGCTGAACGGGGACGAGTTCGTGGTACTCATACCGGACGTGGGGGCCCGGGCGCAGGCGGCGGGCGTGGCGCGTCGGCTTCAGGAGGTGCTGCTGCCCCCGGTGCTGGTGGACGGGCAGCCGGTGAACGTGCGCGCCAGTCTGGGTGTGGCGCTCAGCCCGCCGGACAGCAGCCTCCCGGCGAACCTGCTGCGGCAGGCCGACCTGGCCATGACGCAGGCCCGGCGGGAGGGCCGCAGCGGCGTGCAGTTCTTCCAGGCGTCCCTGGACGCGGCAGTCCACGGGCAGCTGCACCTGGAAACGCGCCTGCGCGCCGCGCTGGAGGCGGGGGGGCTGCACCTGCACTACCAGCCGCAGGTGGACGCCTGGACGGGGGAGCTGCTGGGCTTCGAGGCGCTGGTGCGCTGGACGGACGCGCGACTCGGCCTGGTGTCCCCGGCACGGTTCATTCCGCTGGCGGAGGAGGCGGGCCTGATCGGGCAGCTGGGCGCGTGGGTGCTGGACGAGGCGTGCCGTCAGGCCGCCGAGTGGGGACTGCGCGTGCCCATCGCGGTGAATGTCTCGGCGGCGGAGGTCGCGCAGGAGCACTTCACGCAGCAGGTGCACGACACGCTGCGCCGGCACGGGCTGGACGGCGGGCAGCTGAAACTGGAGGTCACGGAGCGGCTGACCGTGCAGGACCTCCAGCGGGCCGCGCGGCAGCTGGCGCAGGTGCAGGCGCTGGGCGTGCAGCTGTCGCTGGACGATTTCGGGACCGGGCAATCCTCGGTCAGCACGCTGCTGCACCTGCCGCTGAACGAACTGAAGCTGGACCGGTCCCTGATTGCGGGGGTGGCCGAGTCGCCCATCGAGCAGCGGGTGGTGAGTGCCCTGATCAGTCTGGGCCGCAGCCTGAACCTGACGGTGATCGTCGAGGGCGTGGAGACCCCGGAGCAGCTGCGGGCCCTGCGGGACCTGGGCTGCGGCGCGGTGCAGGGCTACCTGACGGGCCGTCCGGGGCCGGCGAGCATGTGGACGCCGCATCTGGGCGGGCCGCTGCCCCTGAACCTGCCCGATCGCGGCGCGGCGGACGGGGGCGAGCCCCTGCTGAACTGAACCGCTCCGGTGGGCGGGGGGGATCAGGGGTCGGGCCAGCCGGGCGTGCGCCACGCCTCGAGCTGTCCACCGGGGCGCAGGCGGTGGGCGTACAGGGCCGCGCCGCTGGCCTGCATCTCGTCCAGGGACAGGCGATCGAGGTCACACGCGAGGTTCAGCTGCGCGTAGACCACGCCGCACCGCGCGACGAGCAGCGTCCCGGCGGGCCAGCGGCTCACGGCGGCGCGGAACGCGGCCGGGTCGTGGCGGGCCGCGCCGCGCAGGTGCAGCAGGTGCGCGGCGCGGCGCACGCTGACGCCGATCAGGGCCGCGTCGGCCTGCCAGGGGTGCGCGTGGGCACTCCGCCCGGCGGCGCGGAAGGTCAGGTGCGCGCCCAGCAGGCGGGCCGCGTCGCGCAGCGTGGCGTGCAGGGCGTCGTCGGGCGTGCGGGCGTGCAGGTGCGCCAGCCGGGCGTCCAGGCGCGCCAGTGCGGTGACGGGCAGGGCCTGGGCGTGCTGCGGCGGGTGGAACGCGACCGTCAGGGTGGGCGGGACCTGGAGGGCTGGCGGCTGGGGATCGCGCGGGTCGCGGTGCGGGTCGTCCATCATGGGGTCTCCCGGTGGGCTGGATTGGGGGGACCCTCAGCGTGGCACGTGGGGCGTGCGGGTGCACGCGAACATGACCGGGCCGGGATGAAGGGAAGGGGACGCGCGGGCCGGGCGGGGGCCTTGCTACGCTTTCGGGTATGACTGCTTCCTCTGACGCGGACGTCCGCGCGAAACTCACGGCGCTGGTCCCAGCCCTGCGGCACTTCCACTCGGCCCTGCTGGACGTCGCCAAGGGCGAGTACGAGTTCATGAACGGCCCCGTGAAGGGCCCCTTCGAGCTGTACTCGCTGGTGATGAACCACCCGCAGTTCCAGTGGCTGCGGCCCCTGTCGGGCCTGATGGCCACCCTGGACGAGGTGCTGGACGCCAAGGACACCACCCTGACCGAACGGAACCTGACGGACGTGCGTCAGGCGCTGGGCCTGCTGTTCGCCGAGACCGACACCCGCTTCGCGGAGTTCCGCGGCGGCTACACCCGCGCCAGGGGCGACGCCCGCGTGCGCGAGACCGAGGCGAAGTGGCGCGAACTGCTGGGAGGCATCCAGGCGTAAGCCGGATTATGAGCGTGAAGATCATCGTGGGCCTGGGCAATCCGGGCGCGCAATACGCGCAGACGCGGCACAACGTGGGCTGGCTGGTGCTGGACGAACTGGCCCGCCGCGCCGGGGCGTCCTGGCGTAAGGAAGGCAAGGACGCCGAGGTCGCCGAGGTCCGTCTGGGCTCCGGGGTGGGCGCGAAGGTGCTGCTGGTGCGGCCCCTGACGTTCATGAACGCGTCCGGGAAGGCGGTGGCACCGCTGATGTCGTTCTACAAGCTGGGCGGCGAGTCGCTGCTGGTGTTGCAGGACGACCTGGACAGTCCGTTCGGGCTGCTGCGCGTGCGGATGGGCGGGCGGCACGGCGGGCAGAACGGCGTGCGGGACATCATCCGGCTGCTGGGGCACGAGGCCTTCGCGCGCGTGAAGGTCGGGATCTCGCGCCCGCCGGCGGGCTGGGCGGTGCCGGACTGGGTCCTGAGCCGCTGGCGCGAGGAGGAGAAGGCCGATCTGGCGGAACTCGTACGGCTGGGCGCGAACGCCGCCGAGGTCTGGGCCACGTCCGGGCTGGCGGAGGCGCAGGGGCAGTTCAACGGCACGGACCTCCGCCCCAAGCCGCCAGCCCCGCCGAAACCTCCGAAACCTGCACCGGACGGGGATGCTGTCCCGGCTGGGCGAACCCCGCAGGACACGGCGGGGACGGCGGCGCATACTGGCGGGCGTGTCGAAAAAACAGAAGAAGGCTGACGCGGCCCCGGCCGCCTCGACGGCAGCGGACCTGCGGCTGGATCTCCTGATGCGCCTGTCGGACCTGCCGGGCGTGCCCGGTCAGGAGGACGCCGTGCGGACCCTCGTGCTGGCCGAACTGGACGGCCTGGTGGACGAGGTCCGCGTGGACGCCCTGGGGAACGTCATCGCCCGCCGCGCGCCCCGCGTGAAGAAGGGCGAGGTGGCCGAGCGCGTGATGATCAGCGCGCACATGGACGAGATCGGCTTCCTGGTGCGCTTTATCGACGACCGGGGCTTCGTGCGGGTGCAGGCGCTGGGCGGTTTCGATACCCGCAACCTCTTCGCACGGGACGTCACGGTGCATGCGCGTGGCGGGGCGCTGCCGGGCATCATGACGCCCGGCGGGAAACCCGTGCACATCGCCAGCCCCGAGGAACGCAAGAAGATTCCCGAGGTCAAGGAGTTCTTCATCGACCTGGGCCTGAGTGCCGACGAGGTCCGCGCGCAGGTGCGCGTCGGGGACATGGTCACGCTGGACCAGACGGCCCGGCAGGTCGGGCGGCTGGTGTGCGGCAAGGCCATGGACGACCGCGCCAGCGTGTTCCTGCTGCTGGAGACCCTGCGCGCCCTGCGCGGCCAGGACCTACGGCACGAGCTGATCGCCGTGTTCAGCACCCAGGAGGAGGTCGGCCTGCGCGGCGCGATCACCGCCGCGTACGGCGTGCAGCCCACGGTGGGCATCGGCCTGGACGTGACCCTGGCGGTGGACACCCCGGGCGTCGCGCCGGACGAGGCCGTCACGCACGTGGGGCAGGGCATCGGCATCAAGGTGTTCGACTCCAGCATGATCTCGCACCGGGGGCTGGTGGACAGCTTCTGGGACCTCGCGCAGGAGCGCGGCATTCCCGCGCAGCTGGAGGTCCTGGCGCTCGGCGGCACGGACGGCGCGGCCATCCAGCGCAGCCGGGAGGGCGTGCCCACCCTGACCCTCAGCCTGCCCACCCGCTACATCCATACGGTCGTGGAGGCCGTGCACGTGGACGACCTGCGCGCCGGGGTGGACCTGCTCGTCGCCTACCTGCGCTGAGCGGACGCGCCGGGGGAGGGGGAGGCGCGCCGCCTGACGGGTCCCCCTTCCCCGGCTGACGTCAGGACCTGGGCCTCTCAAGATTCGCGCAAGGGTCCCGGGAGCAACGGTGGGCCCGCGCGGGTCGTAATGGGGGGATATGGAACTCCTGTCCGGTCTGCTGTCCTCGCTGGGCCTGTCGGGTGCGGCGGGCCTGAACGCGTTCATTCCGCTGCTGCTGGTGGGCCTGCTCTCCCGCGCGGACGTGGTGCACCTGAACGCCCCGTTTGACCTGCTGGGCAACCCGTGGGTGCTGTTGGGCGTGGCGGTGGTCGGCCTGCTGGATTTTGTGGGCGACAAGATTCCCGGGGTGGATCACGTGCTGCACGTGGCGGGCGGCGTGGTGAACGCGGCGGCGGGCGCGGTGCTGTTCGCGGCGCAGTCGGGTGTGGCGGACGTGCCCCCGGCGCTGAGCATGGCGCTGGGCCTGATCGTGGCGGGGGGCGTGCAGGCGACCCGCACGGCGGTGAGGCCGGTCGCGACCGCCACGACGGCCGGGCTGGGGAACCCGGTGGTGAGCACCGTTGAGGACGGCACGAGTCTGATGCTCAGTGCGCTGGCGGTGTTCGCGCCGCTGGTGGCGGCGCTGCTGCTGGCCGTGATCGTGGTGGGCGTCTACCGCTTCTGGTCGGCGCGGCGGGTGCGGCGCCTGACGTAGCGTGACGGCACACACAGGGAGGGACACAGGGGCTGGGAGAGGCGAGCGGGTGGCCTCTCCCCGCTGCGTTGTGATGGGCGTGCAGGTTGTGCGCGGTTTCCGGTTCACCGTGCACGGCGACAGGGTCACTTGGCGCACCGGGATGAGGTATCACTGCATCTTGTTCTGAGAAGCCTAGCCAAATGCTCAAATAAATTTTGACATTCCGCACACATCTTCCTAAGCTGGGGGCATGCAGGGATGCGGTCACTGCAAATTGCGCGGAAAAAAGGAGACGCCATGAAACTGGTCACGGCTGTCATCAGGCCCGAACGGGTCCAGCAGGTCAAAGAAGCCCTCTTCCAGGCGGGCATCAGCGGGATCACCCTCGGGCGCGTCAGCGGCCACGGTGGCGAGCAGGAAGTCGTCGAGCACTACCGCGGCACCCGCGTCATGGTCGAGTTCCGCGACAAGGTCGAGGTCCGCATGGCCGTCAGCGAACCCTTCGTACAGGCCGCCATCGACGCCATCTGCCTCGGCGCGCGCACCGGCGAGGTCGGCGACGGCAAGATCTTCGTCCAGCCCCTGGAGCAGGTCGTGCGCATCCGCACCGGCGAGCGCGACAACGCCGCCCTGACCCCCGTCACCGAGACCCGCCTCACCCCCGCCTGAGGCGGCCCCCACAGGAGTGCACCCATGACCCACCTCCGCAAGACCCTCCCGCTGGCCCTGATGCTGGGCGGCGCGGCCCTCGCGCAGACTGAGGCGCCCAAACTCGACACCGGCGACACCGCCTGGATGATCGTCGCCTCTGCGCTGGTCCTCCTGATGACCCCCGGCCTCGCGTTCTTCTACGGCGGCCTGAGCCGCACCCAGAGCGTCCTGAACACCATGATGATGAGCGTCGTCTGCATCGGGCTGGTCGGCGTGCTGTGGCTGCTCGGCGGGTACTCCATCGCGTTCGCGCCCGGCGGCAACGCCTTCTTCAGCGGCCTGAGCAACTTCGGCTTCAATGGTCTGGCGGGGCAGCTGACCGGCACCATCCCCAGCTACATCTTCGCGGCCTTCCAGGCGATGTTCGCGATCATCGCCGTCGCATTGATCAGCGGCGCGGTCATTGAGCGCATGCGCTTCGGGGCCTTCGTGCTGTTCGGCGGCCTGTGGAGCCTGCTTATCTACGCCCCGCTGGCCCACTGGGTCTGGAACGCCGACGGCTGGCTGTTCAAGCTGGGCGCGCTGGACTTCGCGGGCGGCACCGTCATCCACATCGCCGCCGGGGTCAGCGGTCTGGTCGCCGCGTCCGTGCTGGGCGCCCGCATCGGCTTCCCCAAGACCGCGCACGTGCCCCACAACGTCCCCTTCGTGCTGCTGGGCGCGGGCCTGCTGTGGTTCGGCTGGATGGGATTCAACGCCGGCAGCGCGCTGGCCGCCAACCAGACCGCCGCGCTGGCCTTCATGACCACCCTGATCGCCCCCGCCGCCGCGATGCTCACCTGGCTGGGTCTGGAGAGTGTCCGCACCGGCAAACCCACCGCCGTGGGCGCCGCCACCGGCCTGGTCGTCGGTCTGGTCGCCATCACCCCCGCCTGCGCCTTCGTCTCCCCGCTCGCCTCGGTGGTCGTGGGTGTGCTGGGCGCCGCCGCGAGCTTCGCCGCCGTGCAGTTCAAGGCCCGCATGAAGGCCGACGACGCGCTGGACGTCTTCGCCTGCCACGGCGTCGCCGGGATCGTGGGCGCGCTGCTGACCGGCGCCCTGGCCTTCACCACCGGCAGTGGCAAGCCCTGGGGCGAGCAGATGGTCATCCAGATCATCGGTGTGGCGGCCAGCGTCGTCTGGACCGGCCTGGGCTCGTTCATCCTGCTGAAACTGGTCGGGCTGGTCATGCCGCTGCGCGTCCCCGTCAATCAGGAGATCGCCGGGATCGACGTCAGTGCCCACAGCGAGCAGGGCTACTCCGACAGCGAGACCGGCCTGGGCGCCCCCGTCTTCGTCGGCGGCGACTGATCACCACCTGAACACTTCTCTGACCTTCCTGGGGCCTGACCCGGCCCACCCCTGAATCCGACCCTCCACGTCTGCCGACCCCCGACCGCATCCCCGGGGGTCGGTCTTCTGTCTGTCTGGATAGGCTAAAACGCCGGTTCCTGCCGAACAGATCGCAATACATCCGTAATTCGAGTGCGGATTGTCTGGAAGATGTTGGACAAATTGTCACTCCCGGGATGACGCTTGGGTACGCTCGGGGTATGAAACTGATCACGGCCGTCGTTCGTCCGGAACGGGTGCAGCAGGTCAAGGAGGCCCTCTTCCAGGCGGGCATCAGTGGCATCACGCTTTCCCGCGTCAGCGGGCACGGCGGCGAGCAGTCCGTCGTCGAGCACTACCGCGGTACCCGCGTCATGGTGGAGTTCCACGACAAGGTCGAATTCCGCATGGCCGTCAGCGAGCCCTTTGTACAGGCCGCCATCGACGCGATCTGCAAGGGCGCCCGCACCGGGGAGGTCGGGGACGGCAAGATCTTCGTGCAGCCCATGGAGCGCGTGCTCCGCATCCGCACCGGTGAGGAGGACACGGCCGCCCTGACCCCCGTCACCGAGACCAAGCTCACCCCGGACAGCCTGTGAGTCCCCTGGTCCGCCGCGCGGCGCCCCTGCTGCTGACCCTGCTGGGAAGCGGGGGCGCCGCGCAGGCACAGGGCATGAACGGGGCAGACACCGCCTTCATCCTGCTGTGCTCGGCGCTCGTGCTGCTCATGACCCCCGGCCTCGCCATCTTCTACGGCGGGCTGGTCCGCGCCGGCAGCGTCCTGAACACCATGATGATGAGCTTCGCCGCCATGGGAATCGCCAGCGTCGCCTGGGTCGCCGTCGGGTACACCCTGGCCTTCGGACCCGGCGGGAACGCCCTGATCGGTGGGCTCTCGCAGGTGGGCCTGGGTAACATGGCCGGTGAACTGACCGGCACCATCCCCACGCCGCTGTTCGCGGTCTTCCAGATCCTCTTCGCGGTCATCACGCTGGCGGTCGTCAGCGGCAGCGTCGTGGAACGCATGCGTTTCCCGGCGTTCGCGCTGTTCGGGACGCTGTGGGTGCTGTGCATCTACGCTCCGCTGGCCCACTGGGTCTGGAGCCCGGACGGCTGGCTGTTCAAGCTGGGCCTGCTGGACTTCGCGGGCGGCACCGTCGTCGAGGTCGCGTCCGGTGTCAGCGGGCTGGTGGCCGCGCTGGTGCTCGGGCCGCGCCTGGGCTTCCCGCGCATGGTCAGCGTGCCGCACAACGTCCCGCTGGTGCTGCTGGGCACCGGCCTGCTGTGGTTCGGCTGGATGGGCTTCAACGCCGGCAGCGCCCTGGCCGCCGGGCAGACCGCCGCGTACGCGCTGCTGAACACGAACACCGCCGCCGCCGCCGCCCTGCTCGTGTGGCTGCTGTGGGATCAGGTGCGCGGCGGGCGCCCGACCGCCATCGGCGCCGCGACCGGTGCGGTCGTCGGACTGGTCGCCATCACGCCCGCGTGCGGCTTCGTCACGCCCGGCGGCGCGCTGCTGATCGGCGCGGTCGCCAGCACCGTCTCCTGGTTCCTGGTCGCCAACAAGCACCGCCTGCTGCCCGACGACGCGCTGGACGTCTTCGCCTGCCACGGGACCGCCGGGGTGGTCGGCACGCTCCTGACCGGCGTCCTGGCCAGTCCCGCCATCAATCCGGCCGGGAAGGGGCTGCTCGCCGGGCACGCCGCGCAGCTGGGCACGCAGCTGATCGGCGTGCTGGCCGCCGCCGCGCTGGCGGGCGTGGGCACGCTGGCCCTGCTGAAACTCACGGCCCTGCTGACCCCGCTGCGCCTGACCCAGCAGCAGGAGGTGCGCGGCGTGGACCTGAGCGAACACCAGGAAGAGGGGTATCAGGAGGCCCAGAGTCCGCTGGCCGCCCCGGTGTTTGTCGGTCACGACTGACCCGCGCTGCCCCCCCATCCGGGGGGGCGGCCTGGCCCCCCGGCACCCTTTCGCCGGGGGGTTTGCGTTGTCAGGCACAGGGACGCTTGCCCTGCCGGAAGCATAAAGATGGTGTGTTAGGATGCAACGTGAGTCTGACATCACCATTACCAGGGTCGGGCCACCGAAAAACTCACCGCACCCCCGCCACACCCCATGACGTTTCTGGGGCGCTTGACCGGGGTGCTTGAGTCACGACGGGAAAGGAGGAGTGAGTTTTGGACGTCTCAAGTCGAGTCTTAAGTGAACTGGCCAGCCGCGAGGCAGCGCTGGACGCGCAGATCGAAACGGCCCGCGCGCAGGCGCAGGAGACCGTGGACGCTGCCCAGGCGCAGGCCGCGAGCATCCTCCGCGACGCGCAGGACCGCGTGAAGGCCATGCAGGCCCAGCAGGATCAGCAGCTGGCCCGCGACGTGCAGCAGGTTCGCGAGGAATCCAGCGCCAGTGCACAGTCCCAGGCGCAGGCCATCCGCGCGCGCGCGGAAGCCAAGCTGGGCGAGGCCGTGGACACCATCATGAGGGCGGTGCTTCCGTGATCAACCCCATGCAGCAGGTCGTGATCGCCACGCGCAAACGCGACAGTGAAGCGGTCATTGCGGCGCTGCAGGACGCCGGGGTGCTGCACCTCAAGCCCATCACGGGTGGCCCGCTGAGCACCGGTAGCCTCGCCGGGGCCGACGCCCAGAGCCGCCGCGAGGACGAGCGCCTGCTCGCCCGCGCGGAGAGCACCCTCGCGGAACTCGGCAGCTACCGACCCGCGCCCGCCTCCCTTCCCGCCAGTGAAGGCTGGACCGACCTGATCGAACAGGCTGCGCAGCCCACCGCTGCCCTGGCCCGTCAGCGTCAGGACCTCCAGGCCGACCTGGACGCCGAGAGCGCCTACGGCGACGCCGTGCGCGCCCTGGGCCGCATGGCCGGCACCCTGGACCGCAGCCAGCGCGTCTCGCTGCTGCCCTTCGTGCTGCAGGCCACCGACAACCTCGGCGAACTGGACGCCGCGCTGAAGGCCGACCTGGCCGACCGCTACGTCCTGGCCACCGAAACCGTCGGTGCCAACCGCGTCGGGCTGATCGCCACCCGCCGCAGCGAACGCGACCTCGCGCGCGCCGCGCTGGGCAAGGTCCGCCTGGGCGAACTGCGCCTGCCCGGCCGTTTCGACGGGCTGCCGCTGGGCGAAGCCGCCGCCGAGATGGACCGCGTCTCCCGCACCGGCACCGCCCGCCTGGGCGAGCTGAACGCCGAACGCGACCGTCTGGCGCAGGCCCACGCGCCCGCGCTGTACGCCATCCGCGACGCCCTGAAAGACCGCGTGGCCATCCACGACGTCCGGGCCGTCTCCGCGCGCGGCAAGTACAGCCTCGCGCTGCAGGGGTACGTCCCCGAGGACCGCCTCGCGGCCCTCAAGGGCGCCCTGGACCGCTTTGGCAGCGCCGTCAGCTACGACCTGCACCCCGTCGACGACCACCACGACGACCTCGTGCCGGTCGAACTGAAGAACAACAGCTACGTCAAGCCCTTCCAGACCGTGATGGGCCTCATGACGCCGCCCAAGTACGGCACCTTCGACCCCACCTGGGTCGTGGCGCTGTTCTTCCCGCTGTTCTTCGGGATCATCATGGCCGACATCGGCTACGGCCTGCTGTTCCTGTGGTTTGGTATGTGGCTGCTCGGCAAGGCCAAACGCAACGAGGGCTGGGACCTCAGCTTCTTCGGCGCGTACGTGCCGCCCGTCACCCTGCGTGACTTGGGCTTCGTGACGAACGTCATGGCCGCCTGGACCATCCTGTGGGGCTTCCTGACCGGCGAGTTCTTCGGGACCTTCCTGGAGCACCTGCACGTCTTCTACATCAACCCGGAACTGCTGAACAGCCTCTGGAGCTGGACCGGCGTCCGCTACCCGATTGAGGAAGGCGTCAAGCACTACGGCGCGATCCCGATCCTCTTCCCGCGACTGGAAACCGGGTACTTCAGCAACGTCGCCCTCGTCTTCGCGCTGTGCTTCGGCATCCTGCAGGTGCTGTGGGGCTGGGCCATCCGCGTGCAGCAGGGCATGAAGCACAAAGACCCCGTGCACACCTGGGAAGGCATCGCGCTGTTCGGCGGCGTCGCCGGCCTGATCCTGATGGCCTTCGCCACCAAGGCGGGCAAGGACTTCAGCGCCTTCACGAACTTCAGCGACCCCCGCGTCCTGCTGATGTACGTCGGCTTCATCGCCTTCGTGGTCGGCTGGCTGCGCGTCATCAAGCACTACCCGCTGCTGCCCATCGAACTGCTCTCGCAGGGCGGCGCGGTCGTCAGCTACGCCCGTATCTTCGCCGTGGGTCTGGTGTCCGCCATTCTCGCCAAGCTCTGCACCGACCTGGGCTGGAGCCTGTACGAGAGCATCGGATTCATCGGCATCATCATCGGCATCCTGCTGGGCCTGGTCCTGCACTTCCTAGTGCTGGCCCTGACCCTGATCGGCCACGTGCTGCAGCCGCTGCGTCTTCACATGGTGGAGTTCCTCAACCCCACCGGATTCAACGCCGACTCCAGCCCCCGCTACAACCCCCTTCGCCGCCTCAGCCCCGCCCAGGGGCAGGTTAAATAACCCAGGAGTGTTCACCATGACCAAGTACAACAAGATCGTCCTCGCCTCCCTCGCCTTCGCCCTCGTCAGCACCGGTCTCGCCCAGGAAGCCGGCGCCGCCAACAACGACGGCCTGTACCAGGGCCTGCGCGCCGTCGGCGCCGGCCTCGCGCTCGGCCTCGGCGCCATCGGCACCGGTATCGCCCAGGCCCGCATCGGCTCCAGCCTGGTCGGCGCCGTCGCCGAGGACCCCAGCAAGGCCGGCAGCCTGCTGCTGTACTTCCTGCTGCCCGAAACCCTCGTGATCTTCGGCTTCCTCGCGCTGTTCATCCTGAACTGATATGGCGCTCGACAAGCTCCTCGAGAACGAAGCCCAGCAGGAAATCGAGCGCATCCGCGCCGAGGCCCAGGGCCGCGCCGAGCAGATCGTCGCCCAGGCCCACGAACAGGCCCAGGCCCTGATCGACTCGCGCACCCGCCAGCTGGAAGGTGCCCGCCAGGCCGAACTGGTGCGCGCCCGCAGCGCCGCTGACCTCGACAGCAGCGCGCAGCGTCTCGCCGCTGCCGACAGCCTCCAGGCGCAGGCGTTCACGGTTTCCGAGCAGTACCTGCACTCCGTGACCACCTCGCCCGAGTACCCCGTGATCGTCGCCAAGCTGCTGCAGGAAGCCCTGCAGGTGCTGCCCGACGCCGAGGTGGTCGAGGCGGCCCTGGCCGAGCACGACGCCGTCCGCACGGCCCTGGGCCAGCTGGGCCGTCACCTGGACGTGCGCCCCAACGAGCAGGTCAAGACCGGCGTGCGCCTGGTCGGCAAGGGCGGCAAGGCCAGCATTCAGAACACGCTCGTGGGTCGCCTGAACCGCGTGCGCGGCGACCTCGCCCCGCAGATCAGCCGACTGCTGGCCGAGTAAGGATCCACATGCCCGACGACTACGCTTACATCAACACGCGCGTCCGCATCATGCGGACCAAACTGCTCGACGGACGCTCGCTTGACTCGGCGCTCGCGGCGGGCAGCTACCAGGAGTTCCTGCGAGTCCTGACCGAAACCGAACTCGCCGCGAACCTGCGCGACACCACCACCGAGCAGGCGGGCCTCGCCGAACTGGACCAGGCGCTCAGCCGCAACCTGTTCGACACCGCCCGCAAGGTTCTGGGCTTCGCCGACGGCGACGCCAAACGCGAAATCCAGGCCCTGCTCATGAAATGGGACCTCGTGAACCTCAAGACCGTCGCCCGCGGCATCATCACCGGCCGCGGCGCCGACGCGATCCTGGCGAACCTGATCCCCGGCGGGACCCTGAAACCGGCCGCGCTGCAGGCCGCCGCGCAGAGCACCGATCTGCCCGGCGCGGCCGCCGCCATCGCCCTGAGCGGCCACCCGCTGGCCGCCGCGCTGCGCGCCGCCACGCAGGCCTACGCCAGCAGCAACCGCATGCTGGACCTGGAAGTCGCGCTGGACCAGGGCTACTACCGGCACGCCCTGAGCGTGGCGCGCAACACCAGCCTGCGCCACTACCTCAGCCGTGAGATCGACATCACCAACGCGCTGATCGCCCGCGCGGGCGCCGGACAGCCCCTGGACCCCAGCCTGTTCGTCGCCGGCGGCAAGCTCGACGCGGCCGGCTACGCCCGCCTGAGCGGCGGCGACGCCAGCGGCCTGAGTGACGTCAGCACGATCCTCGACGCCCCCAGCCTCGAAGACGCCGAGGTCGCCGCCCGCACCGCCCTGGACACCGCCACCCGCAACGTCGCGGCCGGTGACCCGGAAGGTGTCGGCGTGATCCTGGACTTCCTGCGCCGCAAGGAAATCGAGATCGCCAAACTCCGCCTGATCGGGCGCGGCAAGTTCTACGACCTGCCCACCGACCAGATCCGCCGCGAGGTGCAGGCATGACCCAGCCCAACACGCAACGCGTCGCGGTGCTGAGTGACGCCGAGACCGCCACCGGCTACCGCCTCGCCGGAGCCGCCGTGATCGAGGCCACCCCCGACACGGCCCTCGCCACCCTGGAACGCCTGATCACCGAAGGTCAGTACGGCCTCGTCGCCGTCGACACCGGCCTGATCCCGGACCCGGCCACCGCCACCGCCCGCGTCATGCGCGGCCGGGACCTGCCGATCCTGCTGCCCATCCCCAGCCTGCGCGACGCGTTCAACCCGGACACCGTCGACGCGAAGGCCTACATGGGCAAACTGGTGCGCGACACCATCGGCTTCGATATCAAACTGTAAAACGGAGGGTGAAGGCAGATGGCACATGGCAGATGGCAACAACAGAGAAGACACCTGAGCGTCCTTGCTCGCGGCCTTCAGCCATTGACCTTCAGCCTTCTGCCCCTCCCAAGGAGAACGTAATGACGCAGAACAAGAGCGGCGTCGTGAAGAGCATCGCCGGACCCGCCGTCATCGCGGACGGGATGTACGGCGCGAAAATGTACGACATCGTCCGCGTGGGCCAGGAACGCCTCGTGGGCGAGATCATCCGACTGGACGGCAACACCGCCTTCGTCCAGGTGTACGAGGACACCAGCGGCCTGACCGTCGGTGAACCCGTCGAGACCACCAACCTCCCCCTGAGCGTCGAACTGGGCCCCGGCATGCTGAACGGCATCTACGACGGTATCCAGCGCCCCCTGGGCAAGATCCGCGAGGCCAGCGGCGACTTCATCGCGCGCGGCATCGAGGTCTCCAGCCTGGACCGCACCCAGCTGTGGGACTTCACGCCCAGCGTGCAGGTCGGCGATACCGTCAGCGGCAGCGCCATCCTGGGCACCGTGCCCGAGTTCAGCTTCACGCACAAGGTCCTGACGCCCCCCGACAAGGGTGGCCGCGTAGCGTGGATCGCCCCGGCCGGTCAGTACAACATCGACCAGACCATCGCGAAACTGGAAGACGGCACCGAGCTGCGCATGGCCCACTACTGGCCCGTGCGCGCCCCGCGCCCCGTCACCAAGAAGCTCGACCCCAGCCTGCCGTTCCTCACGGGCATGCGCATCCTGGACGTCCTGTTCCCCCTGGTCATGGGTGGCGCCGCCGCGATCCCCGGCCCCTTCGGTTCCGGCAAGACCGTGACCCAGCAGTCCGTGGCGAAGTACGGCAACGCCGACATCGTCGTGTACGTGGGCTGCGGTGAACGCGGCAACGAGATGACCGACGTGCTCGTGGAATTCCCCGAACTGGAAGACCCCAAGACCGGCGGGCCCCTCATGCACCGCACGATCCTGATCGCCAACACGTCCAACATGCCCGTGGCCGCCCGCGAAGCGAGCGTCTACACCGGCATCACGCTGGCCGAGTACTTCCGCGACCAGGGCTACAGCGTGTCCCTGATGGCCGACAGCACCAGCCGCTGGGCCGAGGCGCTCCGTGAAATCTCCTCCCGCCTGGAAGAGATGCCCGCCGAAGAAGGCTACCCGCCCTACCTGGGCGCCAAGCTGGCCGCGTTCTACGAACGCGCCGGGGCCGTCAAGACCCTCGCCGGTGAAGACGGCGCGGTGTCCGTGATCGGCGCCGTCAGCCCCGCGGGCGGCGACATGTCCGAGCCCGTCACGCAGGCCACCCTGCGTATCACCGGCGCCTTCTGGCGTCTGGACGCCGGCCTCGCCCGCCGCCGCCACTTCCCCGCGATCAACTGGAACGGCTCCTACAGCCTGTTCACCCCGATCCTGGACTCCTGGTACCGCGCCAACGTCGGCGAGGACTTCCCGGAACTGCGCCAGCGCATCGGCACGATTCTCCAGGAAGAGGCCGCGCTGCAGGAAGTCGTGCAGCTCGTCGGCCCCGACGCCCTGCAGGACAACGAGCGCCTGATCATCGAGACCGGCCGCATGCTCCGCCAGGACTTCCTGCAGCAGAACGGCTTCGACCCCGTCGACGCCAGCGCCAGCATGCCCAAGAACTACGGCCTGATGCGCATGTTCCTGAAGTTCTACGACCAGGCCGACGCGGCCCTCAAGAGCGGCAGCACCATCGACGAAATCATCCAGAGCCCCATCATCGAGCGTCTCGCCCGCGCCCGCTACACGCCCGAAGGTGACTTCGCCGCGTACACCGACAGCGTCCTCGGCGAGCTCGACAGCAGCTTCAAGGCGGTGAAAGCGTGACCCTCCTCCAGAAGGAATACAACGACGTCGCGTACATCTCCGGCCCTCTGCTGTTCGTGAATGCCGCCAGCGACCTCGCGTACGGCGCCATCGTGAACATCAAGGACGCGAGCGGTAAGCTCCGCGGCGGTCAGGTCATCTCCGTGACCGACCAGAACGCCGTCATTCAGGTGTTCGAAGAAACCCGCGGTCTGGACCTCGCGACCGCCAGCGTGAGCCTCGTCGAAGACGTGGCCCGCCTGGGCGTCAGCAAGGAAATGATCGGCCGCCGCTTCGACGGCCTGGGCCGCCCCATCGACGGGCTGCCCGCCGTGGTCGCCGAGAAGCGCCTGAGCATCAACGGCCAGCCCATGAACCCCGCCGCGCGCGCCAAGCCCGAGGAGTTCATCCAGACCGGCATCAGCACCATCGACGTGCAGACCAGCCTGATCCGCGGCCAGAAGCTGCCGATCTTCAGCGGCTCGGGCCTCCCGCACAACGAACTCGCCGCGCAGATCGCCCGCCAAGCCAAGGTGCCCGGCCACGAGGGTGACTTCGCCGTGGTGTTCGCCGCGATGGGCCTGACCCAGCGCGAAGTCAGCTTCTTCACGCAGGAATTCGAACGCACCGGCGCCCTGGCCCGCTCCGTCCTGTTCCTGAACAAGGCCGACGACCCCGCGGTCGAGCGTCTGCTGACCCCCCGCATGGCCCTGACCACCGCCGAGTACCTGGCCTTCGAGCACGGTTACCACGTGCTGGTGATCCTGACCGACCTGACGAACTACTGCGAGGCCCTCCGTGAAATCGGCGGCGCGCGCGAGGAGATCCCCGGTCGCCGCGGCTTCCCCGGCTACATGTACACCGACCTCGCGAGCCTGTACGAGCGCGCGGGCGTCGTGGACGGCAAGCCCGGCTCGGTCACCCAGGTGCCGATCCTGTCGATGCCCGACGACGACATCACCCACCCCATCCCCGACCTGACCGGCTACATCACCGAAGGTCAGATCGTGGTCGACCGCACCCTGAACTCCAAGGGCGTGTTCCCCCCGATCAACCCCCTGCCCAGCCTGAGCCGCCTGCAGGGCAACGGCATCGGCAAGGGCAAGACCCGCGCTGACCACAAGAACATCAGCGACCAGCTGTTCGCCGCGTACGCCAACGGCCTGGACCTGCGCAAACTGGTGGCCATCACCGGTGAAGACGCGCTGACCGAGACCGACAAGCTGTACCTGAAGTTCGCCAACGACTTCGAGGAATACTTCATCGGCCAGGGCGACCAGGACCGCAGCATCGAGGACAGCCTGACCGTCGCGTGGGGCATCCTGAGCAAGCTGCCCCAGAGCCAGCTGACCCGTATCGGCAAGGACTCCATCGACAAGTACTACGGTACGAAGATGGACGAGATGTGGAAGGGCAGCCGCTCCACGAAGTAAGCCCCTGAGGGGTCGAAGGGTGACCCCGCCGCTAGTCGGCGCACCCTTCGACCCCCGACCATGAACGCCAGAACGTCAGGAGGTGAACACACATGGCAGAACAGATCAGCCCCACCCGCAGCGCCCTGCTGGCCAGCAAGGCCAGCCTGAAGACCGCCTCCGGCGGCGCGGACCTCCTCAAGCGCAAGCGTGACGCCCTCATCGGCGAATTCTTCGCGCTCGTCAAGGACGCGCTGGCCGCCCGCGAGCAGCTCAGCGGCGTCAGCAAGGGCGCGTACACCAGCCTCTTCAGCGCGAAAGCCTGGGACAGCCCCGAAGCCGTCGAGAGCCTCTCGCTGGCCGGCAGCGGCGACTACCAGATCGACATGCAGATCGACAATCTGTACGGCGTGAAGGTGCCGCGCATCAGCGTGCCCGAACGCGCCGCGCAGGCGAACTTCAGCCCGATCAACGTCGGCGCGCGCACCATCCAGGCCGCCACCGACTTCGGCGGCGTGCTCGAGGCGATCGTCAAGGTCGCCGCGACCGAGACGAAACTGCGCCGCATCGGCGAGGAAATCAAGAAGACCAGCCGCCGCGTGAACGCGCTCGAGCAGGTCGTGATTCCCGGCATTCAGGACGACATCCGCTTCATCCGTAGCGTGCTCGACCAGCGCGAACGCGAAGCCGGATTCACCCAGAAGAAGATCAAGGCGAAGATCGAGGCGAAAGCCGAGGCCGCCCGCGACGCGCAGAACGCGCAGAGCCACGGCAGCGCCGCCGACTGACCCCCCTCAGGACAGCAACCGCCCCCCAGCCGGAGGGCGGTTTTTCATGGATTCGGGTCAACCGCGCTGAGGCACCGCCCCGCTGGGCGCGTCAGGCGCGCGGCGGGCCCAGACGCTGAGGATCAGCAGCAGCGCGCCCATCCCGGCGGCCAGCGCCGCGCCCGCCGCGAAGCCCTGCGCCTCGTGCCCGGCAGGCGCGGCCAGCACCAGCGGGCTGAGGAACTGCCCCAGGAAGATCGCGCTGCTCATGCCCGCCGTCACGCGGCCCCGCCACGCGGGGGGCGTCAGGTCGGCCAGCCACGCGTACAGGTTCGGGAAGATCAGCCCGCCGCCCAGCCCCGCCACGAGCAGACCCGCCTCCACGACCCCCAGGCCCGGCGCGCGGAATACCAGCAGCCACCCCACCGCCACGACGAGCATGCCCAGACCCGCCAGTCGGCGCGGATCGAAGCGCCCGGCGAAGCGGGAGAACACCAGGGACGTCATGGCGGCCATCAGGGTGGAACTGCCCAGCATCAGCCCGGTCAGGCCGGGGTTGGCGTGCAGGGCGCGCAGCAGGAAGGGCCCCTGCGCGGGCATCAAGTAGAACACGATCATGTAGCCCAGCGCCAGGGCGTACACCAGCGTGATCGCGCTCCAGCGCGGCGCCTGCGCGGGCGTGGCCGGGTCGTGGGCGTCCCCGGGAATGCCGTGCGGGAGGCGCAGCAGCAGCGGCAGCTGCAGCGCGGCCGCGAGGTACAGCGCGAAGGGGGCGCGCCAGCCCACGGCGGCGAGCACGCCACCCAGCGGCAGGAGCACCGCGCCGCCGAAGCTGTTGAAGGCCGCCTGCTGGCTCAGGAAGCGGCCGCGCGCGGCGCCGCTGAACAGGTCGTTCACGAGCGCCCCGGCGGCCGTCATGGTGCCCGCCACGGCCAGCCCCAGCACCACGCGGCCCAGCAGGACCGCGCCGAGGCTCTGCGCGATCAGGCCGCTGCCGCCCCCCACCACGTACAGCGCCAGCGAGGCCAGCAGGACCGGGCGGCGACCGTAGCGGTCGGCCAGCACCCCGAACAACGGGGCGGTGACGGCAATCACGATGCCCAGGATGGTCAGGGCCAGTTTCACGAGCAGCGCGGCGTTCGGGGTGTCGGCGAAGTGCGCCTGCATGGCGGGCAGCGCCGGGGCGATGGTGGCCCCGGACATGATGGTGAGCGCCGAGAGGAGCAGCAGCGTGGTCTGGGTAACCCGGTCCGGGGGGGCCTGACCGGACCGGGTGGGGGAGGAGGCGGGTGTCGTCATGACCCCATCTTAGCTTTAAAACTTAAACTGATTTATTCTGGTGTCCAGTTTTGGGGTGAGCCGCCCGACCGGCCTCAGCCCCCGGCCTGCTCCTGCCGCAGCCGCCACACCGCCTCGGGGGTGACGGGCAGCTCGGTCACGCGCACGCCCGCCGCCTCGCGCACCGCGTTCGCCAGGGCCGCGGCACCCGCCGTGATCGGCGGCTCGCCCACGATCCGCGCGCCGAACGGCCCGTGCTCGCTGGGCCGCTGCACGAGCAGGGCCTCCAGCGGCGGCACGTCCGTACTCGTGGGGAAGGCGTACTCCAGGAAGTTCGGATTCGCCAGCGTCCCGCCCGCGTAGTCCAGGCCCTCCAGCAGCCCCAGCCCCAGCGCCTGCGCGCTGCCCCCCTGGATCTGCCCCTCGACCAGCAGCGGGTTCAGTGCGAAGCCCACGTCCTGCGCGGCCACCGAGCGCCGCAGGGTGACCGTCCCGGTGTCCGGATCCACCCGCACGTGCACCAGCTGCGCGATGAACCCCGGCGCGCCCGCCTTGGGCGCCGCGCGGCCCTCGGCGACCACCGGGCCCGGCCCGCCCGGCGCGCGCTGCGCCTGCGCCGCCAGCTTCCCGATCGGAATGGCGCGGTCCGGAATGCCCCGCACCAGCGCCTGCCCGCCCGCGAGTTCTAGGTCGTCCCGGTGCGCCTCGAAATGCCGCGCCGCGAGGTCCAGCAGCTGGTCACGCACCTGCGTGCTGGCGTCCAGCACCGCGCCCGACAGGCTGATCGTCACCTGCGACCCGCCGGAGTTCGGGGCGTACGGCCCGCTGTCCGTCGTGCCCTGCACGATCTCCACGTCGTCCGGGTGGACACCCAGCGTCTCGGCGGCGATCAGCACCATGCTGGAATGCACGCCGCTGATGTCCACGCTGCCCACGTGCAGCCGCACCGTGCCGTCGGTGTCCACGCGGCACACCGCGCCCGCCGGGGAGAACGCGCCCGGCCAGCCGCCCACCGCCAGCCCCACCCCCTCGTGCGCGGGCAGGTCGTGGCGCCCCCGCCACAGGGGGTGGGCGCGGGCGGCCTCCAGGCAGTCGCGCAGGCCGATGTCCGGCCAGGGCCGCCCGGTGCCCATCGGGTCCCCCGCCTGCACGGCGTGGCGCAGCCGCCACTCCAGCGGGTCCGCGCCCAGCTGGCGGGTCAGGTCGTCCACGGCGGACTCCAGCGCGAACAGCGCCTGCGGCACGCCCGGCGCGCGGTACGCCCCGACCGGCGCGCGGTTCAGCAGCAGCTCCCGCGCCCGCACGCGCACGTTCTCGCAGCGGTACAGGCCGCCCAGCATCGTGGCGATGATCCCCCCGTGCCCGAACCTGAACGCCCCGTTCTCGATCAGCACGTCCGCGTCCACGGCGGTCAGGGTCCCTTCCGCGTCCGCGCCGAGCCGCAGCGTCACCTGAATGGCTGGGGCGGGCATGGTCGTCAGCATGTCCTCGCTGCGGGTCAGGACCAGCCGCACCGGCTGCCTCGCGTGCAGCGCCGCCGCCGCCACCAGCGCGTCCATGATCCCGTACTTCGCGCCGAAACCCCCACCCACCGTCAGCGGCACCACATGCACGTCCCGCTCACGCAGGCCCAGCGCGCCCGCGACCTCGCCGCGCACCACGTACTGCCCCTGGGTGCTCGTGTACACCGTGACCTCACCGGGCCGCGCGCCGGGCTCCGCGACCACCGCGTGCGGCTCCAGGTACCCCTGATGCACGCCCGCCACCCGGAACGACCCGCCCGCCGTGAACGCCGCCCCCGCCAGCGCCGCGTCCACATCCCCGCGCCCGAAGGTGCGGTCCTCGTCCACGTTGCTCGGCTCGCGCGCCGCCTGCGCGCCCGCCTCGCCGCCGTGCAGCCCGGCCATGCCGCCATCGGCCTTCGGGACGCCCTGCGGCCACACCAGCGTCCCGCCGGCCAGGGCCGCCTCGGCGTCCTCCACGGCGTCCAGCATCTCGTAGTCCACGTCCAGCAGGGCCGCCGCGTCCGCCGCCTGCGTCTCGGTGTCCGCCAGGATCAGCGCGACCGGCTGGCCCGCGAACACCACCAGGTCCTCCGCGAGCAGCAGGCTGGGGCGCGAGTGCATGGGCTTCACGTTCAGGTCCGCGCCCAGCAGCACCGAGTGCACGCCCGGCACGGCCAGCGCCGCCGTCCGGTCGATGCCCCGGATGCGCGCGTGCGGGTACGGGGACAGCACGGGCCGGGCATGCAGCAGCCCCGGCAGCCACTGGTCGGCGACGTAGGGCGCGCGGCCCACGAGTTTCTCCAGGCCGTCGATGATCTTGCGCGGACGGCCCAGGTGCGTGCGGGCCGGGGACTGTGGCGTGGTCACAGGTGGAACCTCCAGAAGAAGGGGGGAGAGGGGCGAGCTTGGAACCTCCGGAGTCTACGCCCGCGCTAGCATCCGGGCACATGACCCCAGACCTGCCCCTGAGTGGCGTGCGCGTCGCGGACTTCACCCGCGTCCTGACCGGCCCGCTGTGCACCATGCTCCTCGGCGACCTCGGCGCGGACGTGATCAAGGTCGAGCCGCCCGGCGGGGACGACACCCGCGCCTGGGGGCCGCCCTTCCAGACGGGGCCGGACGGCACGCGCGAGAGCAGCTACTTCCTGAGCGTGAACCGCAACAAGCGCAGCGTCACCCTGGACCTCAAGACCGGGGAGGGGCTGGAGGCCGCCCGCCGCCTGATCGCGGGCAGCGACGTGCTCGTCGAGAACTTCCGGCCCGGCACGCTGGAGCGCCTGGGGCTGGGCTGGGAGGACCTGCACGCCGCGCACCCCCGGCTGATCTACGCCAGCATCACGGGCTTCGGCCTGAGCGGCCCGTACCGCGACCGCGCCGGGTACGACGTCATCGCGCAGGGCATGGGCGGCCTCATGAGCTACAACGGCGAGGCGGGCGGCGAGCCCCTGCGGGTCGGGGTGGCCGTCGCGGACGTGTACAGCGGCGCGCTGATCACCCAGGCGATCCTCGCCGCGCTGTACGCCCGCGAACGCAGCGGACGCGGCGCGCGGGTGGACGTGAACCTCCTCGAAAGCGTGATCGCGCTGGGGTCATCGCAGGTGGGCCGTTACCTCGCCACCGGGGAGGTGCCGGTCCCCACCGGGAACGACCACCGGTCCATCGTCCCGTACGGCACCTTCCCCTGCGCGGACGGCTTCGTGAACATCGCCGTAGGCAACGACGCGCTATGGCGGCGCTTCTGCGCGGCGCTGGACGACCCGGATCTGGGCGCGGACGCCCGCTTCGCCACGAACGAGGGCCGCGTCACCCAGCGCGCCGACCTTGACCGCCTGCTGCTGCCCGCGCTAGCCCGCCACCCCCGCGCCGACCTCATGATCCGCCTGGAAGTCGCAGGCGTCCCCTGCGGCCCCGTGAACGACCTGTCCGACGTCTTCAACGACCCGCACGTGCAGGCGCGCGGCGTCGCCGTGCCCGTCCCGCACCCCACCCTGGGCGAGACGACCGTCACCAGCCCCCCCTGGCGCTTCGGCGGGGAGGCCCTCCCCGTGCGCCTCGCGCCTCCCACGCCCGGGCAGCACACCGGCGAGGTGCTGAGCGAACTGGGACTGAGCCCCGAGATCAGCTCAGCCGCGCCAGCGCCCGCGCCAGATTGACCCGCGCCTGAGGCTCCAGCCCCGCGAACTCCGGGGTGAGGTACAGCCGCTCGCGGTTCAGGAAGCCCCGCAGGACCGCCGCCCGCCCGGCGCGGTACGCAGCCTCGGGCACGTGCGCGTACTCCACCCGGATGGCCCGGTCGTACGCGTCGAACGTGGCGGCATCGGCCCCCAGGACACTCAGGTCGGCGTCCACGAACAGCGCCTCCGCCCGCGTGGTCACAGGAACGGTGTGCCGGGTCGCGAGGATCAGCGCCCGCACCTCCGCCTGCAGGTTGGCGGGCGCCCCCTGCGCGGCCAGCCACTCACCGAACACATCCGCGCTGCGCACCTCGTTGTCCGCCGCGCGCGGATCGTAGATCAGGTCATGCCCCCACGCGGCCAGCGCCAGCGCGGGCGTCAACACCCCCCGCCCCGCCAGTGCATCCAGCAGCGCCCGCACATGCGCCCCGGTATGGTACGCCCGGCCCGGCTCGGCGTAGAACGGCCCCGCGAACGCCTCGGCGGCGGTCAGCAGGGCCTGTTCGTGCGTCATGGCTTCAGCCCAGCATCATGGCGTGGAACTCCTCCATGATGTTCTCCGCGTCCGCCGTGGTGCGCGCCACCACGAAGATCGTGTCCTCGCCGGCCAGCGTCCCGATGATGTCGTCCCGCCGCACCCGGTCGAGCACGAGCGCCACGCCGGTCGCGTGCCCGTCCGCCGTGCGGATCACGAGCATGTTCTCGCCCCGGTCGATGTCATGCACGAAGTTCTGGAAGAGCCGCGCGAGTTCCTCCTGCGCGCCCACGTGCCCGGCCGTCTGCGCCAAGGCGTAGCGGTGGCGGCCCTTGCCGACCGGGAGGCGCACCAGCCGCAACTCGTTGATGTCGCGGCTGACGGTCGCCTGCGTGACCCGGATGCCCTCGGCCTGGAGGCGCTCGACGAGTTCTCCCTGGGTGCTGACACTGTCGCGGGCGATGATGTCCTGAATGCGTTTCTGACGTTGTTCCTTGCTGAGCGTACCCGCCATTCCACACAGCATATGCATATGCACTGCATAATTCAATGACGGGCGTCCCGGCGGACGGAACCCCGCTCAGCCCTGACGGGGCAGCAGCCGCGCCGCCTCGGTCAGCAGCCGCTCGGCCACCTCGCGCTTGCTCACGCGCGGCCAGTCCTCATGCGAGCCGTCCGCGCGGACCAGCGTCACCTGATTGTCGTCCCCGCCGAACGCCGTGCCCTCCCGCGTCGGGTAGTTCAGGAGGATGAAATCCGCGTTCTTCCGCGCAGCTTTGCCCGCCGCGCGCTCCACCCCGGCGTGCGTCTCCATCGCGAAGCCCACGAGTACCCGGTCCCCCTTCTCGCGGCCCAGTTCCGCCAGGATGTCCGGGTTCGGCGTCAGGTGAACCGTCACGTCGCCTGCCACCTTCGCCTGCTTCTCGCCGCTCTGCGTGGCCGCGCGGTAATCCGCGACCGCCGCCGTCATCACCACGATGCCCGCGTCCCGCGCGGCGTCCATCACGGTGTCCCGCAACTCCAGCGCCGACTCGATCCGCACCACCCGCACGCCCGCCGGGTCCGGCAGGGTCACCGGGCCGGTCACCAGCGTCACGTCCGCGCCCCGGTCCCGCGCGGCCTCCGCCACCGCGAAGCCCATCTTCCCGCTCGACGGGTTGCTGATGAACCGCACCGGGTCCAGGTACTCCCGCGTCGGTCCGGCCGACACGACCACCCGCACGCCCACCAGATCCCGCACCGGGGCAGGAGAGGCGTCCCCCTTCAACAGGGCCAGCGTCGCGTCCGCGATGTCCTCCGGTTCGCTCATGCGGCCCACGCCACGCCCCTCGCCGCGCGTGCCGAATGCCCCCACCTCCGGCCCCAGGAACCTATGCCCCCAGCCGCGCAGCGTAGCCGCGTTCGCCTGCACCGCCGGGTGCGTCCACATCAACTCGTTCATCGCGGGCACCCACAACACAGGGCCGCGCACGCTCAGGAGCGTCGCCAGCGCCAGATCCCCCGCGTGCCCATGCGCCGCTCCCGCCAGCAACTCCGCCGACGCGCCCACCACCACCGCCGCGTCCACCCGCGCGAGCGTCAGGTGCAGCGCGTCGGGCCGCGCCTCGAACCAGTGCGCGTCCGTCCCCACCGGACCGTCCGCCGCCGTGCTCAGGCTCAGTTCCGTGATGAACGCCAGTGCCGCGCGGGTCGCGATCACCCGCACCTCCGCCCCACGCTCGCGCAACCGGCGCAGCACCGACGGGGCCTTCACCGCCGCCATGCTCCCCCCCACGATCACCAGCACGCACGGACGCTCATCAGCCGTTCTCACGGGTACAGGATAGGCGTAAACAGCCGCCCCCCGTTTCCGGAAGGGGCGGTGCGGCGGCGGCGCGGTGTCAGCCTTCGCGCTGGCCGGTCACCCAGTAGCGGACGCGTTCGGAGATGTTCTCCATGTGATCCCCGACGCGTTCCAGGCTGCGGCCCACCCGCATGAGCATCAGGGCCTTGCTGATGTTGCGGGGGTCTTCGAGCATGTACGTCACGAGTTCACGCTGGATCTGCTCGTACAGGTCGTCCACCTCGTCGTCCATCTGCACGGTCGCCTCGGCGCGCGCCACGTCGCGGTCTGCGATGGCGGTGCGGAGGTTCTGGCTCATCTCGCCCAGCCGTTCGAGCATCCGCGCGAGGTTCACGTAGCGTTTCAGCGCGGGGGCCTGCGCGAGTTCCGCGCCGTCCTCGGCGACATGCACGACGTAGTCGCCCATGCGTTCGATGTCGCTGAGGCTCTTGAGGATCAGGGCGACCATCCGCAGGTCCCGCGCGACCGGCTGGTGCAGCGCGATGATGCGCAGGCACTCGGCCTCGATCTGCGCTTCCTGGGCGTCCACCTCGCGGTCGAGGGCCTTGACCTCCGCGAGACGTTCGACGTTCTCGCGCAGCAGGACGTCCCCGGCGACGGGGAGCATGCGCTCGACGGTGCCGAGCATGTTCAGTGCGCCGTTCAGGACGGCACGCAGATCGTTTTCGAGGGCTTCACGCATGGGGACTCCTGTGTTGAACGTAGCACCCCGCACGGCGGGGGAGTGTCAGGGAACGGTCAGCTTCGCGGGGACAGGCGCTTTACGCTGCGGTGACGGGCGGACGGCACGCCCATCACCTCCACTTCACGCGCCTGTTCTGGTCGGTTTCTCGCTCCGCTCGGATCCGGGGCGCTTTCAGGAACGGCACCTTCACGCACCCGGACCACCGTCAGCCGATGCCGCCCACGCCGGGCAGGGTGAAGCAGAAGGCGTTCGCGTCGCCGCGCCGCTCGGCCCAGGCCTGCCCGCCCCAGCCGTGCACGATGCTGCGGACGATGTACAGGCCCATGCCGCTGCCCTGCCCGGTCGCGGCGCGGCCCCGCGTGTGCGCCTTGAACAGGCTCTCCGTATCGGGGATGGGCGTGCCCCGGTCGAGGACGCTCACCTCGATCCAGGTGCCGCGCTCCTGGGTGTGCACCTCGACCTGAGCGGCGGGCGGGCCGTACTTCAGGGCGTTCTCGATGAGGTTCAGCAGCACCTGCAGCAGCTTGTCCGGGTCGGCCCGCACGAGGTGATCCTGCCCGAAAGTGACGCTGGCGCGGCGGGCGTTCAGGTCGCCCGAAAGCAGCCGCTCGGCGCGGGCGAAGGCCTCGGCCAGCGGCAGGGTGCGGGCCCGGGTGGGCCGGAACCCCACGGCGAGGTCCTCGGCCAGCCGCGCCAGACGCTCGGTTTCCTGGAGGCCCTGCCGGACGAAGTTCTGCGCGAGGTCGCGGGGCATGTCGTACTCCAGCGCCTCCAGTACGCCGCGCAGCGCCGCGACGGGCGTGCGGAACTCGTGCGAGAGCACGGCGGTCGCCTCGCGCAGTTCCGCCTCGCGGCGGCGGTGCTCGGTGACGTCCTCCACGATCAGCGCGCCCAGCGTGCCGTCGCGGGTGGCGGTGCAGCGCAGCGTGCGGCCCGTGACCTCCAGTTCCAGCTCCCCGCCGCGTTCGAGCAGGGTCTCCAGGGTGTGGCGGCGCACGACCTCCAGCACCGGGCGGCCCGCGGCGCGCTCCTGCGGCACGCCCCACAGGCGCGCGGCGGCGGCGTTCACGCGCGTGACCAGCCCCTCGCGCGTCAGCAGGACCGCCTGCGGCAGCGCGTCGATCCAGTGATCGGGCGCGCCCGCCGCGCGGCCGGCGGCGTCCGGGGCCGTCACGCGCCGTCCGTCCAGGGGCGCATGCGGTAGCCCTTGCCGCGCACCGTCTCCAGAAAGCCGGGCTTACCCGGATCGTCGCCCAGGTGGGCGCGCAGCTGCGTGACGTGCTGGTCCACGGTCCGCTCGCCCCCCAGGAAGTCCGCGCCCCACACCCGGTCGAGCAGTTCCGTCCTGGAATACACGCGCCCCACGTGCTGCGTCATGAACGCCAGCAGGTCGAACTCGCGCCGCGTGAGGTTCATGCGGCGGCTGCCCACCCGCGCCTCGGCGGCACTCACGTCCACGCTCAGGGGGCCGTTGCTCAGGACGGCGGGCACGTCCGGCTGCGTGCGGCGCAGCAGCGCCCGCACCCGCGCCACGAGTTCCGCCGCGCTGAAGGGTTTGGTCAGGTAGTCGTCCGCGCCGGACTCCAGACCCTCGACCCGCTCGGCCTCGGCGGCGCGGGCGGTGAGCATCAGCACCGGCATGCGGCGCAGTTCCGCGTCGGCCCGCAGGCGCCGCAGGAAGCTCAGGCCGCTCTCGCCGGGCAGCATCCAGTCCAGCACCAGCGCGTCCGCGCCGGGCAGCACGTCGAACGCGCCGGTCACGGACTCCAGGGCGGTGACCCGCAGCCCCGCCCGCTCCAGGTGAAAGCGCAGGACGTCCCGGACGGTCCCCTCATCCTCGATGACAACGACGTGGCTCATGTCCCTTCATTCTTAAGGCTCAGGTCAGGCGAGTGTCAGCCCCGCCCCACAGTTGCCCTGGTCCACAGTTGCCCTGGCCCCCCTTCGGGTGAGGCCGCGCGGGCTGGACATCGGTGGCGTTCGCCCCTGTCGCCTCCTTGCGCCCGTGCGGTACGCTGCTGGGTGCAACCGCGCGCCAGTCCCGGCGCTGGGAGCCGTGCAGGGACCGCAGCGACATCCCTCTCCAGGTGGTTCTGTGAGACGCCCCCCCGCACGCAAGGAGCGAACATGCGGAAGTACTACACCTCGGAATCGGTGTCCGAAGGGCACCCCGACAAGCTGGCCGACTTCATCTCGGACAGCATTCTCGACGAGTTCCTGCGCCAGGAACCCGGCAGTCGCGTCGCGGTGGAGACGCTGCTCACCACCGGCATGGCCGTCGTGGCGGGCGAGGTCACCGCCGAGACCGCCCATGTGGACGTCCAGAAGACCGTCCGTGACGCCGTCAAGCAGGTCGGCTATACCCGCGCGAACTACGGCTTCGACGCCGAGTACAGCGCGGTGCTGGTCAGCCTGCACGAACAGAGCCCCGAGATCGCCGGTGGCGTGAACCACAGCGAGGAGTGGCGCGGCATGACCGGCGAGCAGCGTGAACTGGCAAAGAATGCGCACTCGATGGTCGGCGCGGGCGACCAGGGCCTGATGTTCGGCTACGCCACCGACGAGACGCCGGAACTCATGCCGCTGCCCATCAGCCTCGCGCATGCCTTGACGCGCCGCATCGCGCAGTTGCGCAAGGACGGCACGCTGCCCTACCTGCGCCCCGACGCGAAGGCGCAGGTCACGGTCGTCCGCGACGGCGAACCCCACGAGGCCACCGAGACCCTGGTGGATACCGTCGTCATCAGCACCCAGCACAGCGAGGACGTGACCCAGGAGCAGATCCGCGCGGACATGATCGAGCACGTGATCCGCGCCGTGATCCCCGCCGAGTACCTCACCGAAGGCACGAAGTACTTCATCAACCCGTCGGGGCGCTTCGTCATCGGCGGCCCCCACGGTGACACCGGCCTGACCGGGCGCAAGATCATCGTGGACACCTACGGCGGCGCCGTGCCCCACGGCGGCGGCGCGTTCAGCGGTAAGGACCCCACCAAAGTGGACCGCAGCGCGGCGTACTACGCCCGCTTCATCGCCAAGAACATCGTCGCCGCGGGTCTGGCCCGGCGCGCCCTAGTCGAGGTCGCGTACGCCATCGGCCGCGCCCAGCCCGTCAGCCTGCGCGTCGACACGTACGGTACCGGCACCGTCAGCGACGACCGCCTCGCCGTGATCGTCGCCGAGCACTTCGACGCGCGCCCCCAGGCGATCATCGCCGAACTCGACCTGCGCCGCCCCATCTACGCGCAGACCGCCGCGTACGGCCACTTCGGCCGCCCCGAATTCCCCTGGGAACAGACCCACAAGGCCGAGGCCCTTAAGGCCGCCGCGCAGCAGGACTGACCCACCCACACGGACGCGCCGCCCCCGGTTCAGGCTGGGGGCGGCGCGGTCTTGTTGTTCAGAGGCTGGTCGTCTGGGCCTGCAGTTCCGCCTCGCGTTCCTCGTACACGTCCGCGTGCTTGCGGCGCAGGGCGCTGGCGCTCGCGCGGGGGACCATCTCGCTGACGTTCCCTCCGTAACTGGCGATTTCGCGCACCATGGAACTGCTCACGAAGCTCCAGCGGGTGGCGGCCATGATGAACACCGTCTCCGCGTCCCCGATCTGGCGGTTCAGGTGCGCGATCTGCAGCTCGTACTCGTAGTCGGACACGGCGCGCAGGCCACGCACGATGACGCTGCCGGTCTCCTGGCGGGCCATGTAGTCCACCAGAAGGCCCCCGAAGGAGTCCACGCTGACGTTGGGGAAGTGCGCGGTCGCCTCGCGCAGGATCTCCAGGCGTTCGTCCAGCGTGAAGAGGTGGCGGCCCTGCTTGCGGGCGTTGTGCATGACCGTCACGGTCACGTGGTCGAAGATCCGCGCGGCGCGCGTCAGCACGTCCATGTGCCCGCTGGTGATCGGGTCGAACGAGCCCGGGAAAACGGCGTTCATAACCCCGCCACCTTACCCGATTTCGCCGTCATCGTCGCCGTCCGCGTCCAGTTCTTCGGCGTCCGGGTGCCAGTACAGCGTCAGGGTGTTGCTGCCGTACTCGCGTTCCTCTCGCTTGAAGCCCGCGTGCTCGGGCAGGTGCAGACGGTCCGGGTGCTGGCACACCAGCAGCCCACCGGGCGCGAGGACGCCACTGGCGAGAATCTGCGCGGTCAGTTTCGGGATGTCCGCCTCGTACGGCGGGTCGCTGAACACCACGTCGAACTGCCCCAGGCGCTTCAGCAGTGCCCCGGCGTCCCCCTTCACGATCCGTACGCGCAGGTTCAGCGCGCGGGCGTTCGCCTCCAGCGCCCGCACGGCCCGCGCGTCCTTCTCGACCAGCGTCACGCGGTACCCGCGACTGGCGGCCTCCAGCCCGATCGCGCCGCTCCCGCCGTGCAGGTCGATGAACTCCGGGTATCGTCCGGCGGGCGCGCGCGCGGCGAGCAGGTCGAACAGGCTCTTGCGGACGCGCGCGCCGCTGGGCCGGGCGCTGTCGGGCACCTGCAGGCTACGGCCCTTGGCCGTGCCGCCCAGGATGCGCAGGCTCATTTCAGGCTCCTGGGAGTGTGGGTGGGGGAGGGGAACGTCATCCCTTCAGGATAGAGCACGCTGCACTTGGCCCGGCTCAGCCGAGGTGGGGCGCGGCGGCGTCGAAGCCGTCGAGTGCGCCGGGCTGGAGCTGCCAGTCCTCGCCGTCCCGCGTGGCCTGCCCGCCATGCACGAGGCGGTTCAGTTCGGCCTCCACGCGCTGCTGCACGCGCCGCAGCGGCATGCCGTCCGCGCCCGCCACGCCGCGCCACGTGAGGAACGCGCGGTGAAAGGCGGGCAGGTTGTTCAGGCCCACGTGGGTTTCCAGGGCGCGCCAGCTGATGCTCGTCATGCCACCCGTTCTACGCCGTGCGGCGGGCCGCGTACAATGGCAGGCATGACCGATCTGCCGGGCGACCCTGCCGAGCTGCCGGACTCCAGCGCCCTGGAGGCCGCCTCGCCGGAACTGGCGCGCGCCCTGGACGCGCTGGGCGGGCAGCTGGTGTGGCGCATCGGGAAGGACGAGGCCAGCGACGACGTCGTGGTGCGGCTGGGCTTCGCGTCCGCCACGCCCCGCTTCGCGCACCTGCCCCGCCTGCGCAGCGCCGGGGACGCCGAGTTGCAGGCGGCGCTGGCCGAGAAGCGAGTCGTGATCGAGTGGGTGGACTGATTCCGGTGCTCGCGTGATCGTCGAGGCGACGCAGGACTTCACGCTGCCCTGGACCGGGGACGACGGGGCGGCGCTGGCGTTCGTGCGCGACCCGGCCCGCGCGCTGGCCCGCGTGCGCTTCCTGCGGGACCTGCGCGCCGACGGCGAGGGCGTGCGCGGCGAACTGCTCGTGCCGCTCCCCGGCCTGGGCGAGGTGGACCTGCCCTTCCACAGTGCCCTGACCGCCACGCCGGACGGCGCGACCCTCACCCCGCAGCCCATCAGCGGCGAGCGCGCCTGGGTGGAGGTCGCCGGTCAGGCCCGCCTGGACCGGGGCGCGCTGCACTTCGCGTTCCAGTTCCGCGCGCACCTCGCCACGCCGGACGCGCAGGGCTGGGGCGGCGCGGCGTTCGAGAAGATGATCCGCGCCGCCGCCGCCCGCACCCTGGACCGCGTGGCCCGCGAACTGCCCGCCGGAATCGCGCAGGCCGCGCAATTGATGGAAACCTGAATTGAAGTGGCGTGTCAGGGAAGTAGATGTGACCGCGAGTTGGATGCTCATCGAACTGGAGCGGAACGGTGACTCACTCAGGGGGCTCTGGACCGGTCCTTACTCCCCCCAGAAAGGGGACAGTTTTTATATTGAGTTGAATGTGAACACTGTGCTGCCGGGAAGGCTCTGTGAGGAGAACACTGATATGTCTCTCGGTGCTTCAGTGGCGGCTGACCATAACGAGATAAGGGTTATGGTCGAATCAGTTGAGGAAGACGGTGTGCATTTCCTGAGGCTATCACCCGATTTGATCATCATGGCTGAATTTCAGAGGCCTTTTTTGGAAGTCGGCAAGTTCTATAGAATTTCGATACCCATTCTGCAGATTTCGATATATGCGTGTTGAATTGAGGAATCCAGCCGGATATGAAAGTCCAATCAGATCGGCCTCGGAAGACTATTTCCGAGGCCGATCTGACTTATGGCGTTCTCAGGCTTTGACTTCGGGTTCGGGGAAGTCGAGGACGCGTGCGTCGCTCCAGAGGCCTTCGAGGTCGTAGTACTCTCGGGCGTCCTTGGTCATGATGTGCACGACGACGCTGCCGCCGAACGCGAGGAGCAGCCAGCGTTCGCTGGGGCCTTCCACGCTGGGGCGGGGCAGGCCGGTCGCCTGGGCTTTCTCGCGGATGTTCTCCTGCACGGCGTTCAGCTGGAGGCCGGCGGTGGCGGTGCAGATCACGAAGTATTCGAGGGTGCTGCTGACGTCGGTCAGGTCGAGGACGGTGACGTCTTCGGCGCGGCGTTCGCGGGCGGCGTCCACGATGGCGCGCAGCTGGTTCATGGTGTTGGTGTCGGGGGTCATGGGGGCTCCGGGTGTTGAGTGGGGGCGGGTGGGGTGGTCTGGCGCGCCTGCTGGGGGCCGGTGTGGGGCCGCGTGGGCCTGAGCGGGCCGGGGCGCGCTGCAATGGGTCAGTCTACAGGGCGCGGGGCGGGACACGCCCCTGCCGTGACTTCATTTCGGGGCTCAGGGGCTGGTGGGTCCGGGGGTGGGGGCGCCCAGGCCCTTCAGGCCGGCGAGGCTCTCGGCGGCGTCGGCGCCGAGCAGGATGCCGACCTCGCCCGCACTGACCGGGAAGCGTTCGCCCTGCAGCCGGGGGAGGTTCAGGGTGTCGGCCAGTTGCGACGCGTCGGAGACGTCCTGCTGCGTGAACACCTGACTGGCCTCGCCGCTGCGGGGGGCGGGGGTGACCTGCACGTTGCGGTAGCCCAGTGCGGTCAGGGCGCGGGTCAGGGCCGGGCCGAGGTTCTCGCCGCTGGCGTCCACGACCGTGACCTTCAGGTCGGGGTTGGGGGGCGTGGCGGGCACGTCGCCCCACACCTGCGCGAGGCGGTCGCGGTTCACGGCGAGGTTGAACGTGCCGGGAATGTCGTCGGTGGGCAGCGTCGCGAAGCTGAGTTTCATCTGGCCCAGGTAGGGGCGCATGGCGGCGATGGTGGTGGGGTTCACGTCGGTCTCGACGCCGTTGCCGATGCCGCCCAGGATGGTGGGGAGCGCCGCGAGGCCCTGCGGGGTGCGGAGCTTCCCGGCCAGCTGTGTCAACGCCTGTTTCTGGTGGTCGATGCGGCCGTAGTCGTCCCCGAAGCCCTTGCGGACCCGCAGGAACAGCACGCCCTCCTTGCCTTCCAGGTGGTGCGCGCCGGGCGCGAGTTTCAGGTTCACGCCCGCCGCGTTGTCGATCCATTCGACGCCGGGTTCGGGCACGGTGACGTCCAGGCCGCCCAGTGCGTCGATGACCCGCTCGACGTAGTCGGTGCGGACGATCACGTACGAGTCGATGTGTTCGCCCGTGATGGTCTCGGCGGCCTTCACGAGGGCCTCGGGCCCGCCGGAGAAGTACTGGCTGTTGATCTTCTGCAGCGCCACGGACTTGTAGCGGTCGAAGGGCCCGACGTTGGTGTCGCGGGGAATGTTCAGGGCGTGCACGGTGGTGCCCTGCACCTTGACGACCATGACGGTGTCGGTGTTGGGCGGCTGGGCCAGCCCGGTGCGCTGGTCCTGATCCTTGCAGGGCTGACGGTAGTAGCAGTACACGATGTCCCGCCCGGCGATCAGCAGCGTGAAGCTGGGGGCCTGTCCGGGCGTGACGGCGGCGGCGGCCGAAGGACCCGCGCCGCTGAGCAGCGCGAAGCCTCCCAGGGACAGGGCGGAGAGGGAGAGGCCGAACGCCTGCAGGGCGCGCAGCCCGGCGATGCGGGGGGCAGGGGGTTGGGTCACAGACGTCACGTGGGGCAGGGAAGGTGGGCGTTGCAGGGCAGGGCGTGGTAGGCCTTCAGGGTGCGGGGGTGAACCTGAATGCCGCGCCCCTGGAGGTACGTGACCTTGGAGACGATGGCGCGTTCGAGCGCGGCGGTCAGGTCGGTCAGGGCCAGTTCGCGGATGTCGGCGTTCACGCCGCGGCCGGGTTCGGACACGTCGGCGATGTACACGCACGAGGAGACGGGGTTGCCGCCGCGCGGGCCGGTGGTGTGGTCCTCGACGGCGTCAAGCACCACTCGGTCCTGGTAGCCCCAGCGTTCGAGCAGCGTGCGGGCGGCCCGGCCGTGCAGGGCCAGTGGGTGCGCCGCGTCGATGTCGCATTCGGGCGGCGCGAGGCGCAGCAGTTCGTGATCGGGCAGGTCGCGGGCGATGTCGTGCAGCACCCCGGCGGCGTAGGCGCGCATATCGTCCAGGCCGTTGGCCCGGGCGATCTGCGCGGCGAGTTCCGCGACGCGCAGCACGTGCTCGTAGCGGCGCGGCTTGACCATCAGCCGCACCCGCTCCTCCCAGCCTGTCCAGGCCGCCACGCCGGGGGGCGGGGGCAGCACCTGGGCAATCACGCGAGTATGTGGCCGCTTCTCCACATCATGACCCCGACTATACGCCGCTTCCCCGAACCGAGCTGACACCCGGGTCACTTTCTGATGCCCGGCTGACCGGCGTTCCAGGCGACGTTTTCTGCCTGTACGGGGGCAGGGGCCGCCCGCTGCATTAAGGGGCTTCCCGGCGGATGACGGTCAGGCGCACGCTCACGGTCTCCAGGGCCTGCGCGCCCGCCGGGACGTTCAGGCGCACCGGCGCGGTGTACGTCCCCTCGCGGTACGTGACCTGCCCCGCGACCTCCCGCAGGCGGGCCAGCAGTTCCGGCGCCGCGACCAGACGCACCGTGCCCGGCTGCACGCTGACCGACGTGACCTGCAGCCCGGACGGCGGATCGTTCAGGACCACCCGCAGCGTCTTGACCGGCAGTTCCCCGGTGTCCACCCGGCGCACCGTGACCGTGCTGGGCCGCATGGTGACCCCGGTGACGGGCCGACCGGCGGCGTCCAGCGCGATCAGGGGTACCTCACGCTCGGCATTCACGCCCAGCGGGGCCGGGCTCGTCGCCAGCCGCGCCACACTGACGACAATCTGCCCGGCGCCGGACACGGTCGCCTCGCCCGGCGTGACCTGATAGCGCGGCAGGCTCGACTCGGGCGGGCTGGTCACGCTGAGCGTCACGGGTAGCGTGCGTGCCACCTGCGTGTCCACGAAGCCCTGCACCCGCGTGGGCGTCACTCGCTGCAGGGCCGTGCCGCCCGGCGCGGTCACGGTGACTGGGCGTGTGAAGCTGCCCTCCGGCGCGTCGGTGACGTCCACGACCGCCTCGATACTGTCGGGTTGCAGGTCCCGCAGCCGCTCCGGGCGGCCCGAGAGGATCACCCGTACGGACGCCGGATTCAGGTTGCTCGTCGCGCGTTTCTCCTGCCCGTTGCCGGTCGTGTCCCGCACGGTGACCGGCACGTCGAAGCCCTGCTCGACGTTCGCGCGGCGGTCGGCGGTCGCCACGAACCACAGCGTCACCGACACCGCCAGTGCCAGCAGCTTCGGCAGCAGGTTGTGCGTCGTTCTGCCCCAGGCGTAGCGGGGGCTGAGCCAGCGCCGCAGCCAGTGCAGCCGCCCCTGCACGCGGTCCCCCACGCTCACGGCTTCACCTCCGGTGCCGGGTCCGGCAGGGGACTGTACCCGGCCGGGTCGTACACCAGCGTCCGCAGATGCTCACGCAGCTCCGCGCCCGTCAGGTCCGGGCCCAGCCGCCCCCCCAGCGCCACGCGCATGCTGCCGCGTTCCTCACTGACGACCAGCACCACCGCGTCCGTCAGTTCCGACAGGCCGATCGCCGCGCGGTGCCGCGTGCCGTAGCGGCGGTACGTGCCGTCACTGGACTGCAGCGGGAACAGGCACCCGGCCGCGATCACCCGCGACCCCTGGATGATCACGCCCCCGTCGTGCAGCGGCGCGTTGCGGGCGAACAGCGCCTCCAGGAACGGCACGCTGACCAGCGCGTCCAGCGACACGCCCGTCGCGGCGTACTCGCCCAGCGGCGTGCGGCGCTCGATGGCGATCAGCGCGCCGGTCTTGCGCTCCGCGAGGCGCTCCATGGCCCGCGCCAGGTCCTGCAGCGCCGCGCCACTCGCGCCGGTGTCCCGCCCACGCGGGCGCCCTACGCGCTCCAGCACCGCGCGCAGTTCCGGCTGGAACAGCACGATCAGCGCGAAGATCCCCACCGTTCCGGCGCGACCCAGCAGGTACGACAGGGTCGTGAGGTTCAGCAGCTGCGCCGCCACCCACACGCCCGCGAACACCAGGATGCCGCGCACGACGTTCACGGCACGCGTGCCCGCGACCAGCAGGTACCCCTGGTACACCAGAAACGCGACCAGCAGGATGTCCAGAACGTCCCGGACACTGACCTGTCCAAGCGGGGGCATCAGCGGCGTACTCCTTTCACGGGCGCGGGGGCGGAGGGGCAGGGCTGGGCAAGCGAAGTCGCGCCCACTATACGGTCTGCGCCCCATGAGAACGTCGCGCCCACGCCCCGCGCGTCCCCCGGAAGATGGACGCCGGGCGCGGTCAGGGCCGGAACGCGGGAACGCCCACAGTCGCCCGCCGCCCCCACGCGGGAAGCTGACCCGACCGGAGGTCCCACATGAACATCCATTTCATCGGCCACAGCACCTTCCTGCTCGAGAGCGGCGAGCACCGCCTGCTCATCGACCCCTTCATCGAGGGCAACCCGCAGGCCAGCGTCACCCTGCCAGAAGCCCTGGACTGGAAGCCCAGCGCCGTGCTGATCAGCCACGCGCACGGCGACCACTGGGGCAACGCCCTGGACTTCGCTCGGACCGGCGTGCCCCTGATCGCCACCGCCGAGATCGCCGGGTACGCCGGGAAGAACGGCGCCACGCACCCGGTCGGCATGAACATCGGTGGCATGTACCGCGCCGCGTGGGGCAGCGTCACCCTGACGCCCGCGTGGCACTCCTCGTCCTTCCCGGACGGCACCTACGGCGGCATGCCCACCGGCCTGCTCATCGAACTGGGGGGACAACGCGTGTACTTCGCGGGCGACACCAACCTCTTCAGCGACATGCGCCTGATCGGCGAGCGCGGCCTGGACGCCGCCCTGCTGCCCATCGGCGACCACTACACCATGGGCCCCGAGGAAGCGGCCCGCACCCTGGACCTCCTCAGGCCCAGGGTGGCGATCCCCATGCACTACGGCACCTTCCCCCCGCTGACCGGCGACCCCGCCGTCTTCCAGCGGGAAGGTGAGGCGCGCGGCGTGGACGTCCGCATCCTGAAGCCCGGCGAGCACACCACCCTGTAACGCCGGCCTGTCACACCGGAACAGGGGAGAGGGGGCGACCGGGAATCCACCCTGGTCGCCTCCCTCTGTTCTGCTCGCCGTCAGCCCTGCCCGGTCACCAGCGGACGAGGCTGCTCCTGCTCCTCCGGCAGTCGCGTCTGGTTCGGCGTGGGGTCCGGGAACTCCGGGTTGGCCTTGCGGTCCGCCGCCCGCACGAACGACCGGGAATCCACGTGCACCTCCTGCGGCTCACGGACCTTGAAGCGTGTGGTGCGCGCCGGGACGCCCATCGCGATCCCATGCGGCGGGATATCCCCGCGCAGCAGCGCGTGCGTCGCGAGCATCGCGTCGTCACTGATCACGCTGCCCGCCAGCACTGTCGAGTGGTACGTGACCCGCGCGCCCCGGCCGATCACCGTGCGCCGCAGCGTCACGTCCGGGCCGTCCAGCACGCTGTGCGTATGACTGTACACGTTCACGTAATCGCTGATGCTGGCGTTGTCGTGCAGTTCGATCCCGCCGATGTCGTCCAGCAGCACGTGCCGGTGCACGACCACGTCGTCCCCGACCTCCATGTTGTACCCGACGCTGAACTCCACGTTCTGCCAGCACTTGAAATCCCGCCCCACCCGCCGGAACACGTGCCCCGCCAGCACCCGCCGCAGCGGAATGCCCAGCACCGGATTCTGCCCCACCGGCGTCAGGTCCGCGTTCTTCCACAGCCACAACAGCGGCTTCACCCGCGTGAACGCCTCCGTGTCCGTCGCCATGTAGTACTCCGCCTCGAACGTCACGTTCCGTGCGTCCACATTCAACGCCGCCAGCGGCGCGTCCGCGCGCAGCTGCGCCAGCGGGCGCCCATACATGATCTCCGCGAGCACCGCGGCCACCAGCTCGAACCGGTCCGTGCCCGGATCCGACAGGCTCGCGTCCAGATTACGCAGGAACTCGTTGTAGGTCGCCTGCGCGTCCTGACCAATCTCCACCGGCTTGAGCCACGTCACCCCCACAGGCTACCACCTACAGTGAAAAACAAAGTAGGGTGCGGAGGATAGCCCCCGCACCCCAGCTCTTCTGAATCTGACGCTATTCCTGCGTGAATCGGCGCGTGAAGTTTTCCTGCTTGATGTACACGAACCGGGGGGTCAGGGGTGGGAGGTTCGCCGCCTGATTGAACTGCTGATCGTACTGCCACTGACGGGTGGGCGGACGGTACACCGGGGAGAGATCCTGTGCAGGAGTCACGCTTGGCGTGTCCTGCGACCCCAGCTTGAATGCGCCATTCACATGCAGTGGGGTAGAGAGACTGACCAGTGAGCCACTGTAATTATAGTAGACGCTGCTGCCATACCGTTCGGCACCCTGCCAGTCCTCGTGGAAACGCATCATGTTGTGGACTCCGCCACTCGTAATACTCGTAGAAGTTGTGCCCCCAGGAATTGGCCACACGGCGCCTTCTTGGTTGCCAGTGGTGGCCGTGCCTGCCAGGATGGCAGTCTGGATTGTAGTTACTCCAGGGGTGCGGCAGAACAGGGGCTTAGTGGATTTCTCGTCACCAGTAGCAGTTTCTGCATCTGAGTCGCTTGCATACGAGTACCAAGCGGCTCCCATCGAATAACTACCTATTAGGTTGCCACGCCAGTTGCGCTCAGCTCGGGTGTTCAGAGCCCGACTCCGGTAATAGCCGGTATCGTCACGACACAGTGATGGCGTATTCCATGCACTTGACAACACATTAACCGAATCCGCAACGATGGAGCTGGGAATCCAGCCGCTGGACAGCGTAGCGAATGTCGGAGGGGAAACCGAGGCTGATGTAACGCCCGGCGAATTGAAGTCCCCCTGAATGTAAACAGCCTGATCGCTGACAAAAGTTAAACCTTTGGGTCGGATATTTGTAAGAGCGCTGGATAAATCCTTGCCGTTGATGAGGCGGAATCCGTAGTTGTTGAGCTTGACAGTACTTCCTGAGCGGGCAATATTGCTGTAGTTTTTATCATCGACTGTCAAATAAACGACTAATCCCCCATCGGAAGTGTCGGATAGGCCATTGAGTATACCTGAATTGGCTTCAATGCAGGCCAAAAGACGCCTTACATCGATGTCAAGCATGCGCTTTTTGACCCGTGCTTTATCGCTAGCTGTACTGGCATTGCTCCAGACCGGATATTCTCGGTTATCCTGAAAATTGGTATGGGTTCTGAAGGTGTTGCCCGTGATAATACTGCTGTCCAGATTGCCGCCTGTGGAAAAATTGCAGTAGTTAACAAGGCTAGAAGTCATCCGGAAATTGCGCGGAGCAGGATGACAATGCAGGCCAGCTGAACCATCCCGAGGAAGTTGTCTGCCTTCACTTCATCACGCGTTCGAACCCTCCGGAAGCTCTGCAACCACGCGATCGTCCGCTCGACCTTCCAGCGCC
>CALPYF020000023.1 GCA_943327755.2 Deinococcus hopiensis KR-140
GGGCAGGGGGCATGATGACGCATGGCTCGGTGATCCGGCCCGTCGCTCGGATGACGCAACTGAGTTACTACGCGGAGCTCAAGGCCGCTGTGGAGCGCTTGGTCACGGAGGGGCGATCTTCACAACAGATCGCGGACCTGCTCAATGATCAGGGACTGCGCCCTGCGAAGCGCACGAAGGTTTGGAATGCTGAACAGGTTCGAGGAATGGTGCGAGACTTCGGTCTGGCGATCTCCCGTTCTGGTATGGCCACACCGCCAGTGGCGCAGGAGTGGCGGCGCGGTGACTGGTGGACGGTCACGGGACTGGCCGTCACACTCGGCATGCCGAGTGTGACGTTGTACACCTGGCTGCGCAGGCATGACCTCCAGGGCCGGAAGGAAGGTCGTCAGTGGTGGATCTGGGCGGATGATGGGGAAGTCTCACGTCTCAAGTCGCGCCGGGCGAAGACGCGATCTGAGCATGCTCATGACCAGTGGAACGCGCAGAAAGCGGTGGTCACTGGCCGGGTGCGGGAGGAGGGTGCGTATGTACGAGAGTAATCCGGTTGGCTTCTCTCCACCGACCAGCGAGCCCGGTACAGCACGCAGGTGTCCCACACGCTGAAATCTGTGGCAATGGCCACCAGGTCCCCCGCAGGGGACCTGGTGGCCACGACCTGCATCAGAGAGTGTGAAGCCCGTCCTGGGCCGATGAGGTGACTGGGACTATCCAATCGGTTGGTCTCAGCGTAGCGGCGTGGCGTGGGCACTGTGCCTTCAAAATCTTCGATTGCCTTGAGCCAACGATCATCAACAGGAATCAAGCCCGTCTGGGACGGGCTTTTGGAAGCGTTTCCGCGTTCTGGAAGGCCGGGTCAGTGGAGCAGCGCTTCATCAAGCGCAACCCCAGTGATTTGAGGCAGGGTCTTCTGACTTGGATGGAAGGTGAAGCCGGTGCGGACTTCCAGCCGGGCGTACTTCTGGTACACGTGGGGATTGTGACGCGCGCCGTTGGTCAGGTCGGCTTTCGACGCCATGTGACACAGGATGCACGAGACCCGCTCATTGCCCAGGTCGTATGCGTAATGCCGGCGCAGTCCAGCATCCTCAATCCTGCCGAACACCTCGTCAGACTTCATGGTGTGGATGGGCAGATACTCCAGCCATTCCCGACCGGGCTTCACAGCGCCGCTGACCAGCGTGCGGTCGGCAATGCTGTTGCGTGGACACAGGACGCACGCAGGCTTCTGGGCGCGGGCGCGACTTTCCTGGGCACGCAGTCCCATGGTGTTGATGATGCGGGTATAGCCGTGAGCCTTCGCATAGGCCTTGATGGCACGGGTGATGGGCTCGCGCTTTGCCGTCGAGGTGCAATACCGAAATTTTGGGCTTGGGTAGGGCGCGATGCCAGGACGAGCGGCGTGCCGACGTTCGATCATTTCTAGAAGGGTGAGTTTGGCCTGCACGCTCAGGAAGGTCCCTCCTGTGTGCAAGGCATGCGCCTGGGCTTGAGATTCAGTGCCAGGCCACTCGCTTTCTCCCAGAGTCGCGTGCACGTGCAGGAGTTGTTTGGGGGGCGTGACGCTCGCCATGACCAGGCCGGTTGCGGCGCTGTCTTTGCCGCCGCTGTCGTTTATGACGACCAGTGCCCCAGCGTCGATGGCGCGGAGAACGGCGTCGGGGAAGGTGGCGGTCACGGGATCTGCCTGTGATGAGTCATGGTGGCTCCTCGTGAGGGTGTGGGCCCTCTACGCACCATAGTTTACCACTATTTTACATTGCGGTGACGCATCTGGCCACGGCCGCCAGCGCCAACGCCTGCTCAGCTGCATCCTCTCCCAGGGAGGGGCAGATGCACCGCCGCGCACACGTCACGGAGGGATCCTGCCGGCAGCCCCGCGGCGCTGCACACCTCCGACAGGTGACGCAGGCGTCCGAATGGGTGCACGGCGCCTGCGTTGTCCAGCGTCCGGCGCAGCGCCCGCTCCTCGCACGCCGACCACACGGTGGCCACGCTCGACAGCAGCGCCGCGTTGAGCGCCGGCGCGACGAGCTGCACTGCGCGGCCCACCGTCTTCAGCCGGGTCAGCGCCGGCCCCTGGGCCTGCCGGGTCTCAAGGTCGACGGGCGTACCGGGGGTCATCCAGGCGTCCCACAGCACGGCGCCTCCGCGCACGCCGGTGACGCGCCAGGCGTCTCCCTGCGCACTGGTGAGGGCCACGGCCAGGAAGAGCGGCTCGGCGTGTCGAGGGTCAGGAAAGTCGTTGGGGGCGGGCACTCGCATCACGAACCTCCTCACTCTCGGCCTGCAGGTGCGGGAAATCTCGCTCCAACCGCCGGAGCCAGTTCCGGGCAGCCTCGCCGCGCTGCGCCAGCTGGTCACTCTGCTGCCGCTGCCGAGAGCTCGCGCGGCCCGGTGTGGGCCGGGCCAGTTGGTTCCTCCTGCGTGTCAGGCGGTCGAGTTCCCGCCTGACCTCGCGCATGAGGCGCCGCGCTTCCTCGTCACTGTACGCGGCGCAGAGCGGCAGATCGTGAGGTAGGTCCGCGCCCGCCTGCTGCAGCGGCCAGGCCAGCCGGTCGTACGCCCAGCAGGCCTCCAGTTCGGCGGGTGTGTAGCCTCGCCGCTCACGTGAGCAGGCCTGCGTGGCGTCGCGGACGATCCGCCACGCCCGCGCGGCGGCCTCCAGCGTCACTTCTGGCGCGCTTCTTTCAGGTTCAGCAGCATCTCGTCCAGGAACGCGGCGGCGCGCTCGGCGCTGGGGACGGCGAGCGCGCCGTTCACGGAGCGGATGAACGTGCTCACGCCGGGTTGGCCCTGGTGCCGCACGGCCACTTCCCGGCGCTTGCTGGCCCGCTCCAGGGCCGTGAGGTACAGGCGTGTGTGGTCGCCTGGCCCCAGGACCGCCTCGTAGGCCTGCTGGAGACCGCTGAGGTCCGCGCCGGGCGTCACGCTGATCTTCAATGTGCGGCTCGTGGGGGTGTGGTGGGTGATCACGGCCGTGAAGCGCGCGTCGATGGCCAGCGATTCCTCTTTCGGGTATTCCGGCGCCTCGGTCGCGCCGGGCCGCCGGTAGGACCCGCGGGTGACCTTGGTCAGGTGCTGGCCGTCCGTCAGGGCGCGTAGGGTCGCGTTGACGACCGTCCGCAGGGTGTATTTCGGGGCGTGCTGGGCCGCGATCGGCGCCAGGAGCGTCTCGAAGGTCTGGCGGTCGAACTGGCTGGGCCAGCTGGGCAGGGCGGCAATGGCGGCGTCCAGAACGGCGTTCAGGGCGTCGGGGTTGCGGGCAGTCCGTCGTGTGGGCATGGGTGCCTCCCGGGGGGCGTGTGGGCGCCCCCCTGCCGGTTCAGTTGTTGGGGTTCAGGGGGTGGGGATGGTGGGTTCGGACCACCACAGGCAGCGCTCGAAGATGCGGCGCAGGCAGCGGCCACTGAGGTCGGCGGCGGTCAGTTCCGTGTGGGCGGCCTGGACGTACCGGTCTCGGGTGGTGGTGGCGGCGGTGGCTGGCAGCGCGGTGCAGCGGGAGAGCGTGTCGTCCTCTTCCCCGGCGCGCCGGACAGTGACGGTCAGGCGCAGCAGGGCCGGGCCGCCGGGAAGGGCGGGCTCTTCAGTCCACGTGAAGTCGAACTCGGCGCGCGCCTGGGTGAGGTGCGGGACGCTCAGCAGGGCGGCGTCCAGGGTCGCGCCGTGGTAGTCGGGTGTGGCCCGCTGCTGCTCTGCCGTGAGGATCTGCCGGGTGCGCTCGGCCAGCAGGGTGCACAGGCCCGCGTGGGCGGCGGTGGTGAGCTGGGTGATCTGGGTGTGCAGCCCGGTCGGCGCGTGGACGGTCAGGCGGTACTGGCCGTGCTGCTCGTCGGGGGTCAGGATGATGGCGAAGGTGGTCATGGGGCGGCCGGCTGTTCGGGCAGCATGAGGTACGCCTGGGACAGCGCCTGGTACACGGGGCGGAGTGCTTCCCGGTCCTGGGTGGTCACCGCCTGAAGGATGTCGGCGTTGGCGGGGGTGGTGGGGGCTTCGACGCGGGTGATGACCACGCGCGTGCGGCTGGCGTGGCCGCGCACGATCAGGAGTGGGGTCCGGGTCAGGGCGCGCTGCGCGGCGGGCAGGTTGTGGGGGGTGATGGGGTACGCCTGGGGGGTGGTGTGGAGGCCGGTGATGGCGACGGTGCCGAGGTGGTCTGGGCTGCTCAGGTGTGGGGGGGCGGGGTGAATGGTCGGGTCTTCGAGTATCCAGTCGGCTGACACGCGGGCTCCTTCGCTCAGGCTCTTGCGCGCCTTAACTTATAAAAGTTTACCACGTTTCAGTGTAGAAAATCAATGTGATTGAAGCCGGAAACTCCCACTGGAACGCATTTCCCTACGCTCTCGCCACCACGCGGCAGTAGCCCGCACCGGGCGGGCCAGCTTCCAGCGCCTCCGCGCGACCTACGGCGCCCGAACACCAAACAGGTCCGTGGGCGGCTCCGGCACCCCCTGCGGCGTCGCGGCGCACGCCGCCCGGTAGGCCAGGACCAGCGTGTCCCCATGGTGCCGTGACACGCGGCCGTCCGGGGCTATCAGCGTCACGGTGTAAAACGGCTGGTTCGGCGCGCTCTGGCCCCGGCGCCGGTTGGGTTCCGTGTGCCGGGTCGGCGCGTACGCGTACCCCTGGTGCTTGAGGTGCGCCCGGTACTGTTCGGTCAGTGCGTGCTTGCCCATCACGGCTCCTGGTAGAAGAGTGAGGCTTACCTGCGTCTGTTCAGCCAACTGTCCAGCCGCTCCTTGAGCTTTGGAATCACTGCCCTCAGGTACTCCTTCGGGTCCATCTGGCTCGGATCGTTGGGGTATACCGTGATGTGTGGCATCAGGTCCAGGTTGTAATGCTCGCGTTTGTGCAGTGGCATGACGTGCACGACCGGCTTGAGGTGTGACGGGCTGATCCGCCGGACGGTGACCTCCTCTGGCCGGAATGCCTGCGTACCGGTCGGATCGGGGTTGAGGATCAGGTACTCCTGAGGTTCCATGCCGTCCATCAGGGGCCCGCACATCAGGATCCGCTCGGTAGGAATGTTCAGGGACAGCTCGATGGAGCTCTCGCCGAAGGCGTACTCCCCCTGAGTGCCCCAGTGGGTCAGGGTATCGGTCTCTATGCGGAAGGGTTCCTGACGATCCTGTGCCTGGCGCAGCGCCTCCTGGATCGCGCTGATGTAGTCAGCGGACCTGTCGTCAACCATCAGCCAGCCGACGCTCCGGTACAGGCGGAGCGAGTGAACGCCCTTCGCGGCGTACCAGGCCATGATTTCCTGGTTGATCCGCTGCAGGTCGGCGGCTGCGGCGTGCACCTGGGCGAGACTGCCGGGTTGCGTCAGCCATTCGGCCACCCGCGCCTGGGACTGCGCCAGTCCCTGGTACGCGCCCTGCTGTTTCTGGGCCGTGAACAGGCGCTCCGGGAAGCCGGGGAAGCGCTGGACATTGAAGGCCACGTTCGCGATATAGGTCGTCAGGATGCCGGCGGGCGAGTACCGCGATCCTGGGAGTGGCTCGGTTCTCAAGTCGGGAAAGCGCTGCTCGTCACGGGTGGTGAGGGTCAGGTGGGCCAGCAGCGGATCGCGGACGGTGATGGGCTTCGACATGGTGCCTCGCGTCAGGCCGCGGCCTGGGTGAACAGGAGGCGCAACTGGGCCTGGTAGGCCGTCGCCTCGCGTGGGTCGAGCGGGTTGCGCAGCGGCACGCCGCTGAGGGTCAGGGCCTGCTGGTACTGCGCGTGCGTGGGCAGCAGGGTCAGGGTGCGGTCTCCGGTCACGCTGTGGGCGGTCAGTTCGGCGAGGAGTGTGCTCCTGGGGTGGTGCGGGTCAATCCGCCGCGTGGTGAGCTTCAGGTGGGCGGGCAGGGTCGCGTGCAGGTTCAGGGCGCTGGAGAGCGTCAGGAGGCGCGCGCCGTCCAGGGTGAGGTCGTAGGCTTGACCGCCGTGCGCGGCGTGGTATCGCAGGATGCGCTGGCCACTGCCGGTGCTGTAGAGCAGCGTTGCCGTGCCGCCGAGGGTCGTCATCCAGAGGGCCTGCGCCGGATCGTGTGCGAGGGTTGGGAGGTCGTGGCTGTGGAGTTCCTGGAGCTGGCTGCTGGTCAGGGACAGGGTGCCGGCCAGTTCAGTCAGGACCTGCGTGAGCGAAGGCTGCATCAGTTCAGGATCCTGGTCGGAGGCCGCAGGGCCTCGAGGGCCGCGTGACGGGCTTCATGGGCCTGGCGGGCCGCGAGGGTGTACGCGTCGTTCAGGGCCGTTTCGAGCTGGGCTTTCTGGTCGACGGGGTGCAGTGTGGCCGGGATCTCGCAGGTGAGGGTGGCGTCCGCGGAGGTGGCCAGCGTGAGGGCCTGCACCTGGTGTGCGGTGAGGGGTGCGTCGCTGGCGCCGCTCTCGCGGCGGAGGTCATCTTCCAGGTTCTGGGCCGCGAGGTGGACGTGCACGTGAACGTCCGCGCCGCGGCGTTCGAGGCTGAAGTGCGCGTCGTCGCCGGTGGCATGCACCCAGCTGGTGATGAAGTCGCCCCGCTTCAGGGCGGGGGTCAGCAGGTTCAGGATTTCGGGTGTGAGGCGGTTGATGTACGGGCTGGTGGGGGGCAGCGGCAGCAGCGGGAGGTCACCGGTTGCGGGGACCGGCGGTGGGGTTGTGTGGGACATAGCAGAACTTTAGCATGGTTTCTTTTATCAAACAATACTAGAGAGGGGCGGGCGGCCTCTGCGCGCCCCGTAGACGGGCTGCCCCCTCCCCCATGTCATGCCTGCTGGCCCTTCTGAGGCTTTCCTGCGCCTGCAGCCGGTCCATGACGTCTGCCCTGGGGTCATCCGGGCGGCAGAGCGGCGCGTTGGGCGAAAGGGAGCAGACCTGGCCTGCGCCGCTTCCCAGACCGATCAGGCATCAGGCGCGCGCCACTCCCTGCGAACCGCGCGTCCGGAGCGGCGGACTGACCCGCTCGCCGGACCGCCCCAGATCCCGCAAGTCAGTTCTTCTGCGGAATGAAGAGGCGACGCCTGACCCGGTTGAGCTGCCCGCTGAGCACCGCGTGTTTCAGCGCCACGCTCAGCCACCGGCTCTCATGCCCCAGCGCCTCGCGCACCAGTCCCACTTCGAGTTCCCCGCCGTGCTTCTCGACCAGGGCGACGGCGCTGCGGGCCACCCGCTGGATATCGGCCGCATCAGCCACGCTGTTGGCCAGCACCGTCCCGCGCAGGCCAGCGGGCAGCAGCGTCAGGTTTGGCTGCGCCGCGACCGACACGCGCCCTGTCCGCTCATTCAACCGGGGCGCGGGCGCGGCCGGCAGGGTCAGGCGGCCCAGGACATGCACGGCCCGCTTGGCCCGGTGCGGATTGGGAATCAGGGGCCGCAGCAAGGCGTACATGGCCTCGGTGTTCACGTTCAGGTTGAGCTCGTACGCCCGGTCGGCGCAGCGCTGGGCCGCGCCACTGCCAAAGCCCGCCGTGTACTGCCCCGGCGCCGCCACGTACGCCTGGTACGAGGGCGCGCCGTGGGCGGCCGCGATGAGTTCCAGCGCCTGCCACTGCTTGAGGTCCAGGCCGTGCGTTTCGGCCGCAGCGGCCCGCAACTGGGTCGCCCGGCGCTTGATGGCGAGGGGTCGGCGCGGCGCGGACTGGTTCTGCGGGTGGTTGGCGTTCATGGCTCTCGGCTCGGGTCGTGAGGGGCGTGCATCAGGCGGTCACCGCTCACTGTACCGGAATCACATTGGAGAGACCCCTGCCCGTCGTCCAGACCACCGGCGACCGAGGTGCCGTCCATGAATAGAGCCCCGGGGAGGTCACCGGGGCAGGGGGAGCGGGTACGGCGCTCAAGAGACCGTGATGGCCGCAGGACTCACCGGGGGGCGGGCGTCTCGTGTCGACGCGCGGCGCGCTGCTCGTGGCAGGTGCGGCGCCGCCACGCCCAGTGATGCCGGTCCAGGCGGATCAGGGCCCGGCCCTGCACCTCGGCGCGCTTCTGCTCGGCGTAAGGTCCGGAGAACTGCCCGGCTGGCGTGTCCAGGTAGGCTTTGGCGGCGTCCAGGGCCGCGCGCGCGTCGCGCAGCCAGGGGGCCGTGATGGTGCCGAACACGGCGCCCTGGTTTGGGGCGCAGAAGGCGGGGCCGGCGTCGTCACAGCTGACGTGCAGGTACACAAAGCCGGTGCAGGCGCGCTCGATGTGGATCTCGTGGAAGATGGTGCGGGGTGCGCCGAAGGCGTTGCCGTACCCGCCCATGCTGCGTTCGTGCAGGGTGATCCGGTACTCGCCGTCATAGATGACTTCGTGTGGGACGGGGTGGGTGCTGGGGTGGTAGTGGTGCTGGCGTTCGCTGGGGGTCAGGGGCAGCAGGGTGCTCAGGGTGATGGTGCGGTGGGGGTTCGCAGGGGGGTGCATGGGGGACTCCTCGCGCTGGGTCTTGCCGCCCAACTACTCAGAGTTTACCACGCTTTATGGTGGAATGGCAAGAGAAAACCCCCGCTGGGCGGGGGTCGACAGGCGCAGATCAGGGGCGCGAGAGGGCTTATTTCAGGGCGTTGAGCAGGGCCGCGAGACCCGTGAGCGCCGTGCCGAGCGCCGTGAGAATCACGGCCACATCAGCAGGCTTCAGGGGTCGGCGCGGACGTTTTGGTGTATTCTGACGACGGTTCTTCATCAGATTCCACCACCTCCTTTTCAGCGCGCCCGGAGTACCAGTCCGGGCGCGCTGGTGCGTCCGTACTGTGCTCCCTCCTCTTTCCCCTGTCATGCACCCCGTTCCCCTGGGGGAACCCGTCTATTCTACCGCGCAGACGGCAAAAAACCTATCCCGCCGGGAAGGGGGGGCGGGGCGGGCACACGCCCCCCGGCCCCCCTCTCCCCTGCGGTGTCAGGCGACGAACTTCACGATCTCGGGCAGCCACCCCGCTGCCTTGAGGGCGCTCGCCTTCTCCATGATCGCGCCCACGAGGTCTTTCTTACTGCACCCGTGCTTGTACGTGGGGCGGGCCTGCTCGGGCATCTGCTGCACCAGGGCGTTCAGGTCGGCTGCCGTGTAGGCGTTCAGGAACTCCGGGGTCAGGATGAAGCGGCGCTGCACTTCCTCATCCGCCCCCACCTTCGCGGCGTAGTCCGTCAGTGCGGGGCTGGGGCGGGCGGTGTTCGTCGCCCAGTCGCCCACCGAGCGGTGCGTGAAGTACGCGAAGATCAGGGTCAGTTCGGCCTCCGTGACCGCCTCGTCGTTCAGGGCGGCGTACAGCGCGTCCACCGTGAAGCTGGCGCGGTCAGCGGCGCTCAGGATGCTTTCCTCGGACACGGTGAAGATCGGGAACCGCTGCGCGATCTGCGCGGCGAGGGCGGCGGTTTCCGGCACGAACGGGCTGTCCTTGCGGGTATCGGTCTTGAGCCCCAGCACCTTCGTGAACATCATGGGCTGGTTCGCCTGGATCAGGGTCAGGCACGCTAGGGCCAGGGTGGCCTTGGGGTGGGCGGCGTGGTAGGCGTCCAGCGCCATGCAGCGCGCCTTGTGGCCGATGACGTGCGCGGCTTCCCGCACGCCCGCGCCTGCGCTGGTGGCCGCGCTGGCGGTGCGCCTGTTCTTGACCTTGTTGCCCTTCTCGTACTCGGTCACGTCGCTCTTGCGGGCCACGTCCTTGTACTCCCGGACTTTCCCGGTGACGGTGCTGTAGGCCAGTACCAGGGACCGCGCGGTAAAGCCGTTCGGGATGTACCAGCTTTCAATCCACTCGCTGCGGGGCAGGGTCGGCTCGTCCTCGCAGGGCACGAGCACCACTTCCTTCCACGTTCCGGCGCTCTCCTCGCTGGCCTTGCGGGCGTTCAGCGCCTCGATCTGCGCGGTCATGGCGGCGCGCTGGTTGGCGAACTTGGCGGGCATGTCGCCCAGCAGGCTCAGCTCGATGTTCAGGCCGCTGGCCTGCACGTCGAAGATCGCGTGATCCACGCGGAAGCCCGCGCCCTTGACCAAGTTTTTCAGGGTGCTCAGGGGGTAGCCGTTCTTGGCGTAGCCCAGCAGGGTCTTTTTCATCTCGCCGCTCTCCCCGGCGATCAGGCGCGCCGCGTCCACGGTGATCGCCCCGGCGTCGAGCAGCTTGCGGCCCTCCTTGCCCAGTCCCGCCGCGAGTTGGATGAACTGGCGGATCTGCCGGGGGTCAGCGCCGTAGCGCAGGGCGATGTACGCCTCGCTGCGGCCCGCGCTCTTGAGCGCCATGTAGGCGTCGGCGGTTTCCATCGGACTCATGTCGTCGCGGTGGGTGTTCTCGGTGGTCGCCACCTCGATCAGTTCGGCGTCGGTCATCACCTGCACGAGCACAGGCACCGGGTAGGTGGCGGGCACCTGTAAGAAGGCGTCCCCCATCACGGGCTGCCCGTTGCTGTCCGTGTCCACCTGCACCTGCACGGTGACGCCTTCGACCAAGAGTTCAATCGCGCGGTAGCGGCGTTCCCCGGCGGCGAGTTCAGCGGCTGCGCCGTCCTCGGTGGGGCGGGCCAGGAGGTTCTGAAGCAGGCCGCTGCCCGTGATGTGGCCGTCCTCGTCGCGGGCGGTGCGCTCGTAGATGTTCTGCGCGAGTTCGGTCAGGCTGGCCGCGTCGAACGCCTTGCGGGGGTTCAGGGCGCTGCGGCGCAGGGCGCTGAACGGGAGGGTCTGGATGTGGTCGCCTGCCTGGACGGTCTGGGCGGTGCTGGTGATGACGCGGAGGGCGGGGGCGACGGGCATGGGGAAGGGAAGGGGGGTGGCTGCGGTCATGGTGGGCTCCTTTCGCTGAGGTCTTGCGCTCCTCAACTGATAGAAGTTTACCATGCTTTATATAAAAATGTCAAGATGAAAAGTGCGACTGGGTCGTAAAAATCCACGTTAGTCCCGGCGCAATCCTGTTGCGGGCACACGGTGAACACTCCTCCAGGAACCCAGGAGTCGCGCCACCCGTACCTGCACCGGCATGACCCATACCCTGACAAGCCCACTGGACATCCAGGCGCCACTCTCTCTCACCCAGCGGTGGCGGTGGGTGATTCCCCTGACGCTCGGCGTGGCCGGGCTTCTGAGCGGCGCGGCGCTGATCAGTCCCAACGTCCTCCTGCTCACAGAATTGCTGTTGATTATCACGGGAGCCGCCGCCGCACTCCTTCTGCCGCTCCGCCCGGCACCGCAGAACTCAGGGAACGTGGACCTGCGCCGCGCTGCGGACCGACTCGACGCCGCCGGCGTGCCGACTGCCACGCTGCAGGACTGGCAGAACACCCTGAGCGCCCCCGAGCACAATCCGGATCATGCCCGTCTGCTGGTGAGCCCAGTCTGGCTCCTGATGCTGCCCGCACTGTCCCTGTTCCTGCCGTCCTGGCTTGTGGCTTCTGCGCTGCTGCTCTGCGGCGTTCTCAGTGTCTTCGGACTGCCTGACCTTCAACGCCGCTTCGAGCAGCGCTTCCGCCTCGATGTCGTCGCTGAAACCTTAATCCGCCGCTGAGGCGGGTCGGGCATAGAGTACGGCGTGACACCTGATCAAATCATTCACTATGACGACCAGACACTCCTGAACCTGTTTAGCGCCGCTGTCCAGCGGACATGGGATGAAGAGGGCGACCTCTTGGCCCGCCGCGTCAGCGAGCGCGCCGTAACCCACAGGATCGCCCTGCATCTCCAGACGTTCTTCCCGCAGCACACTGTGGACTGCGAGTACAACCGGAATCATGAGGCGTCCAAGACTATTGAAGTTCGGCTGGCCAGAGTGGGCGAGCAAAAACGGCGAGAGCTGATCCAGCGTGCCGTTGACGCTGGTATGCCCCGAAACGAGGCCGAGCAGCAGGTGGTCGTGTCAACCAATCCACTCCCGGACCTGATCGTGCACCGCCGGCGTAGCAACGATCACAACCTCTTTATTGCTGAGATCAAGGTGGCCGGGGACTCACGGGGCGCAGCAGGGCGCCTGTACGACCTGGAAAAACTCCGAGCGTTCACAGCACCGGAGCCTTACGGGTACCGTCTGGGGGTGTTCGCCGACATTGCTGAGACCTTCGCGGAACTGACGGTGGTTCAGCATGATCGAGATATGTTCACACACCGCTTGCCCAGGCGCGAACGCCCTGGCGATCGTTCGTAGCCTCGCACAGCGCAGCTGACTGTGCGGGGCCGCGTCGGGCCGCAGGAAAGAGGCGTCATGAGCAGGCGCGCCAGCATCACGTGGCGCGCCTGCTCGGTTCTGTGGTGGGGGCTCAGGCGGCCCGGCACCAGACGCCGCGGCCTTCCCCGCTCAGTTCCTCGAGGCGCTGCAGGACCTGGCGGACTTTGGCCTTCCAGTGCTCGGCCTGCTGCACGCGGTCCGGCGCGGCCGCGTACACCGCCTTGTACACGTCCTGCACGGTGAAGCGCTCACCCAGGCCTGTAATGGCGTGCCGCACAACCGCGCGCCAGGTGCCCTGACTCACGCGGCGCTGCTGGTTCACGGCGCAGGCCAGGGCGAAGTATGTGTCGCCGCGCAGGCGCTCGTAGAGCAGGATGGTCTCGTGCGTCACGCGGCCGAAGCGCAGCTGACCGTACGCGCGGCGGTCACTCTGCGTGTTGTGCTGCGCCTTGATGATGATGGCGCGCCGCTCCCGGCGGGGGAGGTAGGCCTGAAGGTCGCTCGTCAGGGCGTGATACGCGCCGTTCCGGCGCAGGTCGCCCAGCAGCACGCCGTATACGCCGCCGTCGCGGGTGGCGTCGCGCTGGTTGAGGACGGCCTGCGCGAGCTTGTCCAGGAAGTCGTCCACGTCCGCGCAGCGGGAGAGGTCGTCGGGGTGCGCGTCGCCCCACACCGCGCCGGAGTAGGTGACCATGTCGTGATAGGGCGGGTGGCTGAACGTGAGGTCGGCGCCGCCGGCCCAGTGCCCGGGCAGGTGGTCGCGCAGCCGGTCACGCAGGATGTTGAAGCCCTGATGCAGGTCCAGGCCCAGCGCGTCGATGCCGCGCTCGCGGGCGACGTCGATGCTGGTGCCGCTGCCCATCATGGGGTCAACGAACGTGCGGGGGCGCAGCAGGTCGAACAGGTGCGCGTAAACATGGCCGGAGCAGTTGCCGCGCCACTGGGCGTCACCCCAGTGGCCCCGGTCAGGGAAGCTGATGACGCTCATGGTCAGGCCGCCCAGCTGTGAGGGAAGAGTTCCTGGTGCAGCCGGGTGGAGAGTTGCGCGGAGGGTATCACGTCGCGCACGAGCCGGGACGCGGGCTGCGGGCTGGAGCGCCACACGACCAGCTGGGTGTGGACGGCGCGGAACAGGCCGAGTGTGCCCAGCGGGCCGTCGAGGGTACACAGGGCCGCGCCGCTGAAGGCCTGGAGGCGCCGGAAGGCGGCGTTGGCTCTGGCGTGTGAGGCGTGGTACTCGGGGCGCCACTGGCCGGGATTGGCCGACTGCTGCTGAAAGTCACGCTGCTGTTTGCGTTCGGCGGTAGTGTCGGTGATCTGGTCGAGGGCGTGGCGGGCGAGCTGGGCACAGAACATGGGAACTCCTTCGTGAGAGGTCTTGCCGCCTCTAACTTCTAGAAGTTTACCACGTTTAATTGAGTCGAGTCTAGAAGATGGAAGAGAAATTTCGCGTCCTGGCGCTGGAAGATGATATCCATCGCGAGCGATTAGCCGAAGACGTCTGGTCCCGCGTCACTGCTCTCCTGAGTGGGCAGCCGCAACTCGTTCATCGGCGGTGCGGCCGCCTTTGCCCACATTTTCCCGAGCGCTTGGCGCAGGATGAACTCAGTTCTGGGCAGCTGTTGGGGTCTCCCCCATCTTCCACCGCTCAAAGTGAGCCAGATAGACCTCGCGGTTCTGAAACCAGTCCATCCGGGCGATGAAGGCATCGACGGCCCGGTAGGCCAGGTTCTGTAGGGCGTCCACTTTGGTTGAGTCAATGTCGCTGCCTTGCCCGTGAACACTCCGGCTTCGCAGCGCATAGAGGTCCTTTACCTCCTTCTGCAGGGCCAGTCGGGCTTCGACCGTGTCTTCCAGCGACAGGGCGCACCGCTCGCTGATCAGTTGCGTGATGCCCTGTGGGGTTGAACCGTACAGCACTTCCAGGCAGGTAGCCAAGCTGATGACACGGTGCCCGGGCTGCTGCTGAGCGGCCGTTGCGAGCCAGTGGACGGCCTCGTGCAGGATGGAGAGCAAACTGCCTTTGGCCGCTTGGGGCTGAGCGGCCAACTGGAAGATATGCAGCCGCTCCAGGACCTGGAGGTCTTTGTCGAAGAGGCTGAGGGCCTGCGGGTGCAGGGCCGGAAGATCAGCGCCATTGCCCATCTTCTCCATGAGGGGTTGCAGGTGAAGGGCACCCCAGGTCGTGAACGAAGGGGCGCGGCTTGATTGGGACGCCACGTGGCCGTACAAACCGAACCGTAGGGCTTGGCCGGGCCGTAAAAGGGGCGCGGCATACCAGAACAATTCCAGAAGCCGCTGCACGGCCGTGATGGCGTCACGCTCCACTTTCGGGTAAGTGCCGGATCCGGTGTAGACCGCAAACGCTAGTGCGTCTGAGGTCTGCGCGTGCATGGCTAGCCTCTGCTGCGCCAGGGCCGACAGGTCCGGCCATTGGGCGCTGGACAGTTCTTCGACCAGCTGATGACGGGCCAGAAACCGGATCGGTCCGACTTCCAGTGGAGCCATGCAAATCTGGAGTCCTTCGAGGGGCACCACACACGTGATCGCCTCAAAGTCTTTGTATTTCTGATCAAGCTCCAGCAGCCAGCGCCGGACGGTCTGCTCCATGGATTCGCTTTCACCCGAGGGCAAGGCCCTGTGGAGGATGACATCCATGTAATTGACTTGGCTGTCGATAAAGCGCTGCACGTCATGGGTCACATCGTGAATCGTGGCGTGATTCGTGAAGACGTCCGCGACAGACTTGATGAAGGCCGCGATCTTCGCGTCGTCTTCGGGACGGGCCAGTACCGGAAAGATCCACTGGTGCGCCCACCGGGTCTCACCCTTGCGGGCATCCGTTCCGAGACGCTGGAGCGATTCGATGATGGCTGAAAGCTCATTGACCAGGTGATCCAGCTTTTTAGGAGGCAGCATCTATGCTCCAAGATAGGCTAGGCCACCGTTGCCTGCTGTCCGACGTCCGCAGCGGATTGCCGGCCGTTAGTGAAGCGTGCGGGGGCCGCTGGGTTCCACACCGAACAGCTGGGTGAGCCGGTCGCCGACGTCCGTCGCGTCCGTGGGGCTGACGTGGGCCTGGAGAACCTCCACGGCGGGCCACAGGGTGACGGTGCTGCCGTGTGTCGCGGCCGCCTCGTGAATCTGCCGCCGCAGGTCCTGCAGGGGCAGGGTGGCGACCTCGTGCAGGGGCGCGCCGGTGAGGTGGGCCAGGGTCTGATGCAGGGTGGGCAGGTGGTCGATGCGCTGGGCGAGCTGCTGGATTTCCTGCTGCATGGCGCTCACGATCGCCGGGTCGTGTTGGTGATTCATGTGGGGCCTCTGGAGGCGCGTGCGGCAGCGGGGCGGCGCGGTGGGCCGGGGGCCGTGCGCGCGCTGGTGCCGGGCGCGGGTGGAGTGCGGCGCGCTCACGCGACGTCCGCCTGCGGTAAGCATGGGTGATGCCGGGGGGCCCTGTCCACTTGGACCGTGTGACCGGCGAGGACCGCGGCCACCTGGTCGAGCGCGTCCGTGTCGTTGGCGTCTCGCAGGTCAGGCAGGAGGGTGCGGATCTTGAGCAGGGTGTTGGCGTTGCTCTCGAGTGGCAACGCGTCGGCCGGTACGCCGCGTAAGGTGGCCAGCGCGCTGCGCAGCGTGAACGGGTTGTAGGTGCGGTTCAGGAGGCGCTGCAGGGTGCTGTAGCGCTGAAGGGTGTCTGGGGTGGGCATGTGGGGGCCTCTCAGGGGTAGGTGTGGCCGGCGGCGCGCAGGGCGGCCAGGGCGGCGCGTTCGGTGGGCTCGCAGGGGAGGTTCAGCGAGCGGGCGACGGTCAGGGCGCTGTGGGTCAGCTGGCCGCTCGCGGTGATGAGGATGGCGTGCGGGCCGTGGCCGTAGCGGCCGGGGCGGGCCGGTTCGGGTGGGGTGCTGAGCGTGTCGTCGGCCCAGTCGTCGGCGTCGCGGGCGGTGCCGCGCAGCAGGACGTAGCCGGGACCGGCGTGCAGGGGGGTGAGCTCGGTGCAGGTGGGGTGCGTGGCGTGGGGGTGCGGGGTGTGGCTGTGCCAGATGTGGGCCTAGTCGTGCAGCCAATCGGGGCGCTGGGCCTGGGTCATGGCGGGGACTCCTGTGGGGTGGAATTAGCCAAAATTTACCACGTGTTGCGGGGGTGTGGCGGGGCGCGTGGCGGCGCGCGCGCGTGGCCGGCGGGGGGATTGGGGGGCGTAGCGGCAGCGGTGGGCGGCGGCCCCTTCCGGTGGTTTGGGGGGGACAGGCAGGTCGGCGCGGATCAGCCAGATGCTGCCGGACTGGTAGGCGTCGGTGATCTCGCCGCTGATGATCCAGGACTGAACGGTGTCTTCGAAGAGGGGGCGGTCGTCGGTGCTGTGCCGGGCGGTCCACTCGCGAACGGTGACGTAGCTGGGGATCAGGGGGCGGACGGCGGCGGCCGCGCCGCTGCGGGGCGTGGGTGGCCTGAGGGTGGCGCGGACGAGCCAGATGTGGCCGCTGCGGTAGGCCGCGATTCTGCCGGTGTTCGCCCATTTGTTGGCGGCGCTCTGGGAGACTTCGCCTTCGTGGCGCCGGGTCCATTCCTGGAGGGTGATGATGGGCTGCGGGGTGCGCATGTCAGGCTCCTTTGGGCAGGGGGTAGGGGGCGTAGAGGTGGCTGGTCAGGGCGAGTTCGGCCTGCACGAGCTGGTGCTGGGCGTCGCGGACGGCCTGGGCGGCCTTGGCGATGCCGGTGCGGTACATCTCGGTGCCCGCTGCGTGCGCGGCGGTGGGGGTGACGATCTGCACGGTTGCGCTCCAGACGGCGTCCCAGATGGCCTGGCGGATGCCGTCTGGAATCTCGATGAGCCAGCCGCCGTGCCGGTTGACGGTGGTGGTACCGCTGGAGAAGTGCGGGCCGTTGCGGTAGATCGTGGTGTTCCACTCGTCGTACGTGACGCCGCCGAATCGGGTGGGGGCCGTGCGGCGCAGGGAGAGGCGCAGGGTGCGGCCGCTGAGCCGCTCGTGGATCTCGCTGAGGTTGAAGGTCGCGGGGCCGAGTCGCGTGAGGAGGGTGCCGTGGGTGAGTCCGGCGGCGTTGATGGGGCCGGAGCGCTGGCAGCGGCGGGTCAGGTCGGCGCGGCTGGTGATCAGGGTGCCGCTGTGGTCCAGGAGGCCGCGTGGGTGGGGGGTGAAGGTGAGGGTGCCGAAGCTGTCGGTCAGGTGCAGGGCGGTGTCGTGGAGCTCACCGCCGAGGTAGTCGAGGGCGTGCTGGGTCAGGATGGTCGTGGCGTGGGACATGGGGGCTCCAGCGTCAGTGAGGGGGCTTAACTGATGGAAGTTTACCACGCTTTATATAAAATGGTCAACTTTCGTTGATGACGGCCACCACCTCATCCGACGGCACCAGGACCGCCCGGCACTCCCCACACATCAACTTCACCTTCGGTTTCGCCCAGGCCTTCGTCAGGCACACCGGACAGTGATACGGCGTCTTCGAGCGCCGCTGCGCCTCCCGCCGGCGCCGCTTCTCCTCCGCCTCCGCCGCCAGGTCCTCGATCTGCTCCGGACTCAACTCCGTGACGTCCTCGTCCGGCTCGCTCTTCGTCCACCGCAGCGTGAACCCCGACCGTAGCAGCTGCGCGCACGCGACCGCGAAGCGCCCCTCCGGTTCGACCCGGTGACTGACGGTCGTGCCCGTCTGCTTGGCCGGATCCTTGGTGTTGAACGGCGGCAGGCCCAGCTCGGTCATCTTCTCCACCCAGGCCTTGTTGTGGTACCCGTTCTTGCCCGGCTTCCCGAACTGAAATTGCCACTGGTGCGCCTGCTCATGCACCAGCGTCGAGAGGTAATCCTGAAGCGTGGAGTAATACTCCGGGTTCAGCCCGATCTCGTCCGCTCCCTGCCCCCGCTCATCCCGGAAGAATCCCGACCGGAAGTACCCCATGGCCTTCTTCCGGCTCGACAGCGTGATGACAGGCCGCTGCAGCGCCCCGCCGAACAGCACCTGGTTGAAGAACTCGAAAGCGCGGTCGTGATCGGCCGCCGTGATGGCCGAAGGGGTCTCACGCGCGGGTCCGACGGCCGTGTGGGCGGCGTTCGTCATACCCGTAGCATGCCACACCCCTCCCTGCGAACCGGCCTCAGCGCCGCGCGCCCCGCAGCCGCGCCGCCCCCGGCGTGACCCGCACGCCACGCAGCAGCGGGTACAGGTCCCGGGCCTCCAGCGACCCGCGCATCACCAGGGCGTCCGCCACCCGCTCCAGCGTCCCGAGGTTCGCCTGCATGAAGGCCTGCACCTGCGCCTGCTGCGCCGCCCGGTGCCGCGCCAGGACGGCCGCGTTGTGGTGCGCGTCCGCCTCGGTTCCCGCAGCGAAGATCAGTTCGCCCGGCGCGTGGCTGGCCAGGTACGCCCGCAGGACCTGCTCATGCCGGGCCAGGTCGGACCCGTTGCGGCCATGCACGTCGCCCAGCAGCGCCCGCTCGGCCTCGGCCCCGGCCAGGAAGTGCTGCATCTCCCACTGCATCGTGTCGGCCCCGACCTGCCAGTCACGCTTGGCGTACGCCACCCGGCCCAGCGTCACCTGCTCCCCGTCCTGGCGGCGGCGCACCTCCGCGTGCAGGTGGGCGTTGCGGGGCGCCAGCGCGAACATCAGGACGTGACCGGCCTCGTGCACCGCGGTGACATACCGGTCGTGGGCACTCTCCTCCACGTCGGGACCGACCTGCTCCGGCTGGACGCGCCGCTCGGCCCGCCGCGCGACCCACCACGCCAGCAGCGCGGCGTCCAGCGCCAGCAGCGCGCCCACCCAGGGACTTACCCGCAGCGCGGCGAGCAGCGCGTCCCCGGCGACGACGTTCAGGGTGAGCAGCGCGCCGCACAGCAGGGCCGCGCCGGCCAGGCGCCGTCTCCCCCACCACAGCCACCCGCTGAGCAGGACGGTCAGCGTCCCGCTGAGCCGCGACGCCTGCTCGACCTCCCCACTGTGCGGGCCGGGCCAGCGCGCGGACGCCAGCAGCAACGCCGCGCCCAGGAGCAGCTGCGCCGTGAGGCGTCCCCGCCGGCGCCAGCGGGCCCCCCGCTCGGCCCGCGCTGCCCCGCGCCGCGCCTGGCCGGCTCGCCCCTTCACCCGCGGTGCAGGGCCACGAACATCCACGCGCCGCCCTCGTCCAGTTGCTCGGACGGATCCAGCGTCACACCGAAGTACGCCGCGCGCGGCTCCGTGGTCTCCACGACCGTTCCGTCCCGCCGCTGCGCCCAGCTGTGACGCCACCAGACGCCGTCTTCCCCCAGGGCGTACCCGGTCACGAGATCCAGTCGCTCCTCGAGATCGTTGTCGTCACAGTGCTCGGAGAACAGCGCCGCTGCGTTGGCGTGGCACGCGCAGGGCCGCCCGGCCCGGAACTCTACCCGGGTGCCCGCGGGAACCAATCGCCCTCCCGACAGGAGCAGGGCCGCGTCGTCCAGGAACAGCACCTCACCCTCCCCTGGAATGGTGCGCGGACACAGGTCGCTGTCCAGTTCCACGCGCTGACCGCCGCACCGCAGCAGGAGGGCTTCCAGGCCGTGCCGGGCCGGCACGGTGTGACCGGCGTCTGCTGCGCCGCCGGGCAGGCGAGGATGTTGTACGGCGCGGCGCGGCGCTCGCCGGTGGGGGCGCGGCACAGCGCGAGGAATTCCCGCCAGCTGCGCAGGTCGTGCGCGACGGCCGTGCACTGCCCGGGCTCCAGGAACCACGCCAGCAGGTCGCCCTGGCTCGTGCAGGAGAACGTGCAGGGCACGTACTGCCCGAACGCGTAGACGTTGGCGACGTAGCCGCGCAGGGTGCCCGTCCGGAAGGGCGTCAGGCTGCGGATGATGGCGACGCTGGGCGCGGCGCTGTCCGGCGCGTCGTGGGGCAGCAGGGGCGGCACGCCGCTCACGAACGTCCGCAGCAGGGCGCTCAGCATCGTATCTGGCAGCTCATCCAGGGTCAGGGTGGGTTCTGTGTGCATCGGCAGCGCCTCCATGTGGGCAGAGGGGCAGGCCATCGGCGCAGGCCGCGCCGGAGGCGTGCAGGGGCGAACAACAGGCTGGACGTGGGGGTTTAGCCTCGCTCAGAGTTTACCACGCATCCTGACTTCACTGGACATTCAGGTTTGAGCGGGGGGCCCGGCCGACGTACGATGCCGGCAGGTGCAGCGTCCGTCCCACACGGGCGCCCCCGGAGTCCGCCGGTGCGCTGCCGCGCGGCTCATCCCACCGAGAGGAACGCCCATGACGACCCTGCCCGATGTCCCCCGGCCTGCCCCGCTCCCCTGCGCGTGCGACTGGCCTCCGGCCACGCCCTCCCTGTCCGGCTCCACCGCCGTGGTGCCGCTGCCCACGCTCCTGCGCTGGTTGACGGTCACCACGCCGCACCTGACGCGCGTGCATTTCCGTCAGGGGGGCGTCCTGCTGGCCTGCGTGCACCTGCGCGCCGGCACGCTCCTGGCCGTCACCGTCGCTGACCGGACCGGCGGCGTGGCCGCGCTGGACCTGATGACCCTGCCGGAGTGTCAGTTTGACGTGTGGGTGGCCGCGGCCGCCGCGCCGGGCGTGACCTGCGGAGAACTCGAGGGCGCGCTGGAGGCCGGTGCCCGCCGCGCGGGCGTCACCCTGCCTGGTCATTTCGCCCCGGCCCCCTGCGCGTGAAACAGTGACCCGCCCCCTGGGTGCGGGGGGCGGGTCACTGGGCGCGGACAGACGGTCGGGCGGCGGTTACCGGCTCAGGCCCAGGTCACGCAGCAGGCCCTGGATGCGCGGCACTTCCCGGTCCAGGAAGTACCCGAACGTGGCGGCCGGCTGGTAGAAGCTGTTCTGCTTTTCCGCCACGAGCAGGTCTCGCCACTCCTTGCTGCGTGCCAGGCGGCTGAAGGTGCTGCTGAGCTTGGCGCGTTCGGCGCTGCCTAAGCCGCTCGGGGCGAACACGCCGCGCCAGTTCACGAGTTCGGCGTCCACGCCCTGCTCCCGCGCGGTCGGGACGTTCACGCCGTCGATCCGGCTGGGGGCGCTGATCGCCAGGGCCCGGATGCGCCCGGCCTTGATGTCGGGTTCGGCCACGCCGTAACTGCTGCTCACGACGTCCAGTTCGCCGCCCAGCATCGCCTTGATGCCCTGGAGGTTGCCGCTGCTGGGAATCCACTTCAGGTTGCGGACGTTGCCGCCACTGGCCTGCAGGACGTTCCCGGTGAACAGGTGCCCGGCGCTGGCCACGCTCGCGCCGCCAAAGCGCAGGCCCGGGTTGCTCTTGAACGCGGCCGTCAGGTCACTCAGGGTGCGGTAGGGGCTGCTGGCCGGGACGACCAGCACCTCGTAGTCGTTCACGAGCCGCGCGACGGGCGTGAGGTCTTTCAGGTCGACGCCGCCCTCCTTGCTGGTGATCATGGCCGCGATGGTGGTCAGGCCGAACACGACGAGCTGATCGCCCTGCCCGGCCTTCTTCACGAAGTCCCGCAGGCCCACCACGCCGCCCTCACAGGGCACGTTGTACACGCTGCTGCCCGCGCCGAGCTTGGTGGCGTCCAGGGTCTTACTGAGGTTACGGGCCATGGTGTCGTACCCGCCGCCGGTCGTGGCGGGCGCGAGGATCTTGAAACTGTCGGCGTGGGCGGCGGTGAAGGTCGTCAGGGTGGCGAGCAGCAGCAGGTGGCGCATGTGGGGGTTTCTCCTTCGGGGCGAGAGGGCGGCAGGGGAAGCGGGGGCGTGTGGGGCGCCCCCGCGCGGTCATGAGGGTCAGGGCGCGGTGTACGCGCCGAGCAGGGTGCTGCCGGGAGTGAGGGCCTGGCGGACGGCGGCCATGTCCGCGCCGCGGCGGCCGTCGAACACCAGCACGTAGCGGGCGCCGCCCAGTTCACCGCTCGGGGACTGCGTGAGGCTGCTCACCTGGAAGCCCAGGGCGGACATGCGGGTGATCAGCAGGCTGAGGGTGGGCGTGTTGCGGGTCAGGTCGTGGATGACCACGGCGCGGTTCACGGCGCCGGTCTTGGGCAGTTCACCGGCCTGCACCACCCAGAACTTGGTGGTGTTGCGCTTGTCGTCCTGAATGGCGTTGGCCAGGGGCACCAGGCCGTAGACGCTGGCGGCGGCGGGCGCGGCGATCGCGGCGGCCGTATTGCCGGGCATCTTGCTGACGTCCTCGGCGGCCGCGGCGGTGCTCTTGGCCTCGACGCGTTTGACGTTCGGGTAGTTGGCTTTCAGGTACCCGGCGCTCTGCAAGAATGGCTGGGGGTGGGAGACGATGGTGGTCACGTCGGCGAGGGTGGTGCCGGGTTTGGCCATCAGGACGTTGTTGATGGGCAGCGCGATCTCTCCGATGATTCGCCATTTGGGCAGGCCGGTCTTGAGCAGCCCGAGCGTTTCGACGACGTAGCCGCCACTGCTGTTCTCGATGGGCAGCAGGCCGTAGTCGGTCTGCCCGGCGGCGACGGTCTGGGCGACTTCGGTGATGCTCGTGGCGGTGCTGGTCGTCCAGTTCCCGCTCTGGGCGACCAGGCGCGCGGCTTCGTCGCTGTAGGTGCCTTTGGGGCCCAGGTAGGTGAGGTTGGCGGCAGTGGCGGTGGCGGTCAGGGCCAGGGTCAGGACAACGAGGGTGCGGCGCATGTGGGTGCTCCTTGGGGAAAGTGGGTGTGGGGGTGTGGCAGTCGTGAACTGCCCGGCAAAGGTAGCGCGCCGGGGGTGGGCGTGTCGCGTCAACCGGGGTCACTCGTCTTCGAGGAGGGACTGGAAGACGCGGTTGCTCTGCACCATGCGGTCAGCGCTTTCACCCACGGTGGTCAGTTCGTCGTTGCCGGTCACGGGAATGGTGACGCTGGTGTCGCCCTTGCTGGCGGCGAGCGTGGCGGCGCTGAGGCGCTGCAGGCGGCTGATGAGGTTACTGGCGACGCTGCTGGCCGCGAAGAGGGCCAGGCCGAGCACGGCGACGACGATGGCCACGGTCCGCAGGAGGTTGGCGCGCACGCGGGCCTGGATGTCCGAGTCGTCCAGCGCCATGACGGTGACGCCGCTGGCGTTGGGGAGCGGGAAGGCCGCGAGGGTAACGGCGCCCCGGCCGAGGCTGACGCGTTCGGTCGCGCCGCCGCTCTGTTTCAGGGCGCTCTGGGCGAGGCGGGTCACGGCGGCGCTGAGGGCCGGGTTGCCGGTGGTCCAGCGGCGGGCCGTGTCGGCCTCCACGGCGGAGGAACCGGCGGCGTAACTGCGGGCGTAGGCGACCAGCACCCGGCCCCGGTCGTCGGTGACGGCCAGGTCCGTGACGGGCAGCAGGTCGGCGCGCACGAGGTCCTCGGCGCGTTCCTGTACGCCGGCGCGCAGCTCGGGCGCGCTGAGGGTCAGGCCCTGCACTTCTTCCAGGTCAAGGATGCGCTCCCCGAAGGCCTTGCTGGTCTGCGTGGCGCCCTGGAGCAGCAGGGCCCGGTCGGACGCAGCCTGCTGCGTGAAGGTCGTGCCGAGCCACGCGCCGCCCACGGCGAGGGCGGGCAGCAGGCTCAGGGCCAGCAGGGGCGTGCGGATCGAGCCGCGGCGGGCTGGGGCGGCGGTGGGGGTGGCAGTGGGCGCAGCGGGGATGGTGGTCATGGGATCTCCGTGGGGGGTTAGAGGCGGTAGCGGTGACGGACGGCGTTCAGGCGTTCAAGCACCTGCGCCTGCCGGTCGGGCGGCGCGGCGGCGGTCAGCGCGTCGAGCCACAGGGGCGCGCGCGCCAGGGGGAAAGTGTCGCGGGTGACGTCGAGGGTCTTGGCGGCTTTTTTCAGCAGGACGCCCGCGGCGATCCCGAGCACGTCCGTGGCGGCGTCCTGCACGTCTGTCCAGAACTGCGGCGGCATCATGCGTTCGAGGTACTGGACGTGCTGGGCGACGCTGGTGCCGCTCAGGATGCGCTGCACGTCCGGCAGGGGCGTGGCGCTCACGTCACTGACTTCCTGAACGGTGCGGCGGCCGTCGATGAGGTTGAGCAGTCGCCACACCTGGCCGGGGAACGTCTCGGTGGTGACGTTGAGGTCAATGTTGAGTTCCGGCACCAGGTCCGGGCCGGGCAGCGGGGCGGCGCTGGGCGTGTCCTCGAACACGAACGCGTCGAGCGCCGCGTCGAAGTCGGTGCCGCGCTGGAAGGGGGTCGTGACGAGCAGCGCGGCGGACTCCTCGTCCGGCGCGCTGGTGGGCAGTGCCGGCGCGGGCTCGCGCTGGAGGTGATCGGCGGCGATCGCGGCGCGCATCAGGATCTGTTCACTGCTGCCGGTGATGTTCGCGGCGGGCGGTGGGGTGGGGATCTGGCTGGCCGTCTCGAAGGTGCCCTCGCGGGCCAGGAGCAGCTGCGCGAGGGCGTCGTCGCTGTGGAGCGGCCCGAAACTGACGTGCCGGAACTGACCGAGTTCGAAGAAGACGACCCCCCGGCCGCGTGGCGTGTGCACGTGCAGCAGCGCGGTGCGTTTCAGGTCGATCAGCATCTGCAAGACGACGGGGATCGCGTCCGGACTGCTCAGGTTTCCTGTCAGGTTGAGGGTGGGTGTGTTCATGGCGTGTCCTTGGGGCTGGCAGAGCCGTACTCGTGGGGTTGGCAGCTGCGCACGTGGGGAAACTGCCGGTTGCAGTAGGTGTCGGTGCGGGTGCCGACCGGGATGAGCAGGTGCCGCTCGGTGAGGCTATGAATCAGGGTCGTGTAGTGGTTCTCGGCGCCGCCCAGGTGGGTTTTGAGGACGCTCGGGCGGACACTGGTGCCCTCGGGGCCGTGCCGGTCCACGTAGAGCCACACGGCCTGTTCGCGCCGCGTCAGCGTGTGGAAGTGGGGCGGCAGGGGCCGGGCGTCAGCGCCGGGCATGACCTCGCGGTGGGACGGGACAGGATGGGGCCGGCAGTGGGGTGATGGCTGTGGGGGTCATCAGCGATCACCATACTTCGCTCAGCGGAGATTGCCTAGCGACCCGTCCGGCGGACGTTCACGTGGCGGGGGCGTCGCGTGACGCGCGTGGGGGGCTGCCGTACACTGCCCGGTGCAGGACCCCCACAGGAGGACAATCATGGAGAGAATGACTGCGCGCCCCCACAGCGCGCCCGGGCGGCCGACATGCTGATGCTCAATGACGTTGAACGCGGGCTGATTCAGGACAACTGGCGGATCGTGCGGCACGCCGCGCTGATGGAGACCGCCACGGGCCTGTTCTACAAGGAACTGTTCGACCAGCACCCCGAGTACCGGGACCAGTTCCCTGCGGACATGGCCGGGCAGATCAAGAAACTGGCCGTGACGCTCGATTTCGCGGTGGCTGCCATGAACTGGAAGCGCAGCGAGTGGCGTGACGGGGACGTGGATCTGCAGCAGGACCTCTTCGCGGTGCTGATGGCCATGGGGCGCCGGCACGCGCTGGAGTACGGCGTGCAGGCCGATCAGTACGGTCCGGTTGGCGCGGCGCTGCTGCACGCGCTGGACCTGGGGCTGGGCGCGGAATTCACGCCCGCGCACCGGGCCGCGTGGACGAAGCTGTACGGGCTGATCGCGCAGACGATGCAGCTGGGCGCCGTGAGCGCCCCGGGAACTGAGCCGCTGGCTTCGGCCAGCCGAGAGGAGGTGCAGGGATGACGGCGCTGATCACGCAACCGCCGATGTTCACGGCGCGCGGGGAGGACATGGACACCCTGACGCTCGTGCAGCTGATGAGCAGTCTCAGCCGCAACCGGTACCTGATCCGCCTGATTGATGAGGTGGGGTCGGGCCCGGTGGTGCTGGGTGCCGTCGAGATCAAGGGCGGCATGGTGCTGCGCGCGTACGTGGATACGATCACGGGCCGGGAGGCGGTGTACGCGCTGCTGAGCCTGCGGCCGACCCGCCTCGAGGCGTTCCACCTGCCGGACGCTGCGGCGGGCGAGCCGCTGGGAACGGTGGAGGCGCTGCTGCTTGAAGGGGCGGTCGTGCAGGATGAACTGGCGTCCATCCGGGAGGCGGCGCCGGCCACTGGGGCGGCCGCGCCGGCGCTGGCCGTCACGCCAGACGTCCCGGCCGGGCAGTGCCCGTTTGGGTTCGGTGAGACGCAGATGGTCGTGGTGGATCCGGCGCGCCAGGGGGCGCCGGCCGTGATGGCGAAGTCCGCAGCGGGGCGGGCGTATGTGGTGGCCGCGCCGGAGCCGGAACCGGAGGTCCGGTCGGGCTGGGCGGCGGCGTGGCAGGCGCTGAGGGCCTGGTGGGCGCGGGTGTGGCGCCCGTGAGGCGCTGAACGATCACGAGAGGGGGCAACCGGTTGGTTGCTCCCTCTGCTGTGTGGCGCTCAGCTCGCGACGATGCTGATGAAGTGAAAGGTGTCGCCGTGGCGGAAGCCGACTGCGGGGCCCCACTTGTCGTCCCAGGCGGCGTGGGCGGCACTGAGGTGGGCGGTGAGGTGCGGGTGGGTCTGGGCGAGGGTGTGGGCGGCCGCCTGGCCGCTGGGGGTGCTGGGGCCGTGGGTGATGGCGGTGAGGATCACGTCGAGCGGGGCGGCCTGGAGGTCGTCGGCGCTGGGGGGGAAGGGCAGGCAGCCGTTGGCGGCGCCGATCGTGCCACTGCATGGGCTGTGGCCGTTTTCCAGGCGGTCTTCTTCTTGCAGGTAGGTGAAGGCTTCGCGCAGGGTGAGGCGCTGGGCCGGGTAGGTGCTGTGGGTGTCGTGGGCGCCCATGGGGTCTCCTTCGCTGGGGGTCTTGCTGCCCCCAACTGCCCAAAGTTTACCACGCATTAGATAAGATTTCAACCTGAAAATGCCGTCCCAGACAGCTTAATCGTCGGAATACCAGAACGTTCCCTGCGGCCCCGAGCGCCGCACCTGCCCCTTGAGCGGCACCGCGGTGCCCGGCGGCACCGGCCCACTCCACCCGCACCCCACACACACCGCGTCCCACGGATGGAACGGGGAAGCCCGGCGCACCAGCGCCGACCACGTCGGCACCATGTACACGCTCCCCGCCCCGAAAAACACCGTCTCCTGACGGCACCCCGGGCAGGTGGCCACCACGCACAGGAACGACGTCAGCCGCGTGAACGCGTCCGGCACGTGCGCGTACACGAACGCCCGCGCCGTCCGATCCGCCTGCGCCTGCAGCGCAGCCGGATCGGGCTGCGGCGATCGCGCGGGACGCGGCGGGCGGGGCGCGGGGACCTCCGCCGGAACCGGCGCGGCGGATGGCACCTTCAGGAAGGCCGCCACGCTCGCCTGCCGCGCCGCTTCCAGCTGCCGGCGCGCGTCCGCCTCCCGCGCCCGCTGCCGCTCCCGCGCGATCGCCCGCGCTTCACCCCGGCTGCGCGCCGCGTTCCCGCACCCACACGGCCGGCGCGAATACAGGTTCGTGTTCTCGACCTCCAGCACCAGCGGCCCCGACCGCAGCGCGGGTAGATCCCCGGCCACTTCCGCCCAGTTGACCGTCAGGCCCAGCGCCTTACTCTCCGGCACCTCGTGCCCGACCCGCACCTCGAACCCGAAGCGCACGGCGCCCGCCTCGTCCAGCACCGCCACGTCCAGCCGGTGCTCGCCCAGCGGCCACTCCTCGGTGACCCACCACCCCGGCCGGAGCGTGAACTGCTCCGCGCGGCCCTCGTGACACAGCGGGCAATTCAGGTGCAGCGTGAACTGCCGCTCGGTCCTGAGCCGCTCAGCGAGCGTCCGCTTGAACGCCCGGTGCGTGACGCTCTCTCCGGTCGCCGCGCAGCGGCCCTGCTCCAGGTGCCGGAAGTGCGCCGCGACCTCCACCACCTGCGCGCCCAGCCGCCGCTCGTGCGCGCGGACCGGCACGACCTCCTGCGCGCACCCCAGGCAGGTGTACCGCCCGGGCCCGGCGGTGACCGGATCGGCCACCTGTCCGCGGTCATCCAGGGCGTAGGGCACCCCGTGTTGCTCGCCCGGCCGTTTCATCCTCCGATTCAACCATGTCTGCCCGCGCCCCGCAGACGAAAACACCCCACCAGAGGTGGGGTGCGCAATCCTGGAGGAACCGGGAGCCCGGCCTTACTGGCTGGTGACCTTGGGTGTGTTCCCGGCCTTGACGACCGTCAGGTTCAGCGGGGTGATCAGCGCGGGACCGTTCACGTTGATCTTGGTGGGAAGGCTCTGGAAGTTCAGGGTGACCTTGCCCTTGCCCAGGACAGTCGCGCCGTCCTTGCTCATGCACGAGACGGTGATCACGGCCGTGCCGGTGGTGGCCGGGTCGTACATGACCGTGCTGGTCGCCACGGCGTTGGTGGTGGGTGTGGCGCCGCTCGTCGCGGCGGGGCGGTCGGTGAACGTCTCGATGTTGGCCTGCGTCAGGGGGCAGTAGGTGCCGTCCGCATGGGCGTAGGTGTCGACGGTCAGCACTTTCGCGCCGGCGGGCGCGCCGTTTTCACCGCAGCTGGTCATGACGAGGACAGCGCCGCTCAGCATGGCGGCCAGAGACATCAGGTTTTTCATGGGTGCTCCTGGGACTTGAGTGGGGGTTTGATGGTGTGGGCCAACAACTGCAGGAGCGCAGCGCAGGGGCAGTTCCTCGTGGGAAGGAACGGGGCGCCTGAGGCTGTGCATCCTCACTATCCTCAATTCGTGCTCACCGAACTGATGGCGGTGGGTGCGCTGGCCCTTCCCCCACATGAAGGCAGCGTGCTCACGCAGGGTTACGACGTGCGACTGGGACCCCCACCCCTGAGCGCCGGCTGCGCCGTGGACAGCAGCCTTTCCCTGATCAACGAACACACGTTCCATATCGAGCCGGGCGGCGTGTCCGCACAACTGGACGTCGAGCGTCTCACCGGCCGCCTGGGTGCCCGCTGGGTGGATGAACGCGGGTGGGAGTGGGGCGCGCAGCTGAGTGCGCACCTGTATTCCGGCGGGCTGCTCGACCGGCCACTGAACGCCTACCACGACCTGATCGGCCTGGACCGGATCGTGGGTGAGCCGGGGCAGGCGGCCGTCACGGTCGCCGGGCAGGGCCGCACCGTCTCCTACCAGGGCGCGGCCCTGGCGCTCGGCACGCCGGAAGTGTCGGTGGGCCGCGCGTTCGGGAACCTGTGGCTCAAGGCGCAGCTGGGCACCGGGCTGGGCAGCCGGGCGTACTTCACGAACGTGGGTGCGTGGCGCGCGGCGCTCAGCGCTGGCGTCGAGCAGGCGCGGTGGGGCGTGGCCGCGCAGGTCACGGCGCCGCTCGTCGCCGGGGACCTGGCGCACCTGGGCGTGCGGCCCTCGGCGGCGGTGTCCGGCTGGGCGCAGCTCTCCCCTCCCCTGCGCGTGTCGGTGGAGGCGCGTACGAGTCCGTTCGCGCAGGCGGGATTCTTCAGCCGCCCGGTGGTGTCGCTGCAACTGGCGTGGCGGGGCGTGACCTTCCAGGAGGATCTGCGCGCGCCGCTTCCGGACGTGGCGTTCGGCGTGGCGGCGTCCTGGCGCTGCCGCTGAAGATCAGACGAACGTGGCCCGCCCGTTCCCCACGGGCGGGCCACCTGTGCGGGGTGAGCGTCAGGGCAGGGTGAGGGTACCGAGGTCGCTCGTCTGGCCTTCGGTCACCTGGACGCCCAGCTGCCGCTGCGCTTCGCCCGCGCTGACCTGACCGTCGCGGTTGGTGTCGCGGGTGAGGGTGAGGGTCGCGTCGCCGCCGGGCAGGAAGGCCGTGAAGCGCAGGTCGGCCCCGACAGCGGGTGAGAAGGTCTTGCCGCCCATGGTGAGGTGCAGCAGCGCCGCGGCGGGCGCCTGGTTCGCGGCGATGCCGAGCGCGGCCACGGGGTTGATGACGCCCGCGCCGGTCTTGGCGTCCCGGCCGAGGTCGTGCACGTCGTTGGCGGTGGCGATCAGCCGCTCGCGGGCAGCCTGGGGGGTGGTCACGACGCCCTTGGCGAACATCAGGGCGGCCACGGCGCTCACGACGGGCGCGGCGGCGCTCGTTCCGGCGAAGAAGGTCACTTCCGGCTGCTGACGCGAGTAGTCCCAGCCGGTGGTGGGCAGCGCGTCGGGCACGGTGAAGGTGCCCTGGCTGGTCTGCACGCTCAGGCCGTTGTTGTACGTCATGCCGTCCCAGTCGCTGCCGCCGGGCGCGGCGAGCGTCACGCGGTCGTTCGCCTGGGAGTAGGTGCTGGGCACGAAGTGCCGCTGGGCGTCGAGGGTGAGCGCGCCGACGCTGACGGCGTCCGGACAGGACGCGGGGTAGCTGCGGGCGGCGCTGCCGTCGTTCCCGGCGCTGGCCACGACCAGGGCGCCCAGGGCGGTGGCGGCCGCGACGTCCGCGCAGATGGCGGGCTGCGCGCTGCCGGCAGCGTTGCCGCCGAGGCTGAGGTTGATCACGCGGGCCGGGTGCGGGTTGGTGTAGGTGACGCCGCCGAGGGTGACGCTTTCACCGGCGGCGTACCGGATCGCGAGGCCCGCGCGGAACATGTCGCCGCTGCCGTCCGCGTTCAGCACGCGCAGGTTGAGGAGTTTCACGTTCGCGTCGGTCACGCCGCCCACGAGGCCGGTGCCAGCGCCAGGCCCGTGGCGTTTGGCGGCGATCGCGCCAGCGACGGCCGTGCCGTGACTGAAGCCCTGGTCGCCCGGGTCGCTGACGGCTTCCGCTGCGCCCGCCGCGAAGTTCAGGGCGCCGTCGCGGTGCAGCTGGCCGTCCAGGTCGGGGTGCTGGGTCTGCACGCCGGTATCGAGGACGGCAACGGTGACGCTGTTGGGGTAGGTGCGTGGCTGGTCGGCCTGCACGGCGGCGTAGTTCAGGAAGCCGTAGTTCCATTCGGCTGGGGCGAGTTCGTCGCCGGGCAGCCAGGCCTGCGGGAGCACGCCGGGCTGGGCGGCGGCGCCCGCGGCGTGCACGGGCAGGTTCGGCTCGGCGCGCAGGACGTTCGGGTCGGTCCGCAGGGCGTTCAGGGCCGAGGGGACGTTGGTGACGCGCAGCAGTTGGGTGCGGCTGGTGGCGGCCAGGGCCTGCGCGCCGCCGAGGGCCTGGAGGGTCTGGGCCTGCAGGAAGGGCTGCCCGCTGCGCAGCGACTGGCTGCTGAGGCCCGCGCGGTAGGTCACGATGACCTCCTGCGTGGCGGCGCCCTGCGCGCTGAGGGCCGGCGCGGTGGCCTGGCGGATGCTGAGCGCGGCCGTGGTGGCGGCGCTGATCTGCCCGGTGACGCGGTTGAGGGGACGGCGCACGTCGACCGTCTGGGTGCCGCTGCTGCCGCGGGCGGTGAGCACGGCGCGCAGTTCCGGCTGGCTGGCGTTGCGGTCGAGGCCGTCCAGGGGCGCGGCGTGCATGGTGACGGTGGCGCTGGTGGTGGTCAGGGGCGTGCTCAGGCTCAGCCAGCTGGCGTCCGTGCTCAGGGCGTACCCGCCGGGGACGGTCAGGGTGCCGGTGTTGCCGGTGAGGGTCAGGGTGCTGGGGAGGTTCGTTTCGGGCTGCGGTTGAGGCTGGGGCTGGGGCGTGGTGGTCGTGCCGCCGCCGCCGCAAGCGGTGAGGGCGAGGGTCAGCAGGGTCAGGACGCTCAGGGCAGAACGGGTCGGCATGGCAGGTCTCCGTGGGGTGAGTGGGGGCTATGGGATGTGGGGCCCAGCGGGCTACCGTCACCATAGAAGCCGTGCCTTACGAATTCCATTCAAGTCATGCAATGAGGGCCGCCTGCGTCATCTCAGGCGGCCCTCGGGGCTCGGGTGTGCTATAGGCGCGTCACGGGTCGTGCGGGGTGTCCGGATCTCCGGTGAGGCTGGGCAGCGCGACACGCTGGAAGTCCCCCAGGACACTGATGAGCAGCCGGGCTGTTCCGGCAGCGGCGTGGCGGTTGCCGCCCTGACTGGCGTCGAGCTGGGGCAGCGCGGCGGTGAGGTCGCGCCGCTGCTGCTCGATCCAGTCGGGCTGGAGGGTGGCAGGCAGGTCGCCGGGCACGCTCAGGTGCGCGCGCAGGGCCGCGACGAGGCCGTTCGTGGCGCGCAGGCGCTCGGCCTCGGCGGCGCGCAGGACCGGCACGTCCCGCGCGGCCATGCAGGCCAGTTCAGCGGCGTCGTACGCGGCCAGCCACTCGCGGAGCGTCATGGGCGCACCCCGGCCTGGAACTGGGTCAGGAGCCGGAGGCTGATGGCCCGGGCTGTTTCCAGGTGGTCGCAGTTGATGCCGTACCGCGCCTCGGCACCCTGAGGGTGGGTGAGGGTCAGGGTCCAGCCGGCGGGGCCGCTGAGCCACTGCGGTTCGGTGAGGCGCAGTTGGGTGCCGTCCGCCTCGTCCCGGGCGTACACCGCCCGGTAGGAGCCGTTGGGGAGGGGCTGGTCGGCGCGGTACCAGCCCAGTCGGCGGCCGGTGAGGGTCACGGCGCAGTGGGTGCCGAGCAGGTGTTCGGCGCGGTCGGGGCGGATGCGGCCCCGGGCGAGTTCGGTGCGCAGGATGAATTCCTGGAACTCGCGGGGTTTGAGGGTGTGGCGCGGAAAGTGGCGGGGGCCGCGGTTAAGGCGCCAGTGCGCGCCGCACGCGGCGCAGTACGCGGCGGCGTTGGTGTGGGGGCGGCCCCGGGCGGTGTGGGCGGGGGCCGGGCAGGTGCAGGGCGAGCCGAGGGCCGGGTCGATGCACCGCTGCTCGTTGCGTTCGTACTCGCCTGGGGTGAGGGTGCGGCCTGGGGCGGGTGTGACGGGCGGACCGGCTTCGGCGCTGGTCATGGCGTGCGCTCGCCGGTGAGCCAGGGCAGGAGACTGAAGGCCTGATCGACGGACGCGGCGTAGCTGAGCAGCGCGGTGCCGTAGGGGGTGAAGACGTACGTTTCGAAGTATGGTCCGCTCCGGCACAGGTCCACGGGGTAGATGCTGATGCCGCTGCCGGTGAGGTAGGGGGTGTCGCAGGGGCGCGCGCCGAGGTCGGTCGCGTCGCGCAGCAGGGCGCGGGCTGCCGCTGCGGGCAGGTGGGTGTCCATCAGGGGCGCGGCGGCCTGTTCGCCGTGCTCGTAGTCGTGTTCGGCGGCGCGCCACAGTTGGGGCATGATCGCCTGGGCGGCGCGGGTGAGTTCGGCGGCGGTGCCGGTCAGGACGGTGGCGTGCGGGCCGCTGTGCAGTTGCAGTTGGCCCAGGCCGGGTGCGTGGGGGGTGAACATGAGGGTGGCGAAGGAGTAGGCGCCGGGATGCTCGGTGGTGTGGGCACCGGCGGCGGTGAGGACCGCCTTGATGGCGTCGGACGGGGTGGTTGCAGTCATGGGGGCTCCTGTGGGGGGACGCGGCTACTTGCCAGAGTTTACCACGTAATATGTAGAATGGTCAATCGGAGTGGAGGACGCATCCCGCCCCTGCGGACTTCCAGGCGCGACAGTCCGCACCAACCCACCCGGCCCCTCGAACCCCACGCACGTCAGTCCCCGCGACCGGGAGGCGCGCTCGATCACCCAGCCGCTCGCCCGCAGACCCGCCAGGACCCGCTGCACCCGCGACGGGCTCTCCCCCAACTCCTCCCCCAGGGCCTGCACACTGACGTGACTCGGCCCAGACAGCAGGCGCACCAGCACCGCGCCCGTGAGTTCCGCCGCGCCCCGCGCACTCGGTGGCCGCTTCACGGCGCCGCCCAGACCAGGCGCGTCACGTCAGCGGCCCTTGCGGCGCACGTCCCCAGACCGCGCTGCGGGCGCCGCCTCGATCATCAGCCCGGCCAACGCCAGCACGGCCGGCGGCAGGCCCGCGTGCGCCGCCTGCGTCGCCCGCTCCGCATCGGCCACCGTGAAGACGATCAGGCCCACGCGGACGTCCGTGCTGTACTCCGCCCGCAGCGCCCCGCGCGCCGGATGGGCCAGGGACAGGGCGTAATCCGAGACCGGCGTGAGCGTCCAGTCGCCCACCTGCGTCATCCCCACGCCGCGCACGCCTTCGATCGCGTCCACCACCGGGCGGTACTTGGGATCAGCGCTCGCCCGGCGCAGCAGCGCCGCCACCCGCCGCGCCGCGAGCGGCCGCGTGAAGAGGAACGCGCCCAGGTCCGTGCCGCTGACGCGGTTGGTGACTTGCCCCGCGCGGTAGGACACGCACCCCACCTCACTCGCCAGCATCTGGAGCGTGCTCTTGCTGAGTGCCCGGAGGTGGGCCGTGAGGGCTGACTTCGTCGTGGGTTTCATTGGACTCCAGTCCCGCCGGTCAATGGGTGGCGGGGGCCGCGTGGGACGGCGCAGATTCAGAATTCGGTCGGCACCCTGTGGGCGGGTGAGGTCAGGTGGAGTGTACCGGTCGGCGGCGCGCGCCCGCAACGCGCCGCCCGGAACCTCAGTACCCGGCGCTGACGCTCGACGCCAGCGCCCGCAACTCCAGGTCGCCCGCCGCGAGGCGCGCGGCCAGGACGTGCTTACACAGCCGCGTGCGGCGGTGATCGGGGCAGTCGCAGCCATCATCCTGCACGGCGTGCGCCTGCGCGCCGCCCGTGACCGTCACGCCGCGCCCGGCAGGGGTGACGGTGAGGAACGTGGCGCGCACCAGCCGCACCGGATCGACCTCGCCGCCCACCGCGTAGCGCCGCGCCGCCCGGTCCGGCCGCGCCGGAGGCTCGCGCCCGATCACCCCCAGCGTGCTCACCAGGAAGCGCGCCTCAGCCACCCAGCGGTCCGCTCGCCCCGCCCCTACGCTCGCCGTGAGCCCTGCCGGATCGGCCTCGGCCAGCGCCTCCAGGTTCGGGACGCCTGCCAGCCGCAGGGCGCGCAGGTGCGCCGGACCCACCCCACGCAGCAGGCTGAGCGTCGCGCCGTCCAGATCCGTCTGCGCGCGCAGCATCGCCGCCACCAGCCGCAGGCGCAGCTGCGCCGGACGCCACGCCGCCCAGGCCTCCACGATCCGCAGCGTCGCGTCCCGCAGCGCCGCGACCGCGCCGGGGTACACCCCGAACGCATCGGCGACCTCAGCGTCGGTGTTGTGGCACGAGCCGTGCAGCAGCGCCGCGCCGCAGCACACCTCGGGACTGGGCGAAACTCCAGCGTCCAGCAGCGCACTTGGCACGCCCGCCAGCGTGGCGTCCAGCGCGGCCCGGGCCGTCCACGCTTCCAGGCCCGGCACGCCCAGCTGCGCCGCGCCGCCCGCCTGAACCGCCCGCAGCAGCACGTCGAAGGGCGCGTCACTGTCCGTGACATCCCGCGCGCCCGCGACCACGTGCACGGGCAGCAGGCAGCGGGCCGCAACCTGCCCCAGCGGCGTGACGCTCAGCCGCCCCTGTTCATCCCGGCTCAGGCCCCCCTGCTCGATCAGGGCGCTGATCGCGCCTTGCACCTGGAACTGCCCGGTGAACGCCGCGAAGGTCTGCGCTGCCAGGCGCGCCAGCTACGCCTCGGTCCGGCCGTACCCGCCCGCCACGCTGCCCAGCAGGAAGTCCTGCGCGGCCGCCTCCGCCCCCAGGGCGCTGCGCAGCGGCTCGAAGTCCGGCGTGACGTACTCCTCCGGACGCTCCTGCGCCGTGCCGATCACCGTCACGTGCCCCGGGGGACCGCCGGCGTGCCGTCCGGCGCGTCCGGCGCGCTGCCACGCACTGACCCGGCTCAGGGGCAGCGCCCGCGCCCCTTCCCAGCGCGTGAGGTCGTACAGCACCACGTGTTCGCAGGGGAGGTTCACGCCGAGTTCGAGGGTTGGGGTGGCGACCAGCGCCTGAAGGTCACCGCGCCGGAACGCCGCCTCCGCCGCCTCGCGGGTCTGCGCGCTCAGACCGGCGTGGTGCGCGTGGGCCGCGACGCCCCGGTCGGTGAGGTCGGCGGCCAGGGCGTCCGCGCGCCGCCGGGCGTGCGTGAAGATCAGGGTTGGGCCCGGGCGGCTGCGCAGCGCGTCTTGCAGGGCCGCCGGCTTGTGCCGCGCGGCCGGGACAGTCCGGGCGTGCCAGTGCAGCGGCGTGCGCCGCGGCCGGTCAGGCAGGTGCGCCGCGCCCAGCCACGCGCGCAGGGTCTCCGGGTCGCCCACTGTGGCACTCAGCGCCATGACGCGCAGCAGCGGGTAGGCCGCGCGCAGGCGCGTCACGGCGCCGTCCAGGCGCGGGCCCCGTACCGGGTCGGCGAGCAGATGCACCTCGTCGGCGATGAGCAGCCGCGCCGCCGCGAGCCAGTGGTGGTGCCGGCGCCACGCGCGGGAGATCAGGTCGAGCCGCTCGGGCGTCAGGATCAGGACCTGCGCGTCCTGGTACGCCCGCGCGCGGGTGTCACTCGTGAAAGCGCGCACGGTGACACCCGGCAGCGCCGCGCCCCACTCCAGTTCCAGTTCGGCCGCCAGCGCCTTGAGAGGCACGCACACCAGGACGCGCCCACCACTGCTGAGCACCTCGGCGGCCTCCTGACGTGCCGTCCAGGTCTTCCCGGTGCCGGTCGGCCAGGTGATCAGGCAGTGCATGTCGCCTCGCGCGCCGCCTGGACGCTCGCCTGCAGGTTGAGGGTGGCCAGCCGCACCCGCTCGTGCAGCGCCGGGTCAGGCACGTGCGTGCCGTCCCAGGTGCGGTTGCTGGCCGCGCGCCGCTGCGGACCGCTCGAATCCACGCTGGTCGCGCCTGCCCGCATCACGGCGCGCACGCCCTTTGGGTGACCGATGCCGAACACGTGCAGGGGCAGCTGGCCGATCTGGTCACGGACGCGCCGCACTTCGGCCGTCAGGTGGGGGTGGTTGCGGGCGTGGGGGGCGAGTCCGCCCAGCGCGATGCCGTCCGGATTCGCGTCGAGGATGGGCGCGAGATCCTGCCCGGGCTGCACGCTGGCGAACACCTGGCAGGGGCGCGGCTGGGCCAGCGTCCAGCGGGCATTGGCGAGGTTGGCGGCGAAGTGCGTCCCGGCGTGGTCGCCTCTGGCCGGGAAGTCCAGGGTGAAGGTGACGGCGGCGCCGGTGCGCTCGGCTGCCTGGAGCACGTCGGCGGGGGTTACGCGGCGGCCGTCCGGGAGGTGCAGGGCCGCGAGGCCGCCGGGCAGCGGCGTGACCTGACTGCGGGGGTCCAGTGCGGCGAACCCACCACTGTCGAGCAGCAGGTTCAGGGTCGGCAGGCGCAGGCGCGTCAGCGGCGCGCTGAGCAGTTCCGGGAGGCTGATCAGCGCCTGGCCGGTCAGGTGCGCGGCGTACGGCGCGAGGAAGGCGTCGAGGGGAAAACGTGGGCTGAGCACGGGAATGAACCCGTGGGGGCAGTGGGGCATGTGGGGGCTCCTTTGCCTCAGAGTTTACCACGTATTATTTGAGTATTTTCCTGTCCCTGTCACACTCCAGCGGCCTCGCCGCCGGGCGCAGGCGGCCAGCTGAGCAGCTCTGCTTCGAGCCGCTCGGCGATCGCCTGGGCCTGCCGGGCGGCCTCGCGGGCGGCACTGAGCCGGGCCGCGAGCTCGGTCCGCTGCGCCTGAATCTGCGCGGCTGGGGTCAGCAGCGCCCCGCAGACGTCCTGGCCCAGGGTCCGCAGGAAGGTGCGCAGGGCCGGGCTGGGCTCGTGGTGCCGCTCGCCGGTCTGCGTGACGCTTTCACAGGGCGTGAAGTGGTATCCAGGCGCGTCGTACTGGGTGAGGTGCAGGTCGTCGAACCAGGTGTTCGCGAACATCCACGGGCGGTTCAGGGTCAGGCTCACGCGGTGCGCGGTGGCCTGGGGGTGACGCGCGGCGCGGTCGAAGTGGATCTCGAAGGGCACGGGGCCCAGGGCGGTGCAGATGGTGCCGCTGGTGAGTCCGGGGGCGTTCAGGTGCGCGGCGGGGCGCAGGGCGCGCAGGAGGGCCTGACGGGACGTGAGCAGCTGGCCCCGCTCGTCTCTGAGGCCGGTGCGTTCGGCGGTGAAGGTGCGGACGCCGAAACTGTCGGTCAGGGTGGGGCCGCGGCCGGTGTCGTCGGCGCGCAGGGCGTTCAGGGCGTACTCGTACAGGTCGGACATGGGTGATCCCTTCGAGGGGGAAACCACCCCTCTAACGTATAAAAGTTTACCACGTTTTAGGGGAGATCGGCCCTGCGGCCCACGCGAAGAAATGCGGCCGGATCACGTGATCCGGCCGCACTCGGTTCAGCGCTCTTACAGGTCGCCCTTGAGGGTGCTGGCAACCTTGAAGGCCACCTTCTTGCCAGCGGGGATGGCGATCTTCTCGCTGGTACCGGGTTTCACGCCGGTGCGGGCGGCGGTCTCTTTCACGCTCAGGGTCCCCAGGCCGGGCAGGCCCACGCTCTGGCCGCCCTTCAGGGCGCTGACGATGATGTCCATGGCGGCGCTCACGGCCTCGTCGCTCTGCTTCTTGGTCAGGCCGGCCTTGTCGGCGACCAGTTCCACGAGCTGGCTCTTGGCGACCTTGCCGCTCTCGGCTTTGGGAGCAGCTTTGGCAGCAGGAGCAGCCTGAGCAGCGGGTTTCTTGGCGGGGGCCTTCGCAGACTTTTTCGTCATGGGCGCAGTCTGTCGGTCTGGGCGCGCAATTGCAAGCGCAGGCGGCCTAGTTCAGGGTGCGTGTGCCCAGCAGGTCGCGCAGATCCCGGGCGAGTTCGGCGGCCAGTTCGGCGGCGCTCAGGGCGTCCTGGTCGGCGCAGTGGGGGGTGCCGGAGGTGCCGGTGCGCGGCCGGTTGAGGACCTCGAGGAGCCGCTGGGCCCAGGGAACGCCGGGCAGGAGGTCGGCCACGGCGGCGGGCTCGTACTGCACGCCGCCCCGCACGGGGGTGAGGTGGACGCGGGTCTGGCCCCGGGCGGCCAGGGCGCTGAGCAGCGGCTCGATGAGGTCCTGGCGGAGCGTGGGGTGCGCGCGCAGGGGGCCCGTCAGGATGGTCAGCGCGGCGCCGTGGCCCTGCAGCACGCTGAGGTGCGTGAGGGTGGCCGCCGTGCCGGGCTGGTCATGGAGGAGGGCCTGACCGCGGGCGAGCTCGCCGTGCCGGAGGGTGGTGTGGGTGGCGCGGGCCGCTTCGGCGTCAGCGGCGAAGTGGACGTCGGTCAGTCGACCGGGGTCGGCGCTGCTGAGCAGCAGGGTGACGTGGAGGTTCACGCTCAGAGTTTACCACGCGTTGTTGAATGGGCATGGAGCTGGGAGCGTGGTCGACACGCGGCGGCCCCTGCTCGCAGCGCGGTCTTCAGAAGACCGGCGCGTCACAGGGGCCGTCACGTGCAAGAGGGTTGACGAAAGGAGTCGGTGGGCGAGGCGCGGGGTCGCGGGCTCGTACTTAGAACTGTAGCAGTGTTCATTTTTGCTGTCAATACTAACGGGGGCCACGGTGCCTCACGCGTCAACCCGCCAGCATGCGGCGTGGTCACCCCCAACCCCTTCCTGCCCGGCGCGCCGCTGGATCCACTCGACCTCGACCTGGCCCTGCCCACCGGCCTGCGGATCATCCTGCGGCCCCGCCCGACCTACCGGGCCCAGACCGCCACGGCCCCCCGATCGGGCGGCGTGGACGCCTGGGCGCAGGACGCCCGGGCGCGCGTGGCCTGCCTGGCGCTCCCGGACGGGCTGTGCCCCACGGCGGCGGCCGCCGCGCTGCGCGCCGAGTGCCCGGCAACCTCGCCGGACGCCTGGGCGCTCCTGCGCGCGCTGTAGGCGGCAGGACGGGGGGAGGGCCCGCGCGGCACCCTCCCCCCGGGACGCGGCGCGCTCAGCCCGCCATCATCCGCTCCAGGAACTCCACCTTGGCCACCATCGCGTCGTGGTACCGGGGACCACCGAGGAGGTGGAGCCTGAGCCGGGCCGCGTCGCGCCGCTCGCGGTACGTCTGGTGCAGGGCGCGCAGGGCCTGGGGGCGGTGGGGGGCGGGCAGGTCGGGGCGGGTGCGGCGCGAGAGGATGCGGTATTCGCGCTTCTCCCCTTCCCCGGCCCAGGGTTGCCGGGCGGCCCAGCGCGCGGCCCAGGCGCGCCGCGCCTCGTCGCGGCGGAAGGCGGTCGTCACTTCGTGCCACGCGGCCACACTCATGCTGTTGGTGATGACGCAGGGAACGCTCAGCGGCGGGTCGGTGAGCGTGAGGGTCCACGCCGCGCCCCGCCACTCGTACCCGTCGCGCAGGGCGCGTTCGCCCCGCACCGGCCCGAGCTGGGCACGCAGGCGCAGCGCCGCCTGACGCGCCGCCGCTGCGCTGCTGAAGTGCGCCTCGGTGTTGCCCTGGAGTGCGCGCAGGATCAGGGTGAATGCGCCCGCTGCTGGCGTGGCAGCGGGCAGGAGGTCGGCGGTGATCAGGGCGGTCTGGTTGAACATGCTGGGCTCCTTCGGCTGGGGTCTTGCCACCCCTTACGCACCGAAGTTTACCACGTTTTATATACAATCTTCAAGTGTGGTGGGGCATGATTCCACGTTCAGCACGGTCTTTCTCTGCCTCGATCTCGTAGATGACCGCGCCGTGGATCTGCGCCGGATCGAAATCCTGTTCGAGCAGTTCGGTCAGTTCATCCTGCGCCGCGCTGCCCAGGGCCTCAGGGCCGAAGACCCGGCCGTCACTCGCGACCGTGACCGGCAGCGGGAGGCCCAGTTCGGTCCGCTCCCAGTGAACGGTGACCTTGCCGGGGCGCTGACCGGTGTGAGCTTCGATCGCGTCGGCGATCAGGTGCAGCTGGGCGCGGCGCAACTGCGCGCGCAGCGTCTGGACAGTGGGGTAACTCATTCATGGGCCTCGTGGGTGTCGTGGGTGGGCCGGGCGCACGCGCTCCCGGCCCGGCGTGAGGTGGTCAGGCCGCCCGGAGAGTCAGGGCGTGTCCGGCGGCGGCGGTGCCCCGGAGTCGGCGGGGGGCGCTCAGGGTCACCGCGTAGGTGGCGTCGCCGTCTTTGAACCGCCCGGTGGGCCGGGTGACACACTGGGCCAGCACCGCCCCGGTCCAGGTGCGGACGGTGGTCAGGTCACGGCCGAGATACACCACACCTGACGTACCGCCACTGTCGAGAAAGGTCTGCCGCTCACGCGCTTCCGCGCAGGCGTAGCAGTGCGAGCGGCCCTGCGCGTCACGGGCCACCTGATTGAAGAGCTTCACACCCGTGGTGTGGAAACTGATGGGGCCGAGTTCAGGCGTGCGGACGTGCCCGCAGTCCAGAGGCTCGGTCAGTTCGGCGTGCCGCTGGGCGCGCAGTCCGGCTTCCGTGACGACGATGCCGCAGTCGTACTCGGGGCCGATGATCTGGGCGGTGGGGCCCCAGAGTTCGGTGATCAGGGCGTGCAGGGCGGTGCGGGACAGGGTCATGTGGGCTCCTTCGCTGGGGGTCTTGCCGCCCCCAACTGCTCAAAGTTTACCACGCTTCACTGCTGAATTTCAAGGCTTTTTGCTCTCCTGCACGTAGAAAAGGCGACGCCACAGCGCCGCCCTGATTGGATCTGAGCTCAGGCCGCGTCGGTGGCCGCCGCCGCCCCGCGCACCGCTTCGAGGTACCGCGCCTGAAGGGCCGGCGGCACCTGCCCTCCCCCGGCCCGGCGCGCCAGCCGCATTTCCTCGGCCAGTGCATTGATGCGCAGCTGCCGGGAAGACAGGGGACGGGGACGCCAGGTGGGGAGGGGGCGCCCCTCCAGCACGTGGCACAGGCGGCACTCACCCCCGATCAGGGCCTCTTGGCCGACGATCTCACCGCAGCGGTCACAGGCATCTACTCCAAGAACAGCCATACCATCCTCCTTTTGATCAAAGTTTACCACGCAATGTATAAAGCTGCGGTGTGCGCGCAGATGAGGCAGCGCCCGCCCGGCCCGCGTGCTCTGCTGCGGACATGTACATGTACGGCCTCGCGGCCCTCACCGTCCTTCTCGGCCTGGGCATCATCCTCCGGGGCGCCCAGGGACTGCGCGGCCCGCGCCGCGCCGACGCGGCCGCCACCCTCATCGGCGGCGTCCTGGCCCTGGCCCTCGGCACCGGGATCGGCTTCCTGGCCCGCAGCACCGTCGCCAGTGACCAGCAGCGCGCCCGGAACGAAGCGGCCGCGCTCGCCGCCACACCAGCCCCCGAGCCGCAGCTGGCCCCAGTCTCCTCCGGCGAGGTGGATCCACCCGGCAGTGACTCGGCGGCGCTCACGGCCCGCTACGAGGTGCAGAACCTGGCCGCGGTCGCGGGGCGGGAGGCCACCGACCCTGAGATCACCGGGCTCTACGCCCGGCTCGCCCCGCTGTGCCCGGCTGAGGCGGCCAGCCCGGCGGACGTCGTGGTGAACCTGCAGGAGCGCGTGCGGCAGCGGACCGGCCGGGTCTTTCCCGTCACGGACGTCATGCAGGGCCTGATCAGCGCCCAGGAGGGCGCCGCTGCGAGCGCCATGAAGTGCAGTGAAACGGCGGGGCTGCTCGCGACGGTGATGACCGGTCAGTGACCGCTAGCGCAGGGTCAGGCCGATCTGAGTGACGGTGGTGTCGGCCGGCGCCACGCACAGGCGGTGATCCTGCCCTGGGGTCCGCAGGGGGAGGCACTGCTGGACGTCCGTGACGTCCACCTGGAGGACCAGCGGCGCGAGGCTCGGCGCGCGCCAGCTGGGCGGCAGGGGCGCGGTCAGCTGCGCCTCGCCGCGCAGGTGGATGGTCAGCGTCTGCCCGGCGGCGCCGAAGACAGTGCGGGTGACGACCGGCGCGGGGCGGACGGCGCTGGTCAGCCCGGAGAGCAGGGCCAGCAGGACGGCGGCCTTCACTCGTCTCCGTCGCTGGTCTGGTGCAGTTCGGCGTGAATCTGGCCGTCCGGCTGCGTGACGGCGCGCCGCAGTTCGTAGGTGCCGAAGTTGCTCAGGCCGATCTGGTCGGCCACGTCGGCCGCGCTCATGCAGCGGCTGAGTTCGACGGCGTACACGTCAAATCCGTGCTCGTTGGCGGGGTGGGTGGTGGGCAGCAGGGTCACAGGCATGGGCGCTCCTCGCGTCAGGATCTTGCCGTCCTAACGTATAAAAGTTTACCACGTATAGTGGAGAATGGGGCGTGGTGGGCGCACCACACCGCCGCCCACCACATCCGCCTCGGTTCACCGCAGCGCGTCAGGGCACCACGACCGGCAGGCTCACCAGGGCCGAGCGGCCCGCCACCGTGCACAGGAAATCCAGCGTGTCCCGGGGCCGCTCGTAACTGACGGTGGCCACGCAACCGAGCTGCCGCAGCAGGGACGTCGGCAGCACCGGCTCGCGCCCCACCAGGACTGGAGCGCTCCAGAGCGCGGTCAGCTGCCCGTCGAGCAGCACCGACCGCTGCCCACTCAGGACGCTGACCGCATGCCCGTTCAGGCGCATCCCGCCCGGCGCCCGGCCCGCCTGATACGGCAGGACCTCGCGCAGCGCGCTGAGCGGCACGTACAGTTCACCCATGGTGCCCCCAGCGGCCTGCACGTCCGCCCGGGAGACGCCGGTCGCCGTCGCGGCACTGAGGATGACGCCCGCAAGAAGTCCAGTGATGCGCATGCCCTCAGCGTAGCGCGCGTCCCTTCGTCCCGACAGCGTACGTGCATGAGAAGAGGCAAGCCGCGCGCGGCCTGCCTCCCCCCCGGACGACTCGCTGCTTATTGCTCTTCGGTCACGCTGGCATTGATCCACTTCACGCAGGGCGTGTAAGAGTCCGTCCAGCGGCCACTGGCCCACACGGTGACGGTATGCTCGCGGGTCCCGGTGCCGGTCACGACGATGATGCCGTCCATCTTCGTGGAGATCTTGCAGGACTCCGTGAACGTCTGGCGCGCGACGATGTAATCCTCACCGGGATCACCGGGCGTCACGATGAACGGCGTGACCGGGGCGGAGCCGGTCAGGGTGGTCTGGGCGCCCGCGGCGCCGCACACGAGCGCCAGAGCGGCGCAGACGGACATCAGTGGTCTGAACATGGGAACTCCTTCAGTGCCGGCCAGTGGGGTGGCCTCACGCAGCGTAGGCGACCGCTCCGGCGCGCGCTGCCTCATGTGAGCGCGGCGGGGCGCTTCAGTGCACGGTGCGGGGCGGACGCGGGATGAGCCGCTCGCGGTCCACTTCGCGGTTCTGCTCGCCGATCGCCTCGATGTCCCGCGTCCAGGCCTGGAGCGTGTCCTGATCGTCCGTCCAGGTGGTGTCGGGATCTCCTGTGGGGGCCGGCGTGCGTGGGCCGCTCACGCCTGGCTCCGCTTGACCGTCCAGAGGGCCGCGCCGGGCACGCGGGTGAGCTGCGGCAGGCCGCGCAGCTGGGTGCGCAGCGTCCCGTCCTGCACGTCCGGCGCGCCCGGCACGGCCCGGTAGGCGCGCAGCAGCAGCCGCTCATCCCAGGTGTCCTCCCCGGCGGCGCGCAGCGCACCGATCAGCGCGCTCAGCCAGTGGCGGCTGCTCCACTCGTTCAGCGGACCGGTGAACGCTCCACTGCGCAGCTGCGTCAGGGTCGTCGCGGGCCACGCGATGCGCAGCAGGTCGGCACTGAGCCCGGTGCGGCGGGCCGCCCCCTCGGCGCTGAGCTGCTCACCCGGGGCCAGGGTCAGGCGCCGCAGCGCGTACGGCGCCTCGCCCACGTACAGCGCCCACTGCGCCGCTGAGACGCGCGCGGTCCGCACGTCCAGGCAGAGGGTGCGCGCGGCGAGCAGCAGCACGCCCCACTCGTCGGCGTCGTCCGGCGTGACCAGGCGGGGCGTCTGCGCCCACGCGATCAGCGCCGCGCAGTCCAGGTCGTGCCGGGCGGCGAGTTGCAATTGCCGCAGCGCACGCAGGCGCACCTGCCGGACGCGTTCCTGCGTGCGCTGCCAGCGCCGTGTCGAGCAGCGGCTCATTGCTGGCCTGCGCCACCAGGGCCTCCCAGCCCTGCGGGTCACGCACGCTGCTTTCCAGGGCGCGGACGACCGCCCCGACCTGGATGGGCGGCGCCTCGCTCCCCGGCAGCGGGGCCGGCCTCAGGCCCTCCAGGGCCGCCACCCAGTGCGCGGGGAACCCCGGCGCGCTCGGGGCGCGCGTGGGCCAGCGGTGCGTGGCGGTCACGCGACGGCCTGGCGGTTCAGGTGCTCGTGCAGCGCGGCCGCCACGATCGCGTCCGGGTCACCGGCGGCCTGCACCTGCGTCCAGAGCTCGTCGGGCAGCTCGATCCGGCGGACGTGCGTGCTGGCTTTCTTGCTCGCGTTGTTCACGCTCTGCCGCGCGGACGTCAGGGCCTTCCGGCAGGCCTGGATGGGATCGGCGTGCACGCTCACGCGTCGGCCGCGCCGCGTGTCCGTCACCTCGAACCGCTGGCGGCCCTCATGGAAGGTCAGGGTGTAGCGGCCCGGGCACAGGGCGTTGGCGGCGTCCAGGTGCGCCTGCGCGGCCTCGGGAATGACGGGGCTCACAGCAGCTCCTGAAGGTGCGGGTGCAGGGCGTTCTGCGCCGCGTCAGCGCCGCAGGCGACCAGGGCGCGCGCGGCGGGCGTGTCCTGCGACTCGGACAGCAGCGTCAGGCCCAGGATGTTCGCGCCGTAATGCGCGTCCCAGGCCTCAGCAGTGGTGGCCGGGTCATGCTCGAGCGCGGTGTGTTCGAGCACGCTGCGCGCGTCGGTCGCGGCGGCTCGTTCAGGCAGCGTGCGCGCGGGGTCCTCACTCCAGGCCTGGACGGCCTGCGCGGCGGTTCTGGCCCGGTCGGGCAGTGGGGCGCCGCCCTGAAGGGCAGCCTCGATGACGGCGTGAAGTGTGGCGGACAGCGTGTGGGGGGTGTGCATGGCGAAGCTCCTTTGTGGGAAGGGCTGTGAGGGGCAGTGTACCAGTGAGGCGGCGCGTCACCCGGCCAGCAGACCACCGTGGCGCGTCCAGCGGCCGCACTGGTACGGCAAGGCGCTCATACGGGCCAGCAGGTCGGTTTCCGGACCGAGGGGCGGGAGTTTCACGTACACGCCCTGCTCGGTCTCCCGGATGAGGGTGCCGGGGGCGCCTGACGCGGCCCACGTGGGCCGGTACAGGAAGACGCTGCCGTCTGCCTGGAAGTTCAGTTTGGCCGTGAACAGGTTAATGCCCCACTCCTGCTGCACCCACGCGTCAATCTGCTGGTGCGGGGGCACCTGCCAGGACACCCCGGTCGGCTCGATCTCCCCGGTCTCGAAGACGTGCAGCTGCCCCGGGTACTCGCTGACGGGCGCGGCGCGGCACAGCCACAGGGTCCGCAGGGGCTGGGACTCGGGGTGGCGGCTCAGGACCTGCCAGTACGGGAAGAGCACGCCGCGCAGGCCTGCACTCCGGATGCACTGGCGCACGATCATGCCGGGCGTCAGGGCGGGGGCGGCGCTGGGCGAGAAGTCAAACTCGAACAGTGGCGCCTCGGCGGCCCTGCGGGTCATGCCTGCCCCTCCGGCGGACGGTGCTCCGGCGCGTGCGGGGTGCCGCCGTAGTTCATCCGGACGTACAGGTCTCGCAGCCGGGACTCGGTGTAGGAGGTGTCCAGCTGCACGAAGCCCAGCGTCGTCTCGCCGAGAAACCGCTGATGGTCGGCGGGATTCAGGTCCGCCCAGGTGGCGCCGAATACGCGCAGGTCGCCGTTCAGGTAGCGGGCCAGGGCGCGCAGGCGCTGCTGGCCGTCGATCAAGAGCAGGTCGAGCGGATCAAGGCGGCTCAGGTGAAGGCTGTTGCGGCGGGTGACGACGACCGCGCCGAGATGCAGGCCAAGCCAGGCACTCTCGATGAAGCGCTGCTGCTGGGGCGTGGTCCAGACGGCCGGGCGCTGCCAGTCCGGCAGGCGGAACCCCAGGACGTACGTGCCGGGCGTGAGGTGGCGGGCCTGCACGTCGCGCTGCGCCTGCTGCTCGAATTCGAGGAATTCGATGACGCTGCGCCGGGTGGGGGCGGTCTGGAGGACTGGGCTGGGCATCGTGATGGTCATGGGGGCACCTCGGGCGTTAGTCGATGTTGTCGAGGATCAGGCGGCGGGAGACGCCGCTCCAGTCGAGGCACAGGCGACTGCCGTTGCCGATGGTCGTGACGCCGGTGAGGTCGTAGCCCCAGGCGCGCAGCGTGTCGCAGACCTGGCGCAGGACGATCTGTTCGCGTTCGTAGGCGTCGCCGTCGGCGTCAAACCAGATCTCGGCCTGTTTGCTCGCGCCGCTGAAGGTGTAGCGGTCGGGATCGACTTCGGCGCTGCGCAGGGCGCTGCGGATCAGGGGCACGGTGAGGCGGCGTGTGGGGGACATGGCACTCCTTTTGGCAGGTGTGGGCCCGCCTGATTTTCCAAAGTTTACCACGCATTGTATAAAATTGACAAGGCATCGGACTAAGATCGTCCCCTGCTACTCGGGACCCAGACGCGAGCAGTAGGGGACGATCTCTTCACAGGTGAAGAGGCGCCTGACGCCTAACTCGCGAGCCCAGGCTGCCGGCGAATGAGGGTGTCGGGTGCGCCCGCAAGGCGCAGTAGGTGGCGGTCGAGTTCTTCCTGGTGGATGACGAGTGTGGCGCGCAGCTGCGCGGCCTGCGCGGCGGTCTGTTCGTCCAGGCCCGCGCGGGTGGCGGCGTCCTGGTAGAGCGCTTCGAGGGGGTGGCGGGCGTCTTCTGGGTGGGGCGCGGCGTGCAGGGCGCGCAGCGCGGCGTCCAGCTGCGTGGGGATCAGGTGGGCCGTGATGAGCTGCTGCTGGTAGGTGGGATCACTCGACATGACGGCTCCTGGGGAGGCCAGATCAGCCTCCCCTATACACCAGAGTTTACCACGCAAGCCAGTGGCGGGGTGCGGGTCGTCACGGCGTGGCGGTCAGTGCCTCCCGGTCACGCTTCAGGTCATCGTAAAAGATGCTGAACGCCGCCTGCATCGCCGCCTTCGCCCCACTTGCCACGGCAAACGCGACCTGGTTGCCCTTCGTGACGTCACCGCACGCGTACACGCCCGGCACCGTCGTCATCTGCTGGGCATTGACCGTGATCCCGGCGGCCGTCACCTCGCACCCCAGCGCCTCGGCCAGCTCGCCCCGCACCCGCCGCTCCCCGTGCGCGTACAGCACGTCCCGCTCCAGTACCTGTCCGTCGCGGAAGTGCAGCCGCACCCCGCCCCCCGCCCGCGCCTCGACCCGGGCCAGCGGCGCTTCCAGGACGGTCACGCCCCGGTAGGTCAGCAGCGCCCGCTCCTCCTCGGTGAGGATCGCTGGGCCGTCCGTGCAGACGAGCACGTCCTGGGTGATCTTCTGGTGGTACAGCACGTTCTCCACGGCGCTCTGCCCCTGTAGCCCCGGCATGAGCACGGCAATCTGCCCGCCGCGCAGCTCCCACCCGTAGCAGTACGGGCAGTGGTGGACATCCCGCCCCCACAGGTCCCGCAGTCCCTCAGGCTGCTCCGGCAGGACGTCCTCGACCCCCGTCGCCAGAATGACCTTCCGCGCCTGAACCGACTGGCCGCCTTCGAGCACCGCGGTGAACGCCCCGTCCTGTCCGCTCAGGGCCTCGACGCGGGCCTCGATGACCGGGAAGTTGTACGGCTGCAGATCATCGAGCGCGGCCGCCAGAATCACGTCCGGGCTCTGACGGTCGCGGCTGAACACGCCGCCAGCGTGCGGACTGGGTGCGTTGCGGCTCGGACCGCTCGTGATTACCGCGCCGCGTTTGAGTCCGCGCGCGGTGTACAGCGCCGCACTCAGCCCAGCGAACCCGCCGCCGATGATGAGCACGTCGAGCACCGTGGGCGCCGCCGATGGAACTGGATCCTGAAAAGCCATGGCGCGCAGCATCGCACAGCCCTCAGCCGCTGTCTGCCGCATGTGATCTGCTCGCAGCCGGGGCCCTCCCCTTCAGCAGTCATCCCCGGCCAGAGCCGGGGATTCAGTGGGTGACCCCAAGAAGCAGGCACTGAAGGTGCCCAATGAACAGAACGTAGCACGGCAGGCCCAGCAGCTGGAATCTCCCGCCGGAATCGGCGCAGGTCAGCGTCCCTGCACGTCCATCTCTGAAGCGTGGGGCAACTGATCCTGATCGCGGGTCACTCGCCGCGGCTCGCGCTGATCCTGCGCCGACTGGGTGGGAACCGGCGCGCTCAGCAGGTCCAGCAGTAAGGAGATCTGCGCCCGGTTCGCGTCGTCGTGAGGGGACATGGGGCGCAGTGTCGCACGCGCCCGCCCAGGTGATGGCCCAACATGACGCGCCCGGCCGGGGGCGGCGCCTTCAGGGCTTGTTGAGAAATTCCATCAGGGCCTGTACGCCTGGGGCGCGCGGCGAACTCGCGGGGGTGTGTCCGGCCAGGGCGTCAAGTTCTGCGGGCTCGAGGGTGACGCCATGCGCGCTCAGCTGCGTCTGCAACTGCATGAGCGTCAGGCCGCCGCCGTAGGTGCCGACCGTAGCGTCGGGGTCGTCCATGTTGCAGTACACGAGGTGCTTGCCACGTTCGACGGTCAGGTAGAAATACTGGAGGGGTGCGTCCCAGCCGTAGGTGAGGGTCAGGTCATTGTGGTGCAGGGTGGGCATCAGGCGGCGCTCCTGTGGTGGGAATCCGTGAAGGGGCGTGTGCCGAGCGGTCCTGATGTGGGTCAGGAATCGGCCGGGTCAGGTTGTGGCGTCTGAGCGCTGGAGGGCGTGTCATACCCCCGCGGGGTGACGTCAGAGGCGGGCGAGTTGAATCTGCTCGGTGCAGTGACGCAGATATAAGCCAACGCGCACGGCGTCGGCCCGCTCCTGCGCCGTGATACGGCGCGGATACACGACGTTGCCCTCCTGGACGCGGTGCACGTCTCGTCCGGTCCAGCGGCTCCCGTCTGGCAGCACGACGGTCATGGACTGATCCCCGACAAGGTCTGACTCGTTGAAGCACAGCAGGCGCTCTCCGGTTACTTGCCCGGTCACGGTGGTGCCGTTGGTGAGGGTCACGGTCACTGGGCGGTAACTGTCATCGAGCAGGCTCATGGCACTGCGCGTCTGGGCAGTCATTTCATTGAGTGCGGCGTCAAGTTTGGCGGTGAAGGCGGAGACGTAGAACCGGGCGAAGATGGGGTAGAAGGCGAGAAGGGCAATCAGCATCAAGAGAGGGAGTCGACTCCATTGGAATGCCCGCTTGGCTGTGGAGACTGCGTGGGTCATACACACTCCGCTACGGTGAGTGGGATGGTGGGGTTGCTGAAGACCTGCAGGGCGGTCCAGAGCAGGGCCGTCGTGGATTGGGTAGAGGGGTGGCGTGGCTCATGCGTGGGCCTGCAATTCCTGCCCTAGCGCTGACGTAGGGATGCCCTTGCGTCGGAGCAGGTGCTGCACTGGTGCTCGGCAGTCCACCAGCACCCTTCGGGGCAGGCCCAGTGCTCGGTACAGCCGCACGTGGCGCAGGCGCGCTCGCCGCTCAGGCGGCCGTAGGCGCGGCGCGCGGCGTCCTCGTCCATCCCGGCGTGGTACGCGCGGCCCTCGTGGACGGCCAGGCCGCTGCGGGTCAGCCCTTCGAGGGCGGCCCACACCTGCCATTCGGGCGCGCCGGGCAGCAGGGCGCGCGCCTGCTTGAGGGTCAGCGGGCCGCGCTGGTGGAGGTGGATGAGCAGCGCGGCCGTGCCCTGGTCGTCCAGTCGGCCGCCCTCGGGGTCAGGGTAGGCGTCGTGGTGCGCGCCGTCGAGCGTGCGGTGCGGCCAGCTGCGCCCGCTGGAGGTGCGGGTGCCCCTCTCATCGAAAGTGCCCCACTGCTTGAAGTGGAACGCGACGCCGGCACTCGCGCAGCGGTCGCGCAGCAGCCGGGCCCAGGCGGGCTGCATGGGCCGGGCGTGGCGGCCGCTTTCCCCACCGGCGATCACCCAGTGCAGGGTGGAGGCCATGCGGGCGTGGCACTCGCTGCGCGGCATGACGCCCTGCCCTTCACAGCCGCTGCACGTCTCGTCGCTGGTGGTGCCGTACGCGGCCGGGTCGATCTCTTCCGGGCAGTGGTCGAAGTGCAGCCAGGGCAGCAGGTCGAGCTCGCCGAGCAGGGGTTCGCAGGAGAGGAAGCGCACGGCCGCGGGCGTGGCCAGCAGCGCCGGGACGCGCGCCTCGGCGGCCGCCTGGTGCTCGGTGCTGGTGCCGAGCCAGAGGCCGGGGTGCGTGAGGGGGCCCGGCGCGTCCCGGAAGGTAACGCTGGCCGGCGCGGCGCCGGGGAAGGGCAGGGCGGCCATGGCCGCGGCGATCAGCGCGCGGCGTCCGGGGTGCGTGAGGTACGCCTGGAGGCGCTGGGGGCGTTTGGTGAGCACCTGAAACACGTGGCCTCTGGCGTCGGCGGCGAGGAACATCACGGCGAACGCGCGGTCGAGGAACGCGTCGGGTACGTCCTCGTGCAGGAGGTCGGAGACGGAGTTCACGAAGATCCGCTGCGGTTTGGTCCAGCGCAAGGGGATCAGGAGCCGCTCGGGCAGGAGTTGCAGCTGGTGGAAGGGCCGGGCGTACTGGGGGACGTTCTGCAACTGGCCGTTCTGGTAGGCGATGTGCCGCTGGTTGTGGAGTTCGGCGGCGTAGCAGTGGCGGCAGCCTTCGCTGACGGCGCCGCCGGGCAGGGTGGGTTTGGTGCAGCCGACCGTGGGATTCCAGGTGCGATCGGTCCAGCTGATCTCGGTGTCTCCGGGCATGTCAGGGGGTCTCCGGCGCGTCGATCCAGTATTCGGCCTTGCGGCCGTGCCCGGGCTGGGAGTGGTGGATCAGGCCGCGCTGCTTGAGGTGGTAGGCGTGGTTGCCGACCGTGTGGGAGTTCAGGCCGGTTTCGACCGCGACTTCATCGGCGGTGGTCTTGACGCCGGGGAATTCGGCAATCGCGGCGTACACGGTGGCGATCTTGCTGCCTGGGCGCAGGGTGGGGGCGCTCACGCGTCCTCCCGGGGGGCGGGGCGCTGCTGCCCGTCGAGCGTGAAGGCGAGTTCGCGGCGGGCGTGGGCGGCGCCGCGCAGGTGGTGGGCGAGGTCGGTCAGGGCGTAGACGCGCAGGTCCTCCTGGAGGAGCGTGGTCAGGGTGTTGCCCGGCGTGTGCAGAACCGCGCCCGCTTCCTGCTCAGCCTGCGCGGCCCGGCGCTCGTCGGCGTCGGCCTCGGCGCGCAGCGTCTCGGCACGCCGGATCAGGGCCTCCTGGGTGAGGGCGGCCCTGAGGGCGGTCACGGCGGCGCGCTGCTCGGGCGTCCAACTGTCTTCGGGCGCGGCGCCCAGTGGGGCGAGGCACCCGAGGAACGCCGGGCCGCGCCGCAGTTCGCCGGTGTCGCTCAGGAACCGGCAGATGTAGTCCAGGCGGTCGGTGCTGGCGATGACCACGGGGGTCCAGGCGTGGCCGTGCAGGGGATTGACCTGCCACGCGAGGTCGCCGGGTTGGAAGTCCGGGCGGGCGGCGGCATGCAGCTGGTCGTGCTGTGGGGCGGGACTGGGCATGTGAGCTCCTGTGGCGCGCGGTGGGGGCGCGCGCCGGGCGGGGGTGGGGTCAGCTGGCGTGGCGTTCGATGCGGGCCTGCCGGAGCGTTTCGGTGGTCAGGGCGTCCAGCAGGCGGATGACGGTCTGGCGGTCGCCGTTGGTGCAGCTTTCGGCCAACGAGTCGATGGTGGGGGTGGGGGCTGCGGGGCGCGTGGGACCGCGCAGCGCCTGCACCTGCCGCTCGTACTCGGCGGGCGTGATCTCACGCACGGGCCCCATGTTCCCCCGGATGACAGCGTGGTAGTAGATGGGGTCGGTGGTGTACCCGCCCATGAGGGGATTGAAGGCCTGGACGCTGATCAGGTCGTGCGTGGGCGTGGTGTCGAGGCGGACGGGGACCTGGCCGACGAGGTAGTAGGTGATCATGTGGGGGCTCCGGCGGTGGGGAGAGTGAAGAAGTGCTGCACGACGCTCAGGCCGCTGGAGCAGTAGTTGACGCCCTCGTGGTTCGTGTTGGGGTGCTGCCTGCGCGTGGTGGTGAGCAGGATGGTCTCGACGCGGTCGTGGAGGCCGTCGCGGTGGAGTTGCTGGGCGACCTGCCCGGTGACGTCGCGGAGCCGGGCGCGCTGCCCGGGGCCGCCGCTCACTTCGGGGCCGTGAGCGAGGCCGGAGAGCGTCCAGGGCAGGGCGAGGGATTCGGCGAGGGTGGGCACCGCGCGGCCCGGTGGGATCAGGCTGAGGGTGACGCCGCCGCGTTCGTAGGTGGCGCGCCCGGTCTGCATCCATGCGCCGCTGGCGGTGCGGTAGGGTTGGCCGTGCTCGTGGGTGGGCACGTAGCCGAGGCGCAGCAGTTCACGCCGGGTGGGGTCGGCTTCGAGCACGGGGCGCATCAGGGCGCTGAGGGCGTCGTCGTTGGCGGTGCGCTGGGCGCTGAGTTCGGCGGTGGTCAGGTGCCGTGGGGGGGTGGTTGAGGGTCTGCCATTTGGCGTCGTGGGCCGCTTCGATGGCGGCGAGGTCGGGGGCCGTCACTGGCCGTACCCCCTCTGCCAGCCGCTGCGGGCGGCGCGGCGGTAGGCGCTGCGCACGGAGTCGGTGAATTCGCGCTCGGTGTAGGGGGACACGTCGCCCTTGGTGTCGCTGCTGGGAAAGAGGCTGACCAGGGTGGCGTGGCACATCAGGGTTTCACCTTCGGTGTAGCCGTTGTCGCGCATCTGGCAGGCGAACCAGAATCCGGCTTCGTTGCGGCCTTTGCCGCCCCAGGCGAGGTCTTCGGTGCGTTTGAGGATCGGGTCCAGGGGGGGGCGCTGGTCGTTGTCGCTGAAGGTGGGCGCGGCGACGTGGGTGGGTGCGGGGGCGGGCTGGGGGGCGGGTGGGGTCAGGCCGAGCACTTCGCGGAAGCGGCAGGCGCGTTCGCCGTCCATGAGGAGTTCGGGGATGGCGGCGATGGGGAGGAACTTGCGCTCCTCGGTGCGCTGGTACTGGCCTTTGCCGGTGATGGTGGTGGGGGGCAGGAGGATGTAGCCGCCGTCGCCGCGCACGTCGATGCCTGCGGGGAGGCGCAGGGCGTCGTCCTTGATGCCGCTGGCTTTCATGGTCTTGACGTGGTGGCCGGGGTGCTTGACGTAGATGTGCGCGCCGCCGGAGGGGGTCAGGACGTGGGGCCGCCAGTTCAGGTGCGCGAGGGTGCCCAGGCCGTCCTGATCGAAGTCGATGCCGACGATGCCGCTGATCTGGCCGGTGACGACGGCGAAGCCGGTGACGCCGTGCTGGGTGACCCATTCGGTCACTTCGGCTTCGGTGGCGCGGGTGGTCTGGAATTCGGCCCAGGTGGGGATGTTGATGGGGCGGCCGCCGCGCTCCTCGCGGCGGCTGTGGCCGGTGCCGTGCAGGGCGTGGAAGTGGGGTTTCTTGGCGCGGGGGCCGTCGGTGTTGACGGGGATGATGCTCAGGCCGCTGCCGAGGTAGCGCAGGGCGGTATCGAGAATCTGCGTGTGGGCGCGGTTCATGAATCCTCCGAGTGGGGCCTTGCTTCCCCTTTGTTTAGAAGTTTACCACGTATCGTATCAGGGGTGCAAGCCCGTGCACTGCGTCTGACACGCGCGCAGCCCGGGACGCGCCCACCCCTGCCCGGCCACCGGCGCCGCCGGGCGCGCCCACCCACCTTCACCCCTCACAGGATCTGTTCCGCCGCGCCCGGCGCCCACCTCCAGCCCCGGCACGTCACCTGCGCTTGCCCCTGAGCGTGTGATCGGTCACCATTCCAGCATGGACGTGCTGCCCCCAGCCCGCGCCGCGGGTAAACCCACCGCGCCGCCGCTGTCCCCTTTCCCTCCCCTCAAGCCAGGCTTCCGCAGCCCGGCCGCCCTGTGGCAGGAGTACCACGCCCTTCCGAAAGCGCCCCTGATCGTCACCCTGCGCCCCGCCCTGCCCCTGCCCTCCCCTGCGAACCTCGACGCGCTGCTCGCCACGGCCGTGCTGCAGACCGAAGCGAGCCGCTGGCACCTGAACGACCGCCGCGAACGCGCCTGGGTCATCCCGCTGCCGCTCGCGCTCGTGGACGTGGTGCAGGTGCAGCGCGACCCGGACGCCCGCCTGCCCGTCTGGGCCACCTCCCCACTCCTGCCTGAAGGTGACGGGCTCGAGGCGGTCTGCCTGGGACACCTCGCCACCGTGCGGGGCCTGCTGCGCCACGTGCGGCAGGTGGGGCACGTGCCCGTCAGTGCCTGGACCGTGCGCGCCGCGACCATCGAGGTCAATGTCGCGCTGGAAGCGATCCTGGAGACCCGGCCGCGCCCCGCGGCGCGCGGGCACAGCTGGGGCGGCTTCACTCCGCCGTACTGGCACCGGCCCTGGCACCAGCCGCTGGCCTGAGGGGCAGGGCGTCCATCGCCGCGCGCAGCGCCACGACCAGGCCGCTGCGCTGCGCGGCCCGGTCACTCAGCACCGAGGCCGCGTTCTCGTCTCCCAGCAGCGCGAGTTCATCCCAGCGGTACAGGTCCGTGGTCTGCCGGTACCCGGCCGGCGACAGGGACGCGAGGAACCGCTGCCCGGCTTCCTCCAGCGCCGCCATGGCCGGCGCCCGGTTGCGCCGGTACCCGGCCGGCAAGGGCCGCCCCCGCAGGAACTCGTCCAGTTCCGGCCCGAGATCGAGCGGCGCCCCGCGCGACTCGACCGTGAGACTCCGGCTGAAGTGCGCCCGGTGCCGCACGTGCGGCTCGTCCAGGTGGTACCAGGTGGTGCTGAACTGCATGTCGTGCCGGATCAGGTAATCGATCGCCGCGTAGTGCGCGTGGTCATGGTCGCCGATGTAGGTCACTGGGAGGTCCTCGCCGCGCTGCACGGCCTCCACGAGCGCGTGCCACTGCGCGACCAGCACGCGGGCCTCCTCCAGGTAGGGGCGCAGGCGCCCGGTACGTTCCTGGTCGTCCGCAGCGGCCAGGGCGTGGAAGTCCGCGCGCCGCATGGCTTTCCAGGGGCGGGGTGGCAGATCCGGGTAGGCCAGCTGCACCTCGGTGCGGTTCTGCCGCGCCGGGTAGAAATGCAGGGTGAACGGAAGGCCCCCGGTGGCGTCGTGGCAACTGCTGAGCGTGCGGGTCACGCCGCCCATGCTGCCACAGGCCGCGCGGCCGCCTTGACGCAGATCAGCGCTTGACGGGCGGCTGCCCCAGGGCGGCGCGCACGCGGTCTTCAGCCTCGTCGAAGACCTTGCCGTACTTCTCGATGGTCTGGCGGAGTTTGGGCAGACGCGCCCGCAGCCACGCGTCGGTCTCGGCGGCTTTCTCCAGGTCTTGCAGGCGCAGCTCGCGCTTGTGCGCCTTCTCCAAGCGCTTGCGGTCGAAATTGATGGCGGTCACGATGCCCGGCGAGTGCCAGTTCTGGATGCACTCACTGCCGACCCGGATGGTCCGGCCGGTCACCGTGTTGGTCAGTTCGAACCAGTAGTGGACTTTCAGGCAGCCGCACAGGTCGCACACGAGGGCGGTCATGGAGCGCCCGGCGCTGCGGCCGTACCTCCATTCCCGTACCGCCTCGTGCCACTCCTGGGCGACGCTGTGCCGCAGCAGGCCGCCGTGCATGCGAACGGCGTACGTCCGCGCGTGAGGCACGGACGCTTCGAGCGGATCGAAGCCGGCGGCGTCGTAGGCGACCATCGCGTCGGTGACGGCCTCGTGAGCGGCCGCGAGGGCGGCGGGGGCGGCTTTGGATTTCCGGAGGTGGTCTTCGCGCTTCAGGGCGTCCATCAGGCGGGCGTGCAGGAGGCGGGGGCTGGGCGTGGGGGCCGCTGGGGTGGGGGCAGGTGGCTGCATGGGCTCTCCGGGGGGCGGGACGGGGGCGGCGCGCGCCCCGTCCCGGCAGGGGTCAGGCGCGCGGCAGCGCGGGCAGGGGGGTGTCCGTGAGGGGCAGCAGGGCCAGGGCGACGTAGCGGGCGTACGCGCGGCTCAGGTCGGCGGCCCACGTGCGTGAACTGAGGTAGGCCAGCGCGTCGTCTTCCTGGTCGCTGTACCAGTCGCTGATAGGCATGCACAGCAGCCGCCCCGGGTCGGAGTGGGTGACGAGCTGGAAGCGCGTCACGTCGCCGTCATCCGAGTCTGCCGCGCGGTCGATGGCGCGGTTGGCTTCGCGTTCGAACGCCGCCCAGGGGAGGCAGGGTTCGGCGGCGTCGTCGTCGGCGCTGATGGCGGTGTAGACGCCGCATCCGTAGGCGGCGGCGCTGATCAGGTCGAGCGCGTCGGCTTCGGTGGGGTCGGCGTCCGTGGCGGGGCCGTGCTCGCGCCCGGCGGTGTCGAGGTAGGTGAGGGCGGCGTGCACGGCGGCGTAGGCGGCGGCGGCGAGGGTGGCGTGGGTGCGGGGTGCGGCTGCGGTCATGTCGGCCTCCGGTGTGGGGGGCGCGTGTGGGCGCGCCCCGGTGGGGGGTCAGTTGCTGAGGTCGGCGGCGCAGTCCTGGCACAGTCCGCCCCAGGTCGCGGGGACCGCGCAGCCCCGGCGGCACTGGCCGAGCTGGACGCGTTCGGCGGTGGCGCGGTCGCGCAGGACGGTGGCCTGGGCGTGGCGGATGCGGGCGAGGGACTGGAGGCGGGGGGTGTGGGCGCTGCCCATCTGGGCGGCGTTGCCAGCGGCGATGCTGGCCTGAGCGGCGCGGCGGGCGGCGTCGGTGTGGAGGGTTTCAGTGAGGGTCATGTGGGCTCCTTCGCTGGGGGTCTTGCCTCCCCCAACTGTCAAAAGTTTACCACGCATCCTATAAAAATTGCAAGAGAATGCGCGCCGCGCTCCAGACCGGACCGTGACGCGCCCCCCTGCGGACACGGCGCGGCTTACGGCGCCGCCTGGTCGGCGCGGGGCAGCAGCCTCAGGTCCTTCAGGTCACGGGTGAGCCGCCGCACCTGCGCGCCGTGGACGTGCGGCAGCGTCAACACGAGGCCCGCCAGGACGCCCGTCAGCACCACGAGGATCAGGAAGATCTGCCCGGCCAGCTCGAAGGCCGCGGCCACGTCCGGTGAGGCCGGAAAGCCCAGCCCGGCGGGCGCCGCGCCGCTCACCATCAGGCCGCCGCAGGACAGCGCGGCGCACCCGAACAGACGCAGCTGGAACGCCGGGGCAGCCGCGCCCGCGCGGGCGAGCAGCGTGACCCGGTGCAGGCGGGCGCGGACACGGGCCGGAACCGGCAGACCCTGCAGGGCCTGCGGCGCCGGCGGCGTCAGGGGCAGCGTGACGCGGTCGTCCGGGTCGAGGGTGGCCCAGGTGCCGCCGGGCAGGCGCCGCTCGACGCGCGTGGCCGTGGCGCGCAGGGCGTGGCCCCGCAGCCGGACGTGCAGGGTTCCGGGACCGGCGCGCAGGTCCGTCAGGGGCGCGCCGCAGCGCTGGCCCGCTTCGAGCAGCCGGTCATAGGCGCGCGTGAATTCGGCCGCTGCGCGCCCGTCCTGGGCGCTCAGGCGCCCGCGTTCCTGAGGGCTCAGGTCCTGCCGGGTGGGGTGGGGGTGACGCATGGGGGACGCTCCTTGGGGCGGGTGTGGGGGCCTTCGGCCGCTCGATGCTACGCCGGGTGAGGCGGCGCGCGCCACGCAGGACGGGGCGCGCCGCACCGGCTCCCGTCCTGCGTGGCGCGCTGGCCTTATTCCACGGGGCGGCCGGTGGCGTGCGGGCGGCTGATGGTCACGACCGGCTCGAAGTGGTCACCCGGGCCCACACTGACGGTCACCTGCACGAGCTGCGCGTCCCGACTGACGCCGTCCCGGGGTTGGCAGCAGAAGGTGTGGACGGGCTGCTCGTCGGTGACGCGGCGGGCCTTCATGGCGACGGCGAGGGTGTACAGCAGGTCCCACAGGCGGCCCCGCTCGTCACCCCAGCCGCCCTGGGCGGCGCGGTCCTCGGCGCTCCAGCGGACGAACTGATCGTGCACCTCGCGGGTGAGGGCGACCGGCCAGATGAAGCCCGCCTCGCGGCCGAGGTCGCCCGCGTCCACGAGGGTGCCGTCCGTGAGGGCGTCGGCGCGGGTGTAGGTGCTGATCGGCTCGCCGTAGAAGTCGGTGAGGCGCTGGGATTCGGCGATGGCGTCGGCGGGGCAGTAGTCCGGCATAGGGCTCCTTCGCTGGGGGTCTTGCCGCCCCCAACTACTAGAAGTTTACCACGCTTTATAGAAGGCTGTCAACGTTCGCCAAGCTGGAAAACATCGGCCCAGACGATCAAATCACGCAAGGGGGGAACGTGGCGCGCAGATACGGGCCGTGGGGCTGAAGCAGGTCGGCCATGGCGGCCGCCTCGCTGCGCCGCACGCCGCTCCGGCACCAGCCTTCCCCCTCCGGCGTCCAGCCGTAGGCGGTCAGCACCTCCGGCGCGTCCGCGAAGGTCCGCAGGGGCGTGTCGAAGGGGCCGCGCAGCACGTAGCGCGGGGCGGCCACGCCGTGAATCTCGAAGCGGTAGCCGTCGCCCTCGCCGTCCAGATGCCCCAGGTAGAGCGCGTCCGCCTGGGCGACCTGGAGCGCGCGCGCCAGATCCGCGCGGGTCGCGCCGGTCACCGTGAGGGTCAGGCGCAGCGGCGCGCCGGGGGTGGGTGGGGTCTCGGTCATGGGGGGCCCTCCAGGGGCGCGCCCGGCCCCCCGCGTCCGGGTGGACAGGCGGGGGGCCGGGCGGGTGGGGTCAGATCGTGCCGGTAAAGATGCGGATGCGCTGGCGCGCGGCGTCCCAGTCCAGTTTGGTCAGGGTGACTGCGAGGGTCGCGGCGGTCAGGGCGTCCTCGGCGCGGTCCACGGCGTCCTGCTCGCCGGTCAGGGCCAGCAGCAGGTTGGCCTTGCGGGCGGCCTCGTTGCCCCCCTCGACCCCGGCGCTCAGCTTGGTGCTGTGCGCGGCGACGTAGGCGCGCCGGGCGGTCACGGCGGCGGCCGCTGCGGCGCCCTGCGCTTCCAGGGCGGCGCGGTGCGCGGCGTGCGCGGCGTCAAGGGTCTCGGTCAGGTGGGCGGGGGTCAGGGTGCTGGTCATGGTGGGCTCCTTCGCTGGGGGTCTTGCCTCCCCTCAACTGCCCAAAGTTTACCACGCATTATGTAAAACTGTCAAACTCTGCGCGGCGTCAATCGAGCGCCCACACGGGTTTTTTCCCCGTCCGTCCCTTCCAGCGCACCCACCCGCCACCCACCCGCCGCCCCCTCACAGGTGCCGTTCTGCCCGGCGCGCCGCCGCCCACCTCCACCCGGGCGGCCCCCTCTCCCCTGCCCGCGCGCCGGGGCCCTGATCTCCCGGCGCGCCTGGGCCGTCACGCCGCCTGCGCGGCCCCCTCCAGGTCCTCCAGGCAGGTCAGGATGCCCGACACCGCCGACTGAATGCGGGTCATGCTGGCGCGCAGCTTCTCGGCGTTCCCCCGGTACAGCTGCACGTAATCCGCGACCGGCTGCGCGGCGTCCACCCCGAAATGCGCGCACAGCGCGTAGGCGGCGGCGTCTGCCTCCAGTTCCCGCGTGCAGCGGTCCGGCGCGTCCGCCCGGCGCTGCCCGGGCGCGCTGAAGTGCAGCGCGGCGTGCGTCCACTCGTGAAACAGGACCCGCAGGGCGCTGCCGGGCTCCGCCTCGCAGCGGACGCGGTCAAGCACGAGCCGCGCGCCGTCGGTGTACCCGTGCGTGTCCTGCGGGCAGCGCTCCCACACCACCGGCAGCGGGCAGCGCGCCGCCACCGCCCCGAACAGCGCGCGCGCCGCCCCGTCCCCGTGAACCGTCATGAACTCCGTCAGCGGCGCCCCCTCGGTGTCAGTGTCGGCGAAGACGTTGGTGTACGTGAACCCCACCAGCTTGACCGGCTGACGGCCGCTGGCGTCCGGGGCGGCCTCCGGATCGGGCACCGTGCAGGGCCGCAGAATCTGCACGGCCTTGGCGCCCTTCTTCACGCGCCGCCCGGCGCCGGCCCACGCCCGCAGCCCCGCGACGCGCCGCGCGTCCGGCGCCTGCATCATGATCAGAAGCTGGTTGTTCAGGCTGTACGTGTGAAAGAGCGTGGCGGTTCGCAGCCAGGCGTGAAACGTGTCGCTCAGGCCCCCGTCGAGCCGCGTGCACAGCTGGGTCAGGTGCGCGTCGATCTGGGTGCGCAACTGGTCGGCGCGGGCGGCGCAGGCCTCGCGGGCGGCGGCTTTCTCGGCGGGCGTGGTGGGCTTGGTGTAGGCCATCGTGGGAACTCCTTCGCTGGAGGTCTTGCCACCTCCAACTAACGAAAGTTTACCACGTAATATGGTGATTTATCAAGCGGAGAAATGGCGTTTTGTGCGTCAGGCACGGCGTGGAGCACTGTGCATGCCTCAACCTACGCTCACCATGAAGAACCACTCACAGCAGCTCTTTACTCGGGATGGGTCCCCCTGTGCGCCCGCTCCACCTCGCTCTCGACAAGCTCCCGCAGATCCCTGAGTTTCAGGAGATTGGACCACGTCACCATCCGCTCAGGGCTGTCTTTCCGCATCTCCCAACGCGGCAACAGCCTGACGATAGAGCGCCCGAAGATCTCAGACAGGGGTCGCAGCGTCCTGGGTGACTCGGCCCTCGCGAACAGCGGCAACTCGACGCCGCGCCAGAGCGCCGCATTGTCCAGGCCCCACCCGAACCCATCCTGAGTCGGGCCCTCGAACAGCACCAGCACCACCTCAGCCTGCACCGCTTCAGGCAGGCTCAGGCCGGCGCGCTCCCAGAGGCGGCGGCTCACCCCCTGCTGCCACGCCTCGGTCACGTGCCCGTGCCCCAGATCCTCGGGCCCGTAACACAGCCGGTCGTACCCCGCCTTGAAGCCTGGCCCCGGGTAGCGGTGGGTGAGCAGCACCGGCACGTCTGTGTACAGGCGCCGCCGGATCAGCAAGGCCACCGCGACCGTGAAGAATTCCCGGGAGAAGACTCGGCTGACATCCTTGGTCACCAGACTGGCCCGGTGGCTGAAATTCAGCCGCAGCAGCCGCGCGAAGAAGTCCAGCAGGTCATCCACCGGCGCGCTGTCCCCGCTGCGCAGCACCGCGTCCAGTGTCTCGGCGTACTCCGTCATCACGGCCGCGCGCTCGTCGACCAGTTCGCCGATCTGCTGCGTCCGGTTGTGGTGGTAGTGGCCCGCATCGACGTCCAGGTTGAAGCGCTCGAACGCGCCCGCCAGGGCGTCGAGGTAATCCTGAAAGCTCACCAGGGCGCGTTGGGGGCGGTCCTGCTGCAACTGCGTCTGCACCAGCGTGGCCAGACCGGACGCCCGCGAGTCGAACGCCACAGAACCGGGCCGCAGGTGCGCCGGCAGCTTGGCCGACTGCGACCGGGCGTATTCGGGCTGTCCGGCGCAGAGGTTCAGGAGCCGCACCTTGTTCTGGTCATCCGTCGCGGCGTCAGTCATCCACACCTGTTTGGCCGTGGTGAACATCACCGGCACGGCCCGCTCCCCCTCACCAGGGTGTTCCAGCAGCACTGGAATGAACCGCACAGGACGGCCGGTTTTGCTGACCTGATCGTAGACGTCCTGTGAAATGATGGTGGTTTCGACGCTGACTCCGCCCTCCCCTTCCTGTTCCCGGCGCGTGTACGCCCGGTCGATGAAGCACAGCACCCGGTCGACGCCCGGGTCGTTCACCATCGACTCCATGAACTTGTACAGACTCGCGCCCTCCGGCAGGTACCTGTCCATCTCCAGGTGAATGCCGTTGGCATCGAGAAAGTCGGCGAACTCATGCACCCGCCTCACGGTCTCGGGGTTCTCCCAGCAGTACGAGATGAAGACGCGAGGTTTTCCGTCAGGCGTGGCCATACCTGGACTGTAGCGAACCTGAGCGCCCGTCACGAACCGGACGTGATCACGCAGCGCTGCGCCACATCCAGGCGCTGCACCAGCCGCCCGTCTTTCAGCACCCGCCCGCCGGCGACCAGGGCCCGCACCGCGGCCTGCGCCGCCCGCGTGACGGGTACGTGGTCCTCCAGCGGCGCCGGGCAGGGCAGCAGCTGCGCCAGCACCTCGGCGGCCGCCGGGTCGGGCGACGTGTCGAGCGTCCGCCGGACGCGCCGGGCCACGCGCCTGACCCGCGCCGGCAGGTCGTCCTGCTGCCCGGTCCACCACGCGTCCGTGTGCCTCGAGGCACTCAGGACCCGCTGCACGGCCGTCAGGTCCTGCAGGTGCTCGTCCAGGAACGTCAGCGGTGCGGCCGTGGCCGGACACGCGCCGAGTAGCGCCGCCACCACCCACACGTCCGCTTCGTCGGCTGATTCGCCCAGCAGGGCCCGCGCCGGTCGCCGCGCGATCAGGGTTGACCGGATGGCCTGCGGCGTGCCCCGGTGCCGCTGCCACAGCGCCAGCCGCGCCGCGCCCTGAGCGTCCGGCCCCGGCAGCGCCTGGTACCCGCGCACGACCGTCCAGGGGTCCTCCCCCGGCTCCCGCTGGCCGGTCACGCGCAGCCGGGCCGGCCGGGCGGGGTCGAGCGGGATCGCCCACCAGTCCTGATCGAACCACGCGGTCAGCGCGTCCAACTGCCCGGGCGCGTACAGGTCCTCCAGCGTCCAGACGTGCAGCAGACCGTGCCGGGCGAAGTACACGCCCAGCCGCTCGATGGGCTCGGCTCCAGCGCCGTGCACGCCACCCAGGCGCGCCAGGGCCAGGTACCCGCTGAGCTGCTGAAGGTACTCACTCCGCACCTTCAGGTGCAGGCTGGTCTTCACGTCGATCAGCGTGCCGTCGATCAGGAGGTCCGCGTCCGCGCCGCCCACCCGCGCGCCCGCCCCGAACAGCGGATTGAGCAGCAGCCGCCGCTCGGCCTGGAACGACTCGAGGGGCACGATCGCCGCGAGATTCAGAAGATCCTGCACGTCCTCGCCGTGCACCACCCCGGCGAGGTGGTGGTACCCGCTGACCCGGTACGTCACGTCGAATGTGGCCAGCGTCAGGCAGGCCCGGGCCACCTCGGGCGTGAGGTCCCGCTGCCCGGCCTCGAAGGCCACGCGGATCTGGTGCGCGTCCCAGAGTTGATTCAGGCGGGTGTCGTCACCCAGGAAGTCCGGTACGGTCTGTAGGGCCAGGCAGGGGCTCCCGCCGTGCACCAGTGTGCGGCCCGCGTGCGCGCGGATGAGCAGCGACCGCAGCAGGTAGTCGAACGCGGTGCCCACCAGCCCGTGCCGGGGGCCCAGCGGCTCCGCGCGGATCGGCAGGGCGGGCGGTGCACGGCGGCCCTTGCGCAGGGCCGCGCTGACCTGCTGCCGCGCCTCCGCATTCATCCGCAGGTACGAGGTCAGGCTCATCCGTCCTGCCCCTGCTCGGTCTGGTGTTGGAATTCGGAGGGTGACATGACCACTTCACGATACGGAGGAACGTTCCGGTTCACTGCCAATAGTGCGGTGTCACGTACGATGAGCGGTGATGGCCAGCACCCCACCCGGATCCGATTCAGTGGCTCAGTTGCTGACCCCCGCGCCACTTTTCGCACTGACCGAGGCGCCGCTGCTCCCTCACCCTCGGCTTGAAGGCGAGTTCTACGGCATTCCTTCACACCTGATCCGCCGCCCACTGCTCCTGCCGTGGCTGATGCTGTACCTGTCTCGCCTGGAGCGCGACGGGTGGGTGCCGACCGATAAGGGTCCTTGGCCCGCTCTGGGCCGCTTGCCTGGCTTTGATCCAGTCAGGGTGGACCGCGGATCCCGCCGCGTATGGCGGGTCGAGCGGTACGGTGTCGTGGTCAAGTATCACCGTCGAACTCATAAGCATGAATATCGCTACACCAACGTCTGTGAGTATGACCGGTCGATGGACCTGATCCATCAGCGGCCACGCCAGGGCGTCCACGTCCATTTTCCAGTCTAGGGGATCACCCCCGAAACAAGTTTTCTGGTCATGGCGCTCGCTGACGCGGCGCCTGGTTGTGAGGTGCAGAGTGAGTTGCTGAGCGCCGTGAAGGTCGCCGCGGAGCGGGCAGGCATCACACCTGATGGCAACTGCGCCAATTGCGGCGTCATGCTCGATGGGACTTCACGGTACTGGGCCGTGTTGGACCTCGATCAGGAGGTTGAACCGACGTAAAGGGGGCAGTCCTCACAGGCTGCCCCCCTCCTCGTCTTAAGCGGCTTGCGGGGGCGCGCTGATCTGAGCGGCAAGCTGGTGTTCGGCGGTGAGTTCGGTGATGCGGGTCTCGTGGGTGCTGATGGTCGCCTGGATGATCGTGACGGGCCCGGCGAACAGGTCCCCCAGCGGCGCGTCCAGCGGGGTGACGCCTTTGAGAGCGCTCAGGGCCGTGGCGAGGCGGCCGTTGACGGTGCGCAGCCGCTCGACTTCCTGCTGGGCCTGGGCGCGTTCGGGGAAGAACGTGTCAATCAGGTCGTGCAGGATCATGGCGCCCATGTCGGCGGCGTAGAGGGTGTCGTGCTCGTCCGTGAGTTCGGCGTCGCGCACTTCGCAGTGGTCGTCCAGCGCCATCATCAGCAGGCCGCCCACGTCCGCGAGGTGGGCGCGCAGGAAGTCCTCGGCCTCCTCGGGCGTGCCGCGCAGCACGAGTGCGTACTGCTGGGCGTCCTCCGTGTCCGCTCCGGCGATGACGTGCACGGCGGCGGGCACCGGGCGGCCCTGCACGGTGAGGTGATCGGTCAGGCCCACCAGTCCGTCCTGGCGGGTGATCACGGGGCGTACGGTGCCGACCGTGACGGTGATCGGGTCGCCGCTGGCTTCGCTGCTGCCGTAGGGCCATCCGGCGTTCGGCTGGTGCGCCCGCAGGAGGTTGAGTAGGGCGTTCTCGGTCGTGTAGAGGGTGCGCAGGAGAGGCTGGGTACTGGCGACCCAGTCGCGGGACATGTCGCCGCGTGAGTCGTCCTCGGAGTCGTAGGCGTAGTCGTACCAGAAGTCCCCGGCGCGGCTGAGGGTGCTGGGCAGGTAGCCGTGAAGCTGGCGGAATGCGGCGAGGGTGGCGAAGTCGTGGGAGTGGGTCGCGGCGCGGTGCTCGGCTTCGGGAATGAAGGGGGCGCCCAGGGTGGGGATCATGGCGCTGAGCGCCGCGTTGAAGTGGTCGTGCAGCGTTGCGGCGAGGGCGGTCGCGGCGGCCCGGAGGGTGTCGTCGTCCAGCAGATCGTTGCGGTCGGGCAGTTTGGGGCGCACGCCGCAGGCCGGGTCTAGTAGGATCAGCAGGTCGTAGCGGGAGACGGCGGCCTGCACGAGTGGGGTGCTGACTTCCCGCAGGCGGGTCAGGAGCGCCTGGGCGCTGAGGGGGAAGTGTTCCCAGACCGCAGTGGCAGGGAGGGCGGCGCCGTAGGTGCGGCGCGCGAGGTACACCGGCCCAATGGGCGTCTCGACCCGGGTGCCGGTGGGCGCGGTGGGGGGCACGTCCTGCCCATTGAGGGACACGCGGGCGGGGGCGTAGCCCCGGCGGGCGGTGAGGGTGGCGAGGAAGGCAGGCTCGGTGAGGGGCTCGCGCAGGTGCAGCGTGACCTGGAAGCCGGGAATGGACTGGGCCGCCTCGACGGGGGTGGGTTCGGCGTTCTGGAAGGCGTCGGGGGTGAGGGTGAACTGCCAGTCGCGGGAGCGGTAGGTGACGGCCGCGCTGAAGGCCGGGTTGAGCACTGACAGGGCGCCCAGGCCCGCCGGTTCGACTACGGTGTCGTCCCAGCCGCTCTGGGCGGCGGTCATAAGAATCTGGGGGTCGTCCAGGCCGACGCCGTTGTCGGTGATGGTGAGCGTCTGGACGCTCAGGGTGAACTGGATGTCGGTCGCGTTGGCGCGCAGGCTGTTTTGCAGGAGTTCCTGAATGGCGGCGGGGAAGCCGCTGAAGAAGCGGGGAATCTCGCGCAGGAGGGCGGGGCCGAGGCGGGGGGTGACAGTGGTGGGGGTCAGCATGGGTATGGCTCCTTCGTCCGGGGTCTTGCATCCCCGAACTGCTCAGAGTTTACCACGTTTTATGATGGCAAATCAAGCAAAAAGCCGCACTGGCACGATGAAAACCCTGCGAAATCAGCCGTTTGCCCGAACCGCCAGGTCCCGCTCCAACCGCGCCTTCAGCACGTCACCATGGCAGCTCAGCGGCGCGCACCAGCACACCAGTGTCAGGTCACCCCGCCGCGCCTGACTCAAGAGCCGCTCGTACACCGCTCGCGCCGGCGTGGCCGCGGCCAACTGCTCATCCAGCCACGACCCGTACCTCGCAATGGCCTCCGCCCGGCTCCCCACCCGCACCTCCGCCCGCGACCGCGCCTCCAGATGCGTGAACGGATTGCCCAGCGGCGACGGCCGCCCGATGTACACCCCGCCGCGCCCGCTGCGTTTGTTCACCACCTCAATCACGCCTTGGCCTCCCGCACGCCCTCCAGAGCCTCCCTGGTCAGCGGAATCCAGTACCGCCGACTATCCGCATACTGCTGAGCCTGGGCGATGACCTGTTCGGTCGCCCTGATCGGGTCGCGTCCGGTGGCTTGCTCCAGAAACCCGGCCCCACTGCGGAGATACTCGCGGACGACCGTATTGGCCTCCTCGGCGAAGAACAGCGAATTGGGAATGGCCGGACGGTTCTGAAAGGCCAGCGAGTCGAAGTGCACGCTGGCGAGATACGCCAGCAACAGCGTCAGGTCTGTCTGGAGCGCCAGCTGGTGCAGGTCCTCCAAGATGAGTTCGGCACTCAGCCACCCACTGTCGTCACCCAGGACAACGTGCGACAGGTGAGCGTACGCAGGGGCGGGGTCATTCATTTCCAGAACGTCACGGAACCGGTCGTTGTCCCTGGATAACGTCCGCATCACTCTCAACCACGGCCGGTCCTCATTGAACATCTTCACCGGCTGATCCGTGAGCGCCCGGATGATCTCAAGACCTGTTGCGCAGTAGAGGTCGGAGCGGTAGGTTCAAGGGTGTTGCGGCTTGAGAAGCTGAAATCCAGGGGGCGGTCCTTTGAACGGCTGGTGGGGTTGAGTCCTGCCGAGTTCGACCAGCTGCTGATTGAACTGGAGCCC